>NZ_JAGIOF010000001.1:697114-1394229 GCF_017876535.1 Paeniglutamicibacter kerguelensis
AAAGGCTCGGGGCCTCGTTGGGCATTTTGCTCGCCGCCTCATTCCTTCTCTACGTATTGGTGATCAACTCCGGGGATCCACTCGGTAACCTGCGTGAGAGTTCCGCCGAAAACCGGGACTACCTCATGGCGCAACGCAGTGCGTACATGAATCTGGACCAGCCCTGGTACCTGAGGTACTGGGATTGGCTCATGGGCGTTGGCAAGTGCTTTGCACTGCAATGCGACCTCGGGACCAATGTCCAGGGAGTTGAGGTTTCCGGATTGCTCGGCGCCGCAGCATCCTCCACGTTGCGCCTGGTCATCCTGGCCACGGTGCTGGCAGCCATCTTCGGCATTGCCATCGGCGTGCTCACCGCCGTTCGACAGTACTCGGGCCTGGACTACGGCGTCACCTTCCTGACCTTCTTGTTCTTCTCCCTGCCGGTCTTCTGGGCCGCGGTCATGCTCAAGGAATACATGGCCATCGGCTACAACAACTGGATCAAGGAACCCTCGATCACGCCGCTTCAAACGATTGTCGTGGCGGTGCTCTTCGGTCTCCTCATGCAGGTGTTCCTGGGCGGCAGCGTCAAGCGCCGTATCGCCACCTTCGCAGTGTCGGCGGCCTTCGTCGGAGTGGCAATCCCGTACTTGCTGTGGCTGAACTTCTTCCGCTACCCGCAACTGGGATTGGTCGGCATCGTCGTCCTCTCCCTGGCCGTTGCCCTCAGCGGCACCGCCATGACCGTGGGCGTGCGAAACAAGGCGGTGCTCTACCCGGCATTGATCACCGTGGGCCTGGGCATCATCTTCTACTACGCAACCTTCTCCATCCTCGAGGCGCCCAGCACCCCGGTGCTGATCATTGGCGGCGTGCTATCGATGGCCATCCCCGGCGCCATCGGCTACTACATGGGCGGCCGGGTCCGAAAGGTCGCCATGTGGGTTAGCGCCTTCACCGGCCTTGCCTTTGCCGGCCTGACGGTCATCGACCACATCTTCCGCGCCTGGCCCGGTTTCCTGCAGCTCAAGCCGCGCCCGGTGGGCACCATCGGTTCGCAGACCCCGGACTTCATGGGCAGCTTCTGGGAAGTCTTCCTGGACAGGGGGGCCCAGCTGCTGCTCCCGACGATCCTGCTCGCAGTGATCTCGCTGGCCAGCTACTCCCGCTACACCCGAACCTCGATGCTTGAAGTCGGGCAGCAGGACTACATTCGCACGGCCCGCTCCAAGGGCCTGGGTGAACGCACCGTGATCTTCCGCCATGCCTTCCGCAACGCTTTGATCCCGATCGCCACCATCGCGGCCTTCGACTTCGCGGGCCTGATCGGCGGAGCTGTCATCACCGAGGCAGTCTTCGGCTGGAAGGGCATGGGCGAAATGTTCCGCACCGGCCTGACCGCCGTGGACCCGGCGCCGGTCATGGCCTTCTTCTTGGTCACCGGAACCGCAGCTGTTCTCTTCAACATGCTTGCGGACATCTTCTATGCGCTCCTAGACCCGAGGATCCGGATATGAGCGCGCACCAGAACAACGAAGAGCTACGAGGTTCATCGAGCATGATTTCCGAAATGGAGCCAAACGAGCAGCAGCTCGTTTCCCTGGTCGAGGTAGAAGACGCGGAGCTGGCCCAAAAGGCCACCGAGTCCAAGAGCCAAGGCCAACTGATCCGCCGCCGCTTCCTGAATCACAAGCCGGCGATCATCTCATCGATCATCCTGGTCTTCATCACGGTGGTTGCCTTCAGCTCCATCGGGTTTGCGGGCATCCCGGGCTGGTGGCACCATAGCTACCTGAAATCCGGCCCCCTCGTCAACGGCGGCGCCCCGACCCTGAGCCTGCTGCCGACCTGGCTGGGCGGCAGCGGCATCACCTTAGGTGAACACCCGTTCGGGCAGGACGACACGGGCAAGGACTACTTTGCCTTGGTCATGCGCGGCACCCAAAAGTCCATCATCATCGCCGTGGTTGTAGGCGCCATCTCCACCTTCATCGGTGCTATCATCGGCGCCCTGGCCGGCTACTTCCGCGGCTGGGTCGACGAGGTGCTGATGCGCATCACCGACCTGTTCATCGTGATCCCGCTGTTGGTCTTGGCCGCGGTCCTGGGCCAGATGGCCGGAAAGTCCACCAACTCCATCTTGGCGCTCGCATTTGTGCTGGGACTGGTGACCTGGACGGGATTGGCCCGCCTGGTGCGCGGCGAAGTCCTGACCCTGCGCGAACGCGAATACGTCGCAGCGGCACAGGCCATGGGCTCGACAACCAGCCGGGTGATCTTCAAGCACCTGCTGCCGAACACCGTTGGCGTGATCGTCGTGAACGCGACCTTCGCCATCGCCGGCGCCATTCTGCTTGAAACCTCGCTGAGTTACCTCGGCTTCGGCGTGAAAGCGCCGGAATCATCCCTGGGCCTGCTCATCAGCCAGTACCAGAACGCATTCACCTCCCGCCCGTGGCTGTTCTGGTGGCCGGGCATGATCATCGTCGCCATCGCCCTGAGCGTGAACTTCCTGGGCGACGGATTGCGCGATGCGTTCGACCCCCGCCAGACCCGCAAGGCAAAGCGCCGCAAGAAGAAGGAACTCTCATGAGCATCCAAGTACCGGTGAAAGGCACAACCGGCACGGCACTGAGCTTCGAGAATCTCAATGTCGTATTCGATACGGAATTTTCCGAGGTCCACGCGGTCAAGGGACTCACCCTTGAGGTGTTCCCCGGCGAAGTCGTGGCACTGGTCGGCGAATCGGGTTCCGGCAAGTCCGTGACCTCCACCGCCGCCATGGGCCTGCTGCCCTCGAACGCGAACATCACCGGCAAGGCGCTTGTCGGCGGCGTCAACGTCGTCGGTATGCCCGAGGCCAAGATGCGCAAGATGCGCGCCACCGAAATCGCCATGGTCTTCCAGGAGCCCATGACCGCGTTGAACCCGGTGCTGACGGTCGAGCGCCAACTCACCGAGTCCCTCGAGCTGCACGGCCTTGCCTACGGCAGGGAAGCAACCGCTCGCGCCATCGAATTGCTTGAGATGGTCGGCATCCCGGAACCGGCCAAGCGCATCAAGCAGTACCCGCACCAGTTCTCCGGCGGCCAGCGCCAGCGCATCGTGATCGCCATGGCGATCTCCTGCGACCCGAAGGTCATCATCGCTGATGAGCCGACCACCGCGCTCGACGTGACGGTGCAGGCCGAGATCCTGGACCTGCTGCGCGAGCTCAAGGACAAGCTGAACACCGGCATCCTGCTGATCACCCACAACATGGGCGTGGTGGCCGACCTGGCCGACCGCGTGGCAGTGATGTTCCGCGGTTCCCTGGTCGAAACCGGCACGGTGGAACAGGTGCTCAATGCGCCGCAGCACCCGTACACGCAGAAGCTGCTCGCCTCGGTTCCGCGCCTCGAGGCGGTGGCCGTTGACGGCAGCTGGGTCGCCGAGCCCGTTGTGGCCGTCGAGCCGGAGCGCAAGCTCGTGCTTGAAGCCAAGAACCTGGTGCTGGAATACGACATGCGCGGAAGCAAGTTCCGCGCCGTTGACGATGTTTCGTTCGAGATTGCCCGAGGGGAGATCCTGGGCATCGTCGGTGAATCGGGTTCCGGCAAGTCCACCGTGGCCAAGGCCGTGCTGGGCCTGCTTCCCGTGGCCTCGGGACGCCTGGCGGTGCAGGGCAGCGACCTGACCAAGTTGCGGCCCAAGGCCGCACGCGCGGTGCGCGCCAAGATGGGCGTGATCTTCCAGGACCCGGCGGCCTCGCTGAACCCGCGGTTCCCGATCGGCGACTGCATCACCGAACCCATGGTGGTGCACAAGGTCGGAAGCCGCGCAGAACGCGTCAAGCGCGCCAAGGAGTTGCTTGAGGCGGTGCACCTGCCGGCCTCGGTCATCAACCGCTACCCGCACGAGCTCTCCGGCGGCCAGCGCCAGCGCGTGTGCATCGCACGCGCCCTGACCCTGGATCCCGAGTTGCTGATCGCCGACGAGCCGACCAGCGCGTTGGACGTTTCGGTTCAGGCCGCGGTGCTGGAGATGATCCAGGAACTGCAGGAACGCTACGAGTTCGCCTGCCTGTTTGTCAGCCACGACCTGGCCGTCGTGGACCTGTTGGCACACTCGGTGGTTGTCATGAAGTCCGGCAAGGCGATCGAGCAGGGTCGCGTCAGCGACGTCCTGCACGCGCCCAAGGAAGAGTACACGCGCAAGCTGCTTGCGGCGGCCCCGGTTCCGGAGCCCGGTGAGCAGGCAGTTCGCCGCGAGGCCCGCCGCTTGCTCATGGATTTGGAAAACGGGAACTGATCCCTTCCGGATCGGCCCTTACGTAACAGAACAAAGGAATGGCCGGATATCCCATTGGATAGCCGGCCATTCCTCGTGCCCGAAGGCAAGAATGCGGGGGAGCGGCTAGACCAGCTCCATGATGAATTCCTTGACGACCGCTGCGCGGGCGTTGGAGAAATCGGAGTCCTCATCGATGACCTTGAAACCACGTCGTTCCAGGACCTTGATGGACCCGATGTTGTCTTGCGGGACCCGGGCACGCAGCGGGCGTGCGGTGTATTCGGCCAGGAAGGTGTCGACTGCCGACGTGGTGATTCCCTTGCCCCAGAAGCGGCGGGCGGTCCAGAAACTGATCTCCGGAACTTCTTCGTTTTCAAAGAGCAGAATCGAACCCGCCACCTCGCCTTCATGCTCAATGGTGCGCACGATGACCGAGGGGTCCTTCAGGATCAGGTTCCAGTGGTGGTCGAAAACGCCACGGTCGGCCGGGTTGCGCGCCGTGAACGCCGCCATGAGGTTGGCCTCGGGATCCTGCTGGTGTTCGAAGAACTGGTCAAGGTCTTCTGGCTGTATGGGCCGTAGCTGCACGGTCACTGCCTCTCTATATGTGTTGATCGACTTGCCCCTAGCCTACCGGGGTGGACAGGGCAGCGGTCGCCATCTGGTTCAGTAGTTTACGCAGGCCCTTCTTGGACGTGCGGGGCGAGTGCGCGGAGTGCGCCGTCGAATTGAGCAGGCCGAATGCCGCGTGTGCCCGGAAGCGGATGACTGTTGCCGATTCTTCCGGGTGGATCAGGTGCAATTGCTCGGTCCACAGGGAGATGTAGTCGCGCTGCAATTTGCGCACCAGGTGCAGCTCGGCTTCGGGGAGGGCCTCCAGGTTGCGGTCCTGGACCTGGATCATGTCCGGGCGCGCGAGGGCAAAATCGGTGTGGAAGGAAATGAGCCGTCCCAGGATTTCCGAAGGTGTTCCGCCCTCGGCCCTGACCTCCTTGCCTCCCTTGAGAAGGTCCTGGCTGACCCCCACGAGCAATGCGATCAGCACAGCGGATTTTCCGGAAAAGTGCCGGTACACGGCCGGTCCGCTGATGCCGCAGGCCGCCCCCAGGTCCTCGAGCGAAACGCCCGCATAGCCGCGGATGGCGAACAGCCGGGTGGCTTCGACCAGGAGGTCCCGGCGTCGTTGCGCCTTGGCCCTGTCCCTGTCGGTCGAAGCCGGGGTGATTGACGTGGCATTCATGGGGTGTTCGATGCTCCTTTGTGCCCCTGTGGGCCGAATGCTGGCCGGGCCGGGGTCGCCGAATCAATTCGCTGTGAATGCTGGACAAGTGTGCCCTGCAACACTAGCCTCGAATTCAGTTAATGATCACTAACAATACGTGGTCACTTGGCAAAGCCCAAGAGCTTTACAAGCCAGCGTCGAAGAATCGATGAACCCAGTCGTTTCTGAGGCCGGCGCGCCACTGGAAGGGGCGGGAACGTGATCGATCTGGAGCTCGACGAGGAATACCAGCAGCTCGTGGACACCGTGCGCGAATTCGCCAACGAAGTCGTTGCACCGGTTTCGGCAAAACACGACGCAGCGCATTCCTTCCCCTACGACGTCATAGCGCAGATGGGACAGCTTGGGCTGTTCGGGCTTCCCTTCAGCGAGGAGTACGGGGGCATGGGAGGCGACTACTTCGCCCTGGCCTTGGCCATCGAAGAACTGGGCCGGGTCGACCAGTCCGTGGCCATCACCCTCGAAGCCGGAGTCAGCCTGGGTGCCATGCCCGTGTACCGTTTCGGCACCGCGGCGCAAAAGGAACGCTGGTTGCCGGCACTGTGCGCAGGGGAGGAGTTGGCGGGCTTCGGGCTCACCGAACCCGGGGCGGGCTCCGATGCCGGCGGCACCCAGACCAAGGCCGCCCTCGACCAGGGGCATTGGGTGATCAACGGAAGCAAGGAATTCATCACCAACTCCGGCACCGACATCACCACGCTGGTGACCGTCACGGCGGTCACCGGCACCAAGACGCGGCCCGACGGAACGCCGGCCAAGGAAATTTCCACGATCCTGGTGCCCCGGCCGACCCCGGGCTTCACCGTCGAACCGGCCTACAACAAGGTCGGTTGGAATGCCTCGGACACGCACCCGCTGAGCCTGAAGGATGTACGGGTGCCTGAGGAAAACCTGCTCGGTGAACGCGGCCGCGGCTACGCAAACTTCCTGTCGATCCTTGATGAGGGGCGCATCGCCATCGCTGCCCTTGGCACCGGGGCCGCACAGGGTTGCCTCGACGAGGCGGTCGCCTATGCCAAGACCCGCACAGCCTTCGGGGACACCATCGGGTCGAACCAGGGCATTTCCTTCATGATCGCCAGGATGGCGGCGCGCGTGCACACCTCGCGGCTTGCCTACTATGCGGCCGCGGCACGGATGCTGGCAGGCAAGGATTTCAAGACCGAGGCGGCAATCGCCAAGATGGTCGCGGGCGAGGCCGCCATGGACAACGCCCGGGACGCCACCCAGATCTTCGGCGGCTACGGGTTCATCAACGAGTCCCTGGTTGCCAGGCACTACCGGGACTCGAAGATCCTGGAAATCGGCGAGGGCACCACCCAGGTGCAATTGATGCTGATTGCCCGCTCACTGGGGCTTTGAGAATCACCCCTTGCGCTATCGGGTGCCCGGGTTTGTAGGATACGCATACGGGCTGTTCCGTGGATGCTTCGACGGAACAAGGCCCTCGTTCGCCGTAGGCGGCCGGGGTGCCTGGCTCTCAGGGGATGGAAGAACTGGAGGGGTAGAAACATGACGAACGATGATCTCGGCAAGAGGGTCGAGCAACGCGGACTTTACTTCGACGAACTCGATGCCGACGCCCTGTACGTGCATTCCCCGGGCCGAACCATGACCGAGGCCGACAACGTCCTGTTCACCACGCTGAGCATGAACACCCAGGCGCTGCATCTCGATGCGGCGTTCGCCGCGACCCAGCCCTTTGGCCGCCGCCTCATGAATTCCATGTTCACGCTTGCGACCATGGTGGGCCAGTCCGTGTCCCAACTGACCCAGGGCACCCTGGTGGGCCAGCTCGGACTCACCGACATCAGGTTCCCGCACCCGCTCTACCCCGGGGACACGCTCTACACCCAAACGTCCGTGGTTGACCTGCGGCCCTCCAAATCCCGTCCGGGGCTCGGCGTAGCCACCTTCAGCCATGTGGGCCGCAACCAGGACGGCATCATCGTCGGCGAAGCGACGCGCGTGTGCCTGATGTTCACCCGCGAGGCACACCAGAAACAGCAAAGCGGCACCTGGGAAGACTCCGACTGGACCTAGGACCGGTTCGACCCGACGGGCTCCCGGTGACTGGAGGGGATTCCAGGTAGCGCTGTGCGCTGACCGGTGCCAAACCCAGCTCCGCCGCCAAACGGTCAGTCCCGGGAACGCGCAGAAGTTCCGCCTCCCCGTCAAATGATGTTCTGGAAAGCCCCTGGGATCCTGAGCTGTCTCAGCATTACCGCGTTCCCCAATGGAATCCCAAGGGGCGCTCGCCGGTGGGCAAGATGCTCATGGGATCCGACGCCCAACGGATCCTGCTGCAGGCCGAATGCAATGTGCTGGCGGTCAAGGCATGGGAACCCTTGGCGTTTGACACCCGGGACCACGAGGATGCCCGCAGTCTGCCCCCTTTTCGAAGACCGGGCAAACGGCGGGCATCACTTGCATCCCGCCCACCCCCAAGCCGTGGCTCATTGGGTTGGCACAGGAACAACGACCATAATGGACAAGTGAACAACCTGCAGCCTTCCGCCGTCTTTGCCCAACCGGTGCCCGGAACCATCCGGCGCATCACGCTGATCGGTTCCACAGGATCCATCGGCACCCAGGGCCTCGAGGTCATTGCCGCGGCGCCAGACCGTTTTGCCGTTGCTGCGCTTTCCGGAGGCTACAACCTGGAACTGCTGGCGCAACAGGCCGTCGCCACCCGTGCCCCGGCCGTCGGTTCGGCCAACCCGGACCTCGACGCGCTGGCCGCGGCCATCCAGAAGGCCGCCCGCGAGGCCGGCGCCGACGTCTATTCACCCGAACTTTTCGCCGGGCCGGACGCCGCGGCCAGGATCGCCGGGTTCCCGGACGCGGACGTGGTCCTCAACGGCATCACCGGCTCCATCGGTCTGGCCCCCACGCTCGCGGCGCTAAACGCCGGCCACCTGCTGGCCCTTGCCAACAAGGAGTCCCTGATCGTCGGCGGCCAGCTGGTCAAGCAGGCCGCGGCCCCCGGGCAGCTGGTCCCCGTGGATTCCGAGCACTCCGCACTGGCCCAGGCGCTGCGCTCGGGCACCCCCGACGAGGTCCACAAGCTCATCGTCACCGCCTCCGGCGGGCCCTTCCGCGGCTGGAGCCGCGAGGCCCTGCGTGATGTCACCCCGGCCCAGGCCCTGGCGCACCCCACCTGGGACATGGGCAAGGTCATCACCACCAACTCCGCGACCATGGTCAACAAGGCCCTGGAGGTCATCGAGGCACACCTGCTCTTCGACGTGCCGCTGGAGCGCATCGAGGCCGTGGTGCACCCGCAGTCGATCGTGCACTCCATGGTGGAGTTCATCGACGGGTCCACCATCGCCCAGGCGTCCCCGCCGGACATGGCCCTGCCCATCGCCCTGGGCATCGGCTGGCCGCACCGCGTCCCGGGCTCAGCAACCCCGTGCGACTGGTCCACCGCCGCGTCCTGGACCTTCGAGCCGCTGGATGCCACCGCGTTCCCCGCGATCGAGCTGGCCAAGGCCGCCGCCTCCGCCTCGCCCACGCACATGGCCGTTTACAACGCCGTCAACGAGGAAGCCGTCGAGGCGTTCCACGCCGGGGCCATCCGCTTCACCGACATCGTCGAGACCGTTGACGCGATCCTGCAGACCTACACCCCCGAACCCGGCACGCTGGACCTCGACTCGGTACTTGCCGCCGAAGCGTGGGCACGAAATGCCGCCGCCAAACGTTTGGAAGCACTGTGAGTATTCTTCTTTTCATCCTCGGCGTGGCCATCATGGTGGTCGCCGTCGGTGTGTCCATCGGGTTGCACGAGGTCGGGCACTTGGTTCCGGCCAAGCTATTCGGCGTGCGCGTCCCTCAGTACATGATCGGCTTCGGCAAGACGCTGTGGTCCTTCAAACGCGGGGACACCGAATACGGATTCAAGGCCATCCCGCTGGGCGGCTACATCTCCATGATCGGCATGTACCCGCCGGCCAGGAACAAGGGCAACGTCGGGGCCACCGACGCACCGGCGCTACGCAGGTCCTCCACAGGCATGTTCCAGCAGCTGGCCGACGAGGCCCGCAGTGCCGCGGCCGAGCAGCTGCAGCCGGGCGACGAGAACCGCCTGTTCTACAAGCTGCCGGTGTACAAGCGCATCATCATCATGTTCGGCGGCCCATTCATGAACCTGCTGATCGGCGTGTTCATGATCGGCCTCGTCACCGTCGGGTTCGGCGCCCCCGCGCAGACCAGCACCGTGGCGGAGGTCTACCAGTGCGTGGTTCCGCTGGGCCAGGAGGCCCAGCGCGACCCGGCGGTGAACAACGGCTGCAAGACAAGCGACGCACCCGGCCCGGCCTACGCCGCCGGACTGCGCCCGGGCGACACCATCACGTCCTTCGACGGTAAGCCGGTGGGCACCACCGAATGGCTGGGGTTGACCCAGGCCATCCGCGAACGTGCCGGTGAATCTGTCCCGCTGACCTACGAACGCGACGGGGTCGCGCATTCCACGACCATCACCCCCTTCAAGACCGAACGCCCGGTGCTTGACGCGGAAGGACGCGCAGTGATGAACGCCGACGGCACCCCCGCCACGGTGGCCGTCGGATTCATTGGCATGGGTTCGCAGATCAGCAACATCCCGCAGCCCGTCTCCGACGTCCTTCCGGCCGTCGGCAAACAGATCCAGGGCGTCGCCGGCGTGGTGCTGGACCTCCCGGCACGCGTGGTTGCCGTCGGCCAGGCGGCCTTCTCCGATGCGCCGCGCGACCCGAACGGCCCGATCTCCGTGGTCGGCGTGGGACGCATCGCCGGCGAAATCAGCGCCATGGACCAGATCGGCGTCTCGGACAAGGCCGCCTCGCTGATCTCGCTGATCGGCGGGCTGAACATCGCCCTGTTCGTCTTCAACCTGATCCCGCTGCTGCCTCTGGACGGCGGGCACATCCTCGGCGCGCTCTTCGAGGCCGTGCGACGCGCCTTCGCCAAGCTCTTCCGCCGCCCAGATCCGGGACCGGTGGACATAGCCAGGATGCTGCCGCTGACCTACGTTGTCGCGACGGGCATGCTGGTCATGGGCGCCGTGCTGATCTATGCGGACATCGTCAAGCCGGTCAACATCTTCGGCTAGGCAAGAACTCCACAGGCAGAAGGCGGTGCCGCGTCCCGGATTCCCGGGGCGCGGCACCGCTTTTTCGTGTGCTCGGAAGGCCCTTCACAAGTGCGGATTCCGGCCTCGCCCCGTCTCTCTTGGCCAGATCTTCAGATGGGCGGGAGTTTCCATTGCCCCTGCCCATAGGCAGGAACAAACTGTAAGCGGAACGTGATGAAAAGAGGTGAATAGAGAATATGAGCAAGGTAGAGCACGAGCATTTCGGGACTCCGACCGAGACCAGGGTTTTCCCGAACGGCAAGGCCGAGATCCTGGAGATGGCGGGCGGCACCATTGGCCGTCTGACACTCGAACCCGGCTGGCGTTGGTCCAACGACGTCAAGCCGATCGCCGGGACGGACAGTTGCGAAGCCCCGCATTTCCAGTACCACGTCAGCGGGAAGCTTGCGATCCGGATGGATGACGGGCAGGAGATCCTGGCGGGACCAGGGGATGTGACCAGCCTGCCGCAGGGCCATGACGCATGGGTCGTCGGCGACGAGCCTGTTGTCACCGTGGACTGGTACGGGGCATCGAACTATGCCAAGACGTCGGAGTGACGATGGAACAGCGAGGAACGGTTTCCGCGCAAAGGTGAATCTCCCAGGTGAAACAAGGAGGTGAATGATGGACAGGATGATGGTTGACTGCCGCAAGACGCCCAGTGTGTCCAACTGCCAAATGACTATCGCTGGTACGCACGACGAAGTCTTGGAGCTGGCGGTCTTGCACGCCGTGACCAGTCATGGGCACGAAGACGGACCTGAGCTGCGGGCCGGAATCGAAGAGAGCATGACGCCGGTCGATGCCGCAATGGCCTGACATTCCCCGCATTTCACATGCCGCGCCGGGTTTCCCTCCACGGCATGCCAGACGGTGAGGACACGGGACTGCTTGGCTGGTGCAGTCCCGTTTCAGGTGAATCCGCGAATGTTCGGGAGCCGGGAACCATTCCCCGACTGCCGGCAGAAGGGCCGTCAGCCTGCGGACCGGGAGGCTGGGCACCGAATTCCCAGCTAAAAGCATTAGGCTGTAGCCCATGAGTGTTTTTGCTGTTGAGTATGTATACGCCGCCAATACCGATGCAACCCGCGACGAGCACCGTCCGGCGCACCGCGAGTTCCTGGCCAGCCTCAAGCCGGAAAACGGCCCCATCACCTTGGTTGCCTCCGGCCCCTACACCGACGGAAGCGGCGCACTGCTGCTGATCTCGGCCCCCGATGAAGCAACCCTTGGCGAGGCGTTGAAGAACGACCCGTTCAACATCCACAACACCATCGCAGCCCTGCGCATCACTGGATGGGTTCCCGTCACCGGTGAGCTCAGTCACCACGCCTAGGCCCGGACCGCGCCCACACCGTTGGCACTTGGCTGCAAAGCCCGCGTCGAGCCCTTCGACCGCGTAGCCGGTGCGGCACGCCCCCGAGTTTGCGGGGGATAATGGAAGAACTTCCACACTCAACTTCACGGAGGAAATCTTGACCCCGGTCAGCCTCGGAATGCCATCGGCACCCCCACCGGTCCTCACCCCGCGCCGCAAGACCCGACAGATCAAGGTCGGTTCGGTTGGCGTAGGTTCGGACAGCCCCGTCAGCATCCAGTCGATGACGACGACCCCGACCACGGACATCAACGCCACCCTGCAGCAGATCGCCGAGCTCACGGCCACCGGCTGCGACATCGTGCGCGTTGCCTGCCCTTCGGCCGACGATGCCCTGGCCCTGCCGATCATCGCCAAGAAGTCGCAGATCCCGGTCATCGCCGATATCCACTTCCAGCCGAAGTACGTCTTCGCCGCCATCGATGCCGGTTGCGCAGCGGTTCGCGTGAACCCCGGAAACATCCGCAAGTTCGACGACCAGGTCAAGCAGATCGCCGAGGCCGCCAAGGCCGCCGGCACCTCCATCCGCATCGGCGTCAACGCCGGTTCGCTGGATCCGCGCCTGATGGAGAAGTACGGCAAGGCCACCCCGGAGGCCCTCGTGGAATCCGCGGTCTGGGAAGCGTCGCTCTTCGAAGAGCACGACTTCCACGACTTCAAGATCTCGGTCAAGCACAACGACCCGGTCGTCATGGTTCGCGCTTACGAGCTGTTGGCCGAACGCGGCGACTGGCCGTTGCACCTGGGCGTCACGGAGGCCGGACCGGCCTTCCAGGGCACCATCAAGTCGGCAACCGCCTTCGGCGCATTGCTCTCCAAAGGCATCGGCGACACCATCCGCGTGTCCCTCTCGGCCCCACCGGTCGAAGAGGTCAAGGTCGGTGCACAGATTCTGCAGTCGCTGAACCTGCGCCCGCGTAAGCTGGAAATTGTGTCCTGCCCGTCCTGCGGCCGCGCCCAGGTCGACGTCTACACGCTGGCCGACCAGGTCACCGCCGGACTCGAAGGAATGGAAGTTCCGCTGCGCGTCGCCGTCATGGGCTGCGTCGTCAACGGACCGGGCGAGGCACGCGAAGCCGACCTCGGCGTGGCCTCCGGAAACGGCAAGGGCCAGATCTTTGTGAAGGGCGAAGTCATCAAGACGGTGCCTGAAGACCAGATCGTTGAGACACTGATCGAAGAAGCCATGCGCTTGGCAGAGGAAATGGGGGACCTTGATGGCGAAAATCCTGTCCAAGGTGGCCCCGTGGTTACCGTCAGCTAGACGAAACCCCGGGGGCGGAGACCAGCTCTCCGAGGGTATCCGCGTGCTCGACGATACGGATACCGCGGCTCTTCGCGCCCTCTGTTCGACGGATCCCGTCAGCAACATCTTCATCGACGCGCAGCTCACCCTGACTGGGTCCGCACGACCCGGTCTGGGCGGGTCGCTGATCTTGGGCCGCTTTGAAAACGGAACCCTGCGATCGGCGTGCTGGGTGGGCGCCAACGTCGTACCCATCAACATCGGTGCGGACGAGGCTGAGGAGTATGGCCGGGTGCTGCTGCGGCTGAACCGCAATTTCGCATCCTGCTTCGGCCCGTCCGAGGCCGTCATGGGCATCTGGAAGGTCCTTTCGACCGGATCCCACGAGGCCTTCAACGTCCGCCCGCACCAGCCGCTGATGACCCTCTCAGGGGAACCTGCAATCGCCCCCACCCCGGGGCTGCGGGCCAGCCGGGACGACGAGTACGACAAGGTGCTCCCGGCGTGCGCCACCATGTTTGAAGAGGAACTGGGATACTCGCCGCTGGTGCACGGGGGAGCGTTCTACCGTTCGCGGATCAGGGCGCTGATCCTTTCCGAGCATTCGATGATCGACACCGATTCGTCGGGCGAGATCCGCTTCAAGGCCGAACTCGGGACCGTCACCGATCGGGCCACGCAGATCCAGGGCGTCTGGATGAACCCGGCCTACCGCGGTGGCGGGCTGGCTGCCGGGTACATGGCGGCCGTGGCACAGTACGCTCTGCGACTTGCCCCCGTGACCAGCCTCTACGTCAACGACTACAACACCGCGGCCATTGCGACATACCGCCGGGCGGGGTTCGAGGAAGTCGGGGAGTTCGCCACTATCCTGTTCTAAGGCATGGCGTCACAAGCGCCAGGAACCATGTCCGTGGCAGCCGACCAGCTCCTGCCGGAGAACCACGGAGAACCAACCCGGCCCGACACGCCGCAGGAGCCGCCGAATGAACAAGATACACGTGAAGCCGAAGCCGCCCCGAGCCAAGAAACCAGCCAGGTCACTTCTCCTGGTGGCGTCGAGCATGGGCCTGGCGCTGGCCTTGTGCGGATGCACCACCGCTGCCGGCAAGCCGGGGAACCCTACTCCGGGCAGCGCACCCGGATCGACTTCCGGAACCGAGGCCGGCTCGCAGTCACCGAGCCCGACGGTCACGGGCGAACTGGGCTTTGTGCCGGGCCCGGAACTCGAGGCCGCCACGAGCGGATGGGCCAAAACGCAGGAAGGGGCGGTCTTCACCGCGGACGCCGCACTGCGCGCCCAAATCCCCGCGGCCGAAAAATGGCTCGAGGACATCAATGTCGTGCCAAGCGAATGCGGGCTTTACGGCATTGGAAGCCTGAAGGACCAGCTCAACGAGGCGGTCATGGCAGCCGTGACGCTCCCTGAAAACCTTGGCGCGGACATCACCGTCGCATCCTATGCCGACCTCAATGCGCTCGTAGCCGATGTGGCGGCCCAACAGCACCTGGACCAGTCGTGCGCGAAATACAAGATCAGTAGCCTGCAGCAGGAAATCACGGCCAAGCAGTCGGAGCTCAAGGTTGAGACCAGCGCGCCCTACAGTGCAGGAACCCTCATCGTGACGGTCAACGGGGGAACCGAAAGCAAGCAGGTTTCGGTGCGTGCCATCGACGGCCACGTGATGGTCACAGCGACCCGTAAGGTCTCGGCCAACCCCGCCGACGCCGCCAAGTCGGCGACGGCCGACGTGGAAGGCATCCTGAAGGTCCTGCGCGATCGCGAAGCCACAGCCGGTGCCACGCCCTGACGCAGTCCAAGACATTGCCCAGAATCCAAGACCCGTACCCACCACCTGGAGGAACTCCACCATGAGCAAGAACGTTTTGCTGCCACTGACGATTGCCGCGATGTTCGCCCTGGCCGGTTGCGCCTCGGGCGGAGCCGAAACAGGGGACCCTTCGGCCCCGGCCGAAGCCAAGCCAGAGGCAACCGCGAGCGCCACCGCCGGCAACAGCGCCAAGCCGGCAAACGGCGCACAGCTTGATGCCCAGACGCTGGCAGACATCGCCCAGGAAATCGCCGGGGAAAACAGCGACGCACAGATCATTGACGAAGACGCCATGCGGGCACAGCTTCCGATGGCCGAGCAGAACATGAAATCCATGAAGATCGAACCGGCCAAGTGCGCATCGATCGTGTCGGCGGACCTCAAGGCCGAATTCGACAAGATGAACATGATCACCCTGGCGCTGCCGGGCGACACTGCGGTCGAGGGCGTACAGGTCGCCATCGCCTCCTACACCGACCCTGCGGATGCAACGGCGAACATTGAACAGAGCCAGAAAATGCTCGAGGACTGCTCAACCTTCTCCATGACCATGCAGGGCCAGAAGGTCGAGATGAAGGTTTCCGAGATCACGGCCAAGACAAAGGCCGCAGTGACCGAGGCGAACCGCAGCGTCGTTTCGGTTCCGGGCGGGGAAATCCCGACAATTGCGGTGAGCGCACAGGACGGCCGCAACCTGATTTCGGTATCGGTCATGGGCGGCAGCAACGAGGCCGATGACATTAACCAGGCCCAGGACCTCGTCAACTCGGTTCTGACGATGATCGAGGAAAAGGCTTCCTAGCCACCTGCAAGCGCCAACGCTTCGCCCTCGGAGTGCAGCGGATTGGTTCCACGTGGCAATGCCACAGGGAACCGATCCGCTGCACTTTTGCATTCCGGCCCATGAGGAATCGAACCAGGCTGTGGCGCAGCGGGAAACCTTGGAACCGGGTCCGTTTGTCCGGGCGCCGGTTTGTGTAGGGTGATCCAAGAACTTGAACTTTGGGTTCGCCACGGCGGACCCCCTATCCGCAGGGCGGCAACCATGAAGAAAACTGCACTTTGGGCTGTACCACTGGCCGCGGCACTCGCGCTGACCGGATGCGCTTCCCCGCAAGACCCGGCCGCGACGACCTCGCCCGCCGTGGAACAATCCCCGCCGGCCACGCAAACCTCCGCGGCAACCGATGCAGCTGCCACGCCGGCGGCAGAGGGCAACCAGCTGACAGCCGACCAGGTCTATGCGGTTGTCAGTGCACTCAAAGACGCTGAAGCAGCTCCGGGCGCCCAAATACTGAAGGATGCGGAACTGAAATCGGGGGCTGCACAGATTGAGCAATTCGTTGCCGAGATGAATGTGAAGCCGGAAGCCTGCGGTGCCTTTGCCGCCAGCGGCATGGCGGAGACGCTCGATGCAGTGAACATGGCTTCGTTGGTGATGCCCGCAAATGCAAGCGCCGCGTCAACAAGCGTGAGCATAGCCTCCTACGGATCCCCAGCGGACGTCCAAGCCATGGCAGACAAGCAGAAAAAGTCCTTCGAAGAGTGCGCCACCTTCAGCCTTGAAATCCAGGGACGCGAAGCCTCCGCAACGCTGAAGGACACCAAGGCCGCCACCGATGCCGCCACAACCCTGGCCAGCCTCGGCACTGTCAAGGTCGACGGGCAAACCATGCAAACACTGAGCGTCTACGGGTTCGACGGGAACAACACGGTTGCCGTCACGCTCACCGCGCCCAAGGACGTGGACGCGGCGGCGAAGAAGGCCGAGGAAACCATCAACGCCGCACTGAAACACATCGCCGACCAGTAGGCCAGCGACAACGGAAGTCCGCCCTAAACGATCCAGCCTCCGAGCCGCCGGATCCGCGGGTGCGGTCCCGCCCTGCCGCGCACTGCTTCACGGTGCCGCCCCGGCTGCTTCCGCCAACGTAAGATGGAAGCAGTGCCCAAGGCGCCACCGTGTTCAGCCCCGCCCGCATCACCAGAACTTGTTCCCGACTGCCGGGAACCGGTTCGAGGTGCGGGCGGCCTGTCGGTGGAATCCGGAGGGCAAAAGTCTTGTGCCTTTCTACGAATCGCGCACCCCCAACTATGTTGTGGTCTGGAAACAGGCCGCGGAAATGGAAAGTTAGCGTGGTCCTGAAACTCTCCACACTGTTCCTGCGCACGCTGCGCGAAGATCCGGTCGACGCCGAGGTTGCCAGCCACAGGCTACTCGTTCGCGCCGGATACATTCGCCGTGCGGCCCCCGGCATCTACACCTGGCTGCCGCTGGGCCTGCGCGTGCTGAAGAAGGTGGAAAACATTGTCCGCGAGGAAATGAACGCCATCGGCGCCCAGGAAGTCCAGTTCCCGGCACTGCTGCCGCGCGAACCCTACGAGGCCACCAACCGCTGGACCGAATACGGCGAGGGCCTTTTCCGCCTCAAGGACCGCAAGGGTGCCGACTACCTGCTGGCCCCCACCCACGAGGAAATGTTCACCCTCCTGGTCAAGGACCTGTACAGCTCCTACAAGGACCTGCCGGCCTACCTGTACCAGATCCAGAACAAGTACCGCGACGAGGCGCGTCCGCGCGCGGGCCTGCTGCGTGGCCGCGAATTCATCATGAAGGACTCCTACTCCTTCAACATCGATGACGAGGGCCTGGAAGAGGCCTACCAGGCGCACCGCGGCGCCTACCTGAAGATCTTCTCCCGCCTGGGCCTGGAGATCCTGCCGGTGTTCGCGACCGCGGGCGCCATGGGCGGCTCCAAGTCCGAGGAATTCCTGCACCCGACCGCGATCGGCGAGGACACCTTCGTGCGTTCGGCCGGCGGCTACGCCGCCAACGTGGAGGCAGTGACCACCGTCGTTCCGGAAGACATCGACTTCACGGACGCCCCGGCGTTCGACGTCAAGGACACCCCGGACACCCCGACGATCGAAACGCTGGTCACCTGCGCGAACGAGATTGCCCCGCGTGAGCAGGGCGAATGGACCGCCGCAGACACGCTGAAGAACGTCGTGATCGCCGCGAAGCTGCCCACCGGCGAACGCCAGATCGTGGCCATTGGCCTGCCCGGGGACCGCAACGTCGACCTCAAGCGCGTCGAGGCCAACATCGCGGCCCACCTGGAGATCGGTGGCGAGGTCGAGATCGAGGCCGCGACCGAGGACGACCTGAAGAAGCACCCGACGCTCATCAAGGGCTACATCGGCCCGGCCCTGGGCCTGGACAACGCCGTGCTGGGCCTCGAGTCCGCATCCAAGATCCTGTTCCTGGTCGACCCGCGCGTCGTTCCGGGCACTTCCTGGGTCACCGGCGCCAACGAAGCAGGCAAGCACGTCTTCGGCCTCGTCGCCGGCCGCGACTTCACCTGGGACGGCACTATCGAGTGCGTCGAGGTGCGCGCCGGGGACCCGGCACCGGACGGATCCGGCCCGCTGGAAACCGCCCGCGGCATCGAAATGGGCCACATCTTCCAGCTCGGCCGCAAGTACGCCGAGGCCCTGGACCTGAAGGTGCTTGACCAGAACGGCAAGCTCAAGGTCGTCACCATGGGCTCCTACGGCGTGGGCGTGACCCGCGCGGTTGCCGCCCTGGCCGAATCCAACCACGACGACAACGGCCTGGTCTGGCCGCGCAACGTCGCCCCGGCCGACGTCCACCTGGTGGTCACCGGCAAGCAGGCGGAGCTCTTCGAAGCCGCCCAGAAGATCGCCGACGAGCTGCACGCAGCCGGCGTCGAGGTCATCTACGACGACCGCCCGAAGGTCTCCGCCGGCGTGAAGTTCTCCGACGCGGAGCTCATCGGCGTGCCGACGATCGTGGTCATCGGCCGCGGCCTGGCCGACGGCCTGGTCGAGGTCAAGGACCGCGCCACCGGCGAACGAGCCGACGTCGCGGTCGACGACGTGGTCGCACAGCTGATCAGCACCGTCAAGGGCTAACCATGCTGGAGGCCGCCGGCCTGCTTGAGGGTTCCGGTCTGCAGGGAATGCAGGCTGGAACCCTGGTGCTGATCGTGCTGGCAGGCTTCGCCGCCGGCTGGGTCGATGCGGTGGTGGGAGGAGGGGGACTGCTGCAGCTTCCCGCGCTGCTACTGGTTCCAGGCATGAGCCCTGTGCAGGCGCTTGCCACCAACAAGATGGGATCCATCTTCGGCACGACCACCAGCGCGGTCACCTACTACAGGCGCGCCCACCCGGATTTGAAGACGGCGATCCCCATGGCGCTGGTGGCGCTGGTCGGCTCCTTCTGCGGGGCGATCCTTGCCACGATGCTGCCCGCGGAGGTCATCAAGCCTGTCATCATCGCCGCGCTGATCGCGGTGGGGCTGTTCACCGTCTTCAGGCCGACCGCCGGGGAGCTGACGAAGCTGCGCTACACCGGGCGGCAACACTATGCGGTGGCGCTGGCCATCGGGTTTGTCATCGGCGGCTACGACGGGCTGATCGGCCCGGGCACCGGGTCGTTCCTGATCATCGCCATGGTTGCGCTGCTGGGCTACAACTTCCTGGCGGCCAGCGCCAAGGCAAAGATCGTGAACATGGCCACCAACCTCGGAGCGCTGGCGTTCTTCCTGCCCTCCGGCCACCTGCTGTGGGGGATCGGGCTGGTGCTGGGCGTGGCGAACATGTGCGGCGGCTACCTGGGCGCGCGCATGGCCGTGTCCAAGGGCAGCAGATTCATCCGCATCGTGTTCCTCAGCGTGGTCGGGGCGCTGATCCTCAAGCTCGGCTACGACGTGCTCTTCCCGGCGCCATAGCGTCCGGTGGCCCCGCCGGATCCGTGCTGGCTGCCTGCACGGCGAAGGCAAGGACTTCGAGCCGTTCCGCGGGCAGCTTGCCTGCGCAGGAACAGCAGTAAGAGGCGGCGGAGGAGCCCCCGGGTCGCCTGGGCCCGGTCATGCGAGACGGGACGGGCCCAACCTCCGGATTTCGGGTAATGGTCCGCACCACATAATATGGCTGGGGCGTGGGCTGCGCCACAACCAGCGTGCCCATTCCCGTTCGCACCGATCCCGTCGACTTGAGGACCCCCCATGAAGCTGCTGAAATCGATTCCCCTGCTTGGCTGGATTCTCATAGCCATCGTTTTGGGCATCCTGACCGGCCCGGTGATGCCCGCGTGGCTCGGCGGGGTGTTCCTGACGTACAACTCGATCTTCTCGGGGTTCCTCGGCTTTATCGTGCCATTGATCATCCTGGGCCTTGTCACGCCCGCAATCGCCGAGCTCGGCAAGGGTGCCGGAAAGTGGCTCGGGATCACTGCCGCGATCGCGTACGGCTCCACGATCCTCGCGGGGCTGCTCGCATACTTCGTGAGCCGGTGGCTGTTCACCCCGACACTTGCGGGCGGCGGACTTGAGTCGCTCGGCGAAGAAGGCGGCTCGGGCTTCACCCCGTACCTGACGGTGGTGGCCAGCGCGGGCGACTCGGCAACCGAGATCGTGCTTCCGCCGGTCATCGACGTCATGAGTGCGCTCGTGCTCGCATTCGTGATCGGCGTCGGTATCACCGGGTTCCACAGCAAGGTGCTTTTCCGCGGAGCCGTCGAGTTCCGCACGGTCATCGAGTCCGTGATCCGGCACATCCTCGTGCCCGCGCTGCCGCTGTTCATCTACGGAATCTTCATGGACCTCTCGGCGAGCGGTGCGGCCGTGACGATCGTCTCGAAGTTCGCGCTCGTGGCCCTCGTGTCCTTCGCCCTGACGCTCGTCGTGTTGCTGCTGCAGTACACCGTTGCGGGCTCGATGGCGGGGCGGAACCCGCTCAAGGCGCTGTGGAACATGCGCGATGCCTACTTCACGGCACTGGGCACGTCATCGTCGGCCGCGACGATTCCGGTCACGCTTGCCTCGACCAAGAAGAACGGTGTTTCCGACTCGGTTGCAGGCTTCGTGGTGCCGCTGTGCGCAACGATCCACCTCTCAGGTTCCATGGTCAAGATCACCTGCTTCTCGATCGCGGTGCTGCTGCTCACCGGCGGGGATGTCTCCTTCGCGGCATACCTGCCGTTCATCCTGATGCTTGGCGTCATGATGATCGCCGCCCCGGGCGTTCCCGGCGGCGCGATCGCCGCGGCCGCGGGCCTGCTCGCACAGATGCTCGGCTTTGGCGCGGTTGAGGTGGGCCTCATGTTCGCCGCGTACATCGCACTGGACAGCTTCGGCACGGCAACAAACGTGACCGGCGACGGCGCCATCGCCATGATCATGAACAAGCTCACCCGCGGCCACCTCGGCACGCAGATCCAGGATCCCGCGGACGAGGCGCTGGAGGTCGCAGCGGGCAGCGAGGCCGAGTCGCACCACCTGGCCGAGTAACCCGCACCCGCCGAAAGTACACGTGATGCCGATGTTGCCCCCGCAACATCGGCATCACGCGTAATTCGAGCGTTCAGTGGGGTGGAGAAGACGGTTCTTGACGGCCGGCCAGCGAGGTCTGGTCCATGAGGTCCGGAGTGATTCGCCGGGGCCAAAATCTTGGTTGTGCCTGGAAGCCAGCGCCACAGCGCTGCTTCGCTGAGGCCCCCGCTCCAGTGTCCCGAGGTCTCCTGAAACGCCCGGTGCCGGCAGCGGGGCGGAAGACAACACAAAGCCGGGCAAGTCCTGGTGGACCGCCCGGCTTTGTGTTCGGGCCCGCAACGCGGGAGTTCGATTCAGTTGTGTGTTCGGGCGTGGCCCGGGGCTCAGGAGCTCGGCGAAGCCGGTTCGCGCCGCAAGGCCGAGAGGTGCGCGGCCGCGGCGAAGCCGTCGCCGGGGGCCGAGCCCTCTGCGTCGATGGTGCAGGTTCCGGTCGCCGGTTCCAGCACCCCGCCGGTGGCCGGCTGCCAATCGAGTGCTTCACCCTTGGCAAACCTCAGCGCCGAACCGTGGAACATGTCGGATACCTCTGCGGGGACGCTTCCCAGGACGGGAGTCACCGTCGGGTCTTCGGCCAAGCCGAAGAATGCGGGGATCTCGTTGCAGTGCAGCGCCATGCCGCTCTTGACCGGGGACCAACGGTAGTCGTAGGTCCAGGTGCGGGCGGTCGCGTCGGATCGGAGTTCCAACACGGCGGGAATGACGGAACGGAAAAGCTTCTCGGTGAGGATGCGTCCGGGGAGGAGCTCGTAGCGTTCAGAGATGTGTTGCAGGGCCAATGCCGCTGCCTCCGCGGAGACGCCCTGGGACTGGAGCATTGCGAGCGCATCATCGTGGGCCAAAGCGGTTTCCGCAGGGTTCCACAGGGTTTCGTCTGCCGTGGCGCCGATGACGACGTCGATGTCGTGGCTAACTGCCGCGATGCCTTCGGCGATGCCGTGCGGAAACAGCTTCCCGCCCGTAATGGGCGGGAACGCCAGCATGGACGGCATCCCCATGACGGCCTTCTGCAGGTCCGTGTCCGCGATGGAAGCGAACCCGTCGATGTCCGGGGTGACGCCCACGGTTTGTGCAAACTCCGCGGTGGCCAGCGCGGCCTGGGCGGTGGTCGTGCTTTCGAGCACGCCGGACATGACCCATGCACGCTTGAACAGGCCGCGGGCGGCCTCGGTGGCCAGGAGCGACAGGATGGCTCCGCCGCCCGCCGATTGGCCGGCGATGGTCACGTTGCCAGGATCGCCGCCGAAGGACGAAATCGTGTCCCGGACCCAGCCAAGTGCGCAGATCCAGTCAAGGATCCCGCGGTTGTCCGGGGCGCCGTCAAGGTGGCCGAAGCCGTCGAAACCGAGCCGGTAGGAGATGGAGACGACCACGACGCCGTCGGCGGCAAACTCCCGGCCGTCGTACCAGGCGCCGACAGCGCATCCGGCCACGTATCCGCCGCCGTGGATCCACACCAGCACGGGCAGCGATGCTCCGCCATCCAAGGCATCGGAGGGGGCAAACACATTGAGGTTCAGGATGTCTTCGCCCGGAACCACGGGCTCGGGTATGTCGAATCCGGGCGAGTGGCGCTGGGGAGTGGCTCCCCATTGGGTCGCATCGAAGGTCTCGGTGAACGGGGTTCTGCGTTCGGGTGCGGCGAACCGCAGGTCGCCGAGCGGTGCCTTCGCGTACGGGATGCCACGGAACACCGCGACGCCGTTGGACTCCAGCCCGCGCATTTGTCCTACTGATGTCTGGTGCATGATGGTCGTTGAATCGGACCAAAAGGCTTGTTCAGGCAGTGCCATGTCTGCTCATTTCTGGATTAATGGGGGGATGCGGCCTTCACGCCCCACCCCAGGGCGCGGCGTGAAGGCCGGGAAGATGCTTGTCCACAACGGCCCACGCTGAACAGCGTGGGCCGTTGCCGGATGACTAGAGTTTCTGGCCGGCCTTCGGAGTGATGCAGAGGCTGGCGACGAGGCCCAATACGGCGAAGCCCGCCGAAAGCCACATCGCGGTCACATAGCCGGATTCCGTGCCGTTGACGAAGGATGCGACAACCCCGATGCCGAGGCCTGCACCGATTCCGAAGGAAGCGCTGTTGAGCCCGGGCAGGGCGGAGGGTGCATCATCCGGCGAGAGCAGGACGCCCAGGCCGTTGAGGTTGGTCAGCACGATGCCGGTGAAGACGGCTCCCAGCAGCAGCATCAGGAAGAAGATGGCGGTGGGGTTGTGGCGCAGCAGCGTGACGGAAACCAGCAACAGGATGGTCAGAGCCAGCCCCGAACGCAACAGGCGCAGCCAGCCGAACTTGTGGGCAACGGAGCCAACAAGGGGTGAGACGAGCACACCGGCAAGCGCGCCGGGCACGATGTACATCAGTGCGGATTGTGCGGCGTCCATGCCGTAGCCGATGTTGGCGTCTTGGCTGAGCAACACGATCGTGTAGCCCCCGGCGCCCACGAATCCGGCGAGGGAGAAGATCGTGGTGGCAATGACCGGCCACACATGGCGTGAGCGAAGGTGCGCCGTTTCGATCAGCGGGAAGCTGCGTCGCTTTTCGATGTTCCAGAAGGCAACGAACGCAGCAACGGCGGCAAACAGGCATCCGAGCGAGACCGCCGACACCCAGCCGGCGGTGGGCGCCTGGCCCAGGTATGCGATGAGCAGGAGGAGTCCCAGGGACAACGTCGAGGCACCCCACCAGTCCATCTTTCCCGTGGCCGTGGCGTGGTTGTCCTCCGGAACGCATACGCGTACGGCGATGGTGGCGGCGATGGCAACCAGGAAGATGACGACGAAAATCGAGCGGAAGCCGAAGGACTCCACAAGCAGACCGCTGAAGTACGCGTCAACACCCGCGACTCCGCCGTTGATGGCGGTCAGGGTGCCAACTGCGAGCCCGAACGTCTTCGGGGCGAGCAGCTTCTTGAGAACAATGAAGGACAACGGGAAGGCGGCACTGGCAGCGCCCTGCAGGGCGCGGCCGATCAGGAGCAGCGTGAGGTTGGGCGACCAGATGCACAGGAGGCTGCCGACCCCGAAGGCGGCAAGCAGGATGAAGATGGTGCGACGCTGCCCCAGGTAGTCGCTCCAGCGTGTGAGGACAACGCCGGCAATGGCGCCGGTGAGCAGGAACAGGGACAAGACCTGCGACGCGAGCGCCGTCGTGATGTCGAGGGACTCGGCGATGCTCGGGATTGCCGGGGCGAACATGGTGGAGCTGAGCTGGGGGACCAGAACAAGGAGGGTCATTGCCGTTACCAGCGCCGTTGCCTTCTTGCCCTTGAGCTGGGGAAGGGTCGGCCCTGCGGCCTCCGCCTCCCGGACTTCGTTGCTTGCCATTCTGAAAGACTCCTTTGTCGATACTGCTGTTCTATGGGCGAGTGGGTTTGCTGGTGTGGCACGGTTGGACTGCCGTATGGGGAGTTTCCGGCTCAGAGGGGCGGCGCTGCGGGATTGATCCGCTTCTTGCTGCCGCACGGGTTTAGAGCTTGGCGACGATGTCGGCCAGCAGTGCGGAGATGCGCGGGCCGGCGGCGGCGCCGGCCTCGATGACTTCCTCGTGGTTCAGGGCGGTGTCGGAGATGCCCGCGGCCAGGTTGGTGACCAGCGAGATGCCGAAGACCTCCATGCCGGCGTGGCGTGCGGCGATGGCCTCCAGTGCGGTGGACATGCCGACCAGGTCGGCGCCGACCACCCTGGCGTACCGGACCTCGGCGGGGGTCTCGTAGTGCGGGCCGGTGAACTGCGCGTACACGCCCTCGTCCAGGGTCGGGTCGACCAGTCGGGCGAGGCCGCGGATGCGCGGGGAGTACAGGTCGGTCAGGTCCACGAACGTGGCGCCCTCCAGCGGGGAGGCCGCGGTGAGGTTGAGGTGGTCGGAGATCAGCACCGGGGTGCCGGGGGCCCAGGCCGGGTTCAACCCGCCGCAGCCGTTGGTGAGCACCAGGGTCTTGGCGCCGGCGGCGGCGGCGGTGCGCACGCCGTGGACGACGGCGCGCACGCCCTTGCCCTCGTAGAAGTGGGTGCGTGCGCCGAGCACCAGCACGCGCTTGTTGTCGCCGGTCAGCACCGAGGAGATGGTGCCGACGTGGCCGGGCACGGCGGCGGCGTGGAAGCCGGGCAGCTCGGTGGCGGGGATGCGGTGGGTGGTTTCGCCGATCAGGTTCGCGGCCTCGCCCCATCCGGAGCCAAGCACCAGGGCGATGTCGTGGGCGGGTACGCCGGTAATTTCGGCGATTTTGGCGGCGGCGGCTGAGGCCAGCTCGTGGGAGGACGCAGCGGTTTCCGTAGTCATGTTGTTGAGCTTTCTATGTGCCGGAGGGTTGCTTGGCACACGGGTGCCGGGTCGTGATGGCTCGAATGAAGCGGGCAAAATCTCGTCTAAACCGCCGGTAAACACCGGACGGCGGGGAGCGGTATGAGGTTATACCTCTAAAGTATGACATCGAATCGCCGGATATTTCCATGATTGAATTAGACAATCGTTTACATAATCCAAAGGAGTGAGCCGTGAATCCGGACGCCCAGGCGTTTCTGTCCCAGACGCTGGTTCCGTCGCTGGGCTTGCCACTGCGAGTGGCCGTGTATTCGCGCCTGAGGGACGGAATCCGGTCGAATGTCTTCCCCCTTGGTTCAATGCTGCCGCGGGAAACCGAACTCTGCGCGGCCATCGGATTGAGTCGAACCGTGGTCCGCGAAGCGCTCATGCTGCTTGAGGAAGACGGGATGATCGTAACTCGTCGCGGGGTGGGCCGCTTTGTCGCCGAAGCGGTGCCAAGTGTTGGCCTGGAGGAATTCAGGCCCTTCGAATATGCCTTGTCGGACGGGGAACATCCGCTGAAGGTCGTTCCGGGGAAAACGGAGCTACAACCGGCGCTCGACTACGTCATCAACCTCTTGTCCCTGGAAGCGGAAGCGAAGATCTGGTTCCTGGAAAGCACGCTGTATCGCGACGGTGATCCGCTTGCCATCGTCCAGGAAGGAATCCCGTCGGGCAAGGATCTCAAGGCCATCAGCCCAGCGCTGGCCGAGAACCTCGAGAAGGCGGTGGCTTCCGAGGAGACGCTGCTTGCGGCATTCATTCGCCTGTGTGGACCTGTCTTCACCGCGGAAGACTGCAGCATCAGTGCCGGAGTGGCTGGAGCACCCCGGGCCCGCCAGCTGCAACTCAGGGCCCAGGACCCGGTCTTGATCCTGACCCAAATGGCGCACTTCAACGGCACACCCGTCTACGTGGCCAAGTGCATCGTTTCCCCGCACATAGGCCAGCTGAACATCAATCAAACCAACCCCACCAACTGATCCCCACGTCCGGTCGCCGGGCCGGCTTCTGTCCCATGGGTGCGGGGGCGGATGGTTAACCACCCAGCGAGCCCCTGTTGCCAAAGAAACTTTTCGTTGGCAACAGGGGCTCGCTCATGTAAATAGGGGCGGAAGGAATGCCGCCCTACGGCGCGGGTTTGCCCGCGGTCTCGCTGGCGGATTTTCCGCTGGAGGCCGTAGTCGCTCCCACGATCTGGGTGAAGTCAGGGATCTTCCCGGTGACCTGTCGCGTGTACAGTCCCTGCTCCCAGGCACGTTGCAGCAAGTAGGCGCGGGCGTCGCCTTCCTGGGTTGCCGCCGCATCGCGCAGCAGTAACGCGAGCTGTTCCTCGCCGCCGCGTGCGGCGTCAAGGGGGTTGACCGCTGCATCGGCCGGCAGCTGGTAGGCCGGTTGCCGCAGGGGATCGCATGCGCCGACGCCGGCGAACTGCCGCTCCAGGGCGGCGGCGAATTCGACCAGGGAGCGCGAGCGGGCCCAGGCTCCCTCGCGGGTGGCGCCGGCGGTGCGTGCCCCGGCGACGTTGTAGGCGTATCCCAGGCGATAGGCGGCGTCGGCCAGCTGACCCAGGGCATGCCCGGATTCCGGGCCCAGTCCCTGCGCGCCGGTCCCGTCGATCCACGACTCCGGTGCGGCGGATCCGGGTGCCGGCGAATCCGTGTTCCCCGGGCAACCGGAAAGCATGAACCGGGGCAGCGCTGCGGGCCCAACGGAGGACCCTGAAACACCCGTGGCTGCCGATACCGGTTTGGGTGCGGGAAGCCGGTCAAGCTGTTCCTGCGTGCCGCCTGCGGCGCGCAGGAGGTTGCGCGCCTGCATGGTCAATTCGAATCCGGCGCCGGCCAGCGAACGCGAGCGTTGGTCCGGGGCGTCCAGCGCGGCATCGACCAGCCCGACCCCGGCGCTTGCCAGGCGCGTGGCAAAGGACTTGGCCTCTGCGGCGGGTTGCGTGCCGGACGGGGACGCGGAGGCACCGCTGGGCTGTGCTTCGTTATCCCCGGCGGGGAGCAAAGCCTCTGGTGTGAGTAAACCGACATGCCCGTTTAGCATCTCTCGCGTGGCTGCCCACTCAGCGCGCAATTTCGGGCTCACGCCCGCGGCCTTGCCGGAGGCGGCCAACCGCGCGGAACCAAGCAGCGGGAGCAGTTCGTCGGCCGGCGTACGGACCGTTTCCTGGACCGGTTCGGTGCCGAGGATTCGTTGCCACACTAGGGAATCCTTGTTCATGTACACGCCTGCACCGAGGGTTCCGGCGGCGATGGCCAAGGCCGAAACCACGCATAGGGCCAGGGTCCCGCGGGAGCGCGGCGGGGCGGGTTCGGGGGGCTGTTCGGCAGGGGGTAAAGGGTGCTGATCCATCCCCTTGATCATGCCACGCGCCGGTCGATTGGCCATTTCGGGTCGCCAACGGCAGACGCGGCGGCCCAAATGTCGATACTCTAGTATGCACAACATCGAATAGTGGGAGGACTTTCATGACCGGCAAGCCGGCAGACATCCAGCAAGAGGCAGCCCGCCTCACCGAACTACTGGAGCCCACCGTCGCCTCCCACCAGCTGATCCTTGAAGAAGTTCAGGTTCGCATGGCCGGTGACCAGCGCATCGTTCACGTCATCGTCGACCTTCTTGAAGGCACCGGCGGCGTTGAACTCGACGCGGTCGCAGAGGTTGCACGCTCCATTTCCGAGGCCATGGACTCCGACCCGTACGACACGGCCGAGCCCTACGACCTCGAGGTTTCCTCGCCTGGCGTTTCCCGCCCGCTGACCCTGCCCCGCCACTGGCACCGGAACGTCGGCCGCATGGTGAAGGTCAACCTGATCGGCGAGGAAAACATCTTCGGCCGCCTCACGGAAGCGGACGACGCAGGCATCACCGTGGTTCCCGAGATCGCGGTCAAGAAGGGCATGAAGCCCAAGGTCGGTGAACCCCGCACCATTGAATTTTCCTCGATCCGCCGCGGCAACGTCGAGGTCGAATTTGCCCGCGCCGAGGCAGCGGACCTGCAGGAACTAGAACTTGACGACGAAGACGACGAAAACGTGGAGGCCTGAGTTGGACATTGATATGAGCGCGCTGCGCATGCTCGAAAAAGAACGCGAAATCCCGATCGACGTTCTGATCCCCACCATTGAGCAGGCCCTGCTCATTGCCTACCAGAAGTCCCCGGGGGCCATGCCGCAGGCACGCGCCCAGGTGGACCGCCGCAACGGCCACGTGACGATCTTCGCCACCGAAACCGAGGAAGACGGCACCGTCGTCGGCGAGTTCGACGACACCCCGACCGGTTTTGGCCGCATTGCAGCCTCCACCGCACGCCAGATCATCCTGCAGCGCCTGCGTGACGCCGAGGACGACAACGTGGTCGGCGAGTTCAAGAACAAGATCGGTGAGATCGTCTCCGGACAGATCCAGCAGGGCAACAACCCGATCATGGTCCAGGTCAACCTGGGCACCGTCGAGGCCTTGCTGCCGCCGCCGGAGCAGGTGCCGGGGGAGAAGTACCCGCACGGCAGCCGCATCCGCTGCTACGTGGTGGACGTGAACCGCGGCCCCAAGGGCCCCTCGGTCACCCTGTCGCGTTCGCACCCGAACCTGGTTCGCCGGCTCTTCGAGCTCGAAGTCCCGGAAATCGCCGACGGCGCCGTGGAGATCGTGGCACTGGCCCGCGAAGCCGGCCACCGTTCCAAGATCGCCGTGCAGGCCAACATCCCGGGCGTCAACGCCAAGGGTGCCTGCATCGGTGAAATGGGTTCGCGCGTGCGCGCCGTGATGACCGAGCTGAACGACGAGAAGATCGACATCGTCGATTTCAATGAGGACCCGGCGAAGTTCATCGCCTCGGCGCTGTCCCCGTCGAAGGTCGTTTCGGTGACCATCACGGATCCGGCCACCCGTTCGGCCCGCGTTGTGGTGCCCGATTACCAGCTCTCGCTGGCCATCGGCAAGGAGGGGCAGAACGCCCGCCTGGCGGCCAAGCTCACCGGCTGGCGCATCGACATCGTCTCGGACGCCGTCGCTTCATAGCAGTTCCAGATTCCGTCGTTGCCTTGGGGCGCCGGCCGTTCGCGGCCCGCGCACCAAGGCAACGGCGGTTTTTGTTGGGCGGTCGGCAGCCGGGCCGCATCGATCCGTACGTGTTCCAGAGCACGCTACACGGGATGCGGAAACGCGCTAGACTTATCTGTGGTCCACTTTGCAAGTGGTAATTCTATTGCGGGAGAAGATTTACGTGTCAGTGCAGCAACAGCCGCAGCGCACGTGCATCGGATGCCGCAAGGTGGTGGACCAAATAGAGTTGCAGCGCTGGGTGCTTGAACACGCGGATGGCCATGCCGTCCCCGTTCTTGATTCCACCCGGCGTCTCTCCGGACGCGGTGCTTGGTTGCACCCGGTTCCGGAGTGTGCCGAACGCGCTATCAAACGCGGGGCATTCGCACGGTCCTTCAGGACCAAGGTGGATGTTTCCTCGCTGGCGGTGGCGCCGGAAGCCAAGGTGCGGACCCAAACCCGGGAAAACACCTTCACGATCGTCCAACCTGAAAGCGGGTCAGAAATCTGATGGAAACCCGATGAGTTCCAAGCGATGAGCGCCTAACGATGAATACATCAGTTATGCGTCGCAGCGCCTGTGGCATCCACTTGGATGCTGGGCAAGACAGCAAAAGACGGTTCGTGCTTTGACTTTCTAAAAGTGAGCGCGGGCCTTCAGACAGGAGAAATGTGGCCAAGGTCCGCGTACACGAGCTCGCCAAAGAGCTCGGAATCACTTCAAAGGATGCAGTTGCAAAACTGCAGGAAATGGGCGAATTCGTCCGTTCCGCATCCTCAACCATCGAGGCACCGGTAGTGCGCAAGTTGCGCGCCGCGTTCCCCGACGCTGCCCCGGCAGCACCCAAGGCAGATGCAGCGCCGGCCGCCAAGGCCCCTGCAGCTGCAGCAGCCCCGGCAGCCCCTGCCACAGCCGGCGCCCCGAAGCCTGCCGGCTTCAAGCCGGGTCCGGCAGCACCAGCTGCCCCCGCAGCACCAGTAGAGGCAGCGCCGGCTCCGGCCGCAGCTGAACCTGCAGCTCCCGCGGCTCCAGCCCCTGCCGCTCCGGCAGCGCCGAAGCCAGCAGTGGCACGCACCGAAGCCCCGCGCGCCGGTGCCAAGCCGGGCGGTCCTCGTCCGGGCAACAACCCGTTCTCTTCCCAGCAGGGCATGCGCGCTGCCGGTGAAGGTGAGCGCACCGAGCGCACCGAGCGTCCCGCCGGTGCACGTCCGGGTGCAAAGCCGGGCGGACCACGTCCGGGCAACAACCCGTTCGCATCCCAGCAGGGCATGCGCACCGAGCGTCCCGCCGGTTCCGGCGGCCCACGTCCGGGCGGCCCACGTCCGGGTGGCCCGCGTCCTCCGGCAGGTGCAGGTGGACCACGTCCCGCAGGTGCGGGTGCAGGTGGACCGCGTCCGGCCGGTGCAGGCGGAGGCCGTCCGACAGGTGCAGGTGGACCACGTCCAGCCGGCGCCCCGGGTGCAGGCCCGCGTACCCCGGGAGGCGCACGCGCTACTCCCGGCATGATGCCTAACCGCACCGAACGTCCGGCTCCGGCCGGCGCGCGTCCGGGTGCAGGCGGCCGTGGCGGCGCAGCCCGTCCGGGCGGCGCACCAGGCGGAGCTCCGGGTGGAGCACCGGGTGCAGCAGGCGGCGGCGGAGGTTACAAGGGCGGCGGCGGTCCAAACCGCGGTCGCGGTGGAACCCAGGGTGCCTTCGGCAAGGGCGGCGCAGGTCGCGGCAAGCAGCGCAAGTCGAAGCGCGCGAAGCGCCAGGAATTGGAGCAGATGAGTGCTCCGTCGCTGGGCGGCGTGAGCGTGCCCCGCGGCAACGGATCCACCGAGGTCCGTTTGCGCCGTGGCGCCTCGATCACCGACTTCGCCGACAAGATCAACGCCAACCCGGCAGCACTGGTCACCGTGCTCTTCCACTTGGGCGAAATGGCTACCGCCACGCAGTCCCTGGATGAGGCAACCTTTGACGTCTTGGGTGCCGAGCTCGGCTACGTCGTCACCGTCGTATCCCCCGAGGACGAAGAGCGCGAATTGCTCGCCTCGTTCTCGATCGACTTTGACGCCGAAATCGAAGCCGAGACCGACGACATGCTTGAAGCACGTCCGCCGGTTGTCACCATCATGGGTCACGTTGACCACGGTAAGACCCGTTTGCTGGATGCGATCCGCAAGTCCAACGTCATCGAGGGCGAAGCCGGCGGCATCACCCAGCACATCGGTGCGTACCAGATCCACCACGTCCACGAAGACATCGATCGCGCGATCACCTTCATTGACACCCCGGGCCACGAGGCGTTCACCGCCATGCGTGCACGTGGTGCCAAGGTCACCGACATCGCGGTTCTCGTGGTTGCAGCGGACGACGGCGTCATGCCGCAGACCGTTGAAGCCTTGAACCACGCCAAGGCGGCCGGCGTCCCGATCGTCGTCGCAGTGAACAAGGTTGACAAGGAATCGGCAAACCCTGACAAGGTCAAGGGCCAGCTGGCCGAGTACGGCCTGGTTCCGGAAGAATACGGTGGCGACACCATGTTCATCCACGTTTCCGCCCTGCAGAAGATGGGTATCGATGAACTGCTCGATGCAGTGCTGCTGACGGCCGATGCCGCGTTGGACATGCGTGCCAACCCGGACAAGGACGCCCGCGGTATCGCCATCGAAGCGAACCTCGACAAGGGTCGCGGCGCCGTGGCAACCGTGCTGGTCCAGTCCGGTACCCTGGCCGTCGGCGACACCATCGTTGCCGGTACCGCACACGGTCGTGTGCGTGCCATGTTCGACGAGAACGGCGAGAACCTCGACGTTGCACTGCCGTCGCGCCCGGTCCAGGTCCTCGGCCTGTCCTCGGTTCCGCGTGCAGGTGACACCTTCCTGGTGACCGACGACGAGCGCACCGCCCGCCAGATCGCCGAGAAGCGTGAAGCTGCGGACCGCAACGCGGCCCTGGCCAAGCGTCGCAAGCGCATCACCCTGGAAGACTTCGACCAGGCTGTTGCCGACGGCAAGATCGACACCCTCAACCTCATCCTCAAGGGTGACGTTTCCGGTGCCGTGGAAGCCCTGGAAGACTCGCTGCTCAAGATCGACGTGGGAGAAGGCGTGCAGCTGCGCGTCATCCACCGCGGCGTGGGTGCGATCACCCAGAACGACGTCAACCTGGCGACCGTGGACAACGCGATCATCATTGGCTTCAACGTCAAGCCTGCCGAGCGCGTTGCCGAACTGGCCGACAAGGAAGGCGTTGACATGCGCTTCTACTCGGTCATCTACGGCGCCATCGATGACATCGAGCTGGCTCTCAAGGGCATGCTCAAGCCGGAATACGAGGAGGCCCAGCTGGGCACCGCGGAGGTCCGCGAGGTCTTCCGTTCCTCGAAGTTCGGCAACATCGCCGGCTCGATCGTCCGCTCGGGCACCATCCGACGCAACTCCAAGGCACGCGTCCTCCGCGATGGCAAGATCATCGGCGAAGGCCTCACCGTGGACTCGCTCAAGCGTTTCAAGGACGACGCCACCGAGGTCCGCGAGGGCTTCGAATGTGGTATCGGCCTGGGCTCGTTCAACGATGTCAAGGACGGCGATACGATCGAGACCTACGAGATGCGCGAAAAGCCGCGCGCTTAGTCTTGACCAAACGCGTTTGACGCACGGTGCGGCGGCTGCAACCATCCGGTTGCGGCCGCCGCGCCGTCCAAGCGCATTGACCAGCACTTCCATAGTCTTGAAAAGAAGGAGCGACCATGGCTGACTCGGCTCGTGCCGCAAAACTGGCCCAACGCATCAAGGTGGTTGTCGCCCAGGCCCTGGGCAAGGCAGTGAAGGATCCCCGCGTGGAGGCCATCACGGTCACCGATGCACGCGTGACCAACGACCTGCAACACGCCACCATCTACTACACGGTCTTTGGCGACGATGAAGCCAAGGCCGATGCAGCGGCGGCCTTGGCGAAGTCCAAGGGCGTCCTGCGCAAGGAGGTTGGCAAGAACGTCACGGTTCGCCTGACCCCGACCCTGGAATTCGTCGCCGACGAAATCCCGGTCAACGCCTCGAACCTCGAAGCGTTGCTGCGCGTCGCCAAGGCTAAGGACGCAGAAGTTGCCGCCCTGGCCGAAGGCAAGACCTTCGCCGGCGAAGCCGACCCGTACAAACGTGACGAAGAAGAAGACGAAGAAGCCTAAGCGCTGATTCCTTCTTCGTGAAGCCGGCGGCCCCCGCAAGGGAAGCCGTGCCGAACGCACATGAAGAGGCCTGCTCCGGGCCGCCCATCCATTGGATGGCCGGCCCGTCGCAGGCCTCTTTTGCGTGCCCGGTCAAGCCGAAGCGCCACATACGCGAACTACGTCGCGTCGATCCCCGGACCTACCCGAACCCTCGCCCCCCAAACTGAACGCGCGCCGCCGTGCGGCGACGCGCGTTCGGCGAGGGTGCGGATCTAAGGGGAACCTGTTGCCGGCTAGGGGCGATTTCGCCCCGTCCGGAAGCCTGGAATTGACTTGTTGCCGGCAAACGTCCGTTGAGGCCTGAATCTTCGGCGGGCGCTGTGGCCGGACAGCGGTCGGAGCTCTGCCGTGTGTCACCGGCATGTGCCAACGGGGGAGTAGCCGGGCGGGCTGATGCCGCGCCGGGCGCAGGGATCGAACAAAACTGCATGATGAAACCTCCCCCGAAAAATCTTGAACCCGGACCTTGCCATGCATGGATGTTTGCGAGTACTCGCAAAATCACCCTGCATATGCGCTGTACCAGTCGATGACCAGTGCAGCCGGTGGTGGATCCTTGAAGTGTATTGGTGCCTATGACGAGTGCGAGTGGATACCGTTTGAACGGCGTGAGGACCGGCCTCACAACGGTGCTGAACCGCGAAGGCCGATCCGGACTTGGCCAGATATTCTGAAGATTATTGCCACTTTCGGAGCGAGTCAATGGCATTATCCACCAGTTCTCCACGGCTACGTGGGTTGGCCGCCCCGAAATCATGGCTCCATTTGGGACGAAGCGTTCAGTAAACGCCCAGCAAAAAGTTTCGACTAGGCGATGATTCGACGGGAAGCACATGCTTGAAGGGCCGGATCCGGCGCCGGCAGGTTGTCTCGCAGCCGTTTTCCGTGGTCCCGTGTCCACTGCGGAAACACTGGCCGTGGCCTCCTGCGACGGCCCGCAACCGGTATGCGGGATGAGGCATTCGACACGAAACCCGAACTCGCCGGTTCCCGGACGCGGCGAGTTCGCAATCTCCCCGCCTGCCGCCCGGGGACCGGAGAAGGGCGCCTGGTGCGGGCGCGAAGACTGCTCAAGATGCCACGGAAGCGCCCAGCGTCACCTAACGGCGAGGCGACGGAAGCACACTTTGATCCCCGTCCCGTTCGGCCCCCGGGGGAGCCCGCCCACGGACGGTGGGCGAAAAGAAGCGGCGAACCTGCCTATACTTGAGGGCGTGAAAACAGCCCCGCAGAACCCCACGGAACCCATCGGCTCAGGCCTGGTCATCATCGACAAACCGCAGGGTTGGACGAGCCATGACGTGGTTGGCCGCACCCGCCGCCTGGCCGGAACCCGCAAGGTGGGCCACGCCGGTACCTTGGACCCGATGGCCACCGGCGTGCTGGTGCTGGGCATCAACAAGGCTACCCGCCTGTTGACCTACATCGTGGGCGCGAACAAGACCTACACCGCCACCATCCGCCTGGGTGAATCTACGATCACCGACGACGCCGAGGGCGAGATCGTGCAGAGCCGCATCGCCGCGGCGCTCACCGAGGAACAGATCCACGCGGCCGTTGCCAAGCTCACCGGTCCGATCGAGCAGGTCCCTTCCTCCGTCAGCGCCATCAAGGTCAACGGCGAACGTGCCTACGCCCGCGTGCGCGCCGGCGAGGACGTGAAGCTTGCCGCACGTCCGGTGACCATCCACCGCTTCGAGATCCACGACATCCGCCGCGAACGCGCGGGCAAGGTCCTGGACATCGACGTGACCGTCGAATGCTCCTCGGGAACCTACATCCGTGCGCTGGCCCGCGATCTGGGCGAGGACCTGGCCGTGGGCGGCCACCTGACCGCGCTGCGCCGCACCGAAGTCGGCCCGTACACGCTGGGCCGTGCCCGCACGCTGGAGCAGCTGGCTGAGAACTTCGAGTACCTGCCGCTGGAGGACGCCGCCGATGCGTTGTTCACGCGCCGCGACCTGACCGAGCACGAACGCGCCGAGCTGTCCTACGGACGCCGCATCAGCAGCAACGAAACCGACGAGGTGACCGCAGCGTTCGCCCCCGACGGGACGCTGGTTGCGCTGCTGAAAAACAAGGGCAAGGAAGCCAAGCCCGAATTGGTCTTCGCCACGGCTTCATAAGCCTTCACCTTGCGGCCCGATGCCGCGCGGTGCAGGTTCGACCTTGATTTCGCTTTCCTTCTAAGGGGTAGGTTTTTGCCGTGATAGTTGACGGTTTCTTCATCGCCGGCGCGATATTGTGCGCCGTGGCGTTGATACTGGGCGTTGTCGCCACGATCATCCGGGACTACCCCGATGACTTTGCGCTCATCTCCGTGGCGCTGCTGGAGGTTTTCCTGGTGTTCTACGGTGTATCGGCGGCCATCAGGCAGTCAGGAGGCCATCCGATCGCGGGGGAACCCTGGGAGTTCTGGGGTTACCTGCTGACCGCACTGCTGATCCCGGTGCTGGCCTTCATTTGGGCGGTCACCGACAAGTCCCGTTGGTCGAACACGGTGCTGGCGGTATCGGGCGTCATCGTCTTTGTGATGCTCTTCAGGATGGAACAGATTTGGGACGGGGCAATAGCAGCATGAGTGAAACAGGCCGGTCTGGCACCAAGCGTTCGCGCATTGTCGATGCCGCGCAATCCCGCGGCACGGCGTCAAAGCCCAAGAGGTCCAACGGCGGCCGCAGCTCCGGCTTGGGACGCATCATCATCGCCGTCTACGGCGTGCTGGCGCTGTCGGCCACGGTGCGTGCCGTTTACCAGATCCTCATGGACTTCGGGGGAGCGCCGCTGGCCTACCTGCTGAGCCTGCTCGCCGGAATTGTCTACATCGTGGCCACCTTCGCGCTGGCGTCCAAGCGTCCGGGCAGCTGGCGATTGTCCTGGTACGCGGTGATCTTCGAGCTGGTTGGTGTGCTGGTTGTCGGCACGCTCAGCTACGTGCTGCCGGCGCTCTTTGCCCACCCGGCGGTCTGGTCGCACTTCGGATCGGGCTACGGCTACGTTCCCCTGGCGCTGCCGCTGATCGGCCTGTGGTGGCTGCGCAAGCACCGCCCGGAAGCCTCGGCCGCCGGACACTAACGGCAACAGGGATCACCGGCCACCAAGGGTGTCGGGATCCGAAGTGATGCAAACAGGGCCGCGCTCCTGCCGATGAAGATCGGCAGGAGCGCGGCCCTGTTATTTGCGTCTCAAGTGCGGCCCCGTATTTACTCGGGACGGGGCTACTTCTTGCCGAAGAGCCCGCCGAGCATGCCGCCGATGTCGGTTCCGCCGCCCTGTTGGCCCTGCTGCTGGTCACCACCACCGAGGAGGCCTCCGAGCATGCCGCCGATGTCGATCCCGCCATCACCCTGTGCCTGCTGTTGGTTGCCGCCCAACAGCCCGCCGAGCACGCCGCCGATATCGAATTCGCCGCCGTTGCCGGACGAAGAAGCGTTCTTCGCCAGGAAGCTCATGACCACCGGTGCGAGCATCGGCAGCGCCTTCTGTACCAGGCCGCCAAGATCGAATCCTTCCGGGGTGGCGCCGTTGAGCTGCGCTGCAAGGACCGCCTGGTTGTCCCCGAGCACGTGGTCCACGATCTTCTGGCCATCGTCGGTGTCCACCGCCTCGAGGTCGACGCCGCCCTCGACCAGCGCGGCGTCGTGCTGGGCAATGGCGGACTGCAGGGCTTCGGCACCCTCCGGCGAGGCCGCATTGTTCTGCATGCCGGCCACCAGCGAGGGAAGAGCGGTGGCGACGGTGGCGCGGGCGGTGTCGGTATCGACGCCTAGCTTTCCGGCGATCTGATCCATTGGCAAAAGGTCCAGCAGGTCGTTGAGGTTAACCATTTCAGCTCCTTGGGATCGGTGATTCTAGTGATTCGTTTTCATCCTAGGGTTCAACGATCGGTTTTTGACCCCGTGGGGCAAGAATCGGCAGTTCGGGCAATCGTCGTCCATAATGGATAGGGCCGTGAAACCTACGGCCAAACATCCCAACGGAGGAGCGAGCGTGCACTATTGGAAAGGCCTTGAAGCCGTACCACCCGGCATCGGCCCGTCGGTAGTGACAATCGGCAACTTCGACGGCGTGCACCGCGGACACCGCGAGGTGCTTGCGGCCGTGGTTGCCGAAGCCCGCAAACGCAACGCCAAGGCCATGGCCATCAGCTTTGACCCGCACCCGGCACAGGTGCACCGCCCGGACGAGGCGCCCGAACTGATCATGGGCATCGCCGACCGCATCGAGACCCTTGCCGACGAGGGCATCGACGGCCTGCTGATGATCCGCTACACCCTCGAGTTCGCGCAGGCCACGGCCGAGGAATTCGTTGCCAAGGTGATTGTCGGCGCGCTCGGTGCCTGCACGGTGGTCGTCGGCCACGATGTGCGCTTCGGCCGCGACAACGGGGGCGACTTCGCCAAGATGTGCGAGCTCGGCGATCAGTACGGCTTTGAGGTCATCGGCATCGACGACATCGGCGAACACCGCCGCTGGTCGTCGACCTGGGTGCGCGAGGCACTGAACCGCGGCGAGGTTGCCGTCGCCGCCCAGATCCTGGGACGCCCGCACCGCATGCGCGGAGAAGTGGTGCACGGCGCCGCCCGCGGCCGCGACTTGGGCTTCCCGACCGCAAACCTGGACTCCGCAGCGACCGGTATCATTCCCGCCGATGGCGTGTACGCCGGATGGCTTGTCGACGAGGCACAGGTCCGCTGGCCCGCCGCTATCTCCGTCGGCTCCAACCCGACCTTCGAGGGCGTGAGCCGCCAGGTGGAGGCGCACGTGATCGACCGCCCCGAAGAGGGCGTGGAGGACTTTGACCTGTACGGCCAGCAGGTCGTCGTTGAATTCGTTGAACACCTGCGTCCCATGGTTGCCTACCGCGGGATTGAAGCACTGATCGAACAGATGCGTGAGGATGTCCAGCGCACCCGTACGGTCCTGATTCATGCCTGAGATTTTCAAACCGCACCCCACCGAGACCCCGCGCCCCATCCCGTCGCTTCCCGCACGGGCCTTTACGATGAGCGCGGCTCGGCGCAACGAACTGGCAACTGCATTCCGCGCCGGTGGAAAGCACTACGACGCGGTGCGCCCCTCCTACCCGGCCGCGGCACTTGACTTCATGGTGCCGCCGCGCGCCCGCGACGCCGTGGACGTCGGTGCCGGCACCGGCATCTTCACCGCGATGCTGCTGGGCCGCGGCCTGCGCGTGCGCGCCGTCGAGCCCTCCACCGACATGCTAACCGTGCTGCGCACCCGGCTTCCGGAGGTCATTGCAGCCGAGGGCACGGGCGAACACACCGGGCTGGAGGCCGACAGCGCCGACGTCATCACCTACGCCCAGGCCTGGCACTGGGTCGACCCGAAGCAGGCAAGCATCGAGGCTGCACGGATCCTGCGCAGCGGAGGGCTGTTGTCGCTGGTCTGGAACCAGTTGGATGTCTCGGTGTCCTGGGTCCACCGTCTGGCACGCATCATGCATGCGGGCGACGTGCACAGGCCAGACTTCCAGCCACCGCTTGGCCAGGAGTTCTTTGCCCCCGAACCGGGGCAGTGGACCTGGAACCAGGAACTGACGGGCGAGCAGATCATCGAGCTGGCCAAGTCCCGCAGTTACTATCTGCGCGCAAGTGCTGCCACCCGGTCGCGGGTCGAATCGAACCTGTCCTGGTACCTCTACGACCACCTGGGCCACGAGGAAGACACACCGATCACGGTGCCGTACCTGACGCATGCCTGGCGGGCCCGCCTGCGCTGAGGCGCGGCCAAGGAAGACTCCGTTGTGCCGTTGATCTCCTGCGGTGCCACACTGCGCGCGGTCTTTGCTAGAATGATCTACGGTGCCCGCTGCAGTCCGCGGTTGCGAGGGACCTGCCGGAAACGGTGTTTTTTGAAACGCGGTACAACTCTAGGAGTTATTGTGGCATTAGACGCCGCTATCAAGCAGGAAATCATGAAGGCCTACGCCACCAGCGAAGGCGACACCGGTTCACCGGAGGTCCAGGTTGCTGTTATGTCACGTCGTATTTCCGACCTGACCGAGCACCTGAAGATGCACAAGCACGATCACCACACCCGCCGCGGCCTGATGGCCTTGGTTGGTCGTCGTCGCCGTATGCTTGCATACCTCAAGGGCACCGACATTGCACGCTACCGTGCACTGATCGAGCGCCTCGGCCTGCGTCGCTAGTCTTTAGCACAAGGTTTGATTGAGATTCCCCGGTTCCCATTGATGGGAACCGGGGAATTTTTTTGTGTCAGGACCGTGGCGTCAAGAGCTTCCCTCTATAGAGCCTGTGCAGTACCGGCCAAGATCTCCGGATGTGGCCAAGATTCGCGACTTGGCAGCGGGGATGATGAAATACTCCAATGGTCAAGTAAAGGGCCGTCGGAAGATGGCGCAAGCAATCAGGAGACTGCATGACGGACCAGCCAGCACCCGCCCGCCGCAAGAAGACGCGCCTGATCTGGATCATCCCCGTGGTAGTCGCCTTGATCATCGCCGGCGTATTCATCGGCAGCCGCATCTATGCGGATACCATCTCCGCTCAGGCCGAAGATGTGCCGAAACTTACCGCTACACCGAGCGGTGGAGCGTCGAGCAATGCAGGATCCACGGGTTCGGCGTCAACTCCAGCGGACTTCGCAGGAACCTGGACCATTGGCACTGGCTCTTATGCCGGCTACCGCCTTGATGAGGTCCTCAATGGTTCCGACGTGACAGTGACGGGTCGCACCGAGGACGTCAGCGGATCGTTGACCGTCCAGGACAATACGCTTACGGACGCCAAGCTGGCATTGAAGGTGGACACCATCACCACGGACTCAGATAGACGCGATTCGTATTTCCGCACCTCTGCGATTGATACCTCGCAGCACCCCGAAGCGACCTTCACGCTGACCGATCCGGTGGAGCTGATCGGGTCAGCCGACGGCACCACGCAGACCTTTTCGATCACCGGAGACCTAACCATCAATGGCCAGACTCGGACCATTACCGCCAATGTGCAGAGCGCGTTCAGCGATGGTGCGGCGCAGCTGGTTGGCCAGATTCCCGTGACTTGGGCCGAATTTGGAGTCGCGGCGCCGGATCTTGGGTTCGTCTCCGTGGAGGACTCCGGTTTTATCGAGTTTTCCTTGGACGTGACTCAAAACTAAGCACAGCAGAATCGCAGGCGGAGGCGGCAAGACGAATCCGCCACCAGGCTGCGGTGGGTACGTGCTACTTGGCGACGGCCTAGGAGGTGCTCGAAGTCGCCCATGATGCTTGCCTTGTCGCTCTTCAATTTCACCGAATTCGCGATCTTCCATCTGCTGCCGGATCTCACCTCGAACGTGGCATTGGCTGCGTTGCACTTCGCGTAGCGGTACTTGTCAGGCACGTTGCCCTGGGCCTTGGTGGAACGCCACGAGTCGAGCTTGCATCTCCCAGTAAGGCGTCGCGGGAAGGATCGGTTTGCCGTCCCGTAGGTTGTTTGCAATGTCTACGGCCGCATCCACCGACGCGCGGTACGGCAGGGAGCCGGAGCTTACACGCCGGCCCCCAGATTCCCTAGCTCGACAACGGTCAATGAAGGATGAGCCAACATGTTGACCGGCAGCCCGATTCCTGCGGTGATGTCCCGGATGTCCTCCTCGGACGTAACCCCGGGAACAAAGATCCCGTCGGCCCCGGCATAGGCATAGGCCTGGGCGCGACGCAGGACGGCGTCCACCGTGGGCTGTTCGGCAAACCAAAAATTGTCTACCCGGGCATTAACGAACATGCCCGGAGTCCGCAGCTTGATCGAGGCGACCTTTGAAGCAACAGCTGCTGGATCCACCAGACGCCCGGATCTGCTGTCTTCGATGTTGACTCCGGCCACGCCGAGAGCGGCCAATTCGGCCACAAATTCAGCAACCTCCGCCGGGTCGTCCGAGTAGCCGTCCTCGATGTCCGCCGTAATGTGCACAGGCAAGCGGACCAGCTGCGCCACGAGGGCGGTGGTTGCCGCCTTGCTGGATCTGTCACCGTCAGGCAGGCCGGCGCTGGCAGCTATGCCAAAGCTGGTGCTGCCGATGGCAGGGAATCCGGCCGCCGCAAATGCCAGGGCCGAACCGACATCCCACGCGTTGGGCAGCACCAACGGTGCATCAGCGTGGTGAAGTTCAAGAAACGTGGTCATCTTCATTCCCATCTAGAGCCAGCCGAAAGGCGGATATCCCTAAGCCTATAAGCCCAGACGGAGTGTGCAACGTTGCAGGCAAACGTTGCAACGTGTCCTGTTCGACGAGATTTTCGCTCAGACTCTGCCCGGTGTGCAATCGAAAAAGAAGTCGCTCGGCGCGGTCTGATCAAAGCAAGTAATGGAACTTGAACCTTGCGGCGGCAAATCGATTCATCTCACGTAGTAGCGCGATCTCTAGAGTAGGGTTTGTCTAAATGGCCTAGTAAGCGAACGATTGTCGCAAGCTGTGGAAGGGGAGACGTTGCTGATCACCATCACTCTCGAGCCGGAGAATGACTCCCAACTCGACGCCACCGCGCTCTCCCACCTTCTGCGAAAACATCCCGGACGCCTGCAAACCTTCGAGCTTTCGGTCGGCAATGCCCATGTGTTCTATCCGGAGTACTCGCCGGAACGCACCACTGCGGCGCTCTTGCTGGAGGTGGACGCCGTTGGCCTGGTCCGCAACAAGCGATTCCGAGGCGACAACGGGGCATTGGACTACTACATCAATGACCGGCCGTTCACGGCGTCCAGCCTGCTGGCCGTGGCCATGGGCAAGGTGCTACGAAGCGCCATGACCGAAACCAGCGAAGCCCACCCGGAACTCGTCGGAACACCGTTGCCGCTCCGCCTCGAGGTGCCGGTGATTTCCACCCGCGGCAACGACGGCAAGGACCTGGTGCGGCGACTGTTCGCCCCGCTGGGATGGGCAATCGAGCAGACGCCCATCGCACTGGATGATGCCTATCCGTTGTGGGAGGATTCCCGCTACAGCAGCCTGGTGCTCACCGGCACGGTGCCCTTGAATCTGGCCCTGCGCCAGCTCTATGTTTTGCTGCCGGTGCTCGATGACAGCAAGCATTACTGGGTCAACGACGACGAGGCCGAGAAGCTGGTGCGTCACGGTGAGGGCTGGCTGCCGGATCACCCGGAGCGCGCCCTGATCTCACACCGGTACCTTGCACACCAAAAGGACCTGGTGGAAGCTGCCGAGGCCAGGATCGCCGCGGCAGCGCCAGTCCCCACAGTGGATCCTGCTGAGCCTGCCGAAGCCCGGGGGAGTACGGCGCCACCGCTGCGGGTGCAACGCGCGGAGGCGGTCATCGCCGCACTTAAGGACTGCGGCGCGCACCATGTCGTCGACGTGGGTTCGGGACCCGGCGCCCTGCTGCGCCGGCTGCAGAAGGACAGCTTCTTCACCAGGATCCTCGGCACAGATGTGTCCGCCCACTCGCTGGAACAGGCCGCCAAAATGCTGAACCTGGACGAGCTCGCCGACGCGGACAAGGACCGGATCAAGCTGCTGCACAGCTCGGCAGTCTACCGCGACGAGCGGATCGCGGGCTTCGACGCCGTGGTGCTGATGGAGGTCGTCGAACACATCGAGCCGAGCCGGCTGCCGGCGTTGGAAGACTCCATCTTCGCCGGGGCGGCACCACGCAGCGTGATCGTGACGACCCCGAATTCCGAGTTCAACCGGCTGTACCCCGCGCTGGCCGCCGGAACCATGCGGCATGAAGACCACCGCTTCGAATGGACCCGGGCCGAGTTCGCTGGGTGGGCGGATGCGGTGGCCGCGCGACATGGCTACGGTGTGGAGTACCGCCCGGTGGGCGAAGAATCAGCGAGCGCCGGTCCGGCCACCCAGATGGCGATCTTCCGAAAGGTCGGAGCATGAACGAAATAAGGATTCCCGAGGCCGGCCTGGTGTTGCTGGTCGGCGTTTCCGGGTCGGGCAAGTCAAGCTTCGCGGCGAAGCACTTCGGTGGGTTCGAGGTGCTCTCCAGCGACATGTTCCGCGGGCTGGTCGGCAACGACCCGAGCGATCAGTCGGTGACCCCTGCGGCCTTCGAGGCGCTGAACTTCGTTGCCGCCAAGCGCCTTGAGGCAGGCCTGCTAACCGTCGTGGATGCCACGAACGTCCAGCAATCCGCCCGGGAGAAACTGGTGGAGGTGGCCAGGGCACAGGACTCGCTGGTTTCGGCCATCGTCCTGGATCTCCCTGTCAGGGTCTGCCTGGACCGCAACGCGGTGCGTGGCGGGGGAGCCGTAGCGCCGGCGGTGATCGACCGCCAACACCGGCAGCTGAAGAAGTCGCTGCGCTCAATGCGCCGGGAGGGCTTTGCCCGGGTGCACGTGCTTTCCACGCAGGATGAGATTGAGCATGCGGTGATTCACCGCCACAAGCTGCTCAACGACTTCCGCGACCAGCACGGGCCGTTCGACGTGATCGGGGACATCCACGGCTGCCTGGATGAGTTGCTGATGCTGCTCGGGTCCCTGGGATATGAAGTGACGCGTGACGCTTCCGGCCGTGCCGTGGACGCCGAACACCCCGAGGGGAGACGGGTCGTCTTCGTGGGCGACCTGGTCGACCGCGGACCCGACTCGCCGGGTGTGCTGCGGCTAGCCATGGGAATGGTCGGCAACGGCCACGCCCTGGCCGTGCCCGGCAACCACGAGGAAAAGCTGGTGCGAGCGCTGCGCGGGCGCAAGATCACGCTGGCCCACGGGCTGGACAAGACGCTGGAACAGCTGACCGGCCAAGAGGAGGGCTTTGGCCGCAAGGTCGCGGACTTCTGCGACTCGCTGGTTTCCCACCTGGTCCTGGACGAGGGCAAGCTGGTGATCGCCCATGCCGGGCTGATCGAGAAGTACCACGGCCGTGCCTCCAGACGGGTGCGGGCCTTTGCCCTCTATGGGCAGGTGACCGGCGAGGTCGACGAGTACGGCATGCCGGTGCGCTACCCGTGGGCCAACGAGTACCGCGGGTATGCGGCGGTGCTCTACGGCCACACGCCGGTCACCGAGGTGGCGTGGATCAACAACACCGCCTGCCTTGATACCGGCTGCGTGTTCGGGGGAGCGCTCAGTGCCATGCGCTATCCCGAACGCGAGGTCGTCCAGGTCCAGGCGTTGGCGCAGTACTGCGAGCCGGGAAGGCCGCTGGAGTCGCCGCGCGGCCCGGAACGCGAACCAAGGGTGCTGTCCATGGGGGACGTCTCCGGTGTGCAGTTCTTGAAGGCCGAGGGTCTGGGCACCGTGAAGATCAACGAGGCCCAGGCCGCGGGCGCGCTGGAAACGATGAGCCGGTTTGCCATCGACCCGCGGTGGTTGCGCTACCTTCCGCCAACCATGTCCCCGGCCGAATCCTCGTCGCGACCCGGCTACCTGGAACACCCGCAGGAGGCGTTCGAGTACTTCAGGCGCCAGGGTGTCACGCAGCTGGTCTGCGAGGAGAAGCACATGGGTTCGCGCGCGGTCATGCTGCTGTCCCGCGATCCCATTCAATTCGATGCGCCCGACGGTTGGCTGGGTGCGCTGCACACCCGTACCAGTCGCCAGTTCCTCGAAGCCGAGCACGAGGGACTGGTGCTGAAACAGGCCCACGAGGCCGTGGAACGTGCCGGACTGTGGGACGAGTTGGGCAGCGACTGGTTGATGCTCGATGGCGAGCTGATGCCGTGGTCGCTGAAGGCCGAGTCGCTGATCAAGGACACCTATGCCTCGGTGGCCGCTTCCGCCATTGCCGCGACGGATGCTTCCGTGGCGGTGCTCGAAAGGGCGGCGGGCAACGGCATCGACGTCGAGGAGGTGCTTTCGCGCACCCGGACCCGCCAGACGAACGCGCGGGCCTTCCGGGAATCCTACCGGCGATATGTCGGCTCGGCCGACGACATGCGATTTGCGGCCTTCCAGGTGCTCGCCGCCGAGGGACAAAGCTTTGAGACCCGGGACCACGGGTGGCACCTGGGGATCAGCGACCGGCTCGCCGCGGCGGGGCCCGAGCTGTTCGCCAGCACCCGGAACCTGCGAGTGGACCTGAGTCTGGACGCGGACGTGGAGACCGCGGTGCGCTGGTGGGAGGAGCTGACAGCAGCCGGGTCGGAAGGCATGGTGGTCAAGCCCTGGGAGAACCTCACCCGGTCGAAGCGCGGCTGGGTGCAGCCGGGCATCAAGGTCCGCGGCAGGGAGTACCTGCGGTTGATCTATGGGCCAGACTACCTGGAGGAATCGAACCTCGAACGCCTGCGCCAGCGTGCCACGGACAGGAAGCGCAACCGTGCCCTGCACGAGTACATCCTGGGACTTCAGGCCCTGCGGCTGACGTCTGCGGGAGCGCCGCTGTGGAAGGTCCACCAGATGGTATTCGGAGTCCTTGCTTTGGAATCCGAGCCGCTGGATCCGCGGTTGTAGTGGAATGTGGGAAACCGGCTCTTCGTCGGCATCTGGCGCTCCGCTTGGCCAGCAATCAAGCCGTCGAGTTGGCTGAGATCCGACATCGAAATCTGTCTGCTGACTGATTCATCGAGAAATCGACGGCCAGGTTGAGACGCGACAACGCTCGCTTCCAAGCGGACCCATGCAACTTCCCGCCAGGTTGTCGTATGTGCCATTGTTGGCGTTCATGCCATGACGGCTAAGACGCCCCCACTACCGGCATCCCGGGAGTGGGGGTAGTGGCAACGGTGGAGGTCACTGCCGGCAGCGGGATATCACTTGCCCGCTTGGTCGAGTTCGTGTTTGCGCGGAAAATACCAGTTCATGACTTCCCGCAGGTTATCGGAGTCACCGCGCGCCCAGTTGCGCATGATCTCCCCGCCGAAGGAAATCGCCGTCACCGGCTGGGCGCCGGCTGCGATCATCCGGTCGAAGGCACGGTCGTGGGATGTCTGGGAGATTCCGCCGACGGCATCGGCGACGGGAAACACCTCGTATCCCTCAGCCAGCATGTCCAGTGTGGGGAATGCCAGGCAGACCTCGGTCCACAGCCCCGCGATGACCACCTTGCGTCGTCCGGTCGTTTCGATTGCCGACCTGAAGTCGGCATCCTCCCAGGCGTTCACGCCGGTGCGGTCGATTTCCTGGACGCCGGGCAGCTGATCCCTGATCTCCTGGGCCGTGCCCTGGTTGACCCCAAGGTCCACGCCGACGGTTGAGAGGACCACCGGGATGTCGTATTTCATCGCGATCCGGCAGAGGGCGCCCACGTTGAGGTCGATGCGCTCCCTGGTCGTGGAGGTGACCGTCCCGTATTGCTCGGGCTGGAAGTCGATCAGCGCCAGCACGCAGTTCTGCGGTGTCAGCAGGCGATCCTGCTTCTGGTCGCGGACGGGTTCCGGTTGGGTCTTCTTTTCCATCGGGTGCTCCTTAGCGTTCCTCCAGTGTCCAGGCGCAGCCCGGCCGTTGAAGTTCGGTGCAAGTGCAATCATGCTATACACCAACCGGCACGGAAGTAACGTGTGCAGCACCACCAATCAAAACAAGCAATACGGGACGGAAAGGGAGCACGCATGCCTACCAGCCGCTTGGAAGCGTTCAGCGACGGCGTCTTGGCCATCATCATCACGATCATGGTCCTCGAACTGCAGATCCCCGAGGGACACGACCTCGGCGCACTCATCTCGACTGCCGGCTCCGGCCTGCTGACCTACCTGCTGAGCTTCGTATATATCGGCATCTACTGGAACAACCACCACCACATGTTCCAGGCCACCGAGCACGTCACCGGTGGAGTCCTCTGGGCCAACCTCCACCTGTTGTTCTGGCTTTCCCTCCTGCCGTTCACCACCGCCTGGATGGACGAGAGCGGACTCGCGCGGATCCCCGTCGTAACCTACGGCATCAACCTCCTAGCCGCGGCGATCGCATACATCATCGTGCAGGCCACGATCATTCGCGACCAAGGCCCCGACTCGTCGCTCAAGCAAGCAGTCGGCAAGGACCGCAAGGGCAAGATCTCCATGCTGCTCTATCTGGCCGGTGTAGGCAGTGCACTTCTGGGAGGCGAGCAGAACAAGACCTGGGCCTACATCGGCGTCGCGTTCTTCGTCGCCGGTGCAATCCTCTGGCTGGTCCCCGACCGGCGGATCGAACGCAACATCAGCGCAGGACACGGAACCCGGCAACCTTGAGTACCGGCCGCCGTCCCTTGGCGGAGCTTGAGCCGCGTATTCGCCTGCGTAGATTTCAGTGCCATTCTGCACAGGCCTTCTCTATGCCCGTAAGAAGACCGGCGATTCTCGGGGCCCAAGTTGCACCTCGATGATAACAGGGGTGGACTTGCCCGCCGATCGCGAGGAACAACGACTTCCCGTCAAGGAGGTTCTTCCCGTCCGGTCGCAGCTCGTCCCGAGGAGAGAGATGTCGCTGGAGGGTTTGCCGGGAGATGCCGAGCTCCGCACACAGGTCGTTGGCCTTGGTGCCGGCTGGTCCATGGCGGACAGTGCCAGATGGACCTTTGCTTGGGTCCCTTGGCAGGGGCGGCCAGCCGTGCATCCCCGGCGAGTTCGGCGAGGTCAATAGCGGTGCGCCACCGCCACCCAAGCGGCCGCCCTTCCAAACCACGCGCGAGCACCGCCGATTCACCGAGTTCGCGGACGCCGTCCGCACCCACCGCTACATCGGCCTCTGCTGGGGACCGCCCGGTGTCGGCAAAACGCTCTCTGCCCGGCACTACGCCGGCTCCGACGACTGGGAACAATGGCAATCCCATTTCCCCGAGGACCTCGGCCCCGTACCCGAACGCGTGATCGAGGCCCGCACCGCATTCTTCACCCCCACCGTCTCGGCGACCGTCAGGGAAATCGACCGCGGGCTGCCGCGCGCCTGCCAACAGATTTCCTACGCCCTCGACTACGCCGAACACGGAGTCGTGGACCCCTACGTGCACCGCGTGTCACGCTCCAGCGGGCGCACCGAACTGCTCATCATCGACGAGGCCGACCGCCTGAAGACCGTGGGCCTTGAACAGGTTCGCGACTATTTCGACCGGCACAACATGGGCGTCATCCTCATCGGGATGCCAAGGATCGAGAAACGCCTGGCCCGCTACCCGCAGCTCTACAGCCGCATCGGCTTCGCCCACGAATACCGCCAGCTCACCCCCGAGGAACTCACCGCCGTCCTGACCAGGCGCTTCGACCCGGAACGCGAGGCATTGGATGACGGCGTGGACCATGCGACAGCCATCGCGACCATCGTCAGGATCATCGGTGGCAACTTCCGTCTCGTGGACCGGTTACTGACCCAGATCGACCGCGTGCAAACGGTCAACGGCCTCACCGGGCTCACGCCCGAGATTGTCGACACCGCGCGGCAGGCCCTGCTGATCGGCCATTAAGCACCGTGAAAACACGCCATTTACCGTTGTGACCCACAACCTCTCACCCTTGGGCTGGGAACACATCAACCAAAGCATCGCCGGGCCGACAAGGCCCTCGCCTCCGCCAACCGGGACGGCGACCAGCTCGTCAACACCCGCCTCGACAGGCTCGGCCGGTCGGTACTGCACCTCGTCACTCTCGACGCAGACCTCCGGGAACGTGGTGTGGGATCCGAATTTCAACGCGAACTAATCATCGCCAACACCCGCGATGGACTTGCGGCCGCCCGCGCCCGGGGACGAACCGGAGGACGACGCCCGAAACTCACCTTCGCCCGGGCCCGCCATGCCCAACAGCTCTACGACGCAGGGAACCACACCGTCCAGCGCATCGCCGATCTGTTTCAGGTCCCGCGCTCCACGATCTACGGCCATCTCGACAAAACAAGCATCGGACGGCGAGCCACTGGCGGCGCCCCTGACCCGGCGTAACAGCAGCTTCGACCAGAATCCCTGCTGCCTGGCCGCACCGGCCTGCTACATTCGGCCTTCTCGTTCTCACGCGTTCGATCGGCGTGCGTGGCCTGGGCACTGGCGTCGGACCCTTCGCGCATTCACGAACAACCCATAATCGTGAAAACCCGTACCGATCCTCCTCAGACCTCTCAGACCTCTCAGACCCCCGAATCTAGAACCATGCATTCCCCACCATCGAGCGTGGCAGATTTCAGGCGTACTTGGATCCCACACCTGATACGGTCCTTTCCAAGGCGACGGGGGACGTGGCGGCGGCACGGGCCTCGTCGGCCGGGTTGCCACCCCACACGGATCCCCGGGAGAGGGTCGTCCCCTTCATCACGAAGGAGTCGGCGGCGACGACGGCACCGTCTTCTATGGTCACGCCGTAGTGGACAAGGGCGCCGACGCCGAGCGTGACGTCGTCCCCCATGACGTTGTGGTCGGACTTGAACATCCCGTCCTCCTGGGAGTGGGATTGAACCGTGCTGCCGGCGTTCAGGGTGCAGCGGGAGCCGATCGTCACCAGGCTCCGCTCGGGGAACGAACAGCCGTCGTCAAAGACCCGGGAGCCCATCTGCACGCCCATCAGACGCCAAACCAGCGGCTTGAACGGCGTCCCGTCGAGGATGGCGATGTATCGGCCCTGGATATGCAGCTTCCAGTACCGCTCGTGCCACCAGAAATATGGGTTGTAGATGGAGCAGAGCTGGGGCTGAAGCCTCCGGAACCCCGTCACGACGTGCTCGATGCCGATGCCGACCAGCAAGCCGACCAAGAGCGCCACGGCAAACGACGCGCTGAGGATGAGGAAACCGAATTGGTCGGACAGCTCGAGGGCGGCGAACATCGCCAGCAGGGCCAGCGAGGCGTTGAACCACCGCGCCAGCATCAAGAGCGCGATGGTGCGCAGGTTGTGCCGGTTCTTGGCCGAGAGGTCCCGGCGAAAGCGGGCACGGCCCGCATGCTCCTCGGGAAGCGCGTCCCGCAGGACCGAACGGGGGATCTCGAACGCCGGCGAGCCGAGCAGGCCCACGTCGTGGCGCACCGGTCCGTCGATGGGGACCTCCACCATGGTCGCGAGCAGGCAGTTGTCCCCGGTCCTGGCCCCGGCCGGGAAGGAAACGCGGTTGCCAAGGAAGTTGTGCGCGCCGATCGCCGCCCGGCTGACCTTGAACGACGTCGCCGAGTAGTCGGCATTCATGAACGACAGCCCGTCGGCGATCATCGTGCCGGTGCCTATCGTCGACAGGAACGGGGTGTCGTGCTTGAACGCCAAGCCGAGATTCGAGCCGGTCTGCTGGACCTGCGGCTGGTGGTACCCGATGGCCCGCACGTAGTTCACGACGTACGAGCTGTCACCGAACACCTGCCCAAGCATGGGACTGTTGGTCAACCTCGCCACCGCCCGCGCCGCAGCGTCCCGCAGCCCGAACAGCGGATACACCGTGTCGGGCTTCACCGCGAGCTGGAGCAGCCGCGGCACGGTCGTTGCGACGACCATCGCCAGGACCGTTGCACCGAAGACACCCAGGCCAGCGAGTGCGACAGCGTCGGCGTAGAACGTCCAGTCCGCGAACGCGTACGGGTGCGCCTCCAGAAGCGCCGCCACGGGTGGATACGCCAGGACGAAAAGCGTGACCACCAGTCCCACCATGGTGCGGCCCAGCCCCACCGTGCCCAGGAGCTGGGACACGGCGAACCATCCCCGCCGCCACGGCCGGTAGGGCGTGGCCTCGACCGTGCTGAAGTCCACATCCGTGCGCCTGCCCGGCGAACCGTGCCACCGCTCACCAGCGGGCACGGCTTGGCCGGTGTACAGAGTGGACCGGTGGCCCAGTTGCGAGCCGTCTCCCATCGCCGTGTCGATGTCCAGGACGCTGCCCTCGCCGACGGTCACGTCCCGGCCCAGCGTGACCCCACCCAACTGGATGACGCCGCCGTGGGCGCGGTAGCCGTTGGCGACCACGTCCTTGCGGATCACCGTCCCCTCCCCGATCGTGAGCAGGTCGGTGCAGATCGGCAGCCGGTTGGTCAGGATCGTCACGTTGCGGCCCACCTTGGCGCCCATGGCGCGAAGGTAGAAGGTCGTCAGCGGGGAACCGGGCATCATCGAGAGGGGCGAGGTTCGCATCAGGGCCTTGACCAGCCAGAACCGGAAGTAGGCCAGGCTCCAGATGCGGATCTCCCGGGGCCGGAAGCGCCCGACAAAGATCCACTTCGCGGCCACCGGCAGGATGCACATGAGCACGAACACCACCACGGCGTAGACGATCGACCGCAGGTAGATCGCCCAGAAGCTCGTCCCGTGGGCCAGCCAGTAGTGGTTCCCCGGTTTCGCCTCGGGGAACAGCCAGTAATACCCCACGACCGCGAGCGCGCCGGCGAGGATGCAGTAGCCGAGGTAGACGAGCACCTGCAGGGCGCCACAGGTGACGTACTCCCACGTCCGTGCGTCCATGGGCCGCGGCGTCTCCGGCATTGACGCCAGGACTGGTGGGAGCACCTGCGGCTGGTCTTGCTGCAAGGGGTCTTGCAGGGCCGCGGCCAGGGCCGCGATCGTCGGGCTTCCGTAGATGTCCTTCATGGACACCTTGGGCAGGTCCGGCTGCTTGCGCACCCGGGCGCAGAACTGCGCCATCACCAGCGAGTCCGCGCCCAGGTCCTGGAAAAAGTCGCTGTCCACCGGGACATGGTCAATGCCCAGCACGCCGGCCAGCACCTCCGCCAACCGGCCCTGCACGGGCGACATCGCCGGTTCCGCCGGCGCCAGGGCCGCGATCGTCGGGTGCTGGTAGATGTCCTTGATGGACACCGCCGGCAGGTCCGGCTGCTTGCGCACCCGGGCGCAGAACTGCGCCATCACCAGCGAGTCCGCACCCAGGTCCTGGAAAAAGTCGCTGTCCACCGGGACATGGTCAATGCCCAGCACGCCGGCCAGCACCTCGGCCAACCGGCCCTGCACGGGCGACATCGCCGGTTCCGCCGGCGCCAGGGCCGCGGCCAGGGCCGCGATCGACGGGTGCTGGTAGATGTCCTTGATGGACACCGCCGGCAGGTCCGGCTGCTTGCGCACCCGGGCGCAGAACTGCGCCATCACCAGCGAGTCCGCACCCAGGTCCTGGAAAAAGTCGCTGTCCACCGGGACATGGTCAATGCCCAGCACGCCGGCCAGCACCTCCGCCAACCGGCCCTGCACCTGCACCTGAGCCGTCGCACCCGTGGCCGGCGTTGCTGGAGAGCCGTTCCCGGCCGGAGCCGCGGGTGTCTCCGCCGTGTGGGGCGCCGTGGGTTCCGTAGCCGATTCCGCTTTCTGCCTTCTGGCACTCATCAGGGACCTCGGGATTCATCTCAGTTGCTATCTGGTGCCCCCCGATAGCAGCGCCACTGCCATCAATCCCTCACTGAATCGTTGTCGCCTCGCAACGGAGGCGTCAGCGTGCTGGCGGCAGACGGTTGCCGGTTCGGGCGGGAGGTGCCATGCCCAAAATGACGGCGTCCATGCTGTGGGAAATTCGCTGCGTACGTAAACGGGGGGATGCTTTTGCCGAATCCGGACGCTCTGGCTCTGATCGTCCCGTCTGCCCTTCCGCCGCCGAACCATCTTCTTGCTTTCCCAAGCTCCGCTTCAGCGGCCCCGCATTCCTCACTGGATGCGTTCCGCCGTGCCCCTGCAGTCTTCTTTCATGTTAGGCGGAACCATGCGGGCAGGGTACCCCCCCTCTCGAGCATCTTCAATGGGTCGTCGCGAGCTTCGTTCGGATCACCGGTGGGAACTTCCGTTTCGTCGACCGGTTGCTCGCCCAGATCGAACGTTTCCAAACGGTCACCGACCTCACCGTTCTCGCGCTCGAGACTGTCGATACCGCACGGCAGGCCCCGATGATCGGCCATTAAGCACTGTGAAAACCACGCCATTTACCGTTGCGATTCACATATTTAACTGTCGGAAATTTATCGATCAGGTGTCGCGGTCGGGGATCGGCAAATAGGTCGCCTTATGCTGTGTCGGATTGGCGATGCGACCATTCGGGGCAATTTGACGCGGGAAACCCGAAATTCCGCTTGTACTTAACTGTCACGGGACAGCCACGTCCGCGCCATGAACGACACAAGTTGTATAGGTATCAATACACGAAAGAGACTCGACAACGCCGGTCCGCTCAGCCTTCTCCGAAACCGGATGCCAAGAGAGCGGCGAGGGCATCGACGGCGTTCCTGCCCTCGGGGTCCGCGGTGGCGATCTCCACGTCGCTACCGCGGACGAGACCAAGAGCCATGATCGCGAGCAGGCTCGTCGCATCCTGGCCGTTCACCGTGACCTCCGATGGGAAGGTGCCGGCGAGAGTCACGAAGTCGGCTGCCGGACGCGCATGGAGGCCGTCGCGGTTGACGAGGGTCACCACTCGTGAGTACGCGGGGGATTCCGTGGCCCCAGCGGCCGGCGAAGGGGCCACGGCCGTCGGAACAGCGGTCCGGGCGGCAGCCGCGACGCCGTCGAGGTCAGCGCCGGTCTGAGCCGCGACGGCGGCGACGACCCCGCCTTCGACGAGTGGGGCGTCGACGATGCCCACTCGGGACCGTTCGTCGTCATCGAGGAAGTCGAGCGCTGTCTCGGCGGTGAGGATGGCGGAGCCGAGGTCGCAGAGGATGACCACGCCGTCCCCGGACTGGGCCCGCGCGATGGCGGCGGTCACGAGATCGAAACTCGTGCCGATGCCGCCGTCGTCCATTCCACCTGCGGCCACCAGGGAAACATCCGGTGCCATCTGCCGGGCCAGGTCGACCAATCCGTCGGCGATCTTGGCGCTGTGGGAGACGAAGACGAGACCGACGGTCATGGCGACGCCGTTCCGCTGGCGGTGTCGGCCGCCGCCCGCAGCAGCAGAGCCGTCGACTGGGCACCGGGGTCGCGATGCCCGATCGCACGTTCGCCCAGATAGCTGGCGCGCCCCTTGCGCGCGACGAGCGGCTCGGTCGCCACCGCACCCTGCTCCGCCGCGTCCGCGGCGGCCGCGAGCACCGCGGCGACATCGACGCCCCGCCCGACGGCGGCATCGGCGGCGTCGACCGCGGGGGTCCAGACGTCAACCATGGTCTTGTCGCCGCTCTCGGCCTTCCCGCGGAGCACGATGCCGTCCCTCGCCGCCCGGAGCAGCGCGGCGAGCGCGCCGCCATCGAGTTCGACCAACCCGGCCACGGCGCCGGCCGCCTTCAGGTACGCGGTTCCGTACAGCGGTCCCGCCGCCCCGCCGACCGTGGAGATGAGTGTCGTCGCCACGAGCTTGAGCACGTCGGCGGGGATGGCATCCGCCGGCAGGGTATCGAGCTTGGCGATGACGGCGGAGAAGCCGCGGTCCATGTTCTCTCCGTGGTCGCCGTCGCCGATGTCCCGGTCCAGGGTGATCAGCTCCACCCGGTGGGCGGCGATGACGACGGCGCTCGTCCTCACCCAGTCGATCATCCAGTCGACACCCAAGCTCATCGGGTTTCCTTTCGTCGGGTCGGGTCGGGTCGCGGTCACTGGTCATGGTCCCTGGTTGTCGTCACGGGTAGTGGCCACAGGTCAGCGGCCCCAGCGTAGGGCGGCCGTCTGGACGGGGGCGTCCCACAGCTCGGTCAGGGCATCGTCGAGTTTGAGGACCGAGATCGACATCCCCTGCATCTCGAGCGACGTCGTGAAGTTGCCCACGAGTGACCGGGCGACCTCGATCCCGCGCTCGGCAAGCACCTTCGCCGCGTGGCGGTAGACGATGTACAGCTCGACCTGCGGGGTCCCGCCCATCCCGTTCACCATCAGGAGCACCTTGTCACCGGACGCGAACGGGATGTCGTCGAGGATCGGGCCGAGCAGCCGGTCGACGATCGCGTCGGCCGGCTGCAGCTTGACCCGCTCCCGCCCCGGTTCGCCGTGGATGCCGATGCCGATCTCGATCTCGTCGTCTGCCAGCGTGAAGCTCGGTTCCCCCGCGTGCGGAACGACGCAGGGGGTCAGCGCCACGCCCATCGAACGCACCTGGCCGATCACCTTCTCGGCGACAGCGGTCACCTCCTCGAGGGAGTCTCCGCGCTGGGCAGCCGCCCCGGCGATCTTCTCGACGAGCACCGTGCCCGCCACGCCGCGGCGGCCGGCGGTGTACAGCGAGTCCTTGACCGCGACGTCGTCATTGACGATCACGCTGCGCACCTCGATGCCGTCCGCGCCGGCGAGGTCGGCCGCTGTCTCGAAGTTGAGCACGTCACCGGTGTAGTTCTTGACGATGTGCAGCACCCCGCGGCCGCCGTTCACCGCCGCCGTCGCGGCCACGATGGGATCCGGGGTGGGCGAGGTGAAGACGGCGCCGGGGACGGCCGCGTCGAGCATCCCGTATCCGACGAATCCGCCGTGCATCGGCTCATGGCCGCTTCCGCCGCCCGAGACGATGCCGACCTTGTTTGAGGGGGCGTCGGACCTCACGAGGTAGATCGGGTCGGTTGAGGCACGCACGATGTCGGCGTGCGCGGCCGCGAATCCCTCGACCGCCTCGGTGACGACGTTCTTGGGGTCGTTGATGAGCTTCTTCATTGAACTCTCCTAGGGTGCGCGTACCGGGTTCGGGGCCGGCTGGGGGCAGCTTGCGCCCAGCCTAGCCGCCCCGCGCCCAAGTGGGGAAGAGGTTCGGGCGCAGAAGGGACAGTCCATTTGCGCGGCGATCCGGCCGCCCGGTTTCGCTGCGTCCGGCTGGGTCCGGCATGGCGCGTGGTTGCCGCGGTCGTCGCTGATGACAAAGACGCGGCCACCGTGTGATCCGTCGAGGAAGCTCTTGCAACCCACTCGAATGGAATCATCGCGGTGACCGCGCCCCTTATTGTCGGCCCTTCCGGACTGCCCACGGAGGCTCTCTCCGGATCGTCCCCGGACCTGATGCGTTCGTTGCTGCGGAGCGTGATCAACGTGGTGCGCCGCAGACGCGGTTGCCTCCCGGGGGAAAATTCATGCCCGAACTATCGAACTCTGACAGCTGCGGGCATCACCCGGCGCCCTGTGAGGATGTTGAGGGCTGTGGTGGGCAGTGCGTGTGCAGGGCCGCAGGGAAGCGCAGAACATCTGTGTTATGCCCTTCCCCGCGGATGGGTTCCTAGTTTTCCTCAGGGGATGTCGGCACCGGGTTGCCGGGGACAATGTACTCGTTTTTTGCTGCGGCGTGCATCCCGGGACGGGTGCTTTGGACGGGTTCGGCGATGCCTAGCTTGCGCAATTCGTCGGGGGACCATCCGGTGCGCTGGGCCGCCGCATAGAGGCGTGCGTCTTCGCGTTGGGCATTTTCAAGTTGTGTTTGGATCTCGGTGATCTTGAGTCGTGCGGTCACCAGGTGGCGGATGGACTGGACTCGTCCGTCGAGGAGTTTTCTGGTTTGGTCTTCGATGTTTTTCACTGCGAATTCTGTAGCCATGCATTCCACCCTATTTCGACATTTTGTGGATGTGTTAGCGCCGCATGTCGGGTGGGAGTTTCGCCGGCAATGCCGTGATTTCGCGGAATCTTCGACGTCGATGTTGCTTGGACCGGCCTGGAACCTGTTCTCCGACGAGCCGCAAATACTGCTGTGACCCGTCCGAATTCATCATTGAAGACCGCCGCCAACCTGAGGTTTGCATGGTACTCGTTGCCTTCTTGGAACGGGCTGCTTTCGAAGCGTCCGAATTGGTGCTGGCCCGCCACTGGTACGTCACGACGAAGCCGTTGGCACGTGCGATCTTCGCTGCACCGGGCGGGCAATAATCGGCGGGGGAATGTGTCCTACTCGGTGTCAGAATCGGGTTCCCAGATGGCCACGACCCGGCGCAGCAGCGGGTCGTTATCCGGACGCAAATCCACCAGCGCTGCCTGCCGGATCCGGACCTGGTCCCCGGGCAGCAGGCGTGTGCCGGCATGGGTGACGTGCGGGCGATAGTTCGAGCGGTTGTGCTGCGCGCCGGGCAGGTGGACCTGCGGTCCCAGCGACTCCAGCGCGGCGGTATGGAGCCGCTGCAGGGCCGGCTCCGGTTCCACCAGCGAGACCGGCACGGACGCGTTGCGGCCGAACTGCGCGTCCGAGCCGATGAGCACGTCAAAGCCCAGTTGTGCCGGCAACACGCCATCGAGCCGGGCGCGTATGTCGTCGGCGGTTTCCCGGGTATCGAAGCGCACCAAAGTGATGTGCAGCGGCCAGTTGGACCGGGGGAAGACCAAGCCGGCTTGCACGGGTACGACAAAGGCAACGAGAACATAAACGCCCATGGTTCAGGATAGGCCCAGGGCAGGCCCACGGTCCCGGATCCGAGCGCCAGGAGAGTCAGCCGCCCGGCAGAACGGATCATCGGTGGCCGTCGCGCTGACGGCGCGGGTGTGGGAAATCCGGCTACCAATGGGAAGTTGTTGCTAGGGTCGGTAATTGGGATCGCTCTCTTTTAGTGGTTGCCGTGCTTGGGTCCGCTCCAACGGTTCCGAGGCGATATCCGTTTATGAAGAAACCACAAGACGATGCCGGTGAAAATCTTTGGCTGATGGTCGACAAGGGAGAAAAGACATGACGATTCGGGCAAAGGGCCGTCTCGCTGCGGCCGCTTCCGGGCTAGCCCTGGTTCTGGTCGCGGCCGGGTGCACCGCAGCGGATCCGGGCGACGACGCCGGCGCCCGGTCTCAGGGAAACCAAGACAGCGTGGTGTTGGCCGATCCTGTCTCCGAAGTCAGCCGGATCGAGGGCAATTCCGAGGAAATGGCACTGAAAGCAAGCCAAGCGTTCTTCGAAAAGACACCCGCCGTTGTTGTGTTGGGCAACGACGGCGCGGAGGACGCCGCCGCCGGGCAGGCCCGTGAACTCGGCGTTCCGCTGCTCGTAGCACCCGAGGACGCGCTGGAGGACACTTCGGATCAGAAGGCTTTCGCCACCGAGCTGGAGCGTTTGGGCGCGCGCACCCTCATTGCCCACGGAGCCCTTTCCGATTCACTGGTAGGGGGCCGGGAAGTCGTTGACGGGTCAGTGCCAGACGCCGACTTGCCTGATATCGATCCGGCCGGAGGCACCACGGAGTCCGGCTTCGCCGTCGTCGTGCGCTCGGGGGACAAGGACGCGGAAGCGGCAGGTCCCGCCCTGGCCACGGCCCAAGCCGCAGGGGCCGACCATTTCACCATGGAATCGCCTGACCCGAGGGCAGCGAAGAACCAGGAATTCTTCCAGAAGCACGCGGAATCGGAACTGTACGCGATCGGCAACGGGTTCGGTAATGCCGAGGATTTCTCGGCCCTGGCGGCAACGGCTGCCGGAGGAAAGCAACTTCCCGGCGGCGGGCAGCTCGTGTTCCCGGACCGGCGCATGGTCGCGCTGTACGGGACGCCCGGGACCTCTTCACTGGGTTTGCTCGGTGAACAGGACGTCGATGCGGCCATCAAACTCGCCAAGAAGTACGCCGCGGAATACCAGCCCCATAGCAAGGAAAAGGTCCAGCCGGCCTTCGAGATCATTGCGACCGTCGCTTCGGCGTCCGCCGGCGATGACGGGAAGTACTCCAGCTACGTTCCCGTGGAGCGACTCGAACCCTGGGTGAAGGCAGCCGAGGCGGCAGGGGTGTACGTGGTGCTTGACCTGCAACCGGGTCGCAACGACTTCCTGACCCAGGCTAAGCGCTACGAAAAGCTGCTGTCCTACCCCAACGTCGGCATCGCCTACGACCCCGAGTGGAGGCTCAAGCCCAACCAGCGGCACATGGTCCAGATCGGCTCCGTTGATGCCGCCGAGCTCAACCGAGCCAACGATTGGTTGGCTGAGCTGACGCGCGAGCACCAACTGCCGCAGAAGGTCGTCATCCTGCACCAGTTCACGCAGAGCATGATCCGCAATCGCTCCACGCTGGACACTTCGCACCCCGAACTGGCGATGGTCGTGCACGCCGACGGCCACGGCTCACCGGGGATGAAAATGGGGACGTGGGAGAACCTGCGCCGCGACCTGCCCGACGGCATCAGGATGGCGTGGAAGAACTTCATTGACGAGGACTCCCCAACGTTCACCCCGGAGCAGACCTTCGACATCGACCCGAAGCCGTGGTTCGTCTCCTACCAGTAGGCCGTGCGATCGCCAATGGGCGTGTATTGCGGCGCCTGAGGTACTGAGACGCCAGATTCGTTTCTGTACCGAGCAACGCCAACACGGTGTGGTGTGGAGAACTGCAACTTGCCTCGATTCCCGGTAGTCTTATACGTGGTTGTCCGTGTATTGCGGAAAACCAATACAAACAATTACTCCCCGGACCATGCCACCGCAGGTCCCCGCCGCACAGATCGCGGTCCTCGGTAGTGGCTTTCGCTCTGATTCATCATGTAGCGCGAGTCTCGATCGAAGACCAGATCCGGGCAGGGCACATCGGTTCGCTGCATTCCCCGGGGAGCGATCGAAAGGAATGCCCCCACATGGAGGGTCCAGAAATTCAATTCGCAGAGGCCGTGATCGACAACGGTCGATACGGCAAGCGAGTTATCCGCTTCGAAACCGGTCGTTTGGCCCAGCAGGCTGCAGGTGCAGCCATGGTTTACATCGACGAAGACACCGCACTGCTCTCGGCAACCACCGCCGGCAAGCACCCGCGCGAAGGCTTCGACTTCTTCCCGCTGACCGTGGACGTCGAGGAGCGCATGTACGCTGCCGGCCGCATCCCGGGCAGCTTCTTCCGCCGCGAAGGCCGTCCGTCGACCGAAGCCATCTTGGCTTGCCGTCTGATGGACCGCCCGCTGCGCCCGGCATTCGTCAAGGGCCTGCGCAACGAAGTACAGATCGTTGTCACCGTCCTGGCAATCAACCCGGACGAGCTCTACGACGTGGTTGCCATCAACGCATCCTCGATGTCGACCCAGCTTTCCGGTCTGCCGTTCTCCGGCCCGATCGGTGGCGTTCGCGTTGCCTTGGTTGACGACGGAAACGGTGCCCAGTGGGTTGCCTTCCCGAAGCACAGCCAGCTGGAAAACGCCGTCTTCAACATGGTCGTAGCCGGCCGCATCGCTGGCGACGACGTTGCCATCATGATGGTTGAAGCCGAAGCAACCGACAACTCTTGGAACCTCATCAAGGAACAGGGCGCCACCGCCCCGACCGAAGAGGTTGTTGCCCAGGGCCTTGAGGCTGCAAAGCCGTTCATCAAGGCACTGTGCGACGCACAGGCAGACCTGGCAGCACGCGCCGCCAAGCCAACCGTTGAGTTCCCTGTCTTCCGCGATTACGAAGAAGACGCCTACGCAGCTGTCGAGGCCAAGGCCACCGCCAAGCTGACCGAGATCTACCAGATCGCCGGCAAGCAGGAGCGCGACAACGCCGCTTCCGCTTACAAGGACGAGGTAGTTGCCGAGCTCGCAGCCGAGGGCACCGCCTTCGAGACCCGCGCAGGCGAGATCTCCAAGGCCTTCGGTTCGCTGACCAAGCACGTTGTGCGCCAGCGCATCCTGACCGACCAGGTCCGCATGGACGGCCGCGGCCTGTCCGACATCCGCAAGCTCACCGCCGAGGTCGAGGTTCTTCCCCGCGTCCACGGTTCGGCGATCTTCGAGCGTGGCGAAACCCAGATCATGGGCGTCACCACCTTGAACATGCTCAAGATGGAACAGCAGATCGACTCGCTGTCGCCTGTAACGCGCAAGCGCTACATGCACAACTACAACTTCCCGCCGTACTCGACCGGTGAAACCGGCCGCGTGGGTTCCCCGAAGCGCCGCGAAATCGGCCACGGTGCCCTGGCAGAACGCGCCATCATGCCGGTGCTGCCGTCCCGCGAGGAATTCCCGTACGCCATCCGCCAGGTCTCCGAGGCATTGAGCTCCAACGGCTCGACCTCGATGGGCTCGGTTTGCGCATCGACCCTGTCGCTGCTCAACGCCGGCGTCCCGCTGCGCGCTGCCGTTGCCGGCATCGCCATGGGCTTGGTTTCCGACGAAGTTGACGGTCAGACCCGCTACGCGGCCCTGACCGACATCCTCGGCGCCGAAGACGCCATGGGTGACATGGACTTCAAGGTTGCAGGTACCGCCGAGTTCATCACCGCCATCCAGCTTGACACCAAGCTTGACGGCATCCCGGCATCGGTCCTGGCAGCTGCGCTGACCCAGGCACGCGAGGCACGTCTGCACATCCTCAACGTCCTGAACCAGGCCATTGACACCCCGGATGAGCTGTCGACCTACGCACCGCGCATCATCTCCGTGAAGATCCCGGTTGACAAGATTGGCGAGGTCATCGGCCCGAAGGGCAAGATGATCAACCAGATCCAGGAAGATACCGGAGCGGATATCTCCATCGAGGACGACGGAACCGTCCTCATTGGCGCCACCAACGGCGAGTCGGCAGAAGCCGCTCGTTCCGCAGTGAACGCCATTGCAAACCCACAGGTTCCGGAAATCGGCGAACGCTACCTTGGCACCGTCGTGAAGCTGACCACCTTCGGTGCGTTCGTTTCCCTGACCCCGGGCAAGGACGGCCTGCTGCACATCTCCGAGCTGCGCAAGCTCGCCGGTGGCAAGCGCGTGGATGACGTCGAAGACGTTGTCTCCGTGGGCCAGAAGCTCCAGGTCGAAATCACCAAGGTCGATGATCGCGGAAAGCTTTCGTTGGCCCCGGTTGTGGCAGAGGACGAAGCCTCCGCCGAATCAGCCGAGTAGGAAAACTTAGTTTCCTAGGCTAGAAAAATCCCGGTCCGCCTTTTGGTGGGCCGGGATTATTCTTTAAGCGTCAGGGCATGCATGAATTTTTGGCGGCAGCCCGTCCGGAAATGAGAGGCCCCTCATAGCCAGACTGCGAAGCGGTGGCACTGTGGAAGAATGGATAAATGCGTTTCGCGCTCTACCAAGTGCGACTCACCCAATTTTTTGTGGACAGTAAAGGACATTCTCAGTGGTCATGATTCCCCTGCCGCTCGACGGAGTTGGCGTATCCCCTGCGAAAGCAGGGGAGCGCGGCGTCTCTGACACCGCGGCCCCCATCGAGGCGGGAGACCCCACAATCATCCACGGGCAGGCCGGGGGCGCACTGGTGCGCCGCTCCGTTTTGCCTGGTGGTGTTCGTGTGCTGACCGAGGCTATGCCCGGCCAGCGTTCGGCAACCATCGGTTTCTGGGTGGGCGTGGGTTCTCGCGATGAGCAGGACGGCCAACACGGCTCCACGCACTTCCTTGAACACCTCTTGTTCAAGGGCACCAAGCGACGCACCGCGATGGAAATTGCTTCCGCCTTTGACGAGGTAGGCGGCGAATCCAACGCAGCAACCGCGAAGGAAAGCACCTGCTACTTCGCCCGCGTGCTCGACACCGACCTGCCCATGGCAATCGACGTCATCGCCGACATGATCACCTCCGCCGTTATTGATCCAAATGAATTGGAACAGGAACGCGACGTGATCCTCGAGGAAATCGCGATGGACGCCGACGATCCGGGGGACGTCGCCCACGAACGCTTCGTTGAAGCCGTACTGGGGGAGCACTCCCTGGGTCGCCCGATCGGCGGCACCCCCGAGGCCATCACCGGCATCAGCCGCGAGTCGGTCTGGGAACACTACCGCCGTTTCTACACCCCCGACGAGCTCGTGATCACCGCCGCCGGTTCGCTCGACCACGACGTGGTCTGCGACCTGGTGCTCAGCGCCCTTCGCGAGGCCGGCTGGGAACTGCCCGAGGACGCAACCCCGGTTCCGCGCCGTTCCACCGAGCCCGTGGAAATCACCGGTTCGGAGCGCATCGAGGTCATTCGCCGACCTGTCGAACAGGTCAACATCATCATGGGTTGCCCCGGCATCGTGGCAACCGATGAGCGACGCCACGTGATGAGCGTGCTCAACGCCGTGCTCGGCGGCGGCATGTCCTCGCGCCTGTTCCAGGAGATCCGCGAGAAGCGCGGGCTGGTGTACTCCACCTACTCGTTCTCCGCAGCGTACTCCGATGCGGGCTACTTCGGCATGTATGCCGGATGCGCCCCGGCCAAGACCGAACGCGTGATCAAACTGCTGGCCGCCGAGCTCGAGAAGCTTGCGGCCGACGGCATCACCGAAGAAGAACTGCGCAAGGCCGTAGGACAGCTGTCCGGCGGTATGGTGCTGGCACTCGAGGATCCGGGATCGCGCATGTCACGCCTGGGCCGCGCCGAGCTTGTCACCGGCGTCTTCCATGACATCGACGAGTCGCTCGATCGCGTCAAGGCCGTCACCCCGGCACAGGTGCAGGAGCTGGCAGCCCTTTTGGCGGCACGCCCGCGCACCATCACCGTGGTGGGTCCCTTCGACAAGGCCTCCGACTTCGGAATGTAAGTCAATTGTGGTTCCCACGTGGGCCGTTCGCACCGGATTTGTCCGGAGCGAACGGCCCATTTGCGTAACATAGCGGATTCTTTCTACCGCTTATCGCTAATTGTGACCGGCTCAGCGTGACCGACGGATGGAAAAGTGCCCCTGTTCACAGGTTTTTGCGTTCTCGACTAGGCTGAATGACTTGTGACGTCGATCACCGTCATATTTCATTCGCTCGCACGAGAAAGTGTTGGAACCATTACTATGGACAATCTCGCAACGGTGTTAGGTGACATCAGCAGTGTCATCTGGGGCCCATTCATGTTGATTCCGCTGCTCTTGGGCACCGGGCTTTACCTGACCATCCGCCTGGGTGGCCTGCAGTTCTTCAAGCTGGGAGTGGCCCTTCGCTTGGGCCTGCTCAAGCGCAAGGACGACGGCGCCGAAGGTGACATCTCGCAGTTCCAGGCACTGACCACGGCGCTGGCCGCAACCGTCGGCACCGGCAACATCGTCGGCGTGGCAACCGCCATCGGCATCGGCGGCCCCGGCGCGCTGTTCTGGATGTGGGTCACCGGCCTGGTCGGCATGGCTGCAAAGTATTCCGAGGCATTCCTGGGTGTGCGCTACCGCGCCACCGACTCCGCCGGCGAAAAGTCCGGCGGACCGCAGTACTACCTGGAACGCGGCATCAGGGGACCTCTGGGCAAGGTGCTGGCGCTTTCCTTCGCCGTCTTCGCAACGCTCGCCTGCTTCGGCATCGGCAACATGACCCAGGGCAACTCGATCGCGGCGAACCTGGAGAACTCCTTCAGCGTTCCGACCTGGACCACAGGCATCGTGCTGACCGTTCTCTCGTTGGTTGTCCTGGTCGGCGGCATCAAGTCCATCGGCAAGGTCACCGCAGGCTTCGTGCCGGTCATGATCATCTTCTACGTCGGTGCGGCCCTGTACATCCTGATCGCCAACATTGGCCAGGTTCCGGCCGCTATCGGCCAGATCTTTGCTGACGCCTTCACCGGCACCTCGGCAATCGGCGGCTTCGCCGGTTCGGCCATCATCATCGCCGTGCAGTTCGGTGTGGCACGCGGCATCTTCTCCAATGAATCGGGCATGGGCTCGGCGGCCATCGCGGCGGCCGCGGCACAGACCACCCACCCGGTGCGCCAGGGCTTGGTCTCCATGACTCAGACCTTCATCGACACCATCATCGTTGTCACCTGCACCGGCCTGGTCATCATCACCACCGGCGCCTGGAACTACGTCGACCCGGAAACCGGCGAGCAGATCAAGGCCTCGCTGATGACCGGCTACGCCTTCACCTTCGGCCTGCCGGGCGAATGGGGACACTGGATCGTGACCATTGGCCTGGTCATGTTCGCCTTCTCCACGATCCTGGGCTGGTGCTACTACGGTGAGCGCAACATCGAGCGCCTCGTCGGCCGCCGTGCGGTCATGCCGTTCCGCGTGGTCTTCTCGTTGATTGTTTACGTAGGCTGCACCACCGAACTGACCGCGGTCTGGAACTTCTCCGACATGATGAACGGCCTCATGGCGTTGCCGAACCTCATCGGCCTGCTGATCATGTCCGGCTTGATCGTCCGCGAAACCCGTTGGTACCTCAAGAACGACCCGAAGCTCGAAGCCAGCAAGGACGAGATCGAGGAGTTCATGAAGAACCAGAAGGGCTGGGACGAATGGAAGGCCGGCGACGTCATCGGTTCGAGCCACTCCCACAAGACCACCCAGGATCGTGAACTCGACTCTGTCTAGCCAAACACCGTCTAGCCCTACACGGGCGTAAGGCGCGTATAACAAGCGATCCCTGCACCTCGAGAAATCGAGGGGCAGGGATCGCTTGTTTGCGCCGGGGGATTCCGCTTCGGCCGGAAGAATCGACTCCTTGAAGGAAAGGAGCCAGCAGTCCTGGCTGCTGCCGGGAACATCCGGGCAGCGTTTATGGCTGGAGGCGCGCCTTGCGCTCCTCGTGCTCCCGGGCGACCTTCACGTCGTGCAAGGCACGGATCTTCGCGTGCTCCGGGTTGCGGCGCAACATCAGGTAACCACAGGTCAGAAGCACAAACCAGATCGGCGTGAAGAACAGCGCCATCAGGGTGTCTGGCTGAGTGGTCAAGGCCCAGATGATGAAACCGAAGAACGCGAGCACGACGTACGGCATGAACGATCCGCCGGGCATCTTGAATTTGCTGGTCTCGTGCAGGTGCGGGCGGCGACGGCGGTAGACGATGTAGCTAATCATGATCATCGTCCATACGAACATGAAGCACAGGGCGGAAATCGTGGTGACCAGGGTGAACGCCTCTGCAACCGACCCCTCTGCGTACAGCAACACAACGCCGGCCAGCAGGAAGAAGCAGGAGAAGAGCAGCGCGTTTTTCGGAACTTTGCGGCTGGACAGCTTGCCGAACCCCTTGGGTGCGTCCCCCTCGCGGGCCAGTCCGTAGACCATGCGGGACGTGGAGTAGATGCCCGAGTTTGCGCTCGAGGTAGCCGAGGTCAGAACAACGAAGTTGACGACTCCGGCGGCGCCGACCAATCCGGCCAGGGCGAACATGGCCACGAACGGCGATTCGTCGGCGCTGTAGCTGGTCCAGGGCCGCACGGACATCAAGATGATCAGCGAACCCACGTAGAACAGCAGGACACGAATGGGGATGGAGTTCACCGCGCGCGGCAGATTCTTTTCCGGATCCTTTGTCTCGGCTGCGGCTGTACCTACCAGCTCGATGCCGACGAAGGCGAACACCGCAATCTGGAATCCGGCCACGAAGCCCATGAAGCCGGTCGGGAACATCCCGCCGTGCTCCCAAAGGTTGGCGAAGGAGGCCGTGGCGCCCTCGGTCTCGAACCCGGTGATGATCATGACCAGACCGGTGACGATTAGGCCCATAATGGCAATGATCTTGATCAGCGCAAACCAGAACTCGGTCTCACCGAAGGCCCGGACCGTTGGCAGGTTCAAGGCGAGCAAGAGCAAGATACAGGTCAGCGCAGGAATCCAAAGGGCGAGGTCCGGCCACCAGAAAGCCACGTAGTGCGCGATCGCGACCACGTCGGCAATGCCCGTGACGATCCAGCAGAACCAGTAGGTCCATCCCGTGAAGAACGAGGCCCACGGTCCGAGGATGTCGCCGGCGAAGTCGCCGAAGTTCTTGTACTGGAGGTTGCTCAGCAGCAATTCGCCCATGGCGCGCATGACGAAAAAGAGCATGAAGCCAATGATCATGTACACGAAAATGACGGAAGGGCCGGCGACCGAGATGGTCTTTCCGGATCCCATGAACAAGCCCGTGCCAATGGCGCCACCAATGGCCATGAGTTGAATATGGCGGTTTGACAGAGCCCGCTGGAGTGGTGGACTGGCTTGAGGAACGATATCCTCCCACTCGGTTTCGGTGGAATTTTCACTCATTATTCTGATCCTTGGTCTAGAAGAATGAAAGGTGATGGAAACTACCTGTCTTTCAAAACCATACGCCCGATTTCGGGCTTTGTTCAGGGGAAATGGAGCCTGCAATTCCGAGATGGATCGCCGGGATCACGCGTTTTCGCAAGGATTTCGCAACGAATCCGCAGGACATCACGGAATCTCGAAATCTTTGGCCGGACGGTGCCGGCGCCGGCTCGTTTTGACGAGGGCATGCCGCACCGGTTTCGCCCCGAAGAAACGGGGTTCCGACCGCCAAACACGTATGGCCACGCAGGAAGGCGCCCACGGACTTTCCGGTCCATGGGCGCCTTCCTGTGTGGTTCTTCAGGTGTTCAATCTGCGGTGATTCTTAGCCCCCGGCAAAGGGCGGCAGGACATCGAGTTCGTCGGTTGGCTTGAGGGTCCGGGAACGATCTTGTTCGTTGACTCCGTTGATGAGGAAACTGCAGCGGAGCAACACCGTGCCCAGCGCCGTGGTGCGGCGTACCAGCAGGTCGCCGCTCACCGGGGCGGACAACGGTTCGCGTGCCGAGAGTAAGTCCAGTACTTGCCCCAGGGTTGCCTCCCCGTCGTTGTCCGGGGTTCCAGCCGGCAATTCATCAAGGTCGAGGTGTTCCTCGTGGGTGCCGGCAGCCTGGGCGGCTGCCGCAAAATAGCGAATGCGCATTATCCTCCGATGGCGCTCATGGAGCGGTCCGATTGTACAAAATCCTTGGAGCCCAGCCCTACGTGGTCCATGCCGTGTGCCCGGGGCTTTCCCCACATCGCGGCACGCCAGCGTTCGGCAATGTCGATGTCACCGGATCCGTCGCGCAACAGTGCGCTCAAATCCGTTTCCTCGCGCGAGAACAGGCAGCTCATGACCTTGCCCTCGGCCGTGATGCGGGTGCGGCGGCAATCGGAACAGAACGGTTCGGACACCGAGGCAATGATTCCCACTGCGCCAAGAATCGTTTGCGGATCTTCATGCGTGGAAACCAGGAAGCGTTCGGCAGGCGCACCGTCGCGCGGCCGGGTGTCGGGGTTCAAGATGAAGTGCGGTTCCAGGTATGCACGCAACTGGGCTGCGGTGACCATGTTGTCCTTGCGCCATGTGTGGTCGGCATCCAGCGGCATCTGTTCGATGAAGCGCAGCTCAAGCCCGCGCTCCAGCGCCCAGGCCAGCAGCTCCGGCGCCTGCTCGTCGTTGATGCCGCGCATCAGCACCGCGTTGATTTTCACCGGGGCCAGGCCCACGGCAAGGGCCGCATCGATGCCCTCGAACACCGAGTCGATGTGGTCGCGGCGGGTGAGCATGGCGAAGGTTTCGGCATGCAGGGTATCGAGCGAGACATTGATGCGACTGAGCCCGGCTTCGGCGAGCGCCGCGGCTTTCTTGGCAAGTCCCACCCCGTTGGTGGTCAGCGAGATGGGCAGCTCCGGGAACTCGGCACGGACTGCTGCAATGATTTGGGCCAGGTCCACGCGGACCAACGGTTCGCCGCCGGTGAGGCGCAGCTCGCGGATGCCGAGGTCGCGCACGCCGATGCGCACGATCCTGGTTATTTCCTCGAGGGTGAGCAGCTTGGACTTGGGGAGCCAAGCCAGACCGTCGGCGGGCATGCAGTAGGTGCAGCGCAGGTTGCACTTGTCGATCAGCGAGATGCGCAGGTCGGTGGCCTGCCGGCCGAATTTGTCGCTTAGCCCGGGGGCGCCGGCAGGGGCCGGGGTCAGGATCGTGGGCATGGGGAGGCTGACGGTCGTGGAGCGGGGTGTATCTATTTGCGTCGCCATATATCGAGGGTAGACCACTGGCTGCGGCTTTGTTCCGTGCGGTGGGCCGGGCAGCAGTGGAAGGCCCCGGATGGCCTTTCTGATTTGCGGAGTTGAATTTGGCGAAACATCGCATATGCAGGGTATTCCATGCGCTGACAGGAGATTTTGCGTATGTTTAGGCGTCTTCCTGGCCGTGGTCATTGAAGCGGGGAACCACGAAAAATACCTGCGAGCGCTCCGCTGTAGCAGCGGCCGGCCGCGCCTGGGTTGGGGCGCTGTCATGGCGGTCTGATGCGCAGGTGCAGGCCTCGACCGGATCGAAGGCGGCCATCCGCTGCCAAGAGGAATGCGGGGACTCCGATGCGTGCGCTTGGCCCGCGTCAATACGCGCGACGAACGCTTAAGATTGCTGCACCAACAATCCCGGTAATGCGACGACCGGATTGTTCTGCCTGCTGAGGAGAAGGGTGCGATGGGTGAGCTGCACGTCAACATGAACATCACGATGGACGGCGTGATCCAGGCAAACGGCGGTCCCAACGTGCAGGACGGGGACTTCGAATACGCCGGATGGGAGCGTCCCTATTGGGATGCGGAATCCGGCGAACAGATGGAATCGGATGTCCAGGGTGCCGACGCGCTGCTGCTGGGCCGAACGACGTACGACATCTTCCGTTCCTACTGGCAGGGCCAGTCGGACACGATTGGGCAGACCTTCAACCGGGTGCCCAAGTACGTCGCTTCACGCGGCAGACCGGAGCTGTCTTGGGAGATCAGCACGCAGGTATCCGACGCTGCCGGGCAGGTGCCCGAGCTGCGCGAGCGGCATCGGCAGATCCACGTCTGGGGCAGCGGGAACCTGCTGCAGACCCTGTTCCGTGAAGGCCTGGTCGACAGGTTGAACCTCTGGGTGTGTCCGGTCGTGCTCGGCAAGGGAAAGAAGTTGTTCCCGGATGGCACGGCCGCCACCCGGTTCGAGTTGGTCGAGCAGCCAAGGCTGTACCGGTCCGGTGTGTTGTTGATGCGCTACCGGCGCCTCGAAGGACCCCCGGAGACGGGGAGCATTGACGAAGCCACCAACGCCGCGGGCTGATTGCTGCCGGGGCAGGGCATTGAGGGCGCCGCGTTGAAGGCAGCCGGGAGAATCCGGCCATGCGGTAGCGCCCCGGGGTTCAGGTCGAGGCGGTTCCGGCACCCGTACGGGTGAACGTCACGTGCGTGACCCCGCTGGGCGAGGAGGTGGCCTCGATTACGTAGTTCTTCTCGAGGCCCTCCAACCCGTCCCAGAGACGCACACCCCGGCCCAGCAGGATGGGGACCACCACTGTGTGCATGTGGTCGATGAGCCCGGCGGCAAGAAAGTCGCGGATCACCGTGGGGCCGCCGCCGATGCGTACGTCCTTGCCGTTCGCGGCCGCCCGGGCCGTCTCGAGCGCCTCGGCGGGCGACGCGTCGATGAAGTGGAACGTCGTGCCGCCCTCCATCTCGATCGACGGGCGCGTGTGGTGGGTGAGGACGAAGACCGGTGTGTGGAACGGCGGGTTGGGACCCCACGCACCCTTCCACTCGGGGTCCTCGTGCCATCCGGGATGTCCGAACTTGCCGGCACCCATGATCTCGGCGCCGATCCCCGGCTCGTGCTCCCGTGCGAAGACATAGTCGACGCCCCCGCTGCCGTCGGGCTGCCAAAACCGGGTGGCGAACATCCATTCGTGCAGCCTGTCGCCGGCATGGCCGAAATGTGCGTCCTTGCTCTGTCCCTCACCTGTGCCGAAGCCATCGAGCGAGATGGAGAAGTTGTGTACGCGGACGAGTGACATGGATGGTGCTCCTTCGGTGATCGGCGGCTCTGCCGCGGTGCTTTCCGAAATTTCCACGCTGCCGTTGCCGGCCGCCGGTAACCGTGGTGCACGACGTTTGGCTGCGGCGATAGGGGGCTGCCCATGCGCGCGGTTACCAGTTCGGCGCGCAGCCCATCGAACGGTCGCGTCCCCTGCTGTGCATATCGCTACACTACGTCCCCCGTGGAAGGCCCGAAAGATCCGGGTTGTACTGGTTCGCAATGCCGGGTGGCTGTGGCGATGCAGCATTTCTGGATTCGGCTGAGCATTACAGCGTGAGCGCACACCAGACAAGCGGGATGAAGACGGCGAGGGTTCCAGTCGGTGACTGCCCTTCGCTGGCCGACGGTCCCGCAACGGTTTCATGGCACCTCGACATGGTGTCCGGCCGGTTCATCGCCCATGGGAAAATTGGAGCGCCCGCGCACCAACCACTTCGTTGACCCTAGGATGGTTGCCATGAACTCACCATTCCGCCGCAGCGTCGCAGGGCACCGGGACAGCATCAGGGAACTTGTCGATGCGGCGCTTCTGGGCCTGGGCAGCGAAACGGTCCGGCTGCGCGAGGCCCGGGGACGCAGGCTTGCAGCCACCCTGGGTGCCCCGCGCTCGCTGCCGCCGTGGGACAACTCCCAGATGGACGGGTACGCGGTGCACACCGGCGACCTGGGCAATGGCCGGCTGCGCGTTGTGGCACCCATTGCGGCGGGAGAGGCTGCACCGGCGCTGGAGCGGGGGAATGCCGCTCCCATCATGACCGGGGCACCCATCCCGGCCGGCGCCAACACGGTGATCCCCATCGAAGCGGCGGTTCCGGACCGTTTCCCCGACGCCGCGCAGCTTGCCGCCGGGTTCCACGTGAGTCTCCCCGCCACGGCCGAGGACGGCGCGTACATTCGCGTGGAGGGCAGCGACATCGCCGCGGGGGACACGGTCCTCGAAGCGGGTACGCGGTTGGGGCCCACCACGCTGGGAATCCTCGCGGGCCTGGGCATCGGCGAAGTCGCAGTCACCCGGCGCCCGTCGGTGCTGCTCCTTTCCACCGGCGATGAGCTCGTCGCCCCGGGGGGCGAGCTGGGGCCCGGACAGATCCACGACGCCAACACCACCCTGCTGGCCGCGGCCCTCGACTCGGCAGGCTGCACCGTCACCACGGTCGGCGTGCTCGATGACTCGCCAAGTCTCTTCACCGACTCCCTGCGGACGGCACTGGCGTCCGGCGAGCGCGGCTACCACCTGGTGATCAGCAGCGGCGGCATCTCCAAGGGGGCCTTCGACGTGGTCAAGGAGGTGCTGGCAACAAACGGCATCGAGTTCGGCTCCGTGGCCATGCAGCCGGGAGGGCCCCAGGGTTGCGGAACGCTGGCCCTGCCGGGCTGCGATCCCGTCGCATTCATCGCCTTCCCCGGCAACCCGGTCAGTGCCTTTGTCAGCTTCGAAATCTTCCTGCGCCCCGCGCTCGCCGAACACCTGAGACTTCCCGCCAGGCCGCTGCTCGAGGCCCGGCTCACCGAGGACATGGGATCGATGCCCGGTAAACTACAGGTGCGCCGCGGCACCTACCGGGACGGGATATTCACCCCCTTGGGCGGTGCTTCCTCCCACCTTCTGGCGGCGCTTGCAGCCAGTAACGCATTCATCCTCATCGACGAGGACACCACCGAACTCGCCGCGGGCCAGACCGTGCAAACCCTAGTCATTGGAGACGGCTCATGAGCCAGGAACCACTCCCTTCCGCGCTTTCGCATGTGCGCGCCGACGGTAGCGCCCACATGGTCGATGTCAGCGCCAAGGTCGAAACCAGCCGTGAGGCAACGGCAGAGGCAACGCTGCACACTACAGCCGAGGTGCTTGCCTTGGTTTCCGCCGCCGGGATGCCCAAGGGAGACGCCCTGGCCGTGGCCCGTATCGCCGGCATCATGGGAGCCAAGAAAACCTCCGAACTGATTCCGCTGTGCCATCCGCTGCCGATTTCCAAGGTGGTCATCGACTTCGAGCTCGAGGCGGCCGGGTCCGTGCGCATCCTGGCCACCGTCAAGACCCGCGGCGTCACGGGCGTGGAAATGGAGGCGCTGACCGCGGTAAGCACCGCGGCCTTGGCACTGTATGACATGATCAAGGCCGTCGACAAGCATGCAATCATCGACGGCATGCGCGTGCTGGCCAAGTCCGGCGGAAAGTCCGGTTCCTGGAACATTGCGCCGCAACAACAAGAAAACCCCCAAGGAGAACTCCGCGCATGAGCGCCTGCGAACCACTGCCCTGCCCGCGTAAGGCGGCCATCCTGATCAGTTCCACCCGTGCGGCACTCGGCATCTACGAGGACGCCAGTGCCCCGGTGATCGGCGACTGGCTCCAGGAACACAACTTCGACGTCATACCGGCGGTCATCGTGCCGGACGGGCCGAGCGTCGGCGCCGCCCTGCAGGGCCTGCTGCTGGCGGGCCCGAGGGTCATCATCACCAGCGGCGGCACCGGGCTGAACCCGGACGACACCACCCCGGAGGAAACCGAGCCGCTGCTGAACCGCACGATCCCCGGCATCATGGAGGCGCTGCGTGCCACGGGCCGGGCCAACACACCGCTGGCCGCGCTCAGCCGCGGGCACGCCGGCATTGCAGGCGAAACCTTCATCGTGAACCTGCCCGGTTCTCCCTCCGGCGTGATGGACGGGCTGACCGTGCTGGCTCCGCTGATCGAGCACATCTGCGACCAGATCGAGGGCCGGCATGGCCACTAAGGATCCCGCCGCACCGGGCGAGGTAGTTTACGCAGCGGTCAGCGACACGCCCCTTGACGTGAACACCGCATGGGACGCGGTGGAGTCGGAGCGCACCGGAGCCGTCGTCACCTTCGGCGGCATCGTGCGCAACCACGACGGCGGCAAGGAAGTCGTGAAGCTGGCCTACAGCGCACACCCGAGCGCCAACGCCCGCATGCTTGAGCTGGTTGCCGAGGTGGCCTCCCGCCACCCCGGGACACGGCTCTGGGCCGCCCACCGGGTGGGGGAGCTGCAGATCGGGGATGCCGCACTGGTTGCGGCGGCGGCCGCGGCGCACCGCGGCGAGGCCTTCGAGGCATGCCGCGATCTGGTCGAGACCGTCAAGACGCACGTGCCGGTGTGGAAGGAACAGTTCTTCGCCGACGGGCACGTCGAATGGGTAGGCAGCGCCTAGCCGAAACCGGCTTGCCGAGCACCCGTGGAATCGCATGCCCCGTTCAGCCGGCGAGGTGGGTGAAGCCGTTGCCTGTGATCAGCGCACCCACCAAGAGGACGACGACACCGGCAACGATGTGTTGGTTCCGTTCCAACCAACCAAGGACCTGGCGCAACCGCGGCTCCATGGCATCGGGACGCACCAGGGATGCCAGGACGGGTATGGCGACGCTTGAGCCGCCGATCGCCGTGTACACCGCCAAAGCCATCATGCCTTCGGAGACGCTGAGGCTCTTGGTCCCGATGGCAAGACCTGCGGCCGCTGCAAGCAGCACGGCCTTGGGTCGCAGGTTCAGCGCCACACCCAAACCGGCTGCCGAGACCGGGCTGATGCCGGCGAGCCGCGCAGCCCAGGAGCTCCCGGATCGGGTATCCGCCTGGCGGACGATCAACACGACTCCGAACACCAACAAGGCGATGCCAATGATGATCTCCAGCGCACCGAACACGGGGAAGTCCGTCGGCGACGACGGGCGGGACACCGTGGAGAGCCCCAGGGCGAAGAGGCCGGCAACCCCGAAGAGGCCGACGATCCAGCCGACCAGGTAGAAAGGGGCAGAGCTCCGCCCCTTTTCCGACAGGAGCAACGCGATCATCGCCAGGATGGGTACGCTGCTCAGCGCCGCGGCGACGGCAAGGGGGACCACGGCGCCGATCGCGCTCAGCATGGCCGCCGTCCACGGAGACATCCGAGCTGGTTCATCCCGGACTCTTGTCGCCCGTCAGCCAGCGTGCGAACGTCGTGCGGGCGTCGGTCTCCAGCACCACCACCCTCACCAGTAGCGTCATCGGAATCGACAGGATCGCACCCGCCGGGCCCAGCACGGTGCTCCAGAACACCACCGAAAAGAACGTGAGGGTCAGGTTCAGCTGCACGGCATCGCTGACGAACTTGGGTTGGACGAGTGCCTGGAGCACGAGGTTGATGGCGCAATAGGCCGCCAGCACCACAAGGGCCGTTCCCCATCCGCCGGTGACCAGGGCAAGCACCAACGGCGGGATCAGTCCGATGACGAATCCGATGCTGGGGATGTAGTTGGTCACGAACGCAAGCACCATCCACGCCGCGGCCCCGGGCACTCCCAGCGCCCACAGGATGAGCCCGTCAAGGATCGCCACGACTGTTCCGAAGATGGTGTTGATCACGTAGTAGCGGCGCACGGATGACCCGTACCGCGCGAAGGCGGTGATGGTGCGCTTGTGGCTCTTGGCGAACCGCGCGGTCATGCCCTCGATGAGCCTGGCATCGAAGGCCATGAACAGGATGTACGTGAAGACGAATGCCAACGCGATGACAAGAGTGGCAACTGCGCCGGTCAGCCACGCAACGGCAGCGAGGAGCACCTTGGGGTCGATCCCGGAGGGTTCGGCCACGGAGATGCCCATGCCGTGCAGCAGCCCGGCCGCCGCCGCCGTCGCGTCCGAAAGCTCGCTGCCGTAGTCGCGGATCATTTGATTAAATTGCGCGATTCCGAGGAGCACCAGTGTGAGGATGGCCAGCAGCACGAGCCAGGAAACGACCACCACCGCTGTGGCTGCCGCCCAGTCCGGAAAGCCCCGCTTCAACAATTTCCCGCGAACCGGGTGCACCGTGACCACAACAACCATCGCGAAGAGGGCCGGCGTCACGAGGTCGCGCCCCAGATGAAGGCCAATAACGGCAACTGCAGTGGCCGCCAACATGATGACCGTGCGGCCCGCGGGAGAGAAGCCTGTGCCGGGACCTCGTTCGATGGTCATTGCGGACCAGCGGCTCGTGTCGGCGCGGTCCGTCGCCGGGTACCGGGGGTCCCCATGCCCGTCACTGCCGAAGCGGTTCCGTCGATCCCGCGGCATTCCATGGTGGCACGGGTGTGTGTCTCCAATGTCCCGGACACGGCAAGGCATGGTTCGTCCGGGGTTCCCTGGCCGCATCCATCCGACATGTGGCTGATCTTTCCGTTCGCTGCCCGACACAACATGGTGACTCCAGATTCCCCCGCACCGCATCGGGCAACATCACCCGCATGAGGTGGTGCGGGGGTGATGGCCTTCAAACAATGCTGGGATGCATGGCCCCGCCGACGAGGAACGTCTGCGCCGACCGAAACCCGATTTCCGACAAAGCCCCCCCAATTGTCCATGCCTACCATTCGGCGGCATGGCCCAACTCGACGAACAACGTCGAGACGTTCGAAAGGAAACAGCTCCATGTCAGAACTGATTGTGATCTCCTTCGATTCCGAACTCCAGGCTGAAGGCGCCTACAAAGAGATTCAAGTCCTGCAGGACAACCTTGTGGTCGAGCTCGCCGGCCTGGCGCTCGTGAAAGTCGACGACAAAGGAAAGACGCATGTCGAGCACCCGGGAGGTTTTGGCAGCGTCGGCATGGGCGCTGCCGGGGGAGCGCTGTTCGGGATGCTGATTGGCATACTGTTCTTCATACCCTTCGCCGGGTTGATCTTCGGAGGCCTGTTCGGGGCGTTGTTCGCAGGCATCGACAAGACCGGCCTGAACGCGGAGTTCCGTGAGCGGGTCAAGAGCGCGGTCACGGAGGGCAAGTCGGCCGTAGTCCTCTATGCAACCAAGATCACCGAGGACAAGTTTGCCGCAGCGCTGGCTCCCTACAAGGGCACCGTCATCCAGACCTCGCTCTCGGAGGCCGACGAGAAGACACTGGTCCACGATCTCAGCGAGGTCAAGTAGGCACGTCGGAACACTAAATCAAAGGACCGCCCCCAAGGAGCGGGCCAGGCCGGACGCTGTCCCCGCACGGTCGGCCTGGCCCTCTCCGTCATTTCGTGGCTATCGGGGCGCATGGTTGCGCACCGACACCGACACCGACGCCTGTCTGCCGGCGGGCGCCGTCGTCATCGCACAGTCGATGGCCTTGCCGCCATCGAGAACCCGCGGGTGCAGGTCGGGCCTGTATCTGTATCATTCCGATGCTCGTCTACGCACTTCGTGGCGGTTCGCATGCGGCCATGGATCCGGCAGGCATGAACCATTCGGGTCATCAAAGGTGGGTGATGCGACACCCGGGGAACCGGACGACGATCGATCGGGTAAGCATTTCCCAAGGAAGGCAGGTCTCCGAATGAGTCCACTACCCGTAAACGTCGACAACTTTGCCCGCGCCGAATCCGACCGAATGTTCGCGGCCATCTCGCACCGTGCAGGTGGCACCGGTCAGTGGAGCCATGGCAAGGTGCCAACGGCAATCGATTCCCAACCCGTCATCCGCATGAACCGCGACACCCTGTATAGCGCGGCGGTCGTTGATGTCAGCAAGGGTGCGACCCTAGGCATCCCGGATGTGGGGGATCGCTACGTGTCGGTGATGATTTTGAACCAGGACCACTACATCAACACGGTGTTGCACGAACCGGGAAACCATGAGCTTTCCCTTGCCGATTTCGGTACCGACTTCGTGTTGGTCGCAGCCCGCATCCTGGTGGATCCGGAAGATGCAGCAGACGTGGCGGAAGTCAACGCCTTGCAGGACCGGTTGGTGATCTCATCGACCAGCAGCAGGGCCTTCGAGTTGCCCGACTACAACGATGCGTCGGCCGCTTCCACCCGTACGGCACTGCTTGACCTGGCCAAGGGGCTCTCCGGCCTGGAATATTGCTTCGGCAGCCAGCAAGACGTGGACCCGGTGCGCCACCTGATCGGGTCGGCGGCAGGATGGGGCGGACTGCCGGAACACGAGGCCTCCTACATCAACGTTTCCCCGGGACTTCCGGCGGGGAAGTACTCGCTGACGGTGGGCGAGGTGCCTGTCGACGGGTTCTGGTCGCTTTCGCTCTACAACGCCGAGGGCTATTTCCAGGAGAACGGGCAGGGCTCCTACAGCGTCAACAACATCACCGGCGTGCCAAACGCCGACGGAACGATCACCATAAATTTCGGCGGTTCCCCGGATGAGCCAAATTCCTTGCCTGTCATGGAAGGGTGGAATTACCTGATCCGCTTGTACCGCCCGCGCGCCGAGGTGCTTGAAGGACGATGGCAGTTCCCCGGGATCAGCAGTTGAGCGATGCCGAACAGCGATGACGGAAAGATCGCAGACCGCCCGACGGAATCCTTGAACACGATCCGGCAAAGACACATGCCATCGAACTCAAAGTCGACGGAGTGTTGCTGAAAGCAGTGCCTGACCCGACCCGCAGCGGGATAGCGCGCCTGCTGGATCTGTCCTGCTAAATAGGCACGAAACTGCCGACGCGTCGGGCACGCCGTTTGGCGGGCCCGACGCGTTCCCGTTCCCGTTCCCGTTCCCGTTCCCGTTGGCTGTGCACGTGCTGCTTCCCATCCGCAACATGGAACGGACACGGTTTTTCATGATGGACCCGAAAACAGCCATATCCGTGGGTGATGTGTGGTCCGCTGAGTCGATCCGTTGCTCGTTGGCTCGGCGGGCCTCGGGTTTTCGGGCCGGCGGGATCCCGGTCTTCGGACCAGGGCAAGCAGACGAACGAGACGAAATTGTCGCTAGCAGGACAGCTTCGCCTACGTCTATGTGGCAGGCAGAGTAAAAGACGGAATCTTCCTGCTTCGATGATTTATAGACAAAGAACCTGTTTTTCGCACCATTGCGCCTTAGACGTTGATGAAGGTCGTGCCGGCGGGGAACCCTGCAGCTCGGGTGAGATGTTGGGCCCTGTCCGCGACAACCATCCATATCTACTTTGCAGCACGGTTCCGGACAGAACCGTGCGTTCCTGAACCATATCCATCTTCTGTCTGACATGACTGACGTGCCTGTTTTCACCCGATTAGGGGGAGCAGATGATCAAGGGTCCCTTGTTAGCGTGAATGAAGTGCCACCGCACTTCCGCGATAGCAGACAACAAGAGAAAAGCGGGCATTGTCATGGATTTCTGGGCGTCCTTCTGGGACATCATCTGGTGGTTCTTCGTCGTCTTTGCGTTTATGGCGTATTTGTGGGCCGTGCTCGCGATCATCATTGACCTGTTCCACGATCACAAACTCAGCGGCTGGTGGAAGGCCTTGTGGTTCGTCTTCCTGATTTTCGTGCCTTTTCTCACGGCGGTCGTGTACCTGATCGCTCGTGGAGACGGGATGGCAGAGCGCAGCCAGAAAGCAAGTCGCACGAGGCTGGAAAGCTATGAGCCATACAATCGCGACGTCGCAGGTTACAGCAGCAGCGATGAGATCGCGAAGGCGAAGATTCTTCTGGACTGCGGCACGATTAGCCAGGCCGAGTTTGCCAGCATCAAGCTCAAAGCGCTCGCAAAGTGACAGCTTCACATGAGCGGAGGGCCTTTCAGGTGATGGGTGCCCACCTCTGAGACTTGGCACAGTTGGGGAAGCTTCCACCGTGACTTTGTGGGCTTCAGCGGGTGTTCGCTCGAGCAGCTGCGCAATTCAAGCGGACGGGAGAAGCCCAAGCCGAGTTGACCGACCTCGACGTGACAAAGGCCCTGGAATTGTGCGGAGAAGTATCCGCGCGTGAGAACCGAAATGCCCTGGAAGCGGCGATCCGTATCCGTGCGTCCGTGTGACCGACCACCGCTCTTTGACTGCCCATGGCCGCTGATGCCTTGGCATTGCCTGTGTTGGTGCTGCCTACGGCGGGCGGTACCGCAGGCCACCACGGCTGCGGGGCACCCGGGGTCATCGACTCCTTCCCTCGGTGGAATTCCCGATACGCTAGAACCCATGAGTGCACCACTAAAAGTCGCCGTCATCGGCGCATCAGGACGAATGGGAGCCGAGGCCGTCAAGGCCGTCGACTCCGCCACCGACATGAAACTTGTTGCGGCGCTGGGCCGCGGAGACGAACTCCAGGCCATCGTGGATGCCGGTGCCACCCACGTGGTGGACCTGAGCGTGCCAGCGAGCACCGAGGAAAACGTCCGCTTCGCTGTCGAGCACGGCCTGCACGCCGTGGTCGGCACCACCGGCTGGGACGATGCCAAGAGGGCCTCCCTGCAGGAACTGCTGGCCAAGAACCCGGGAACCGGCGTGCTCATCGCCCCGAACTTCGCCCTGGGCTCCGTGCTGGCCAGCGCCTTCGCCGCCACCGCCGCACGCTACTTCGAATCGGTGGAAATCATCGAGTTGCACCACCCCAACAAGGTCGATGCACCGTCGGGCACCGCGGTGCGCACCGCCGAACTGATCGCCGCCGAACGCGCCGCGGCCGGCGTGGCGCCGAGCCCGGATGCCACCGAAACCCAGCTTGAAGGTGCCCGCGGCGCCGTCGTCGACGGCATCCACGTGCACTCGGTGCGCCTGCGCGGACTCGTCGCCCACCAGGAAGTGCTGCTCGGCGGCGAGGGCGAACAACTCACGCTGCGCCACGACTCCTACGACCGCGCCTCCTTCATGCCCGGTGTCCTGCTGGGCCTGCGCACCGTTGCCTCCCGCCCGGGGCTGACCTACGGCCTTGACGGCTACCTCGAGTTGGGACGCTAGGCGCGCATGAAAACCAAGATCTGGGTCGGCGCCATCCTGCTGCTTTTCGTGTTCTACCTGGTTGCCGCCTTCGGCTCCGCCGCGCGCTTCATCACCGCCGCCGAACCGCTGGCCAAGGTCATCGGCGTCGCCGCGCTGGTGATCCCGCTGGTGGGCGTGTGGATCCTGATCCGCGAGGTGCTCTTCGGCTCCCGCACCCAAACCATGGCCGGCATCCTTGAATCCGAGGGCCTGCTGCCGGAGGACAACCTGCCTCGCACCCCGTCCGGGCGCATCGTCAAGGCCGCCGCGGACGAGGACTTCGTGCAGTACAAGGAAGAGGTCGAGGCCAACCCCGAGTCGTGGAAGTCCTGGCACCGGCTGGCGCTGGCCTACGACGCGGCGGGGGACCGCAAGCGCGCCCGCGAATCGATGCGTACCGCTATCGGCTTCTACCTGGCCGACACCAAGAAGTAGCAACGGCGTCCGTCCGGGACCCCAATCGGGAACAGGCGGGGGTGTGCCCGGGACGCGAACCGCTGCGGTCCGCGCCCTGGGCGGTGGAAGCAGGTGGAGCTAGTGCGCGGTCTCGAAGCTGCGCAGCCCCAGCCGGTTGAGTGTGCTGCGCAGGAAGTCGGCGGATTCGAGGACCATCTTCTCCCCGTTGTACTCGGTGGCACGCACGGTGTCGATCGAGGGGCGTTCGCCGGCCGCCGTCTGCCGGGCGTAGGCCGTGGCAAGTCGGCGGATCTCGGTGACCTCGGCCGGGTCCAGGTCCGGGTGCAGTGCGGTCCATACCGGATCGTCCAACCCGATCGGCAGGTGCAGCGTCGGCCCGGCGTTCTCGATGGACAGCGGCAGCTCCGGGTTGGCCGCGTGAAGGATCGAGATGACCGCATCCCAGTCGATCACGCCCTGGCCGATGGTGGCGAAGACACGCCCGAAGGTGCCATCCTGCTCACCCAGGACGAAGTCGCGCAGGTGGGTTGCGCGGGTGTATGGGGCGACGCGGCGGGCCGCGGCCACCGGGTCTTCGCCGCGCACCACCACGTTGGCGCAGTCGAAGGTCACGCCCACGGTGTCCGGGCCGACGGCCTCCACCAGACGCACCACCTCGTAGCTGGTGATCTCCTCGTGGGTCTCGATATTCATGTGGATTCCGTGTTCGCGGGCCGTCGGGGCCAGCAGCTTGAGGAATTTCTCGATCGCCACCAGCTGGTCGGCCCACGGGGCGTCCGTGCGGAAGCGGTCGAAGACATGGTAGCCGGGCAGGCCCTTTTGGTAGTTCGCGCAGGCCACCCACAGGTCGGTGACCCCGGCGCCCTGGCTGGCGGCCTCGATCATTTTGACCATGCCGCGGGTGTAGTCCCCGTCGCCGAGCCGGCGCACCGCGGGGGCCTCTGCCGCCGCGTAGGGGTTCACCTTGGCCAGTCCCATTTGCAGGTAGAGTCCCAGGTCGTCGGCATGGGCCCGAACCTCGGCAAGCAGCCCGTGGTCAAGGGTTGGCGAGACGTCCAGTATGGTGCGGAAGTACACGCCCTCTAGCCCGTAGTTCTTGGCCTTGTCCAGGATCTGGAAGGGGGTGTCGGTGGCCTCGTGTGGGATCTTGCTGCCGTCAACTCCGATGCGCATGTGATTCTCTCCTTGGATTCGTGTTCAGTGGTCTTAGCGTCCCCACTCCGAAAAGCGGAGTGAGGAGGAGTACTTGAAGTGGTTGACGTCCCGGGCAAGCACCGCGGTGAAGCGGGCCCGGTAGAGGACGATGGTCGAGGAATTCTCGAGCCACTTCTCGGTCAGGGCGTCGATGACCGGCTGCTGGTCCTTCAGGTCGGGGATCCGACCCAGTTCGTCGAGCAGCTCGGTGGTTCCGTCGATGCAGATGTGCTGGTTGTTGAAGTTGCTGCCGCAGGTCATCTTCTTGCGCAGCTCGTAGGCGGCCACCGAACCGGCGCCCTCGAAGAGCAGCGCGGACCCGTACTTGCCGGTGTTGAACCGGGTGGCGAAGGAAGTGGGGGTTTGCGAGTCGATGTTGACCTTGACGCCGATCTCCTCCCATCCGGCCTTCAGGATGGTTGCCAGTGTGGAGACGCTGGGGGCCGCGGGGTTGATCATCAAATCGATGGTGGGGTTCTCGATTCCCGACTCGGCCACGAGCCGGCGGGCCAGTTCCTTGTCCATCGTGCGCGGGACGCTGAGTTCCTTGTTGAAGCCCGGGACATCCGGCGGGAAGGGCCCGTAGTAGCTGTCGGCGAACCCGTGGGCCACCTCCTCGATGATCTGGTCGTAGGGCACCGAATGGGTCAGCGCCTCGCGCAGCTTGGCGTTCGCGCTGTTGCCCTCCTGGTTGTTCATTGACACCGTCACCGGCGACAGCGACGGGGCGCTGGCCACCTTGCAGCAGTCTTCGCTGCGCAGCTGGTCCACCACGTAGGGCGGCAGGCCCAGGGTGACGTCCGCCTGGCCGCGACGGGCCTGCAACATCAGGGTCGGCACCGAGGTGATGAAGTTGATGCGCACGGTTTCCTCCAGCGCCGGCTTCCCGTGGTAATTCGGGTTGCGCTTGAGGATGGCGTGGTTGTTCGGCACGTAGGTGTCCAGCTCGTAGGGCCCGGAGCTGCTGGCGGTGTGCGAGGCGAGCCACTGGTTCGGGACGCCCTTCCTGTCCTCGCCGTGGGCCTTGATTTCCACCGGGTCGTAGATCGAGCCGCGGGACTGGGCCAGTGTGACCAGGATCGAGGGATACGCGCGGGAGAGCTCCAAACGCACGGTGGCCGGGTCCACAACAACCACGTCCTTGATCAGCGGCGGGTCGGTCAGGCCGATCTGCAGGGCCAGCGCGCCGCATGCGCCGATGGTCAGGTTGCGCATGATGGAATAGCGCACCGCCTCGGCATCCAGTGGGTTGCCGTTGGCGAACTTGGCGCCTTCCCGCAGCTTGAAGGTGTAGTTCGTGCCGTCCTCGGAGACGGTCCAGGACTCGGCCAGGTCAGGCTGGATCCGATCCGGGCTGGTGCTGGCCACGACCGTGCCGTCTTCCTGGGTGTCCGTATCCAAGGCCACCAGCCGGGCGTAGAAGTTGCTTGCAAAGGAATTGTCGTCGCCCGCGCAGACGAAGGCAGGGTCGATGTTGGTCAGCTGGGTGGACCAGTTGATCGTGAACGGACGGTCCTCCCCGGAGGCCGCGTTCGGCACGGTGCCGCAGCCAGTCAGCGCCAACAGCGCTGCACCCAGTGCAGCCACGGCGCGGGTCAAGGTACTACGCATGATTCGCTCCTTGCAGTTCTTCGCCAGCGGGTTGCGATGCTCCGGGCACTGCGTCCAGCAACGAACGGGTATAGGGATGGGACGTGTGCTCGAAAACCTCGGCGGCGCTGCCGTATTCGACCACCCGGCCGTGGTGCATGACCGCAATCCGGTGGCTCATCAGCCGCGCCACGGCCAGGTCATGCACGATAAACAGATAAGTAAGCTGCAGTTCGTCCTGCAGCTCGGCGAGCAGATTGAGAACCTGGGCCTGGATCGATACGTCAAGTGCGCTGACCGGCTCGTCCAGCACCACCAGCTCCGGGTTGAGCACAAGGGCGCGGGCAATCGCGATTCGTTGGCGTTGGCCACCGGAAAATGCGTGCGGGTAGCGTTCGGCTTGCTTCTCGGTCAGTCCCACTCGGGCCAGCGTCTGTGCTACGCGGCGGCGCCGCTCGGCCGGGTCCTTGCATCCGTGGACTATCAGTGGTTCTTCGACCAAGTCGCGCACGGTGTAACGCGGATCCAGCGAACCGTTGGGATCCTGGAAGACCATCTGCATGCTCTTGCGCAGCGACCGGCGCTCGGGACGCGAAAGGTTGGTGAGTTCCCGTCCGTCGAAGCGGATGGACCCGGAATCCACGTCCGTCAGCCCCATGACGCAGGACGCCGTGGTGGACTTGCCCGAGCCTGATTCGCCGACCAGGCCCAAGGTTTGGCCGCGCTTGACGCCGAGGGTGACGTCATGCAGGATTTGCACGCGCTTGCGCCCTCCGACGCCGCTGGAGTAGGACTTGTTCAAGTTCTCGATGACCAGCAGGTCACCGGTTTCGGCGTTGTTCATGGCGTCGCTCCTTCGGGGGTCTGTGCGAAGTGGCAGCGGGAGATCGCGCCGCTGGCCAGCAGCACCGGTTCGGGGCGCTGCTCGTGGCACAGCGACTGGCTGGAACCCAGCAGGCAACGCTCGGCAAAGGCGCAGCCCACCTCGTCCAGCGACAAGTCCGGCGGGGAACCGGGGATGGCCGGCAGCCGCCCGCGGAGGGTGGTGCGCGGGTCGATCATGCAGTTCAGCAGTGCCCGCGTGTAAGGGTGGGCCGGCTCCGCGAACAGGGCGTCGGTGCTGGTCTGCTCCACAATGCGCCCGGCGTACATGACGTTGACGCTGTCGCACAGCTGCCGCACGATGCCAAGGTTGTGGGTGATCATCACCAGGGCGTTGCCGCGCTCGTCGCAGATCTTTTCCAGAAGCTCAAGCACCTGACGCTGAGTGGTGACGTCCAGGGCCGTGGTTGGCTCGTCGGCTACCAAGACGACAGGGTCGTTGGCGATGGCCATGGCAATCAGCACGCGCTGGCGCATGCCGCCTGAGTACTGGTGCGGGTAGTCGTTGATGCGTCGGCGTGGGTCCTCCACTCCCACCTCGGACAGCAATTGGCAGGCCAGTTCCTTCGCCTCGCGCACCGAAACATCCTGGTGCACCCGGATGGCATCCACGAACTGGCTGCCGATGGTCTTCAACGGATCCAGTCCGGCCATCGGGTCCTGGAAGACCAAGCCGATGTCGTTGCCGCGGATCTTGGAGATCTCCCTGTCGCCCAGCCCGACCAACTCGCGGCCGCGCAATTTGACGCTGCCGGAAGCCACGCGGCCCGGGGGTGGAACCAATCCAACAAGGGACATGGCCAAGGCCGACTTTCCGGAGCCGGATTCTCCCACGACCGCCAGGCGCTGACCCGGGCGAAGCTGAAAGCTGACGTCGCGCACGGCGCGGACCGTGGAGCCGGGAAGGTCGAAGTTCGTGCACAGGTTGCCGATTTCGAGTATCGATTCAAGCTGCTGCGCTCGCACCGGATGCACCTGCGCTTCGGTATTCACTGACATTAGCGTGCTCCTACTCGGGTTCGTGGGTCGACAGTAGTCAGGGTGAGGTCGGCCAGCAGGCTGACAACCACGTACAAGATGGCGGCCAACAGAAGCACGGCCTGGACAACCGCAAAGTCTTTTTGGATGATCGCGTCGGCGGTCATTGATCCGATGCCAGGCCAGCCAAAGACCTTCTCGACCAGAAGGCTGCCCGTGAGCAGGTCGGCGAGCAGCAGCGATCCGGCCGGAAGAATGGAAAGCAGGCCATGCGGTGCGATGTGCCGGTGGAAGACCGGAAACTTGGTCAGCCCGTGGCTGCGGGCGACCATGACAAAGGTCTCGCGGCGGGTCGTGCGCAGCTGCGAACGGTACAGCCGGGATAGGAAAGCGAACGGTCCGATGGCGATGATCGCCGCCGGCAGCACCAGGTGCCACAGCGCGTTTAGCGCCAGCGATGCGTCGCCGGAGAGCAGTGCGTCCACGGAGTACAGCCCGGTGACCGGCTCCGGTGGCACCAGCCCCGGGCTCAATCGCCCCTCTGGGCCGGGGAACAGTCCAAACTGCACCGAAAAGACCATCAGCGCCAGCAGCGCGATCCAGAAGGGCGGGGAGCCCATGGCCAGCGAGGAGGCCCCGCGCAGCAGCCGGTCGGCCCATGGCCGGTTCGAGTACACGGCCAGCGATGCGAAGAGCACCGAAGCGCCGATCGCGAAGAGCACGGCGAGCAATCCGAGTTCGATCGTCGCCGGCAGCCGGTCGGCCAGCAGGTTGGTGACGGTGTCGCCGGTGGAGTATGAGAAGCCAAGATCGCCGGTGAAAATGTTGCGCACGTAGCGCCAGTACTGCACCAGCAGGTTTTGGTCGAGACCCATCTCCGAGCGCAGTGCTGCGACGGACTCGTCGGTGGCCATGTCCCCGGCGATCGCGCGGGCGGGATCTCCGGGGACCACGCGCAGCAGGATGAAGGCGAAGATGGAAGCGCCGAAAATCGTTGTGGCGGCGACGCAGATGCGACGGAAAGCGGTGGAGAGCATCGATAAATCCTTTCCTAGACCGCATCGGAGCGGGGGTCGAGTACCTCACGGGCGCGGTCGGCGATGAGCGTGGTGAGGGTGACCGCAATGAGAAGCCCCATGCCCGGGAATCCTGCGATCCACCACTGCCCGGTCAAGAAGAACTGCTGCCCTTCGGTGATCAATGCGCCCCACTCGGCCGTGGGCGGCTGGGCACCCAAGCCCAGGAACCCCAGCGCGGCCAGCGACAGGATCGAAGCGCCGAACACGGCGGCCATTTGCAGGATTATTGTTGGCACCAGGTGCGGGAAGACGTGGCGGAACAGGATTCTTGCAGGGTGGGCGCCGATGGCGTCGGTGGAGCGGATGAAGTCCTGGCCGTACAGCCGCATCACCTCGCTGCGCAGTGTGCGCATGTACCAGGGGAATGAATGGATGGACAGGCCGATGACCACCGCTGTTACGCCGGGTCCGATGGCCATGGCAATCGCCATGGCCAACAGGATCGCCGGGAAGCAGAGGATCGAGTTGGTCAACCAGGTGAGCACGGTGTCCAGCCATCCACGCATCGACCCGGCCAGCAGCGCCAACACGCAGCCGACGACGGCGCCGATCACCGCGATCAGCAGGCCCGCGAAGACCGAGGTGCGCCCGCCGGAAAGGAAACGGGCGAGCATGTCGCGTCCGGTGTCGTCGGTGCCCATCGGGTGTGCGGCGCTCGGGCCCTGGAGGGAATTGGACAAGTCGATCGCGTCGGGGTGCAGCGGCCACAGCCACGGGCCGATGGCCAGCGCGAACACCAGAGCTGCAAACAGCCCGAGGAAAGTGGCCAGTGCCACGTCGCGCTTTAGAAAGACGAGAAGCGGATTGCTTCGCTGCTCGGCCGCCCGGGCCGAGGCTACGCTGAGGGTCATGGCACTGCTACCTTCCTGACTGGGTGGAGTCATCCACCGTGGTGCTGGACAAGTTCTGAAGCGCCCGACGCAGGTATGCGGCGCTGGCCGCGAACTGCTCTGCGCGCTCGGTGGCAGAGGGATCGTCGTTCCACCGTTCCAGCTCCGGGATCTGCCCGCCCTCGACCAGGGCTGTGGTCGCCCGCGCCATGCGTGCCAGTTGGCCCAGGTCGTCCGGGTGCAGGTGCGGTTCGTTCTCGAACCAGGCGCGGTTGTGCACCGGGGTATCGAAGCGCCCGCGATGCTGCTCGATCGTGAAGGTGCGCACCCCCTGGGCCCACAGCGAGCCGAGGATCTCATCCCAGGGCAGCACGCCCTGGCCGATGGGGCATAGGCGACGGCGGTATCCGGTATCGATGGGGAACAAGACCAGGTCTTCCAAATGGGTACTGCGCACCTGCGGTGCCAGCGCCCGGGTCACCTTGACCGGGTCTTCGCCGCGCACAACCAGGTTCGCCACGTCCAACCCGATGCCGAAGACCTCGGGGTCCAAGCGGTCGATGACCTGTTTGACCTCGGCCGAGGAGAGATCCTCGTGGGTCTTCAGGTTCAGCCGGGCCCCGGCGGCCGCGGCCACAGGATGCAGCGAACCGAGCGTGTGCAGGATCTGGGAGAGCTGAGCCGGGTGGTCAAGGGTGCGCTCGCCGTGGCGCACTGTCGTGCGCTCAGTGCGGGTGTGCAGGAAGTACTCGGTGCAGCCCAAGTCCAGGCCGGCGGCCAGGGTGGCGGCCAGTTCGGCACGGGCCGTTCGGGCTTCCTGGACTGGACCGGCCGAGCCGAGCCCGAGCAGCAGCTCGGAACCGGAGGAGGCGATGTCCCGGGCTGCGCCGCGCAACTCCACGACGTCGGTGTCGCGGGACTCGAGGGCGAAGTTGTTCAGCGTGATGGACGTGTAGCCCTGCTCAAGGGCGGTGGCGATGCCCTGGCGCAGCGGTGTGGTTTCGGTGCCCGGGAAACGGGTAAACTGCGCTCCAATGCGGTAGCTGGTTGTGGGTGCGCGGTGGGGCTGGATGCTGGAGGCGTCGACTCCATGATGTGTGATCTGGGTCATGGGGCTAGTCTTATCAGAGGTAAGACGTCTTACGAAAGAGTAGTTTTCGAAAAAGTTTTGTGGCACTATCGCTTGGAAAGAGACTTGACGACAGCCGTAAGGAGCGATCATGCCCCCCATTGCACGGCGCAGCGTGGTTGATGAAGCCATCGACGACATGCGCCAACGCATCACCAGCGGAGAGTGGCCCCTGGGTTCCCGCATCCCCCCGGAATCGTTGCTTGTGGCCGAGCTCGGGCTTTCCCGTGCGCCGTTGCGCGAGGCGGTTCGGGCCTTGGTCCATGCAGGGTTGTTAATCACCCGCCAAGGGGATGGCACATTCGTCTCGGCGACCAACGAGCGGGCTCTGGCTCTGCACCGCGGCCTTTCGGCCGCGCGCGAGCAGGACATCATCGAGACCAGGCAGGCGCTGGACATCACCGCCGCGGGGCTGGCCGCTCAGCGGCGGACCCAGGAGGACCTGCAACAGCTGGCCGATGCGCTCGAACGCCGCCGCATCGCGGCCGTGGCCAACGACATCGTGGCTTTTCGCACCGCCGACGTGGACTTCCACCGCGCGGTGTTCGCCGCGACGCACAACGAGCTGCTGAAGGACATCTATGCCACCCTCACCGAGGTCATCGAAGTCGATTGGATCACCGGGGTTGGCGTTGAGCGGGCCGCGTTGGCAGAACATGACAACCATGACGAGATTTACGAGGCGATCCGTCGCGGCGACCACCAGGAGGCCGTCGCCGCGGTGGCCTCCATTCTCGACCGACATGTGACGGACCTTCAGGCCGCGGTTGGCTCCCCAGCGGTCGTACCGCCGCAATCCCGCGAGAAGCAGAACTAATGGGTCGTATCACCCGGGTCAGGGCGGCATTCGTCATCGGCTACGCGGACGGGGACCACTGCATCTGGCCCAGGGGGGAGTTGGTGCACGAGGACGACGTCGTCGTCTTTGTGGGCCGCGGCTACGAGGGGCGCGTTGATGTGGAAATCGACGCGGGCCACGCCATCGTCTCGCCCGGGTTCATCGACCTGAACGCCCTGGCGGACATCGACCACGCGATCTTCGACTCGTGGCCCACGGGCGATAGCCGGCTGGGCCTGGCCTGGTCCCAGGAGTACCTGGCCGGCCACGGACCGGTGTTCACCGAAGAGGAAGAACTCTTCCGGCGGCAGTTTGCGCTCAGCCAGCTGGTGCGCAACGGCATCACCACGATCATGCCGATCGCCGCGGAGACCTACAAGCCCTGGTGCGAGGACTATGCCGACGCGGCGCAGTTGGCCGCGGCCGTGACCGGGATCGGGCTGCGCGCCTACCTGGGCCCCAGCTACCGCACCCACGTCCCCTACACCGACGGCACCGCCACGCTGCTCCACGAGGACGAGGCGAAGGGGCTGGACGGCCTGGCGCAGGCGATCCAATTCTGCCGGGACCACGAGGACACCGCCGGCGGGCTGATCCGCACCGCGCTGCTGCCGGCGCGCATCGAGACGCAGACCGAGCGGACGCTGAAAATGACGCGTGCCGCCGCCGACGAGCTCGGGGTCCCGGTCCGCCTGCACGCGGCCCAGGGCCTGTTCGAGGTCGGGGAAATTCTCGCCCGCACCGGGCTGCGCCCCATCCCGTACCTCGAGTCGATCGGGTTCCTGAAGGAGAAGACCTTCGTCCCGCACGCCTGGACGGTGCCCGGGCACCGCCACATGCCCGGGCACTTCGGGCAGGGCGACGACGTCAAGATCCTGGCCGAGCACGGGACCACCGTGATCTTCTGCCCGATCCCCACCGCCCACTACGGGGTCTGCCTGGAGGACTTCGATGCGTACCGGGCCAAGGGCGTCCGCGTGGTGCTGGGCACCGATTCGGCCCCGCCGAACATGATCCGCGCCATGGACCTGGCCATGGGAATGACCAAGGCGAGCACCGGGGACCGGACCAGTGCCCAGTCCGAGGACCTCTACCGGGCCGCGACCCTGGACCCCGCGGCCGCGCTGGGCCGCGACGACCTGGGACGGCTGGCCGCCGGCGCCCAGGCCGACTACTTCGTGCTGGACCTGGGCGGGACCCACATCGGGCCGCACGGGGACCCGGTCCGCACGCTGGTCATGAACTGCGACGGCCGTGACGTGACCCGGGTGGTGGTCGCCGGGCGGACCGTCGTGGAAGACAAACGGATCGTGACCGTCGAGACCGGCTCCTACGCCGGGCGCGCCCAGCGCTTCCTGGAAAAGTACATGGCCTCCTTCAGCCTCAGCGACTTCAGGAAGCGCCCGACGAACGAACTCTTCCCCTCCAGCTTCCCGCTGCGCTGACACCGGCCGCGACCAAGAGCGCACTCAACGACGGTTGCCTTCGGAAGATACACGAACGGCACCGAAATCCGTTGACAATGTCCGTGTCGAGGGATCAGTGCCGTTTAAGGTCGAGCAACTGCGAAGCTATGCTGCCGTATGTTGACCTGGTCCGGATGGAACCGTGTCTTTTTGCGGATCGTTGACGGGCGGGAACCGCCGCGGTTGCTTGTTGCTGTGGACCCTATGGATAGAGGAAGCCCCCGGGTATTTGCCGCCGCCCAAGAGATCGCGATCGAGCTGCTTTGGTTGGTCTCGGAATATTGTTTAAGGCGCAACACTCGTGGCGAGGCGATGACATGTAGCTTGCGTCCGTGCGAATAGGGCCGTTGGCACACCGAACCATCTGCGTAGGGATACGCCACCGCATGGGAATCGAATTTGCGGGATACTCGCAACGACTTTGAGGGTTGCCGAACACCGTTGCGGCACAAAATCTCTCCAAGGTGATATCCGGTCGGTATTCCGAGGCTGTGAATCCAGTGCCGCTACTTGCTTTACGTTTCAGCCCGAGGACGGTTGGTATACCGAATTGTTCGAAGTCTATGAATGCTGGATCTCTGGGGACGCCCGGGTGACTGAGGCTCGGGGCCTTTCGCTTGGCTGAAGTGGCAGAGTCTGCATTGATGTTCCGGAAAACTTTCTTGGCGCGGAAAGGCGGTGCGAATGAAAGTGCCGTATGCGCAGACTCTCGTAGCTTGATCTCCGGGTCTTTCTTTGGAATACCAAATTGGCTACACTTCGAAGCAAGATACTTCACTTCGGATAGAAACGACTGCTCATGACACTTTTACTCAATGCCTCTGCACTGCAGACGGTCCTCGACATGCCTTCAACCGTAGAAGCTGTGGAGCAAGTCTTTGCCGATATTGCCAACGGCACCGCCATGCAGCCTTCGCCCGTCGCCATGAACGTATCTCCGGCCGATTCCAGCTTCATCGTGATGCCCGGCGTAGCCGCAGGCCCCGGGCTGGCATCGGTCAAACTGCTTGCAGACATTCCCTCCAATTCGGGTCGCGGATTGCCGACGCAGCGGTCCATGATCATGCTGGCCGACCACGTGACTGGTGAATCGTTGGCAATCCTGGACGGGCGCGTTCCCACCCGTATTCGGACTGCGGCCGCCACGGCGGTGGCTACCCGCCATTTAGCTCGGCCCGAGGCCTCGACCCTGGGCTTGGTTGGTGCGGGGGCCCTGGCGGTGGCACATGTCGAGGCTCTGCTGTGCGTACGGCCTATCAAGCGGATTGTTGTTTGGACGCGCTCGGCCGAACGAATGCAGGAGTTCCGTGCCGCAATTGCCCATCACGACTTACACGTCGAATCAGTTGACAGTGTTGAGGCGGTTTTCGCCGCCAGCGACGTCATTTGCACACTGACGCCCGCGGTCGAACCCATTGTTAAGGGGGAGTGGTTTCGCCCGGGGGTTCATATCAACGCGGTTGGGGCTCGCCCGCGACCGGGTGAGCGAGAAATCGACACCGTGGGGATGGCTCGTGCCCGCGTCGTGTTTGACCACTGGGGCACAGCGAAAACTAAATCGGGTGAGTACCTCGTGGCGTTGTCGGAGGGGGCGATCGCGGCCGAAGACATTGTGGGGGAGCTGGGCCAATTGATCACCGGCCAAATCGTGGGCCGGCGCAATGCCGAGGACATCACATTGTTCAATTCCGTGGGGGTGGGACTACTTGACCTTGCAATTGGGCGATTGGCCTACGACCGTGCCCTTGGCCGCGGGCTTGGGCAGCACGTGAACCTGTCACTTTAGGCGAACGGTATAGTCACGCCACGATTCCTGTTGGACACATAGACTTGAGGAAAGTAGCTGAATCGGACAATGCAACGGAAAGGCAGGAACATTGCCTGTAACGCCAGGGTTTGAACCGGAGTCGGTCCGTGTGACCGACCATATCCGCAACGAGATCATTGACGGTGTCCGTGCCCCGGGGAGCAAGCTTGTCGAACGCGATCTGGCCAATGAACTGGGAGTCAGTCGCCTACCGGTTCGAGAGGCCCTCAAGACGTTGGTTGCCGAAGGGATCGTGACACCCCGGCCGCGTACCTGGGCCGTGGTGAGAGAGTTTACGCCGTCGGACATTGCAGATTTCAATGAGGTTCGCGGTGGGCTCGAGCTCATGTCGTTCAAGCTGGCGGCCCAGCGCCATACCCGTCAGGGGCTTGCCGAACTGCGGGAAGTGCTTGACCAGGAGCTGTTGAGCGCTCGAAACGGCGATGCTGTCACCTCGCGTCGGAAGGGTGCCCAATTCCATGAAGTCGTGACCAGGCTGGCCGGAAACGATCTGCTGATTGAATTGAACGGGATCTTGTCTTCGCGAATGCGCTGGCTGCTTTCACAGCACGACGACTTGACCGCCATGGCTGAAGAACACGAGGAGCTCTACCAAGCCATCGCCGCGCGCGATGTTTCCAAGATGGATGCTCTGGTGAGTGCCCATCTTGAGACGAGTCATTCAAGCGTTATGACCCGTACCGGGGGAGTTGCCGCAGAATCTGCCTAGTGGCAACGTGCCCCGCTGCCTCAGGGATTCCGGAGATTCCTGGCGCACGGGGCAGGGTGAAGTGGCTTCTTCGCCCTGTGATTGCTCGGGCATAGTCCGGTCGATGATCGGTGTCGAGGCATTTTTTCACACGAACGGAGCATTTTTTGAGCCGCCAAGGCTTGTAACTTGGAGGATTTCTCCGTTCCGAGGTGAGCTCAGCCCGGGCCTTGAATGCGGGTTGGAAATGAACGGACGCGAAACCCGAACGTGCGCAGACGTAGCAGAAGAACGAAGCGCCACCTCAGGAACGGACCACTGGATTGAGTTCCTGCAGCATTGCCGTGGACCTCACCGGCAAGCGTAGTGGCGGTCTGGCGGCTCCCGCCCTGAATGGGCAGGAGGGGGAATATCTCTTCCTGCCCAAACAGCCAATTCCGGGCCTCATGGCGGCGGCGAAAGACCTCACCGTACTTCCCAAGGCCTGTGCACGTCTGCGTATCCCGAACGGGCTTGGCATCGGTTCATTGATGATCGCCCGCTCATGAACGATGCCCGCCACTGAGCCTTCGGTGCTCCGGCCCATCGCGACTTGTGGATCTGTGCTGCTCTCCGCAGGCGGGCGGCATCTGGAACGTCCGAGCGCTCATGACCATGGCAACATTCGCTGAGGGCTACGACTTCACCGGCAAGCCCATCCATCCCGTCACCACCGAACGGGACTACGCCCGCTCCTGCCCCGGTGCGGCCATCGACGAGGGACTGGCGGTGAGGGGCGAGGTAGTTCAGGGCAGCGGACCGGACATCGAATCCTGGCTGCGCCATACCGGCCTCGTTGGGGGTTCCCATGGTCACATGAACCGACGTCGAAGACGCCGCCGCCATGGACTGCGACGCGGTTCACGACTCCCTACGGTGTTCCATCCGGAAATGCGAAGGGGACTGGCCGGTCCGCTCCGAGAACAAGCGGCTGAAGTAGGCCGGATCCTCGTAGCCCACCAGCCGGGAGATCCGCTGGGCAGGAAGGGCCGTGCCCGCCAGGAGGGACTGTGCCCGCGACATGCGCAACTGCAGCACGAACTCTTTGGGTCCGACCCCCATTGCGTCCTGCACGGCTCTCCGCAGTTCCGACGGTGACACTCCCTGGAGTGCCGCCTGCTCTGTCAGGCCCAGCTGAAGGTGGGCGGTTTCGCGCAGCCCGGACAGCATGCGTTCATGGGGCCCGGCCGGTACGGCGGGAGTATGCCTTCCGGCGTCCAGCAGGACGCGCTGGGTGAGGACGGAGGCCTCCAGATCGCCACGGGGCCCTTCGAGGCGCAGGGCTGTCCGCAGTCCTGCGAAAAGTCCAAGTGTCGCGTCAATGTCCGGGTCTTGGCCCTCGACAAGCTGCATCAAGGGACGCTCGTGGGGGAGATGCCCGAGTTCTTCGAACGCCCGTGCCATTGGGCCTGTGAAGAGGACCCAGTGCTCGCTCCAGCCGCCGGGGCCCGGGCCGTAGCCGTGCCTGATGCCGGGGAATAGCCACAGGAGGGCCGGCGCCCTGAGCTGCGCCGCCTTGCCCCCGCAATTGAACTGGCCGGTCCCTTCGGAAACGATCACGAGGGCGTAGCTGCTCAGCGTCCGGCCGGAGAAGGAGGGAAGCCGCCCGCTTTGCTCCCCCGCTCCGAGGCACGCCAAACCAAGGTCCCGCAGCGGTGGGGCGGGCTGCCTGTAGTGCGACCACTCGTCCATTGACCCCATCCTGCTCCTGTCCGGCAGGGGAATCAAGCCGAAGAAAAGTCCAAGTGGGCACCGCGGAAGTCCATTCACTCCGGCAGTCGGGGCTGACAGGCTGGGGGAATGTTGACCTCGAATGGCTACGTCCTGGACGAATCGGAGACCCGCATGGGCACGCTCGAACCCGTCCCGGCGTCGGAACGCTTTGACCGTGACGCCCTCTGGACCCGGCTCCGCCGCGACGGCTACCTTTATCTGAAGGGCCAGCTGGACCCAACCCAGCTGCTGGAGTTCCGGCGCTACTACTTCGAATCGCTCGACGGGGCCAATGTGTACGCAGCGGGAACCGACCCGCTCCTCGGCCTTGCCGCGGCCGGGAACGTGGACCGCGCCGCCATGCGCCGCAGCCTCTTCGACGTCATCGTCCCGGGCCCGGAGTACGCGGCACTGTGCACCATGCCGGCCATCGCGGACTGGTTCGCCTGGCTCCTGGCCGACCGTGTCCACCTGCACCGGCGCAAGATCATCCGGCACACCAAACCGGGGGAGACGGGGATCGGAACTGCCACCCAGGCCCACTACGACCTCGTGTACCTGCGCGAGGGCAGCGACAGGGTCCTGTCCATGTGGATTCCGGTGGGCGATTGCCCCCGGGAACGCGGCGGCCTCGCCTACCTGGAGGGCAGCCACCACTGGGTCATAGCAGGGGAACGCGCCGGGACCCTCAAGCTGCCGGCCGCCTCCATCACCGCGGACCTGCCGGGACTGGCCAACCAGCACGACGCACGGTGGCTGCTGGCGGATTACGAGGCAGGCGACGTGGTGGTCCACTCGGCGCACATCGTGCATGCCGCCTTGGACAACGCCGACGCCGGCGGCACCATGCGCCTGTCCACCGATATCCGCTACCAGCGGGCCGGCGAGCCGATCGACTGGCGCTGGCAGGAGCACTGGAATCACGACGACGGCCTCTAGCCGGGACGGCCAGGCATCCAGTTCCTCCCTTCGGAAACGGAGTTCCCGTTGGGGCCCTCGGCGGGGCGACCCCGAGCATGGCAGAGTCTCCAGATTTGTGCCGCCCGCACCGCGCACTATAAGTCGCCGGTACAGCTACCGTATGAAACGACTTTGCAGACGCCTTGGTCTTCGACTGCCGCTGGGTCTTGCCATTCGATCGCCCTGCGTGGGGCGCGGGACGCTCCAATGCGGTAGACCGCAGCCCTGAAGGGAGTTCTGACAGGGCCTGTAGGTTCCGAGCCCTTGAGCGCCATCGAAGAAATTGGTTGACCGTTTCAGTAACCAAATTTTTATACAGATGCGCATCTGGTATCCAAAATTTGATCAATTTTTCCCATTATTGCAAGGTTCTTTGGCGAGTCTGTCAGCAATTTGCGCTTCATGGATATTTTGGTATTCCATCGCTGGTGAGTTTGGTATACAGTTTTTTGTGTTGCATGAATCACTCTCGCGAAGGGCTCGTCGTCATGACCAACACAGCTTCGAAGGCTCAAAAGCCGGTGACCACCAAGCCGGTGGCTACCGGTCGTTCACTGCTGGCCACCGCGTGGTTGCGCATCCGTAAGAACCGCGTCGCCATGATCAGCCTGGTGGTGGTGATCCTGACGATCCTGTTCGCCATCTTTGCTCCGGTGCTTGTGGCGATCTCGGGCCAAGACCCGAACACAACCAACACTTCTCCGGACGTGCTGGACAACTTCTACACACCGGGTTTGCCGCTGCCGTACTACATGTACCCCAGCGCAGAGCACTGGCTCGGGGTGGAACCGGGTCTGGGCCGGGACCTGTTTGCACGTCTGGCCTACGGGGCCCAGGTCTCGCTGAGCATTGCCCTTCTCTCCACCTTGGTTTCGGTGGTGCTGGGCACTGTTTTGGGAGCCGCTGCCGGATACTTCGGCGGCAAGATCGACATGGTCATCAGCCGCATCATGGACCTGTTCCTGGCCTTCCCGCACCTTCTGCTGGTGCTTTCGATCGCGCCCATCCTCCAATCCAGGTTGGCCGGCACGAACCTCGCCAGTGGGTCTTTCGTTCCCATCGCTTCTCTGGTCATCGTGCTGGGTTTCTTCGGCTGGGCATACCTCGCCCGTGTGGTTCGCGGACAGGTACTGATGATTCGCGAACAAGAATTCATGGACGCGGCGAAGTCCTACGGCACTTCGCATCGTTCGATGATCCTCAAGCAGGTCATCCCCAATGTTTCCGGGGTCGTTTTGGTCTACGCCACGATGATGATCCCCGCCAACATCACGGCGGAGGCAGCACTGTCCTTCTTGGGCGTGGGCGTCAAGGACCCGACCCCTTCGTGGGGCCAGATGCTCAACGCCGCCCAAGCGGGCAACTGGTACCTCAGTGATCCGTGGTTCCTGGCCGTTCCGAGCATCGCGCTGATCATCACGGTGCTGGCCTTCAACCTGCTGGGCGATGCGCTGCGCGATGCGCTGGATCCCAAGTCCTCACGCTAGATAGATTTCCACCTTTCCAGTTTCAATTCGCTTCATTTCCATAGGAGGATCCATGAAAAAGCAAGCAGTCATGATGCTGTCGTTCACGGCGGCGATGGCCCTCGGGCTGACCGCCTGTGCCGGAGGCCCGGGTGTTACCAAGGAACCCCAAGGAGGGGTGGACCAGTCGGCCGACCGGTATGCACCCGTGGTCGTGCAGTCCGGTTTCGCTGAAAAAGGCGGCAACATCAACGTCTTGATGTCCGCAGACTTCGCGACCCTGGATCCGGGAAATTCCAACTACGTGCAGACGGCCAACGTCGGACAGCTGTACTACCGGACATTGACCATGGCCAAGGAAACCGCGGGCCAGCCGCCGGAAATCGTCCCGGACTTGGCCACGGATTTGGGCAAGGTTTCCGATGACGGAAAGACCTGGACCTACACGCTGCGTGACGGGCTGAAGTTCGAAGACGGTTCTCCGATCACTTCCCAGGACATCAAGTACGGGGTGGAGCGCACCTACGCCCGCGACGTCTACACCCAGGCGCCCCAGGAACTGAATTCGGCGCTGACCGATGACGCCTACAAGGGCCCGTACTCCGACGACGATCTCGAGGCCATCGAAACGCCCGACGACAAGACCATCGTCTTCCATCTCAAGCAGGCCTTTGCCGAATTCCCGGCACTTGTCTCCCGTTCGAACACCGCACCGGTGCCGAAGGCGAAAGACACGAAGCAGGACTATACCAACCACCCGGTCTCCTCCGGCCCGTACAAGGTCAAGAGCTATGACCGGGGGCGCGAAATGGTTCTGGAACGCAACGAAAACTGGGACCCGGCCACCGACCCGAACCGCCCGGCATTGCCGGACACCTACACCTTCAGCCTGTCGACCTCGCAGTCGACCATCGCCCAGAAACTGATCTCGGACGCCGACGCGAACGCCATCACTCTAGACAGCAACGGCGCCCTGCAGGTCTCGGACGCGGCAAGCCTGAACGACCCAAAGATCAAGGAACGAACCGCCGGCGGCTTCCTGGGCTGCATCGACGTGCTCGACCTGAACACCGAGACCATCACGGACCCGACGGTGCGCAAGGCCATCGCCCTGGCCATGGACCGGGAGTCCATCCAGGTGCAATACGGCGGAGCACGCTTCGGCGAACTGGTGAACACCCAGCTGACCGAAAACATGGCCGGTGTCACCGAACAGATCAGCGACCTGGATCCGGCAGGCAAGCCCAAGATCGAAGAAGCCAAGAAGCTGCTCGAGGGCAAGGACTACCCGAAGAAGTTGGTTTACGGCTACTCCAACGCCACCGAGCGCTTCAAGAACGTCGGTACCGTCCTGCAACAGAATATGAAGGAAATCGGGATCAGTCTGGAGTTGCGTCCGATCCCTGCCGCGAACTACTACTCGACCCTCGCCGGCGAAGGCATGCCGGACATCGCACGCTCCGGCTGGTGCGGCGGTGCCGACTCTTCATCGGTGCGCATGACCGTGGACCCGAACCTCGGCCCGTCGCTGGATGGCAAGACCTACGGGTTCAGCAACATTCCGCGCTTCCACGGCGAAGCGCTCTCCAAGAAGATGTACGAGCTGCGTTCCGCCACCGGTACGGCCGAGGAACTGGGCGCCAAGTGGTCCGAGGTCTACAACGAGGTCATGGCCACCTACCCGCTGGTTCCTACCATGCACAGCTACACCAACTCCGTCGTCGGTTCCAACATCCGAAATGCCCAGGTCGGCTACTTCTTTGGCGCCATTGACCTGAATTCGGTCGGCGTCGCAGAGTAAGGCAACGGATCATGGCTAGTTTCCTCTTCCGCAGAATCGGCGCGATGCTCCTGCTGCTTCTCGTCGTCAGCTTCATTACCTTCACGCTGTTCCAATTCGGTCCCGCGGACCCCGCTTCCGCCGCGTGCGGCCAGGAGTGCACTCCCGATCGCGTCGAGCAGGCCAGGGTGGCGCTGGGCCTGGACAAGCCCTTCTTTGTCCAGTACCTGGCCTTCCTTTCGGGGCTGGTCGGTCCGCGCATGCTCGGGGCCCCGGGCGCCGAGCAGTACTGTGCCTGGCCTTGCCTCGGGAAGAGCTTCCAGACCAACGAGAACGTCACGGACATGGTTGCCAATGCCCTGCCGTACACGTTGTCGCTGGCCGTGGGCGCCGTGCTGTTGTGGACGATCTCGGGCGTGGGCCTCGGGTTGTACGCCGCACTGCGGAAGGGGAAACTAGCCGATCGCATCATTGTCGGTGCCTCGTCGATCGGTGTTTCGCTGCCGATCCCCGTCACCGGACTGGTGCTGTTGCTGGTCTTCGTCGGAACGCTGGGATGGTTTCCGTTCACCACCAACCAGATCCGGTCCCCGTTCGGCGAGGCGGGGTTCGGCGGCTGGACCGCCAACTACTTCCTGGCCTGGGTCGCCCTGGCGGTGCTTTTCTCGGCACAGTACGTGCGCATCACCCGAAGCAACATGATCGAGACCTTCTCAGAGGACTTCATGCGAACGGCACGGGCCAAGGGGCTGGCGCGCCAAACCATCGTGTTCAAGCACGGCGTGCGGGCCGGCATCACTCCGATCATCACGATGCTGGGCCTGGACCTCGGCGCGCTGCTGGGCGGTGCGGTGCTCACCGAGCAGATCTTCTCCGTGCCGGGACTGGGCTTCACCGCGGTGCGCGCGGCCACCAGCGGGGATTTGCCGGTGACCATGGCCATCACCATGCTTGCCGCCTTCTTCATAATTCTTTTCAACGTGATCGTGGACGTGTCCTACGCGTTCATCGATCCGAGAGTCAAGGTGGGCTAACCATGGAACCGATGCTGACGGTCAAGAACCTGAGCGTAAGATTCCCGACCGACGACGGACACGTGGCGGCCCTGAACGGCATGGACCTGACCTTGCATCGCGGGGAGACCGTGGGCCTGGTGGGCGAGTCAGGTTCCGGGAAATCCGTGACCAGCCAGGCCATCATGGGCCTGTTCAAGGAGACCCGTGCGCAGGTCGAAGGGGAGATCACCTTCGAGGGCACGGACCTGCTGGCCCTGGGGGAGGACGCCATGCGCGCCTACCGGGGGAAAAAGATCGGCATGATCTTCCAGGACCCGCTCTCGGCCATGCACCCCTTCTACACGGTCGGGTCACAGATCGCCGAGGCCTACCGGGTCCACAACAAGGTGTCGAAAAAGGCGGCCCGCGCGGTGGCCATCGAGATGCTGGGCAGGGTGGGCATTCCCGACCCCAAAAGGCGGGTGGACAGCTACCCCCATGAGTTCTCCGGCGGCATGCGCCAGCGCGCCATGATCGCCATGGCCCTGGTCTGCGAACCGGAGCTGCTGATCGCCGACGAACCGACCACTGCACTGGACGTCACCGTCCAGGCCCAGATCCTGGACCTCATCTCCGAGCTGCAGGCCGAGACGAACTCCGCTGTCATTTTCGTGACCCACGATCTGGGCGTGGTGGCCCAGCTGTGCCAGCGCGTGGTCGTCATGTATGGCGGCCAATGCGTCGAGCAGGCCACCGTGCGCCAGATATTCAAGCACCCGTCCCATCCCTACACCCGAGGACTGATGGCCTCGATGCCGCACCTGTCGGGCGAGGGCGACCGGCTGACACCGATCCCCGGCTCCCCGCCGGCGCTCCTGTCCCTGCCGCAGGGCTGCATCTTCGCCGACCGCTGCCAGTTCGCCCAGCTGGTTCCCGACAGCCTGTGCACCACGATGCGACCCGGCCTGCTGGTCGAGGGCGGGCATGCAGTGCGTTGCCACGCCCACGAGCTGGACCTGCTGGGCGAACACCACCTGATCGGAGCGGGATCGTGAACACGCCACTACTCGAGGTCACCGACCTGACAAAGCACTTCCCGACCAAGGGGACCATGGGCCGGACCACCGGGGTGGTCAAGGCAGTGGACGGCGTGAGCTTCACGCTCCAACGCGGAACGACGCTCGGCCTGGTTGGCGAGTCCGGCTGCGGAAAATCCACCACCGGCAAGGTGCTCATGCGGCTGCTGGATCCCACCAGCGGCAGCATCAAGCTGGACGGCGAGGAGGTCACCGGCCTGCGCGGCGGGCAGCTGGACGGATTCCGCCGGCGCGTGCAGATGGTCTTCCAGAACCCCGCCTCGTCGCTGAACCCGCGCCAGTCGATCGGCGCAACCATTGCGGCGCCCCTGGTCGAACAGCGCATCAAGCCCCCGGGCGGCATCAAGGCCACGGTGATGGACCTGATGGACAGGGTGGGCCTGCGCCCCGAGCACGTCAACCGTTTCCCGCACGAGTTCTCCGGCGGCCAGCGCCAGCGCATCGGCATAGCCCGGGCGCTGGCCCTGGAACCCGACGTGGTGATTTGCGACGAGCCGGTCTCCGCGCTGGATGTCTCGGTGCAGGCCCAGGTGGTGAACCTGCTCAAGGACATCCAGCGTGACACCGGGGTCGCCTACATCTTCATCGCCCACGACCTGGCGGTGGTCAAGCACATGGCCGACGAGGTGGCGGTGATGTACCTGGGCAAGATGATGGAAAAGGCGCCCAAGCACCAGATGTTCGCCGACCCGCGCCACCCCTACACCCGCGCGCTGCTCTCGGCCGTGCCCAGCGTCGACCTGGACGCCGCGCTGACCGAGCGCATCCGGCTGGGCGGGGACCTGCCTTCGCCCAGCGACCCGCCCTCGGGCTGCGTGTTCCGTACGCGCTGCCCCGCCTACCAGCTGCTGGACGAGGCAGGCCAGGCCCGCTGCACCAGCCAGGTGCCCGCCGGCGAATTGGCCTGCCACTTCCCGCAGGCACCGATGGCCATGGCAGCCATCGCCCAGAGATAGCACGACCCCCGATGAACCACCTGGAAGGAACACCCACATGCTGATCAGCAACGCCCGTCCCTGGGCCGGAAAAGCCAGCGACATCCTGATCGAGGACGGCAAGATCGCCGCGATCACCGAGCACGACCCGACCCGCGAGCTTGGCGCGGAGGACGTCGAGGGACGTAGCCGGATCCTGATTCCCTCGTTCTCCGACGTGCACGTGCACCTGGACTCGACCCGCATCGGCCTGCCGTTCCGCAAGCACACGGGCCGCCCCGGGGTGTGGGGCATGATGAGCAATGACCGCGAGCACTGGCGGGACGCCGAAACCGGGTTGGAAGAACGCGTGGCCGAAACGCTGGAGCGCATGATCGCCCGCGGCACCACCCGGGTGCGCTCGTTCGCCCAGGTGGATGTCGACTGCAAGCTCGAGAAGTACGAGGCCGTCGTGGCGGCGAAGGAAAAATTCGCCGACCAGGCCGACGTGCAGATCATGGTGTTCCCACAGGCAGGGATCCTGCTGGAACCGGGCACCGAGAGGTACCTGGAGGACGCGCTGCGGGCGGGCGCCGACGTCATGGGCGGCATCGACCCCTGCGAGTTGGAACGGGACCCGGTGCGCCACCTGGACGTGGTGTTCGGGCTGGCCGAGAAGTACCAGGTCGAGGTGGACATCCACCTGCACGAAGCCGGCACCCAGGGGGTCTTTTCGGCCGACCTGATCGCCGAGCGCACCCGGGCCCTGGGCATGCAGGGCAAGGTCAACCTCTCGCACGCCTACGAGCTGGGCAGCGTCAATGCCGCAACCAGCCGCCGGCTGATCGACACGTTCGCCGAACTGGACATCTCGCTGACGTCGGTGGCGCCGAGCACCTCCAACCACTTGCCGATGGTGGACCTGGCCGAGGCCGGGGTGCGCTTCGGGCTGGGCGAGGACGGGCAGCGGGACTACTGGAGCCCGTACGGCAACTGCGACCTGCTGGACCGGACCTGGCAACTGGCCTTCGTCAACGGTTTCCGCAAGGACGAGCTGATCGAACACTCCCTGGCCGTGGCGACCATCGGCGGCGCCTCGATCATGGACCACGACGTGCCGCGCCTGGCCTCCGTGGCCGACCGCCCGGGCGTTGCCGTGGGCGACCGCGCCGACCTGGTGCTGGTCGACGGCGAGACCATCGCCTCCACGGTGATGGACCGGGGCACCGACCGCACCGTCATCCACGACGGGCGCGTTGTTGCCGACGGGCTGAAGGTCCTTTCCGTGGAACGCAGCCGCTAAGCACCGGCCGCCGCACGATCCATTGGCCGGCGGGGCCCGCCGGCCGTTGGGCCTTCCATGTAGCAACTGCAACTGCAACTGCAAGAACAAGAACAAGAACAAGAACAAGAAGCAGGGCAAACGGGCGATCGCGGCATTGCCGCACGTACCAACACGTACCAACATGAGGGAGCAGAAATTGGGTCGTATCACCCGGGTCAGGGCGGCATTCGTCATCGGCTACGCGGACGGGGACCACTGCATCTGGCCCAGGGGGGAGTTGGTGCACGAGGACGACGTCGTCGTCTTTGTGGGCCGCGGCTACGAGGGGCGCGTTGATGTGGAAATCGACGCGGGCCACGCCATCGTCTCGCCCGGGTTCATCGACCTGAACGCCCTGGCGGACATCGACCACGCGATCTTCGACTCGTGGCCCACGGGCGATAGCCGGCTGGGCCTGGCCTGGTCCCAGGAGTACCTGGCCGGCCACGGACCGGTGTTCACCGAAGAGGAAGAACTCTTCCGGCGGCAGTTTGCGCTCAGCCAGCTGGTGCGCAACGGCATCACCACGATCATGCCGATCGCCGCGGAGACCTACAAGCCCTGGTGCGAGGACTATGCCGACGCGGCGCAGTTGGCCGCGGCCGTGACCGGGATCGGGCTGCGCGCCTACCTGGGCCCCAGCTACCGCACCCACGTCCCCTACACCGACGGCACCGCCACGCTGCTCCACGAGGACGAGGCGAAGGGGCTGGACGGCCTGGCGCAGGCGATCCAATTCTGCCGGGACCACGAGGACACCGCCGGCGGGCTGATCCGCACCGCGCTGCTGCCGGCGCGCATCGAGACGCAGACCGAGCGGACGCTGAAAATGACGCGTGCCGCCGCCGACGAGCTCGGGGTCCCGGTCCGCCTGCACGCGGCCCAGGGCCTGTTCGAGGTCGGGGAAATTCTCGCCCGCACCGGGCTGCGCCCCATCCCGTACCTCGAGTCGATCGGGTTCCTGAAGGAGAAGACCTTCGTCCCGCACGCCTGGACGGTGCCCGGGCACCGCCACATGCCCGGGCACTTCGGGCAGGGCGACGACGTCAAGATCCTGGCCGAGCACGGGACCACCGTGATCTTCTGCCCGATCCCCACCGCCCACTACGGGGTCTGCCTGGAGGACTTCGATGCGTACCGGGCCAAGGGCGTCCGCGTGGTGCTGGGCACCGATTCGGCCCCGCCGAACATGATCCGCGCCATGGACCTGGCCATGGGAATGACCAAGGCGAGCACCGGGGACCGGACCAGTGCCCAGTCCGAGGACCTCTACCGGGCCGCGACCCTGGACCCCGCGGCCGCGCTGGGCCGCGACGACCTGGGACGGCTGGCCGCCGGCGCCCAGGCCGACTACTTCGTGCTGGACCTGGGCGGGACCCACATCGGGCCGCACGGGGACCCGGTCCGCACGCTGGTCATGAACTGCGACGGCCGTGACGTGACCCGGGTGGTGGTCGCCGGGCGGACCGTCGTGGAAGACAAACGGATCGTGACCGTCGAGACCGGCTCCTACGCCGGGCGCGCCCAGCGCTTCCTGGAAAAGTACATGGCCTCCTTCAGCCTCAGCGACTTCAGGAAGCGCCCGACGAACGAACTCTTCCCCTCCAGCTTCCCGCTGCGCTGACACCGGCCGCGCCTGAGGACGGTTGCCAAGGAGTGCGGGACAACCTGCGGCGGGATTGGCCGCCGGACCGTTGGCGAAGGATCAACAACCGCGGCGTGGCAAGGTGCTTTCCCGTTGCCGCTCCCTCATATGCTGGGGGCATGACAAGGATCCTGCACCTGGCCGAGACCGAACACTGGCTCCAAGCGAAGAAATCCGGCGTGTACAGCCGATCGACCCGCGGCGCGAGCCTCGAGGACGTCGGGTTCATCCACTGTTCCTCGCAGGAGCAGCTTCCCGTGGTTGCCGGGTTCATCTACGCGGACTATCCCGGGCAGCTGGTGGTGCTGGAACTCGACGGTCCCGCCATCGAGGCCGCCGGAATCGAGATCAGGCACGAGGACGGCGGCGACGGCGAGCTGTACCCGCACGTCTACGGCCCACTGAAACGCGAGTGGGTGAAGGCGGCCCATCCGGCGCGGATGGTCAATGGTGCGTTGGTGGTTGGATGACAGGGCTTGCCTGGGACGGTTACGTCAACGCCCGGGACCTGGGCGGGATGCCGGCTCCGCTCGCCCGGGACGGGGTCACAGTGTACGGCCGGATTGCGCGCGGGCCCCGTCGTGAGCGCCTGACGAGTGCGGGCTGGGCCGAGGCGCGTGCGTGGGGGATTTCCTCGGTCGTGGACCTGCGCTGCCCCTATGAGGTCGGCGTGCGGGACTCGGATCCCGTGGTTGCCGCGCAGGCGTTCGGGGACCTTGCGATCGTGAATGCGCCGACGGAGGACCAGACGGATCCGGCATTCCGGGAGGCCTGCTTCCCGATCCTCGATTCACCGGAATACTGGAGCCACAACTGGCGCCTGCAACCCCACCTGGTGCGGGCAACGTTCGAGGCCATTGCGTCCGCCGAGCCGGGCGTGCTGGTCCACTGCAGCGCCGGACGCGACCGCACCGGAATGATCTGCGCGTTGCTGCTGGGCAATGCCGGGGTCGATCCCGACGCAGTTGCCGGCGACTATGCCGCATCGGTCCGCGCCATGGCAGGGGCTGCGCACCACTCGCCGACAGTGGATCGCCAGGCAGAGTGGTCGCCGGAAGAGGTCGAGGTCTGGCTCGGCGGCAAGACCGCCATCGTTCGCGACGTGGCGGTGAATGCGCGGGACGTCCTTGACATGCTCAAGGTGCCGGCGGCGGTGAGCGAATCATTGCGGTCGATGCTCATCGACGGTTAGCCGGGCACGGCGGGAAGCCGTGGAAGAATCGACACATGGGATCGATGGAACAGACGGCAGGCAAGTCCAAACAACCCGTCGCCACGTGGACACTCATGGCCGCGGCACTTGCCATCACGCTGCTCCTGCCGGATTGGGCAGGTTCCGGAAGCCCGCGCTCCCCGTGGCTCCTTGCCTCGCCCGCCGTACTGGGGCTGGCCGGGGCGTTCCTTGCCGCGCGGCAAGACAGCCCGGGGTGGATGGTGGCCTCCGGTGTCTGGGGCATCGCATTGATTCCAGCGCTCATCTTCATCGTCACACTGGTCGGCGGACCGTAGCAGGGCTTATTTGCTGCGGGAAAGCGTCGTTGAAACGCCGTGAACCAACGCCTCTAGCGGGCCGCGGCGCCCCATGAACTTCAGCAGCAGCCCCAGCAACAGGGCGGCCACGACGTAGATGACGAACAACACGTTCCTCGGCAGGGGAGCCGAAACATCGCTGAAAAGATCCAGCGCCACCAAATGCCCTGCGTAAATGGTGAGGGTTGCGGCACCGGCTCCGGTCAACGGCCACAGCAGCATCTCGCCCACGCCGCCCAGCAGCGCGGTGAACGCCATGCACAGGAGTTGGGCCGCACCGAGGACCACCAACGCGCAGCCCGTCACATGCAGGACGTCCAGCGGTGCGCCGCTGTGCGGTGTGGAGATGGCCAGGAACCAGGGTGTGTCCATGGCACCGTCCAGCCGTTGGCCGGTCGCCAGGGCAACCTCTAGGCCATTGGCATTGAGCTCCGTTGCCGACCGAAGCGACTTGAGGGCCCCGGGGAGCTCCAGCAGCCGCTCGGAGGCAAGCTTTGATCCCACGGCCATCGCCGAGCCCGCAACCAGCAGGCCCAGCGCCACCGGTGGCCGGGAGAGGGCCAGACGGCCGACAAACAGGCCGGTGAGCAGGAAACCGAACCACACCAGCAACGGGTAGTAGCCGGTGAGAAAAACGTCCGCCGCGAACACCAGCGGGGTCGCAAGGTCCGTGAAACCGGGGGAGTTGCCCAACCTGAACGGATCCATGACCCCCTCGACCCACGGGCGCAGCACGTAATAAAGCAAGGGGGAGAGCAGCAGCCAGCCGGCGGCCCACCAGGCCAGCGTCCGCCGGCGCATGTTCAGGAACGGGACAGCGGCAATGAAAAGCAGCGCGTAGTGCACCAGGATGACCGCGACGTTCGTGTCCAGGGCAGCGAGGCCAAAGCCGATCAGGGCGATCAGCCAGGCCCGGATGAGCACGCTGCGCCGCAGGGCGCCGAGCCTGCTCGCGGCCGGGCCCGCGGCGCCGCCGGTGAGCAGCGCCAGGCCAACGCCGGCAAGCAGCACGAACAGGGCGGAGGCCCGTCCAGAAAAGAGGGTGGCGGCCCAGGACGGGGCAAACCCGTCGCCGGCGAGGGCCACCCGCAGCGGCAGGATATGCACGGCCATCATGCCAATGAGCGCGAGGGCCCTGGCCAGGTCCACGCCGAGGATGCGTGGTGATCCACCTGCGGGGCGTGAACCGCGGCTTCCGGCCTTGGCTCCCCGGGACGAAGTTTCGGTCATTGTTACAGCCTATTGCCTGGCGCCGAATGAACCCTTGGGGCGCGCAAAGTGTAACGTTGATGTCATGGCTGAATCTGCGTTGAATACCCCACGTCCGAATTACACCCTGGGAACGGTGCTCACCGCCATGGTGACCCCCTTCAAGGACAACGGGGAGGTCGACTACGAAGCAACCGCCAAGCTGGCGAACAAGCTTGTCGACGACGGCTGCGACGGCCTGGTGGTCACCGGCACCACCGGCGAAACCTCGACGCTGACCGACGAGGAAAACCTCGCCATGTTCGCGGCCGTGCGCGACGCCGTGGGCGACCGCGCCAAGATCATCGCCGGAACCGGCACCAACGACACCCGCCACTCCATCAGCCTCTCCCAGCGCGCCGCCGCACTGGGAGGCATCGACGGACTGCTGCTCGTCACCCCGTACTACAACAAGCCGTCGCAGGCCGGCGTCAAGGCCCACTTCGAGGCCGTCGCCTCCGCCACCGACCTGCCCGTCATGCTCTATGACATCCCCGGCCGCGCGGGCATCCCGATCGAACCCGAAACCATCATCGAGCTGTCCAAGCACCAGAACATCGTGGCGCTGAAGGACGCGAAGGCCGACTACCAGTCGACCACCACGGTGCTGGGCGCCACCGACCTCGACGTCTACTCGGGCGACGACGGACTGACCCTGCCACTGATGGCAGCCGGCGCCGTGGGCGTCGTCTCGGTGACCGCGCACATCGCCGCGGCCCAGTACCGCATCCTGGTCGACGCCATGCTCGCGGGCGACCTGGCCACGGCCCGCGCCACCCACTTTGCCCTGGACCCGATCCAGCGCGCCGTGATGAGCCACATCCAGGGCGCCGTCTCGGCAAAACACATTCTTCACTGGCAGGGTGTCCTGCCGAACACCGTTGTCCGGCTGCCACTTGTGGCTCCGTCGGAAGCGGAACTCGATTCCATCCGCACCGATTTGCGCGAGGGCGGATGGGAGCTCTAGAAAGGTAAGCAATTCATGACCGAATCTTCCGTTGGGGTCACCGAACCGGTGCTCCACTCCTTGCCGCCCAAGCTCCAACAGGGCACCTTGCGCATCGTGCCGCTCGGTGGCCTGGGTGAGATCGGGCGGAACATGGCCGTCTTCGAAATCGACGGCAAGCTGCTGATCGTCGACTGTGGACTGCTCTTCCCCGAGGAGCACCAGCCGGGCGTCGATGTCATCCTGCCCGATTTCAGCTACATCAAGGACCGCCTCGATGACGTCGTCGGGCTCGTGCTCACGCACGGCCACGAGGACCACATCGGTGCCGTTCCGTACCTGTTGCGCCTGCGCGGGGACATCCCGCTGATCGGCTCGCGGCTGACCCTCGCGCTGATCTCGGCCAAGCTGGAGGAGCACCGCATCAAGCCGGTGCTGCGCCAGGTTGTCGAGGGCGACGTGGAGACCTTCGGCCCGTTCGAGACCGAATTCGTTGCCGTCAACCACTCGATCCCGGACGCACTTGCCGTGTTCATCCGCACGGATGCCGGCAACGTGCTGCACACCGGCGACTTCAAGATGGACCAGCTGCCGCTTGATGGCCGCATCACCGACCTGCGCCACTTCGCGCGCCTGGCTGACGAGGGCGTCGACTTGTTCATGCCCGACTCGACCAACGCGGACGTCCCCGGCTTCACCACCGCGGAAAAGGAAATCGGTCCGGTGCTCGAGGGCCTGTTCGGCCGCGCGCGCAAGCGCATCATCGTCGCATCGTTCTCCTCACACATGCACCGCGTGCAGCAGGTCATCGACGCCGCACAGGTCCACGGGCGCAAGGTGGCCTTCATCGGCCGCTCGATGGTCCGCAACATGACCATCGCCGAGAAGCTCGGCTACCTGCACATACCGCCGGGAATCCTGGTGGACATGAAGAACGTGGACAAACTGCCTGACAACAAGGTCGTGTTGATGTCCACCGGTTCGCAGGGCGAGCCGATGGCCGCGCTCTCCCGCATGGCCACCGGCGACCACCGCATCCAGGTGGGCCCGGGCGACACCGTCATCTTGGCCTCCTCGCTGATCCCGGGCAACGAGAACTCGGTGTTCCGCGTGATCAACGGCCTGATGCGCCTGGGCGCCGACGTCATCCACAAGGGCATGGCCAAGGTGCACGTCTCCGGCCACGCATCTGCCGGCGAGCTGCTGTACTGCTACAACATCCTGCAGCCGCTGAACGTCATGCCGGTGCACGGTGAGACCCGCCACCTGATCGCCAACGCGCGCCTTGCGGCGCAGTCCGGTGTCCCGGCCCAGAACGTGCTGCTCACCGAGGACGGCTCCGTCGTCGACCTCAAGGACGGCGTGGCGAAGCTCGTCGGCCAGGTCGATTGCGGCTTCGTGTATGTGGACGGCTCCAAGGTCGGCACCATCACCGACGAGGACCTCAAGGACCGCGTCACGCTGGCCGAGGAGGGCTTCATCTCGGTGATCTCCGTGATCAACCGCCAGTCCGGCAAGCTGATTTCCGGCCCCGAGATCCACGCCCGCGGCGTGGCCGAGGACGACAACGTCTTTGACGAGATCAAGCCGAAGATCGCCGAAGCCATCGAGGATGCAGTGCGCAACAACCCGACGCACACCACCCACCAGCTGCAGCAGATCGTCCGCCGCGTCATCGGTTCATGGGTTTCGCGCAAGCTGCGCCGCAAGCCGATGATCGTGCCCGTGGTCCTGGAGGCCTAGGAGACGAACGCGGGGTAGTTCAATACCTCACATTGGCTCTCAAAAGCCCCCGGAACCCGCGCCGAACGCGCGGGTTCCGGGGGCTTTTGTGCGTGTAAATCCGGGCCGCCCCGCCCGATCCACGGTAGCCTTGCAATCATGGCCACCCGCACTCCCTCCGGCAACTCGAAGGCCCCTGCCCGCTCCTCGAGCGGCACCGGGTCACGATCCAAGAGCACCAAGACAGCAAAGAGCGCACCCGCTTCGCCCGTGCACGATTTCCCGCTGCCCGTGCGCATGATCCGTTCGGCCTGGATGGGCATCGCCCGGGTGGTGGCAGGCGCGTTCCGCAAGATCGGCCGCGACGTGCACCCTCCCTACGAGGTGCGCCGCGACGGCACCGGGCTGTTCCTTGTCATCCTGGCCATGGTCATTGCCTCGGTCGAATGGTGGGGGCTGCGCGGGGTGGGCTGGTACGGCACGTTCGTGCACTCGGTGGCCGGGGGTACCTTCGGCTTCATGGCGGCCTTCATGCCGCCGATCCTGCTGGTCGGCGCCGTCAGGCTCTTCCGCTGGCCGGAGGAACACCGCGCCAACAACCGGGTGGGCATCGGCCTGGCGCTGCTCACCGTGGCCGGGGCCGGCATCGCCCACGTGGTCGGCGGCATCCCGGCGCTGAACGCCCCCTTCGACGAACTCTGGGCCGCCGGCGGCGTGCTCGGGGCCCTGGCCACGGTCCCGCTGGCCGGGCTCATCAAGGCCCCCGGCACCATGGTGGCCATGATAGCGCTCGCGCTGTTGAGCCTGATGATCCTCACCGCCACCCCGCTCAAGCAGGTCCCCGCCCGCATCCGCGAGGGCTACGACAAGCTCATGGGCCAGGCCCCGGACGAGGCCCCGGCCCCCACCCGCCGCGGCGTGAAGCTCGACGCCGAGGAACACGACCAGTCCTACCTCTACGACGAACTGCCGGCGCCCAAGAAACCGCGGAAGAAGACGCGGCTCTTCGGCAAGGACCGCGACGCGGACGCGCTGGATTCAACGGAGGACCTCGCCGGGTACACCGGGGACGTCGCCTACGACAAGGCCGTCATCACCGACGACCACGGCCTGCCGCTGGCCCAGGACCCGTCGGTGGACCTCTACGACGAATCGGTCGAGCCCGAGTACCCGGAACCGTCCATCCGCCCCGGCGTGCGCCGGCCCACCAAGGCCGAACGCGACATGGCCGCCATCATGGAACAGGTCGGCCTGGGCCAGGAGCCCGAGGCAGACACCCAGGCGATGAGCGCGATCGACCTGACGAATTTCGATGCCGACGACGTGGCAACCACCGCCGTGCCGCTGGTGCCCTCGCGCCCGCCCGCGGCCCCGCTGCCGCCGATCCCGGCGCGCACCGAACAGCTCCAGCTCTCCGGGGACGTCACCTACACGCTGCCCTCCTCCGACTTCCTGCCGGCGGGCCCGCCGTCCAAGGAACGCTCGGAGGCCAACGACGCGGTGGTCGCCGCGCTCACCGACACCCTCACCCAGTTCAAGGTCGACGCCAAGGTCACCGGGTTCTCCCGCGGCCCTACGGTCACCCGCTACGAGATCGAACTCGCCCCGGGCACCAAGGTTGAGCGCGTCACCGCGCTGTCCAAGAACATCTCCTACGCAGTGGCCTCCTCCGACGTGCGCATCCTGTCCCCGATCCCGGGCAAGTCCGCGATCGGCATCGAGATCCCCAACGCGGACAAGGAAATCGTGGTGCTGGGAGACGTGCTGCGCAGCCACAACGCCCGCAAGACCGACCACCCGATGGTCATGGGCGTGGGCAAGGACGTGGAGGGCGGCTTCGTGGTCGCCAACCTTGCCAAGATGCCGCACCTGCTGGTGGCCGGTGCCACCGGCGCGGGCAAGTCCTCGTTCGTGAACTCGATGATCACCTCGATCCTGATGCGCGCCACCCCCGACGAGGTCCGCATGGTCATGGTCGACCCCAAGCGCGTGGAACTCACCGCCTACGAGGGCGTGCCGCACCTGATCACCCCGATCATCACCAACCCCAAGAAGGCCGCCGAGGCGCTGCAGTGGGTGGTCAAGGAGATGGACACCCGCTACGACGACCTCGCCAACTTCGGCTTCAAGCACGTGGACGACTTCAACAAGGCGGTGAAAAACGGCAAGGTCGTGGTGCCCGAGGGTTCCAAGCGCATCCTGAAGCCCTACCCGTACCTGCTGGTCATCGTCGACGAGCTCGCCGACCTGATGATGGTCGCCCCGCGCGACGTCGAGGACTCGATCGTGCGCATCACCCAGCTGGCGCGTGCCGCCGGCATCCACCTGGTGCTCGCCACCCAGCGCCCGTCCGTCGACGTGGTCACCGGCCTGATCAAGGCCAACGTGCCTTCCCGCATGGCGTTCGCGACCTCCTCGGTCACCGACTCCCGCGTGGTGCTCGACCAGCCCGGCGCGGAAAAGCTGCTGGGCCAGGGCGACGCGCTCTTCCTGCCCATGGGCACCTCCAAGCCCATGCGCGTGCAGGGTGCCTGGGTCACCGAGTCGGAGATCCACTCGGTCGTCGAGCACGTCAAGGGCCAGCTGAAGGCCGAGTACCGCAGCGACGTCGCCGCCGAGGCGCCCAAGAAGCAGATCGACGACGACATCGGAGACGACCTGGAGCTGCTGCTGCAGGCCACCGAACTGGTTGTCACCACACAGTTCGGATCCACCTCGATGCTGCAGCGCAAGCTGCGCGTCGGCTTCGCGAAGGCCGGCCGCCTCATGGACCTGCTCGAATCCCGCGGCGTCGTCGGCCCGTCCGAGGGCTCCAAGGCCCGCGACGTGCTGGTCAAGCCCGACGACCTGCCCGCGGTGCTTGCCGCGATGCGCGGGGACGACAGCCCGGTTGACGACGTCGTCCCGACCGCCCAGGAAGCTGCGCTGGCGGAGAATGCCAACGCCAACCACTACGGAACGGACCTGGTGGCGGAGGACCTCGACGGGTACGTCCAGGCAGTCGACTACCACGACGGCGCGGACGACGATGGCTCTGAAGACGCCTGGAACCTCACCGGAAGGTAACCTAGAGACGTGAGTGATTCCCCGGAAATCCCAGCCCAGAAGCCCGTTCCGAACCTGAACATCGCCAACGTGCTCACCACGTTGCGCATTGTCATGGTCCCGTTTTTCATCTGGGCGTTGCTGGCCGACGATCAGCAGTACGGCTGGCAGCGCTGGGTGGCCTTCGGGCTCTTCGCGCTGGCCATCTACACCGACAAGCTCGACGGGGACCTGGCGCGCAGCCGCGGGTTGGTCACCAACTTCGGCAAGATCGCCGACCCCATCGCGGACAAGCTGCTCACGGGCTCGGCCCTGGTGCTGCTCTCCATACTAGGGGAGCTGCCGTGGTGGATCACGGTGGTCATCCTGGTGCGCGAATGGGGCATCACGCTCATGCGCTTTGTTGTCATCCGCTACGGCGTGATGGCGGCCTCGAAGGGCGGCAAGCTCAAGACGGTGCTGCAGGCCGTGGCAATCCTGCTCTACCTGTTGCCGTGGACCCACACCGTGGCCTGGCTGGGCGTCGTGGCGGTAGCCGTGATGTGGCTGGCCCTGATCGTCACCCTGGTCACCGGCGTCGACTACCTCGTCAAGGCATGGCAGTTGCGCGCGCAGCACCTGGCAAACCCCGGGTCCAAGGCCTAAGCGGAAGCCGGAGCAACGTCCATGGATACACAACCCCAACAGGCAACGGGCAACGAGTTGGCCCGCGAAGTCATCGCGGGTGCGCTTGAGGCGGGTTTGACCCTGGCCACGGCCGAGTCCCTGACCGCCGGCCTGATTGCCGCGACGCTGGCAGAGGTGCCCGGCGCCTCGGCGGTGCTGCAGGGCGGGGTCGTGAGCTACAGCAGCGAGGTCAAGGCGAGCGTGCTGTCGGTCGACCGGGACCTGCTGAAGTCCGTGGGATCGGTCGACGGCGAGGTGGCCCGCCAGATGGCGGTGGGCGTCAGGGCATGCTGCCTCAGCGACGTCGCGGTTTCGGCCACCGGGGTTGCCGGCCCGGATTCCCACGACGGAAAGACGGTGGGTACGGTTTTCCTGGGCTTTGCCCATCCCGACGGAAGCGGATATGCCGAGTATCATTTTCAGGGAGATCGGGCACGGATCAGAGGTGAAGCCACCAGCGCAGCCTTAACACTGCTCATTTCCACGATTCGCTCAGTTGCCACTCAGGTTGATGGGGCAATGTAGCTATCGATGCGGTTTGTGACATAGTTGTTGACCCAATCAAGAATGTTGTGGAAAATCGACCCCGGCTCTGGATAGGGTGGGGGTCGTGGGAACAAACTACGATTATTCGTAGTTGTACCCCATGACGGGCACATCAAGTGTCCGCACCGATCGCCCCACAAAGGCAATAGGACCGGAGAACAAAGGCAATGCACATGGTCAAGCAACCAGTATCGGTAAACGGTGTGGTCCGTTGGCGTGATGTGGGCCTACAGAGCGAGGTCCGCCGCGAAAAAGAGGAGCGCAAGATGGTAGTCCTACGACACGAAATCGGTGACGTCCTCCGCGACGTTCGTCAACGTCAGGGCCGTACCCTGCGTGAAGTTTCCCACAGCGCTCGTGTTTCCCTTGGATACCTTTCCGAGGTCGAACGCGGACAGAAGGAAGCTTCGTCCGAACTGCTCTCCTCGATCTGCAGCGCCTTGGAGGTTCCGCTTTCGCTGATGCTTCGCGAAGTCAGCGACCGCGTGGCCATCGCCGAAGGCATCACCATCCCGGACACCGTTCCCGTGGATCTCACCAGCGAATTCGCAGGGGACCTCGGCAAGCGCCTTGCACCGAGCCACTAACCAACGTTTTTAGACCTCGGGTGGATGTGTGCCCCAGGGGATGACATTTGGCCTCCGGGTCCCGGCTTTCGAGCGGGGACCCGGAGGCCAAGTCTTTTAATCCCGGCCGCAATCCGGCGCACAGCGGGCGCGGGGCAGCACATGGCACAATTGCCCAGTGCGATTGAGTGATTTCTGGCGTCTGATGGATGACGAATTTGGTGCGGGCTATTCCCGCACGCTGGCTTCCAGCCTAGTGCTGGCCGAGGTTGGCGGGGTAACGGCCGTGGACGCGCTGAACCGCGGCACCCCGCCCAGGGCGGTGTGGCTGGCCATCTGCAACATACAGGATGTGCCGCCTGAGCGGCGCCTCGGCAAGGACCTTCCGCCCAAGGAGCAGTAGATGTTCGGGGACACCCGCTCTCAATGTTCGAATATCTGTTCGGAAGAGTGTATTGTTCATGGTGAAAGTTAGTTGGGCTGCCGTCGCCGGTTTTCCACAGCTTGAACACCCGAATACCAAAGTGTCGGCCAGTAGTCGTACGCTCGTGGACAGACAAAGAGTATTGGCCAATATGGCCCTAACAACCGAGGTGAATGATGGCCGCAGGTAACAATCGCGAGAAGGCCCTCGAAGCTGCACTTGCACAGATTGATAAGCAATTCGGCAAGGGATCCGTCATGCGCTTGGGCGACGACACTCGTGCGCCTATTGCCACCATTCCCACCGGATCGGTCGCATTGGATATTGCGCTGGGTATCGGCGGGCTTCCCCGTGGACGAGTCGTGGAGATCTACGGCCCTGAATCCTCGGGTAAGACCACTGTTGCGCTGCACGCCGTTGCCAGTGCCCAGAAGCTCGGCGGCATTGCCGCATTCATCGACGCCGAACACGCCTTGGACCCCGAGTACGCCAAGAAGCTTGGTGTGGACACCGATGCCCTTCTGGTGTCCCAGCCGGACACCGGTGAGCAGGCCCTGGAAATCATGGACATGCTCGTGGGCTCCGGCTCCATCGACATCATCGTGATCGACTCCGTGGCTGCATTGGTTCCACGCGCCGAAATCGAAGGCGAGATGGGCGACAGCCATGTCGGCTTGCAGGCCCGTTTGATGAGCCAGGCACTGCGAAAGATCACGGGTCGGCTGAGCCAAACGCGCACCACTGCGATCTTCATCAACCAGCTGCGCGAAAAAATCGGTGTGATGTTCGGTAGCCCGGAAACCACGACCGGCGGTAAGGCACTGAAGTTCTACGCCTCGGTCCGAATCGACGTTCGCCGCATCGAAACCTTGAAGGAAGGCACCAACCCGGTTGGTAACCGCACACGTGCCAAGATCGTCAAGAACAAGATGGCTCCGCCCTTCAAGCAAGCCGAATTCGACATCATCTACGGTCTGGGTATTTCCCGAGAGGGAAGCCTCATCGATATCGGTGTGGAGCAGGGCTTCGTCAAGAAGTCGGGCGCATGGTTCACCTACGACGGCGACCAGCTCGGCCAGGGCAAGGAAAACGCGCGGAAGTTCCTGCGTGACAATCCCGACCTAGCCAACGAACTTGAACGTCAGATCCTCGAAAAGCTGGGGATTGGCCAGGTCGCCAGCGACGACGGGGAAGATACGTTGCGCATCGTCAAGGATTCCTAGTTTCGTGAGTTCCAAACAGCACCAGGGCGGTTCGTCCGGTACCCCACAGGGTTCCGAACGACCGCTTTGGTCGTTTCCAGCCGACGGCAATTCCGAATGGGGAACGCCTGACGAAATGCCGCAATGGGCGCAAACGCCCGTTGCGTTTGAGGCCCCGCCGGCCGACCTCGCCCCAGGGCCGCCGGAACCGGAGAAGAAATTCGGTGAACGCCAAGCCTATGCCGGACGCAGCAAGCGCACCGGCCCGCGAGGCGATTCGGCATCCCGTGGCACCCGTGGCTCCCGCAACGGCACCGCGCGTTCGACCGGCACCAAAAGGGAAAGGCCCGCGGCCGAACCCGTCGAGCTGAGCGACGAGCAGTACGCAACCAAGGGACGTGCGATCCTCCTGCGCCAGCTCACCGCGTCATCAAAGAGCCGGGCGCAGCTGCTGAAAAAGCTGCTGGAAAAGGAAATCCCGGTTCGTATCGCCGAAGAGCTGCTCGACCGCTTCGAAGAGATCCAGCTGGTGGACGACAATTCGTTTGCCGAAAGCTGGGTGCGGGCGCGCGCCCGCAGCCGCGGACTCGCCCGTTCCGCCATCAGGCGCGAACTGCGCGGCAAAGGCATCGAGGGTGACATGGCGGAGAACGCCCTGGAGCAACTAGACGAAGAGTCCGAGGAAGCCACGGCCAAAGACCTGGTGGATCGAAAGCTGCGGGCCCCGTCCATGGGCGTGGACAAGGACAAGAGCGTCCGCAGGCTCGTGGGCATGCTGGCCCGCAAAGGGTATTCCCCGTCGATGGCATTCCGCATCGCCAACGAGGCGTGGGAAGAGCACTACGGCCAAGAACCTTACTAGGGCAAGCCGCTCCGGCTTGGGCTGATGAAGATTGGGTACCCTAGGAAGGTGACTGTGAGCATTTCTACTTCCACCGAAAGAAAACCAGCTGGTCCATTGCGCACATACGAGGTGCGAACATACGGCTGCCAGATGAACGTACACGATTCGGAGCGGCTCTCGGGCCTGCTGGAATCCACGGGGCTTGTCCCGCAACAGCCCGGTGACGGCACCGCAGACGTCGTGGTCTTCAATACCTGTGCGGTGCGTGAAAACGCCGACAACAAGCTGTACGGAAACCTTGGCCTGCTGGCACAGGTCAAGGAAAAGCACCCGGACATGCAGATTGCCGTCGGCGGCTGTTTGGCGCAGAAAGACCGCGAAACGATTCTTCGCAAGGCACCCTGGGTGGATGTCGTCTTCGGCACCCACAACGTCGGCTCGCTGCCGGCGCTGCTGGACCGGGCCCGCCACAACAACAAGGCCCAACTGGAAATCCTTGAGTCCCTGGAGGTATTCCCCTCCACGCTGCCGACCAAGCGGGACTCGGTGCATTCGGGCTGGGTCTCGATTTCCGTGGGCTGCAACAACACCTGCACGTTCTGCATCGTGCCGTCGCTGCGCGGCAAGGAACGCGACCGCCGCCCGGGGGAAATCCTGGCCGAAATCGAGGCCCTTGTCGCCGACGGCGTCATCGAAGTGACCCTGCTGGGACAGAACGTGAACTCCTACGGCGTCGAGTTCGGGGACCGGCTGGCTTTCGGCAAGCTGTTGCGTGCCTGCGGCGGGATCGAGGGGCTGGAACGCGTCCGTTTCACCAGCCCGCATCCCGCCGCGTTCACCGACGATGTCATCGAAGCGATGGCCGAGACGCCGAACGTCATGCCGCAACTTCACATGCCCCTGCAGTCCGGCTCCGACAAGGTGCTCAAGGAAATGCGCCGCTCGTACCGGTCCAAGAAGTTCCTGGGCATCCTCGAGAAGGTGCGCGAGAATATCCCGCATGCCGCGATCACGACCGACATCATCGTCGGCTTCCCCGGGGAAACCGAGGAGGATTTCCAGGCGACCCTTGACGTTGTTGCCGCATCGCGCTTTGCCAGCGCCTTCACTTTCCAGTATTCCAAGCGCCCCGGTACCCCCGCCGCCGAGCTGGAACACCAGCTGCCCAAGGCCGTGGTGCAGGAACGCTACGAACGCCTGACCGCGCTCCAGGACCGGATCTGTGCCGAGGAAAACGCCAAGCAGGTCGGCCGGACCGTCGAGGTCATGGTCACCGCCCAGTCGGGCAAGAAAGCCGCGGAAACCCAGCGGCTCAGCGGACGCTCCACCGACCAGCGGCTTGTGCACTTCTCGATTCCGGCGAGCGGGGAAACCCCTCGCCCGGGCGACCTGGTGACCATCCCGATCACCGAGGCGGCGGCCTTCCACCTGGTCTCCGACCCGGCGAGCCTGGCTGAGTACTCGGTTCGCCGCTCGCGAGCCGGCGACGCATGGGACCGCGCACAAGCTGACTCCTGTGGCGCACCCGCCACGGGTCCCTCCGGCACCAAGGGCGTATCCCTAGGCATGCCACTGCTGCCCACCAGAAAGTAGTCGTTGCACATGACTCTCCCGGTAATCGCCGTGATTGGACCAACCGGGACGGGTAAATCGGACCTCTCGATTGCGCTTGCCCGGGAACTTGGCGGGGAAATCGTCAATGCCGACGCCCTGCAGTTCTACCGCGGCATGGACATCGGCACGGCCAAGCTGTCCGTTGCCGAACGCGCCGGGATCCCACACCACCTGCTGGACATCATGGATGTCCGGGAGGATGCCAGCGTGGCCCGTTTCCAGGCCGATGCGCGCCGGACATTCGATGAAATCCGCTCCAGGGGAGCGGTGCCCATCCTGGTGGGCGGTTCGGGCCTCTACGTGCGTGCCGCACTGGATGAAATCGATTTCCCACCCACCGACCCGGAAGTGCGCCAACGCCTCGAGCTGGAGGCCCATGAGCACGGCCCGGGACCGCTGGCACGGCGCCTGGCCGCGGTCGATCCCGCCTCCGCCGCACGCAACCTCGATGAAAGGCGCATGATCCGTGCTCTCGAGGTTTACGAAATCAGCGGAAAGCCGTTCAGCTCCTTCATGCCGGAACGCGAGTACCACGCCCCGGCCGTACAGATCGGGCTGAACTTGGATCGTGCGCTGTTGCACCAGCGACTGGAGCTGCGTGTGGCGAAAATGCAGGAGCTGGGCTTGCTGGACGAAGTCCGCCGCCTGGACGCAGCAGGCCTGCGCGAGGGCAAAACGGCCTCGCGGGCCATCGGCTACGCACAGTTCCTTGCCGTGCTCGACGGGACCATGGAGGAAGCCGAGGCCGCAGAGAGGACCGTGATCGCCACCCGGCAGTTCGCCCGCCGGCAGGTCACTTGGTTCAACGCCGATGAACGCGTGCAATGGTTCGATCCGCTCAGCGCCTCATTGGTCGGTGACGTGCTCGAACGAATCCGTGCGGCCTGAAAGCCGCCGGGCGGCGTAGCAAAATGCGCAAGCAAGTTGCGCTGCCCGTATCCTTAAAGCCATGAGCATCACCGAACCCCTGTCCGCCCAAGGCGAGTCACTTCTGGCCGTCGCGGGGCCACTGAGCTACGCGAAGGGGCACGGCACCGGAAACGATTTCGTGCTCATCTCCGACCCCGCCAATGAACACGACCTGAGCCCGGTACAGGTCGCGGCGATCTGCGACCGGCACCGCGGGATCGGCGGCGACGGACTCATCCGTGCAGTGCCCTCCGAAAACCTGGCGGAGGGCCGTGAGATCCTCGCGACCCAGCCGGAGGCCCGCTGGTTCATGGATTACCGCAATGCCGACGGCTCGATCTCAGAAATGTGCGGAAACGGAGTCCGTGTTTTTGTCCACTTCCTCGTGAGCGAGAAGCTTGTCGACTTGCCGGTGGGAGCCGAGCTGTTCATCGGCACCAGGGCCGGTCTCAAGACCGTGACCCGGCTTGTCGATGGATACTCGGTGGACATGGGAGCCTGGGAATTCATTTACCCGGACGCGGCCGGCAAGGGCGGGCTCGACTCCGTCGTGCAGACCGAGGGGCTGCCGGTTCCCCGCGCAGCGGTCTCCGTGAGCATGGGAAACCCGCACACCATTGTGGCCGTGGCCAGCCAGACGGAGCTCGGGGAACTCAATCTCTTCACCACCCCCGTTGTCGACCCGTTGCCGCCCCACGGAACCAACGTCGAGTACGTGCTGCCCGGCGAACCCCTCGTCGAGGGCGGGCGCGGCAGTCTCCGGATGCGGGTGCACGAACGGGGCGTGGGCGAAACGCTCTCCTGCGGAACCGGGGCCTGCGCGGCGGCCGTTGCCACGCGGCACTGGGCCCAGGCCCAAGCCGTTGCCAACTGGGAAGTCACGGTTCCCGGAGGCGTGTTGGGGGTCCGGTTTGCCCACGGTGCGGGGGGTACCGAGCACGTGTTCCTCAGCGGACCCGCGGTGCTTGTCGCCCGCGGCAGCATTTCCGAGGCTTAAACACTTAAAACGTGAGGGCGTTGAACACCATGGTGTTCAACGCCCTCACGTTTTGCGCACGGGTATGCGCGTCTGAAGCTAGGACTCCTGCGGGCGGTGGATCCGGATCGTGCGGAAAGCCTTGTCCGTCGCGGTGCGTTCAACCGTCCAAGACGCGGGCAACACGGTTCCAATCCACTTTTGCAGCGAGTCGGCGCCCAGGTTCTTCTGGACGACGAGCCAGGCCGTTCCGCCCGGTGCCAGACGCGGCAGCCACAGCAGGAGCAGCTCGTGGAGCGCTTCCTTTCCAATGCGGATGGGCGGATTCGACCAGATGGTGTCGAAGGTGGTGGCCGGGTCGACCTCCTCGGGCAGCGAGGCCTTCACATTCCCAAGACCCAACGAGCGGGCATTGTCGCGCGTCAAACCGATGCTGCGCTCGTTGACGTCCACCGCGTAAACCGTGGCCTCCGGGGAAGCCAGCGCCATGCTCAGGGCGATCGGTCCCCAACCACAGCCGATGTCAAGCAGGTTTCCGGTCGTTGAAGGATCCGGAACCGACTCCAAGAGCACAGCCGTACCCTTGTCGATTCGGTCCGGGCTGAAGATGCCGCCGGAGGTTTCGACCTTGCGGGATGCACCGCCAAGTTCGACGCTGATGGTGCGGCGTTTTTCCGGAGTTGCCGGTTGCGCACTGAAATAATGATCCGAGCTCATGTTGGCAGGTTAACCGCCCGGAGGCCGCAATCCCAAACCGCGCACGGCGATGTGGGCCCATATTGGCTCATTCGGGGTGTGATTTACGTTAAGGCGAGCCGTGCCATGCAGTGATAGAGTTTTCCCTATGACTTTTCTGTAAGACGCACATTGCGCATTTTCAACGCACCAGACGGCTTCCAACGCCGAAGAATCTGGGTCTCTGCCACGCGCCGAAAAGTCATAGTTCAAAGTCTTCCCAAGCCATGTCTCACCAAATGAAAACACCCCGGACCGTAGTTTCCGGCTTCATGGCTCCCGCGAACTTCATTGACCCAGCATGCGGTGGACCCCTTCGAAACGATCCATCCAAGGACAACACATGCAATCTCATGATGATCAAGCACACGAATACGGCGCTTCTGTCGGCGCAGGGCACTATTCTGGAATACAGCACGCAAAGGGGAACATGACCAACTCACAGCATTCCGGTCCACACGACAACGACATGGACGAGGCACAGATCCAGGCTGCCATTGAAAGGATCCTTGCCAGCGACCATTCGGTTGCCGACAAGAGCAAGCATTTCGGGGCACCCGAGCACGAGGGAATCTTCTCGGGCCGAGCCCAGGCGCTTAGCAACCTGACCCGTGAACATTCGTCATTCGACGGTGAACAGGAAGATCTTGCCGAACGCCGGGCACTTCGCCGTGTCGCGGGGCTGTCCACCGAACTCGAAGACGTCACCGAGGTCGAATACCGCCAGCTGAGGCTCGAGCGCGTGGTGCTGGCCGGGATCTGGAATGAAGGCACCGCACAGGATGCCGAAAACTCCCTGCGCGAACTCGCCGCCCTGGCTGAGACGGCCGGCTCCGAGGTGCTTGACGGCATTGTGCAACGCCGTGCCAAACCGGACCCGGGAACCTTCCTGGGCTCGGGCAAGGCAATGGAATTGCGTGAGATCGTGTCCGCCACGGGCGCCGACACCGTCATCATCGACTCCGAGCTCTCCCCGTCGCAGCGCCGTGCACTCGAAGACGTCGTGAAGGTCAAGGTCATCGACCGGACCGCGCTGATCCTGGACATCTTCGCCCAGCACGCCAAGAGCCATGAGGGGCGCGCCCAGGTCGAACTGGCTCAGCTTGAATACCTTCTCCCGCGACTGCGCGGCTGGGGCGATTCCATGTCGCGCCAGGCCGGTGGCCGCGTGGGTGCCGCAGGTGGCGGCATCGGCTCCCGCGGTCCTGGCGAAACCAAGATCGAACTGGACCGCCGGCGCATCCGCGACCGCATGGCCAAACTTCGCAAGGAAATCAAGGGTATGCTCCCGGCCCGGGAAGCCAAGCGGGCAAACCGGAAGCGCAACGAAGTGCCCTCGGTCGCAATCGTCGGTTACACCAACGCGGGCAAGTCCTCGCTGCTCAACAGGCTCACGCATGCCGGCGTCCTGGTGGAAAACGCGCTCTTCGCGACCCTGGATCCCACGGTGCGACAGGCCGAAACCGGCGACGGACTGAACTACACGCTCACCGACACGGTGGGCTTCGTCAAGTCGCTTCCCACCCAGCTCGTGGAGGCGTTCCGTTCCACGCTCGAGGAGATCGCGGACGCGGACCTGATCCTGCACGTGGTCGACGCGGCGCACCCGGACCCGGAAGGGCAAATCCAGGCGGTGCGCACGGTGCTCAACGACATCGATGCCCGGAACATCCCCGAAATCATTGTGTTGAACAAGGCGGATGTGGCCGACCCCTTCGTGGTGGAGCGCCTGCGCCAACGCGAGCCGAACCACGTGATTGTCTCGGCCCGCACCGGTGACGGCATCGAAGAACTGCTGCAGAAGATCAGTGCGGCAATTCCGCGGCCCAATGTCCAACTAGAATTGATGATCCCCTACGATCGAGGCGACGTGGTCAATAAGCTCCACGGCGCCGAGGCTGAAATCTTGGCCATCGAACACACCGAAAACGGGACGCGCATGATGGTCAAGGTGCGCGAGGGCATGGCCGCGGAAGTGGAGCAATTTAGTATTCATGGCTGAGGAATCACAAGTCATAGCCCTGTTGGACGCTGCGGTGTCCTCGATGGGCGGGCAGAGCAGGCCGGGCCAGCACGAGATGGCAAAACAGGTCGTGCGCGCCATGGAAACCGGCGAGCACCTTTTGGTGCAGGCCGGGACCGGAACCGGAAAGTCGATGGCTTACCTGGTTCCGGCCCTTGCGCACGCCCTGGACTCGGAAAAGCCCGTGGTGATTTCGACCGCAACGCTGGCCCTCCAAGCCCAGATTGTAGGACGCGACGTTCCGCGGCTCTTGAAGTCGCTGAAGGATGAGCTGCCCCGCGAGATGGAGGTGGCCTTGGTCAAGGGCCGCTCCAATTACGTGTGCCAGTACAAGCTCGGCGGCGGCTACCCGGACGACGACGAGGGAACGCTGTTCTCGATCGAATCCGACGCCCCGGTGGCCGGCGGCTACGCGGACGGCCCGTCCTCCGCACTCGGGCAGGAAGTCGTGCGCCTGCGCCAATGGGCCGAGCGCACCGAAACCGGTGACCGCGACGACCTGACACCGGGCGTCAGCGACAAGGCTTGGCGCCAGGTCTCGGTCAGTGCCATGGACTGCCTGGGATCCCAGAAATGCCCGATGGCTTCCGATTGCTTCAGCGAGATGGCCCGCGCCCGCGCGGCCGATGCCGACGTGGTGATCACCAACCACGCAATGCTCGCGGTGTCGGCGTTCGAGGGCCTGGCCGTGCTGCCGGACTTCGACACGGTCATCATCGATGAGGCCCACGAACTGCAGGACCGGGTGACAAGTTCGGTGACCCGCCCGCTGTCGGTCAACATGGTCCAGACCGCCGCCTCGGCGGCCCGCAAGCATTGCGCGGTAAGCGTCGACGCGCTGAACCAGGGGGCCAAGGCGCTGCAGCGCAGCCTCGAAGGCGTCCCTACGGGCTTGATGGCCCGCGGCCTCAACGAGGAACAAGAAGCAGCGATCAACCAGATCGCCGAGGCCGCACGCGTGGTCCTTTCGGATTCGAAGCCCGAGGCCAATGCGCCGGCGGACGGCGGACGGCAGATGGCTCGTTCGCAGGTCATGTACCTGGTGGAGCAGTGCACCAAGATGCTTGAAATGACCGAGGAGCGGGAAGTCATCTGGGCTTCGCGCCCGGGGCATTTCAGCCCGGGGGAGGGCTACGTCCAGCCGGACGAGTCGAGCCAGCCGACGCTCAATGTCGCACCCCTGTCGGTCGCCGGCAAGCTTCGTGAGGGCCTCTTTGATGGTCGCACCGTCATCCTGACCAGCGCCACCCTGGCCATCGGGGCGGCCTTCGAGCCCGTCGCCGGCGCCTTGGGATTGGTCGGCGACGGCGCACCAACATGGAACGGCGTCGATGTGGGAAGCCCCTTCGACTACCCCAAGCAGGGCATCCTGTATGTGGCAAAGCACCTGCCCAAGCCGGGGCGCCAGATGTCGCAGGAAATGCTCAGCGAGATCGAAGACCTCATCAAGGCTTCCGGGGGAGGGGCCCTGGCGCTGTTCACCTCGCGCCGCGCAGCGGAGGAAGCAGCCGAGATCCTGCGTTCTCGGTTGGACATTCCGATTTTGTGCCAGGGCGAATCAAGCATGAAGGCCTTGGTCGACCAGTTCTCCGCCGAACCGGACACCTGCCTCTTCGGAACCATGACCCTGTGGCAGGGCGTCGACGTGCCGGGCAACGCGTGCCGCCTGGTGATCATCGACAAGATCCCGTTCCCCCGGCCCGACGACCCGCTTTCCTCGGCTCGCAGCCGGGATGTCGCCAAACACGGCGGCAACGGGTTCATGGCCGTGGCGGCGAGCCACGCCGCTGTCAGGTTGGCACAGGGTGCGGGACGCTTGATTCGTTCGGTCAACGACCGCGGAGTCGTGGCCGTCCTGGACTCGCGTCTGGCAACGGAACGCTATGGAAGCTTCCTGCGGGCCTCTTTGCCGCCATTGTGGGCCACCCCGGACAAGCCGACGGTGTTGGCCGCGCTGGAACGGCTCAACGAAACCTAGGAGACATTGCGGTCCATTGGGAGCGCAGGCGTCAATAAACCAATGAGGAAGGGGCCGGTCGATTCGACCGGCCCCTTCCTCATTGATATGCCTGTGACGTCCCTAGATGGAGCGCATGACCGAAACCACTTTGCCCATGACCGTTGCCGCGTCACCGAGGATCGGTTCGTAGCGGGAGTTCTGGGGCAGCAGCCAGGTGTGGCCATCTCGCTGGCGGAAGGTTTTCACCGTGGCTTCGTCGTCGAGCAGCGCCGCAACGATGTCGCCGTTGACTGCTGTTTGCTGACGTCGCACGACAACCCAGTCGCCATCGCAAATGGCGGCATCGATCATGGAATCGCCGCTGACCTTGAGCATGAAAAGTTCGCCATGACCTACGAGCTGGCGCGGCAACGCAAACACGTCTTCCACTGCCTGGTCAGCGAGGATCGGGTTGCCCGCAGCAATTCGGCCCACCAATGGAACCATGGCGGTATCCGCCGAAGTGGTCAGTTCCGAGACATTCATTCCGTTCGCGGCCTTGAGCTCGGCCTGACCGGAAACCACTTCAAGTTTCGTGTCGGATTTGAGTTGCAAAGGCAGCAGGATTTCCATGGCGCGCGGACGTCGGGGATCGCGACGGATATAGCCAAGCTTTTCGAGCTGGCTCAGCTGATGCGTCACGCTCGAGAGGCTGGCCAGGCCCACCGCGTCACCGATCTCTCGCATGGAAGGCGGGTAGCCGTTGGCACTGACCGAGCGCTGGATCGTTTCGAGAACCTTTTTCTGGCGAATGGTCAGGCTCTTCGCGTCTCGCCGAGGGGTTCGTTGTTCGGTCGTCATTCTGTGTGCCTCATCCCGATCGTCGGCGGTTGGCCCGCGCGTTCCGCAATTTGTCGGTGCGGAGTGATGAAGTGAATTCACCGTTCCACAACACTTATCTTAGTGGACGGCGGCGACCCTTTCAAAGATTTGTTCGAACCGATCTGGACACGTGTCGTTGAAAAGTGCTAGAAATAACTTGCGAACTACGAACACATATTCGAAAAATGTGTTCGAACGATAGAAGCTTGTTCGATTTGTGGCCCACTCGCATCGGCCCGTCGTATCTCTAAGGAAAGGCAAAGACATGGCAAACTCTGCTCTCTCGGCCCCGCTCCACCTCGTTCCGGATCCCATCGCGTACCACGCACCGCAGGAGGCTCCGCTGCGGTTGACGCGCCGCGGGAAATTCGTTTTGATCGCCATGCCGATCTTCATGGCCAGCATGGGTGTACTCATGCTTCTCGGCTTGTTCCTGTCACCGGCCAAGGCCTCTGCCGACGTGCCCGTGGGTGTCGCCGCCCTCAGTGTCACCGTGATCGAAGGCGACACGCTCTGGGGGCTGGCTCGCCAGTTCGCGCCCCAGCTTGACCCCCGCGAAGCGGTGCGCCAGATCGCCGAAATCAACAACCTTGAGGGAGACGTCCTGTACGCGGGAACGGAACTCTACATTCCAACGGCACGCTAGCTGCCGCCCCGCAGACGGCGGATGTGACCCCCGCGTCATTGCGAACCGATTGTTACCCCGTTCCACATTGCTGATTCTGATGCCTTGGACCGCGCGCCCTAGACTTATGGGGTGAATGAACGGCTAAATCGCCTGGCAAAATTGCCCCTGCGAGAGAATCTTCAAGGTCTTGAACCCTACGGCGCACCCCAAATTGACGTACCGATCCAGCTGAACGTCAATGAAAACACCCATCCGTTGCCCGAAGCCGTTCATCGCGCGATCGTCGAGGAAGTGTCCGCTGCGGCGCTGGGACTTAATCGCTACCCCGACCGTGAATTCACCGAGTTGCGTGAGCGCCTGGCAGCCTACCTCGGCCACGACCTGAATGCCGAGAATATCTGGGCGGCAAACGGATCCAATGAAGTGCTGCAACAAATCCTGCAGGCATTCGGCGGACCGGGCCGCACGGTCATGGGATTCCCTCCCACCTATTCGATGTACCCGCTGCTGGCCAGCGGAACCGACACCGCATACATTGCCGGTGTTCGCTCCGAGGGCTATGCCCTGTCCGCAGCCGATGCCGCGGAACAGGTGCGCGCCGCGGCACCCAACATCGTTTTCCTTTGCTCACCCAACAACCCGACGGGTACGGCCCTGGGCCTGGATGTCGTCGAGGCCGTCTACGAGGCCGGTGCCGCAAGCAATGCCATCATCATCGTGGATGAGGCCTACGCGGAATTTGCCCACAACGGAACCCTGTCGGCGCTGTCCCTGTTGCCGGGCCGCGAGCGCTTGATCGTCTCACGCACCATGTCCAAGGCCTTCGCCCTGGCCGGGGCCAGGGTTGGTTACCTCGCCGCCGCTCCCGAGGTCACCGATGCCATCCGCTTGGTCCGTCTGCCGTACCACCTTTCGGCGGTGACCCAGGCGACGGCCAATGCCGCGCTCAAGCACGTCGAGGCGCTGCTGGCCAACGTCGAGGACATCAAGTCCCAGCGCGACCGGATCGTCAACGAGCTGACCCGCATGGGCTTGAACCCTGCGTCGTCGGACTCGAACTTCGTGTTCTTCGGCGGCCTCGAGAACCCCCGGTACATCTGGGAGGGCCTGCTGGAAGCCGGAGTCATCATCCGCGATGTCGGCATCCCCGGCCACCTGCGCGTCACGGCCGGCACCGAAGCCGAAACCACGGCGTTCCTGGTCCGCTTGGAAGAACTGCTCAATCAGGGTCCGCACGGGCACTAACGCTAAACTCATAGGTGCGGGGTTGCGCCGGACATATCCGTGTCCCCATCCCCGTGCCTCACATCCTCGTCTAAACGCCTGATCAAAAGGAATGTGCATGTCTGCCGAAAAACTCACGGGTCGTCGCGCTCGCCTCGAACGCACCACCAGCGAGTCCTCCGTCTTTGTCGAACTCGATTTGGACGGCACCGGCCGTTCCGAAATCAGCACCAGTGTTCCGTTCTACGACCACATGCTGACCGCACTTTCCAAGCATTCGCTGATCGACCTCACGGTGCGCGCCACCGGCGACACCCACATCGACGTGCACCACACCGTCGAGGACGTTGCCATCACCATCGGTGAGGTCCTGCGCACCGCGCTAGGCAACAAGGCGGGCATCCGCCGCTTCGGTGAAGCCACGGTTCCGCTGGACGAGGCACTGGCAAACGCCGTCGTCGACATCTCCGGTCGACCCTACCTGGTGCACACCGGCGAGCCCGCGGGACAGGAATACCACCTCATCGGCGGACACTTCACCGGTTCGCTGACCCGCCACGTCTTCGAGGCGCTCACCCTGCACGCCCAGATCTGCCTGCACATGACCGTGATCGGCGGCCGGGACCCGCACCACATCGTCGAGGCCCAGTTCAAGGCCTTCGCCCGCGCACTGCGCGAAGCCGTGGAGCCCGATGCCCGCATCGGCAACGCCATCCCTTCCACCAAGGGTGCGCTGTAAATGGCCGAGCGCAAGAAAGTCACTGTTCTTGACTACGGGTCGGGCAACGTCCGCTCCGCGGTGCGTGCACTTGAGGCGGCCGGGGCCGAGGTAACGCTCTCGGCAAAGCCCGACGACATCCTCAACTGCGACGGACTCTTTGTCCCGGGCGTCGGCGCCTACGCCGCGGTCATGCAGGCGCTCAACGATGTCGGGGCCATCCGCTGGATCGGACGCCGCATCGCCGGCGGCCGACCGGTCCTTGGCATCTGCGTTGGACACCAGATCTTCTTTGAAGAAGGCGTTGAACACGGGGTGCGCACCCCGGGCATGGGCGAATGGCCGGGCACCGTGGAGCTGCTCAAGGCACCCGTCGTCCCGCACATGGGATGGAACACCGTCACGCCCCCGGAAGGCAGCAAGCTCTTCAAGGGCATCGAAAACGAACGCTTCTACTTTGTGCACTCCTACGCGGTGCAGGAATGGAACTTCGACGTGGCCCAGCCTAAGATGCTCCCGCCGCAGGTGACCTGGTCGGAACACGGGGTCCCCTTCGTGGCCGGCGTGGAAAACGGCCCGCTGTGCGCCCTGCAGTTCCACCCCGAGAAGTCCGGCGAAGCCGGTGCGCAATTGCTGCGCAACTGGTTGGAGACCCTCTAACATGTGGACGATCTTGCTCATGCTGTTGGCCGGGCTGCTGGCCGGCGGCGCAATTTCGCTGCGCCAGCAACGGGCACACATCTCCTGGATCATTGCCTGCTGGATCCTCGCCGGCATGGCCCTGATCGCCGGATACCTACTGACCTTCTGAGAACCTTGAGCCGGCACCCAAGCGGTTTCGGCAGGGCCGACGGCCCGGAAAAACCTAAGGATTGATCATGACCAACACGCAAAACCCCATCCTCGAACTGCTCCCCGCCGTCGACGTGGCCGACGGCCAGGCGGTCCGCCTGGTCCAGGGTGAAGCCGGATCCGAAACCGGTTACGGCGACCCCTTGGAGGCCGCACTTGCCTGGCAGAACGCCGGCGCCGAATGGGTCCACCTGGTGGACCTTGACGCAGCCTTCGGCCGCGGCCACAACACCGAGATCCTGCGCCGCGTTGCCGAGGAACTGAGCATCAAGGTCGAGCTTTCCGGCGGCATCCGCGACGACGAGTCGCTGGAGCGGGCGCTGGAATTCGGCGCCACCCGCGTGAACCTGGGCACCGCTGCCCTCGAGAACCCGGAGTGGACCGCCCGCGCCATCGCCCGCCACGGCGACAAGATCGCTGTCGGCCTGGACGTGCGAGGAACCACCCTGGCCGGCCGAGGCTGGACCAAGGAAGGCGGCGACATCTGGGAGGTCCTGGCCCGCCTTGAGGACGCCGGATGTGCCCGCTACGTCGTCACCGACGTGACGAAGGACGGAACCCTGCGCGGCCCGAACGTGGAACTGCTGCGCGAGATGTGCGCACGCACCTCCAAGCCCGTTATCGCCTCCGGCGGCATCTCCAGCCTCGAGGACCTTCGCGTGCTGCGCGAACTGGTCCCGTTGGGCGTTGAGGGGGCCATCGTGGGCAAGGCGCTCTACGCGGGCAAGTTCACCATGCCCGAGGCACTGGATGTCGCGGGCCGCCGCTGACATCCACCCGCACGCCCCTCATCTGCGGGCGAGTTGCACCACACCAAGCACCCCGCCGCCCGCGCCGAGTTCTGCGTGGCAGTAGGGAATCAGGGCCGGTCACCATGCAAATGGCGACCGGCCCTTGTGCATGCCGCACGATAGCATTTGCGTATGAGCGCGAATTCACCTTCTTCCCACGGGGCACCCGAAAGCCCCCGACACCTGCCCGGCCACATTGCCGCGGCTCTGGCCCGGGCCGGATCACCGAGCGACTCCGCCGGGCAAAGTTGGGAAGGCCGCGACCTCAGCGGGGAGGGAAACCCCCTGCACAATTTCGACAACGACAACGGGCTCATCGACGTAAAGCTTGCGGTCGCCATGGATGCACTGATTGCCGGAACCGGCAGCGAGCAAGGCGTCCACGCGGCGCTTGCACAATCACGGATCTACATCGCCGTGGTGGCCCAGCTGGCCGAGGGCGGACTCGGCGAACACGGCTTCACCGAGGAGAAGGAAGCCGACATGGCCCTGGTGACGCTCAACGCGCCGGACGGCCGCAAGGCGCTGCCGGTGTTCAGCAGCGTCGAACGCCTGCAGGCCTGGCACGGCGAGGCCCGCCCGGTTGCCGTGTACGCGCCGCGCGCGGCCCTCTCCGCAGTCGCCGAGGAAGCCCAGATGCTGGTCCTCGACCCCGGGGCCGACTTCACCTTCGTGTTGCGCCGCCCCGGCATGTGGGCCCTGGCCCAGCAAAAGGAGTGGACGCCCAGCTACCTCGACGAGGATCTTGCGGTCATCGTCGCCCAACAGGCGGGAGCCGAAGAGGCCCTGGCGTCGGTCCGCATCGCCCCGGGCCAGGGCGTGGGAAGCCGCACCGCGCAGGGGACAAGTGTGCCCGGCGGGGGATCGGGGCCGGAATTGCGCCTGGAGTTCACCTTCCAGCCGGGAGTGGACGAGGCAACCGCCCGTGCCTGCGTTTCGCGCATCCACTCGGCCCTTGCCGCAAACGCGGACTTCGCCGAAAACGTTGATTCGCTGGAGGTCTCCTTGAAGGCCGGCGCACCGACGCAGCAGGGGCCCAGCGCATGAAATTCGGGCGCTACGGCGAACTGCTCCGGCAACCCGGGGTAGCGCCGCTGCTCCTGGTCGGCATGGTCGCCAGGCTGCCGCATGCGGCCGTTGGCATGCTGTTGCTGCTGCACCTGGTCAACGAGCTGGACCGGGACTGGGGGTCGGCCGGCCTGGTCGTGGCGCTGATGACCATCGGTATCGCGCTGGGCGCACCCTGGCGCGGCCGCGTGGTCGACATGTACGGGCTGCGCCGCGCATTGCTGCCCTCGATCCTCGTCGAGGCGGTGGTGTGGAGCATCGTTCCGCAGGTTTCGTTCGCGTGGGTGCTGCCGCTGGTGTTCCTTGGCGGGCTGTTCTCGTTGCCCGTCTTCTCCGTGGTGCGCACCGCCCTGGGCGTGATGACCACGGGGGAGACCCGCCGTTCGGCCTTTGCGCTCGATGCCATGGCGACCGAGCTGGTCTTCATCGTCGGGCCGGCCACGGCTGGAATCGTTGCCACCAGCCTGAGCACCACCATCGGAATGATCGGCATCGCCGTTGCGGCCTCGCTCAGCGGCCTGGCGCTGATGATCTTGAACCCGCCCACCCGCAGCGGCCAGCCGGGTGCCGTCGCCAAGAATGCGAATCCGCACGAGGAGCGCCTGGCAGCCGAGGCGTCGCTGATCGCCTCCGGCCCCGGCGGGCTGGCGAACGTCGAAGGCGAACTGATCCTGGCCGGAAGTAAGTCGGCCAAGGCCCGTGTTGCGGCACGCGGCAAGGCCTTCCGCAACAAGTTCGGCTGGGTCAGCGCCTCGGTCATCGCCGTGTTCATCGCCGCGTCCGGCGCCGGGCTGGTTCTCTCGGGAACCGAGGTGGGCATGCTCGCGCTGCTTGACGAGAAGGACAGCTCGAGTCAGTTGGGCATCGTGTTCTTCTTCTGGTGCGGCGCCTCGCTGGTGGGCGGGTTGATCTACGGAAGCCTCAGCCGGCGGATCTCGCCGATCGTGTTGCTCCTGGCCATGGCCGTATTGACCCTGCCGATGGCGTTTGCCTCGGACACCTGGTCGCTGGCGCTGCTCTCGATCCCGCCCGGAATGCTCTGTGCACCGGTGCTCTCGGCGGCCTCGGAATGGCTCACCGACCTGGTGGCCGAAAAGCGACGCGGCGAGGCCATGGGTTGGTACGGTTCGGCGCTGACCAGCGGCACCGCCCTGGGTTCCCCGATCACCGGCGCAACAGTCGATTCACTGGGGTTCGCTGCCGCATTCATCGCGGTGGGCTGCATCGGCGCGGCGGTGAGCGTTGCCGCGTTGGTCACGCAGCAGGTGCGCCGGCGTCGCCGCGCCCGGGTGCGCACGCGCGTCAGCGAAATCGTAGGCGCACAAGGCCAATGAAAAGGTGCGGGTCCCGTTTCGCCTGAAACGGGACCCGCACCTTTTCTTGAAGACGGAGCTGAACTGTTAGTTCACCGGGCCGGTGAGCTTTTCGCCCGGCCCCTTGCCCGGTTCGTCCTGGATGAAGGATGCTTCGCGGAATGCGAGCTGCAGCGAGCGCAGTCCGTCGCGCAACGGTCCTGCGTGCTGGGAACCGATCTCCGGCGCTGCGGAGACGACCAGGCCGGCCAGTGCGGTGATCAGCTTGCGGGCCTCGTCGAGGTCTTTCAGTTCTTCGGCGTCGTCGCCTGCGGCAAGGCCGCACTTGACGGCGGCGGCGCTCATCAGGTGGACGGCTGCGGTGGTAATGATTTCAACGGCTGCCACTTCGGCGATGTCGCGAATCTCGTTGGTGGCGTCCGGATTGGTTTCAGGAGTACTCATGATGCTAAGCTTTCCATAGACCGACTGAATCTGTGTATTTGGTAGCGTCACCCAAGCGGTGAATGTGACCAAACAGCCTGGATCCAGTAAGCAAGTGGAGGCCACTCCCACCCGCAGCAGCCGAATCAGGCGGCCGGGTACATTCGGTACCTGCCACTTCGTGTGGCGGGTCAAGATGAGCAATCATCTATCGAATCTCGAGGCCTTCGCCTGCACCCGCAGCCGAGGGCCTTTCCCTTTGCAGTGGTGGCCTGAAACTACGAACTACTCAGGAGCTACACATCAGCGATCCACGCATTAATGATCGAATCCGCGTCCCAGAGGTGCGGCTCGTCGGCCCAGCCGGTGAACAGGTTGGCATTGTCCGTATTGAGGATGCTCTTCGTCTTGCCGTGGAGTCCGATCTTGATCTCGTTGAGGTTGCGCCTACCGCAAAGCCTCCCGTGTGCAAACTGATGGACTTCGGAAAGTACAAGTACGAGGCCGCGGTCAAGGCGCGCGAAGCGCGTAAGAACCAGACCAACACGGTCCTCAAGGAAATTCGTTTCCGCCTGAAGATCGACACCCACGACTACGAAACCAAGGTCGGCCACGCGCTGCGCTTCCTCGGAGCGGGCGACAAGGTCAAGGCCATGATCCAGTTCCGTGGTCGTGAGCAGCAGCGCCCAGAGATGGGCATCCGCCTGCTGGAGAAGTTTGCAGCAGCAGTTGCAGAGGTCGGCGTTATTGAGTCAAGCCCCCGCATCGATGGCCGAAACATGGTCATGGTTGTTGGACCGCTCAAGAACAAGGCAGAAGCCAAGGCCGAAGCCCGCCGCTTGGAACAGCGTGAAAACGACAAGGCCAAGGCAGCCGACTCCAAGAACCGGATTGACACCTCGGAACCACAGGGCGACCTGGGCGGCTCCGTTGCAGATGTCATCGAATCCGACATCATGGAGAAGCTTGCCAAGGTTCGTGCCGAAGCCGCAGCCGAAGAGGCAGCAGCTTTGCTCGCCCCCAAGGTCGCACCGGTAAAGACCGCTCCGGTCGCCGCCAAGGCTCCGGCCAAGGCAGCCCCGGCACGTGACACCGCTCGTCCGGCAACGGCAAAGGCCCCGGTTCGTCCGGCCGCCGCATCCAAGCCGGCAGTAGCAGCTCCGGCCCCGAAGCCTGTCGTTGCAAAGCCTGTTGCAGCACCTAAGCCAGTGGCCATGCCGAAGCCGGTAGCCGCACCCAAGCCTGCGGGCAAGCCGGGTCCAAAGCCCGCAACCCGCGCAGCCAAGCCCGGGACGACCAAGTAAGGTCGCTCCGAGCAGGGCACGCTCGCAAGAGCAACACGAGAACAACGGATTCCCTCAAACGCGGGAGTGCGCAAGATCCCCGGCCCGAAAGGACCCCGGGAGCAAGTAAGGAGAACGGCGGATATGCCGAAGTTCAAGACCCATAGTGGCGCCAAGAAGCGCTTCAAGCTCACCGGTAGCGGCAAGCTCAAGCGCCAGCAGGCTAACCGCCGCCACTACCTGGAGCACAAGTCCTCCCGCATCACCCGTCGCCTGGCCTCGGACCAGCTGGTCGCCAAGGCGGACGTCAAGACCATCAAGCGGATGCTCGGTCTCTAACACCAGTCCGTCTTGGGAATCCATTCTGCGATTCCCGACCACTTAAAGTATTTTGCCTGGCCCAATATTTGAGGCCAGGTGGAACAGAACCAAAGGAGTACACACGTGGCACGTGTGAAGCGGGCAGTAAACGCCCATAAGAAGCGTCGCGTTATTCTTGAACGCGCCAAGGGCTACCGCGGTCAGCGTTCGCGCCTGTACCGCAAGGCGAAGGAGCAGCTGCTCCACTCGTACGTCTACAGCTTCAACGACCGTCGCAAGCGTAAGGGTGACTTCCGTCGCCTCTGGATCCAGCGTATCAACGCTGCATCCCGCGCAAACGGCATGACCTACAACCGCATGATCCAGGGCCTGAAGGCTGCCTCGGTCGAGGTCGACCGCCGCATGCTGGCCGAGTTGGCAGTGTCCGACTCCAAGGCTTTCGCCGCACTGGTTCAGATTGCAAAGGGCGCCCTTCCGGCTGACGTCAACGCCCCAAAAGCATCTGAGACAGTAGCAGCCGCACCTAAGGCAAAGGCCCCTAAGGCCGCTGCCAAGGCTACTGTCGTTGAAGGCTCCACCCCCGCCGAAAAGGCAGTGGCAGCCGGTGCTTACAAGGTTGTCGATGGCGAAGCAGCTCCGGCCGACTTCATCGTCAAGGGCAACGCTCAGTCCAACAAGTACCACGTACCGGGTTCGACCTGGTACGAGCAGACTGTTGCTGAGTTCTGGTTCAAGGGCATCGAAGATGCCAAGGCTGCAGGCTTCGAGCCTGCAGGTGGCGAAGCACGCCAGCAGATCAAGGACGCCTAGTCTTTGAGCCGCTAATGCTCTAGGCCAATGGGACGGAATCCTCGCGATTCCGTCCCATTGTCGTATCCCCGGTAAAGTCATAGGCATGAATCTTCCCGCAGACAACGAAGAAACCATGACAAACGTCCGTGCCGAGAAGGTTCGTGAGGTCGCCCGGTTGGCGACCCGCACCGGTCGTGCCCGCAGCGGAGAGTTCCTGGCCGAGGGCCCGCAAGCGGTCCGAGAAGCAATGAAAGCGCACATCGCGCGCGAAGCCGAAGGCAAGGACGCCGTGGTGCGTTCGATCTTCGCCACCGACGACTGCCTGGACCGATACCCGGAATTCGAGGAGATGGTGGCCAAGGCCCCAGGCGTCCGGGCCCGGTTGGTGAGCCCCGAGGTGTTGGCGGCAATGGCCGACACCGTCACCCCCCAGGGCATCGTCGCGGTATGCGTGATCCCCGAGGTGAAGCTCGAGGAAGTCCTGGCAGCCAAGCCGCGCCTGGTGGCCGTGCTGTGCCGCGTGCAGGATCCGGGCAATGCCGGAACCATCCTGCGCGCCGCAGACGCAGCGGGTGCCGATGCCGTGGTCATCACCAACGGCAGCGTGGACATCTACAACCCCAAGGCCGTTCGTTCCACCGTCGGTTCGCTCTTCCACCTGCCGATCGTCTCGAACGTCGCGCTCTCGGAAGCCATCGCGGCGCTCAAGGGCCAGGGCAGCACCATCCTGGCCGCTGACGGTTACGGCACTGCTGATCTTGACGCACTGCAGGACGCCAGCGCGGCGCGCCGCACCGGCGGAAAGTTCGAGTCGGCCGAAGGTGATCCGGTCCTTGAGGAACCGACTGCCTGGTTGTTCGGCAATGAGGGCCAGGGCCTGAACGAGGACGAGCTGTCCCGGGCCGACCACCGAGTGGCAGTGCCGCTCTACGGAATCGCCGAATCGCTGAACGTCAGCACCGCCGCAACCGTTTGCATGTACGCCTCCGCGCGCGCCCAGCGACGCGGCTAGGAGCCGGAGTTCCCCGGCGGGCGGCGGCAGCCCACGCCCGCCGGGAGACTCGGCAACAGCCCGCGCCATGGCCCCGGCGGACCTTGTCCGCCCCAAAAAGAGACCGCGACAACACCTTTTGATGCACCGCGGTGCCTCTGCACGCGCTAACGTTGGAACCGAATCCACGGCCCGGCCATTGCCGGGCCATGCGCACGAGGAAAGGGGCGGGTCCATGGCGGCCTCCGGAGGAACAAAAGCAGTCGTTGCCGCATTGGCGGCAAACCTCACCATTGCGGTGTTCAAGTTCATTGCCTGGGCGGTCACCGCGTCGTCATCGATGCTCGCCGAAGCCATCCACTCGGTTGCGGACTCGGGAAACCAGGTCCTGCTCCTGGTGGGCGGAAAGAAGGCTCGCCGCGCGGCCGACGAACAGCACCCCTTCGGCTACGGGCGCGAACGCTACGTTTACTCGTTCATCGTCTCCATCGTGCTCTTCAGCGTCGGCGGGCTCTTTGCCCTCTACGAGGCTTGGCAGAAATTCCAGCACCCGCACGGCATCGAGGGCCAGTGGTGGTGGGTGCCGCTGGCGGTGCTGTTCGGTGCACTCATCGCCGAATCGCTGTCCTTCCGCACGGCGATCGTCGAATCGAACCGTGTACGCGGCAAGCAGTCCTGGTCAAAGTTCATCCGCACTGCCAAGGCCCCCGAACTTCCCGTGATCCTGCTAGAGGACTTCGGTGCACTCGTTGGCCTGGTCCTGGCGCTCTTCGGCGTCGGCCTGACGCTCATCACCGGCAACGGCGTCTTCGATGCCATGGGCACCGCATGCATCGGCGTGCTGCTGGTGCTCATCGCCATCGTGCTGGCCCTGGAGACCAAGTCCCTGCTGCTCGGTGAATCGGCCACGGCCGAACACGTGGAGGCCATCGTCAACGCCATCACGCTCGACGGGGCCAAGCTGATCCACCTTAAGACCCTGCATCTGGGGCCTGAGGAAGTCCTGGTCGCAGCGAAGGTATCCGTGGCGGAAAACTCCACCGGTGAGCAGATCGCGGCGGCCATCGACGAAATCGAGGTGCGGATCCGCGCCGCGGTCGGCCTCAAGTGCGTGATCTACATTGAACCGGACATTTTCTCCCGGTCCGCGTCCGAAGCCCAGAGCCCGAACGAGAGCGTCGAAAAGTAACCATGGCATTGAAGCAAATCGTTGCGGCCGCAATCCTTGACTCGCTGGAGCAGCCGACGAAGTTGCTGTCCGCACGACGCACCGCCCCCGAGGCGATGGCCGGCCTGTGGGAATTTCCCGGCGGAAAGCTGGAGCCCGGCGAAGGCTGCCGGGAGGCGGTCCACCGGGAGATCCTCGAGGAGCTCGGGGTCAAGGTGCGTCTGGGCAGCGAGGTCTTCGGGCCGCTCGAACAGGGCTGGGCGCTGAACGAACACGCGGCGATGCGGGTGTGGTTCGCCGAGATCACCGACGGCACCCCGCAAGCCCTCGAAGACCACGACCTCCTTGAATGGGTCGATCTGGACGCCCCCGCGCTGGAGTCCCTGGCCTGGATCCCGGCGGACCTGCCGATCGTGCACGCGGTGCTGGCCGACGTCGAGGCCGGCGCGACCCGGTGATCCTGCTGACCGGATTCGAACCCTTCGGCGGGGATGGCTTCAATCCGTCCCGGGCCATAGCCTTCCGTGCGGCAGAGATGCTCGCGGAACGCGCAATCCGGGCGCGGGCAGCGGAGCTGCCGTGCGTCTTTGCCTTGGCGCCGGCGCGGCTCAACGAGCTGGTCGACGAACACGAGCCGGACGTGGTGATCAGCCTGGGGCTGGCCGCTGGCAGGGACGCCCTGAGCCTGGAAAAAGTGGCAATCAACCATGTGGATGCGCGGATCCCGGACAACGCGGGAGACCAGCCCATCGATCGGCAGGTGCTGCCCGGGGGCGCCAACGCCTATTTCTCCACCCTGCCGCTGAAGGGCGCGTTGCTGGCCCTGACGCCGGCAACGGACCCCGGCAAGCAGGCCGGCAGCCAAGTGAGGGCGGAGATTTCCTATTCTGCAGGCACCTTTGTCTGCAACCAGGTGTTCTACACCCTGATGCACAGGCTCGACGGGAACCCCGGCACGCGCGGCGGGTTCATCCACGTGCCGTGGCTGGAAGCCAACGACCCCCGGATCGAGATCCATGCGCGGGCCGTGGCGGACATCGCCGTGTTGGCGCTGGGCACGGGACCCGAACCCGCCTTCAGCGCTGGCAGAGAGTCCTAGGGCCTGAGCTCCATCTGGTCGAGGAGCTCCCAGCACACCTCCACGTTGGCGGAAAGTTCCTGTTCCCCGGCGACCACCGGCATCGATGAGGAGGCCATGTCCGCGGCCTTGACCCGGAGTATCGGCAAGGGGGTACCCTGCGTCGTTTCCTTCACCCGTAGGGCCTTGCCCAGGGTGCAGCCGGCGAGGGCCGCAAGCTGCTCGGCCTTGGTCCTTGCATCGGCAAAGGCCAGCTCGCGTGCCGTGGCGTAGGCAAACGCCGGGTTGGAGACTTCCGCCTGCACCGAATGGATGCGCAGGGCATCGCCGCCGGCGGCCACGGCGGCACCGAGCACCTCGGAAACCTGCTCGATTCCGACATGCGTGAGCCGCAGCGTCGAATCGGCTTCGTAGCCGGCCAAGACATTCTCGTCGTTGCGCCACACCATGCGGGCGCGCAGTCCGATTCCGGTGGTCGACAGCTTCGCCCCGGGCACGGCCCGGCCCAACGCCGCGACCAGGTCCCGTGCCCGGGAAGAGGCCAGGGCGTATGCGCCCTCGGCCTGGCCGTGGCGGGCCTCGACGCCGAGGGAAACGCTCATGGAGTCCGGCACCGCGCCGACCGATGCCGAACCAAACATGGTGATGCTGTTCTTCTTGCTCATACGGGGGTTCTCCTCGAGGGGATTGGTTGTTCATTCGGGCTTTGGGTGACGCCGCGGTGAGCCGCGCGGCGCAGGCCGTGCGCGAGCTGCGGCATGATCCTGCGGACGGGACGCTCCGTATAGCCGCCGCCCTGCAGGTTGGCCCGCCGCTCGAACACATTGCGGGAAGCCGGGTCCCCAATGCGAAGCCACGAATAGCCGGCGGCCAGGAAATACAGCGGTATGAACGGCAGCCCCATACACAGGGCGTACTGGGTGGAGTGCGTCGCCTCGTGCTCCAGCAGCTGCGGGTAATTGCCGGGTTCGGAAAAGTGCTTGCGAAAGAAGACCACGTTGCCTACGGTGAATGCACCGGCAACGGGCAACCTGGGCCGGTAGTTCAATGCATAGATGAGACCTTGTTGCCCGGGTTTGACCCGGCACCCGGTGCAACGGGCCAGTGCCAGTCCGCTCAGCGTACTGAGATTCAACCAGTTCAGACCCGCCCGGAGGCTCTCCCACTTGCCCATGGGCACCAGTGTAGCCAGAGGCCGCTGCACAGCAAGAGCACAGGTGGGCGGCTGGTCGGAATTATTTTGCCCACAGCTCCAACCGATAGAGTTGAAACTCAATCGGGGGAAACACTTTCCAGATCGGACCCCCACATCGAGGAGAACTTATGAAGAAGATCGTATCCGTCATTGGTGTCATGGTGGCGTTGGTGCTGAGCCTGACCGGTTGCGTGAAGATGGATGTGGATCTCACCGTTTCCAGCCCGGAAAAGGCAACACTGAACATGGTCGTCGCAGTGGACAAGAATGCCTTGGGCGAGCGCACCTTTGACGAGGCCCTGGCACAGATCGGCGCGTCCGAGGAGACGCTCTTCCAGGGTTTCCCGGAGGGAGTCGCACATGCACCCTATGACAAGGACGGTTTCCAGGGCTTCACCATCACCGCAGCGGACAAGTCCCTGACCGAAATCAGCGACATGTCCGGCCAGTTCGGCCCGAAGATCGTCATTGAGTACCGCGACGGCTTGTACTACTTCGCGGGCCAGGGTCTGGGCGGCAACGACACCGCCACGGTGACCGAAGCCAAGATGACGGTCACCTTCCCGGGTGAAGTCACCGAGGCAAGCGCGGGCGGCACGATTGAGGGCAACACCGTGACCTTCGACATGCGCACGGCAGCCGGCCCCCTGACCGCCATCGCCAAGGAAGCCGACAACAGCGCGATCTACCTGTCGATCCTGTTCCTTGGCCTGGCAATGCTGGGCGCATTCATTGCCGTTGGCATGATGCGCAAGCCCGAAAAGACAGTGGCGCACGCCGACCACGCCTAAGCGGCAGCCCGTCCGGCAGGGCCCCACGGGGCCACGCCGGACAGGATGCGTGCAACGCAAAGGGGACAAACGTTTTCAAACGTTTGTCCCCTTTGCGTTGGTGCCGGAACCGGGAGCTACCGGGCCGGGTTCTACCGGAGCCCGGCCAGGAACTTGGCGACGATCGGGCCCGCCGTTTGCGCCCCGCCGCTGCCGTCGGCCACGAAGACCGCGACGGCCAGGTCGCCCTGGGCCACGATGGTCCACGCGTGGGCATTGCGCTCGGCGTCGTATTCGGCGGTGCCGCTCTTGCCGATGATCGGCTTGCCCGGGATCTTATTCAGGTCCTTCAGCGTCCCGTGGTCGACTACCTCGGCCATCATGGAGGACAGGGCCTTGGCCTCCGCCACACTCAACGGGGTCTTCGGGCCCTCCGCCGCGGCCGGCTTGGGTAGGTTCACCAGGTGCGGGCTCACCGTGGCCCCGTTGGCCACCGAAGCAGCGACGGTCGCCATGCCCAGCGGCGATGCCTGGTCCACGCCCTGCCCGATGCCGTTGGCGGCCTGTTCGGTGCCGGTGGAGGTGTCGGGAACCGAACCGAGGAATGACGCGGCGCCCGTTGCGGCATCCAGGTTGAGCCCGAGGGACGCAGCCGCGTCGGCGAGGGCCGGAGCCTTCACGTCCAGGGCCCCGGCGGTGAAGACGGTGTTGCAGGACTGGGCCACGGCCTCCGACAGAGGGATCTTGCCCAGCGCCGCGGCGGGGTAGCCGTCGTAGTTCTTGAAGCTCTTGCCGTCGACAATCGTGGTCGCAGGGCAATCCACGATGGTCTTGGGGGTGTCACCGGAACGGAGCATGGCCAGCGCGGTGGCCACCTTGAACGTGGACCCCGGGGCGTACTTGCCCAGCAGCGCGGTGTTCTGCGCGTTTGTTGCCGGGCCGCTGGCCGCGGCGAGGATGGCGCCGTCGGAGGGACGCACCGCGACCAGCGCGCTGTCGCTGGCCGAATCCACAAGCAGCGACTCGGCAAGGGTCTGGGTGTCCCTGTCGAGCGTGGTCTCCACGTCGGCCCCGTCAACGGGCTCGGCCTCAAGCAGGGTGGAGACCTGCTTCCTCTGCTGGTCGAAGATGCCAACGGAGTAGCCGGGGGTTCCGGCCAGCGTTTCCTGGTATTCCTTCTGCAGGCCCGAGAGCCCGACCAGGTCACCGGCCTTGACCAGGCCGTTGGACTCCTGGACCATTTCGGCGGTTGCCTCGCCGACGCTTCCGAGGATCGGGCGGGCAAAGGAACGCGTGGGGGCCAACGGAAGCGAACCCGGCTGGACCAGGACACCGGGGATCGCCTCGAATTGCGCGTCGGTGATGGTCTGGTCCTTGTCGTTTCGCAGGGTGATGGCCTGAACGAAGGCCCGGGGTCCCGCGGCCGCGACCCGCTTCTCGTAGGCCGCCGCATCGATGTCCACGAGTTTGGCCAAGGCGGTGGCGGAGGAGGGCCACCGCGACTCCTCGAGGCCTTCCTTGTTGATGCCCACGTTGATGACGTCACGTTCGGTGACCAGGGCCTGCCCCTTCTCGCCCAGGATGTCGCCGCGCTTGCCGGCCACGGTCTGTCGTGCCACGTACTGGCCCATGGCCAGGCCCGGCACCGCGATCGCCGGATCGTAGCGAACCAGCCAGGTCTTGGTCTTCTCGTCGAGTTCCAGCTTGGCGGCGGTCTTGTACGTCCAGTCGGTGTCGGTGGCGTCGATGTCCCACACGGTGCTCAGGGTCGCCGTGGCGGTCTTCGGGTTGCCAGAGTTCTCGTCCACCGCAACGGAGTCCAGGGACACCGTGCGGGGAATCTTTCCCATGGGTTCCAGTGCCTGGCCGAGATCGGCGGTGGCGGTGTCGGCCCCCGGGCCGGTGAGCGGGACCTGGGAGAAGTCGAGGTTGCCCAGTCCGGTGGCCAGGAGAGCGGCAGTGGAGTCGGGGGAGGGCGGGGCCGAACAGGCGCTCAGGGAGCCCAGAAGCAGCAGGGCGGCGGCGGGCAGGGCGTAGGTTCTTGCAACACGAGACATGGGTTCCACTATTGCCTACGGCCGTCCGCGCTGTCCACATGCCTAGCCGCTCGCCACCACGTCAGACTGATTAAGGCCGGGGACGCATCAGCACCTAGAATGGACAGAGAAAACCAGAGACGCAAACAACAGTGAAAAGGGCCAAAGAACCCCATGTCTGAACCCACGAGTCCGGAAGCGGCCGTCATCGACGACCAATCACCGGTCGTCCCGCACCCCACCGACGAGGCTGGCATCAACATTGCGGTGCAAGCGGCACTGGCCGCCTTTGCCGCAGCGACCAACCTGGACGAGCTGAAGACCGCACGCCTGGCCCACACCGGGGAAAAGTCCCCGCTCTCGCTCGCCAACCGCGAGATCGGCCGCCTGGACAAGAGCGAGAAGGCCATCGCCGGCAAGCTCATGGGCGCCTCCCGCGGACGCGTCAACAAGGCGCTTGCCGAACGCACCGCGGTCCTCGAGGAAGAGGATGCCGCACGCATCCTCGTCGAGGAGACTGTCGACGTCACCGCGGCCCCGCGCCGCCGCCGCGCCGGTGCCCGCCACCCGCTCTCCACCCTGCAGGACCGCGTGTCCGACATCTTCGTGGGCATGGGCTGGGAAATCGCCGAGGGCCCCGAGGTCGAGTCCGAGTGGTTCAACTTCGACGCACTGAACTTCGCGCCGGACCACCCGGCCCGCGAAATGCAGGACACCTTCTTCATCGACCCGGTGGATTCCCACCTGGTGCTGCGCACCCACACCTCCCCGGTGCAGGTCCGTTCCATGCTCGAGCGCGAGGTGCCGATCTACGTGCTGTGCCCGGGCCGCGTATACCGCACCGACGAGCTCGACGCCACGCACACCCCGGTCTTCCACCAGTTCGAGGGCCTGGCCATCGACAAGGGCCTGACCATGGCCGACCTGCGCGGCACGCTTGAGCACTTCGCCCGCCAGATGTTCGGCGAGGACGCCTCCATCCGCCTGCGCCCCAACTACTTCCCGTTCACCGAGCCTTCGGCCGAACTGGATATCTGGCACCCCGGAGCCAAGGGCGGCCCGCGCTGGATCGAATGGGGCGGCTGCGGCATGGTCAACCCCAACGTCCTGCGTGCCGCGGGCATCGACCCGGAGGAGTACTCCGGCTTTGCCTTCGGCATGGGCATCGAGCGCACGCTGATGTTCCGCAACGAGGTCCCCGACATGCGCGACATGATCGAGGGCGATATCCGCTTCAGCGAGCACTTCGGGATGGAGATCTAAGACATGCGTATTCCACTTTCATGGCTGCGCGAGTTCGCGCAGGTACCGGCCGATGCAACGGCCGAAGACGTCATGGCAGAACTGGTCAAGGTGGGCCTCGAGGAAGAGGACGTGCACCGTCCCGCCGACGAGCTCTCCGGCCCGATCGTCGTGGGCCAGGTGCTCTCCGTCGTCAAGGAGGAGCAGACCAACGGCAAGACCATCAACTGGTGCCAGGTCCGCGTGGTGCCCGAGGGCACCGAGCAGACCCTGACCAACGAGGGCATCGACCCCTCCGGCGTGCAGGGCATCATCTGCGGTGCGCACAACTTCGTGGAGGGTGACAAGGTCGTCGTCACGCTTCCCGGCGCCGTGCTGCCGGGCGACTTCAAGATCAGCGCCCGCAAGACCTACGGCCACCTCTCGGCCGGCATGATCGCCTCCTCCCGCGAGCTGGGCATCGGCGACGACCACGACGGCATCATCGTGCTCTCCCGCCTGGGCCTTGACCCGGAGATCGGCACCGACGCGATGGAGCTGCTGGGTCTCTACGACCAGGCCGCGGAAATCAACGTCACCCCGGACCGCTCCTACGCGTTCTCGATCCGCGGCGTGGCCCGCGAATTCGCACACGCCACCGGCACCGCATACACCGACCCGGCCTCGCTGGTCACGGTGGACACGGCAACCGGCGCCGGATACCCGGTCAACCTGGCGGACACCGCGGGCATCTACGGCAAGGACGGCTGCGACCGCTTTGTCACCCGCAGCGTCACCGGCGTGGACCCCTCGCTGCCGACCCCGCCGTGGATGGCCAGCCGACTGAGCCTTGCGGGCATGCGTTCGATCTCGCTGGTCGTCGACATCTCCAACTACGTCATGCTTGAGCTCGGCCAGCCGCTGCACTTCTACGACGCGGACAAGCTCACCGGCGAGATCACGGTGCGCCGCGCCAACCCGGGGGAGACCCTGAAGACCCTGGACGGCAAGGAGCGCAAGCTGCACCTCGAGGACCTGCTGATCACCGACGGCTCCGGCGCCATCGGCATCGCCGGAGTCATGGGCGGCGGGGCCACCGAGGTCTCGGACACCACGACCAACGTGCTGATCGAGGCCGCGCACTTCGAGCCGATCTCGATCGCCCGCTCGCGCCGCCGCCACAAGTTGCCCTCCGAGGCGTCCAAGCGCTTCGAGCGCGGCGTGGACTGGGAGATCGCCGACGTGGCGGCCCAGCGCGCCGTGGACCTGCTGGTCGAGCTGGCCGACGGCACCGCCACCACGCTTGTCACCGACGTGGGAACCGCGCCGGAAGGCGTTGTCATCGAGCTGCCGGAGCACTTCGCCTCGCAGCTGATCGGCGTGGACTACACCCCGGAGCAGATCACCTGGGCGCTGACCGAAATCGGTGCGCAGGTCGAGGCCGTCGACGGCGGCTACAAGGTGACGGCCCCGTCGTGGCGCCCGGACCTTGCCACCAAGCAGGACCTGACCGAGGAAATCGCGCGTCTGGTGGGCTACCACCTGATCCCGGCGACGCTTCCGACGGCTCCTCCGGGCCGCGGCCTGACCCGCGTCCAATCCCAGCGCCGCCGCGTCATGGCTGCACTGGCCGATTCGGGCCTCACCGAGGTGCTGTCCTACCCGTTCCTTTCCGCGGCGCAGAACAACACTTTCGGCGCCCCGGAAGCCGGCGAGGTTCCGGCCGTGAAGCTGTCCAACCCGCTCTCCAGCGAGTTCGGATTCATGCGGACCTCGATCCTGCCGGGCCTGCTGGGCATCGCCCGCCGCAACCACGGACGCGGCTTCCGCGACCTGGCCCTCTACGAGGCTGGGCTGGTGTTCCTGCCGGGAGAGACCTTGGGCACCTCCTCGATCCCGCCGCTGGGCGTCAAGCCCTCCGACGCGGAACTGGATGCCCTCTACGGCGGCCTGCCGCACCAGCCGATGCACATCGCCGCGGTGCTGACCGGGCACGATTCGCCGGTTGCGGCCGCGCACACCCCGCGCGCCTACGACTGGGCTGACGCGCTGGATGTCGCCAAGCTCGTTTCCGACGTGCTGGGCGTGGAGGTTGTCGTCTCGCAGGGAGCCCACCAGGCGTTCCACCCGGGTCGCACCGCGGCGCTCTCGCTGCGCAACGGCACCCCGGTCGGCTACGCCGGCGAGTTGCACCCGAAGCTGCTGGCCGAGCTGGACCTGCCGGAGCGCACCGTCGCCATGGAAATCGACGCGGATACGCTCTTCGAGGCATCCGCCGACGTGATCGTCGCCAAGGAAATCTCCGCCTTCCCGATCTCCACCCAGGACGTCGCCCTGGTGGTCAACTCCTCCGTGGTCGCCGCGGACGTGTTGGAGACCCTGCGCGAGGGCGCCGGTGAACTCCTGGAAGACATCGCGCTCTTCGACGTGTACTCGGGCACCGGCATCGAGGACGGAAAGAAGTCGCTGGCCTTCGGCCTGCGTTTCCGTGCCACAGACCGCACGTTGACCGCTGACGAGGCCTCGGAGGCGCGTGCCGCCGCCGTGGCCCTGGCTGCCGAGCGATTCGCGGCCGTGCAGCGCTAGGCTCCACAGGACTTGATCCTCGCAGGGGGTCGGCACGACTTCGCCATTTGGTGGCGGGGGAGTGCCGGCCCCCTTCGGCCTTAAGTCCCCGGGACGAAGCGATGCCAACAACCACGGAAAGTCGCCAGGCGGCCGTAACACGTAAACGCCAGGAACCCCGAGAACGCGGGATTCCTGGCGTTCCGTCCAACATGACTTCTATCTAACGCAGTTTCGGATCAACGACCTTGCAGAGGCCCCGGGCCGTGTCCGGAATTCCAACCAAGGTACTGTCTGGGCAGCAGAGTCTCAACGTGGCCAAACGTTCCTTCACATGACTTCCGTCGTGAAGTGAACCTGCAAACGAAATGAACGAATTCAACGCACCTCGGGGAGACCAGCGGCTGGATCAGTCATTCCGCGAATCGATACAGGCGGAAGATCTTGCGCCCGGCGCTGTCGCGGTTGGTCGGATTCAGGCTGTGTATCACGCGCACCTTTCCGCCACTGGTCGGATCGGCTTCCACCTTGATGCCCTCCGATTCGAGGGATCCGAGGTAGTTTCCCTTGACGACGTAGGTCCGGTCATGCCGGATCTTTCCGCCGTTCGTGTAGGCATAGCGGTAGATCGTGGGTGAGGATCCTGCCGGCCCGCCAAAAATATAGAGGAATTTCTTGTTGGTCCCCACGCCCTTGATGTCGAACCCCTGGAAGGAACCGTGCGGGCGCTTCGGTTCCTTGAACCGGGACACCATCAGGTCCTTGGCCTTGGAGATCGCCAGTTTCTGTCCTGGCGCCTTCAACATGCGTCCCGTCAGTGCCGCGGTCTTGTAGACGGCGTAGTAGTGGGATGAACCGACCGTGATGCTGATGGCCAGCCTGTCGTCCCCGTCGGCAAGTGCGACGTTGCTGCGGGTCGCGTTGCCGGACTTTCCCGGGACGATCGCGGCGAGGTTTTTCAGCATGCCCACCCGGTGGTAGCCCGCTTTTTTCGAACCCGCGGGGGCTTTTTTGTACTCGATCAGCGAGATCGTCCGCGAGAAGTAGTACGGCGGAATTCCGTTCGAGGTACTCCCTATCCATACGTAGGTCCGGCCCTTTTTCGTGTACACCTCGAGTGATTCGCCGTGCCCGTATCCTTTCAGCATGACGCTGTCCCGCTGGGTGCATGTTCCCGTTGCCGTGCGTGTGCACCTCGACAACCGGGTGTCCTGGCCGACTTGTTGCGCGATGTAGACGTCCTTGCCTGCGCCATTGTCGAACGCCTGAATGGCCTGGTCCTGTACGGGCGGATCAAACCGAAAAATACGGTCGGAATTCAGCTTGCGCGTTACAACGGAATTGGCAGCCAGCCCAGGTGCGTCCGAGGTCATGAGCAGCATGGCCAAAGCTCCGGCGGCGAACCTGAGCATCATTTTTCTCATCGGACACTGTCCCCCCAACGGTGTTGAATTAGTAAATTCACTAGTTCTCTGGGCCCAAGTGGAATCAGTATATGACCGGCCCAATCAATCGCAAGGGCTCGCTTGAACCCAATAAACCGCTGCGCGGCCCGCGACGATGCGCCACGGGGGACAACCCCGCTTTCTTTGCGCCTGGATTCCGTCCTGACAAGGGTTTGCGTAGCAGACATGGGACTGGACATGATTGCTCACAAAGTAATAACAATGCATATGAACGGCCTTTAGAGTCGGTTGCGCAAGGCTCCCGGGCCTTCCCCGTGGCCCCTGGCCGAACCGCATGCCAAACCGCCCGCGAAGCGCTTGCCCGGCAGGATGCAGGCGATCAGCGTCGGGACCGAGGCGAGCGGTACACCGGCCCTTGGCCGGTGGTGGCCCATGGTCTTCGGACAGCCAGGGAACCCGGTGACCACTGGAAGGCAGGGCCTGTACCGTCTGCCCTCGCCCGGTTCCCGCTGGTGTATCGTCGTGATCGGCGGTGCCCGGCAAGATGTTGAAGGAGCGCTGAAGGCGAGCGATGGACAATCGAGGTTCTGGCGACAACCACGGAAACGGCGACGGTGCCGGGAATACCGCGGTTGCGCAGCCGTGGTGGGCCGTGGCCGCGCTCGAGTCCGCCGCGCGGTACCCCGGAATCCGGTTGGATCCCGCCGAATCCGAACGGGCCGTGGCCTATGCCCACGGACGCCCGCGCGACGATTTTGTGGCCGGGCGGATGCTGGCCAGGGTGCTGGCCGCCGAACTGTTGAACCGGGCATGGCCCGGAGAACCGACCGGCCCCGGGGCGCTCGACCTGGCGCAGCACTGTCCGCATTGCGGGGCCGACGGTCACGGGACTCCGTTGCTGCGGGTGCCGGGCCGCGGGCAGACATTCCGGCTGTCCTATGCGCGAGCCTCGGGTTGGCTGCTGCTGGCCCTTGCCCCCGGAAACACCCGGATCGGCGCGGACCTGGCAGATCTGAGTGATCCAGCCTTCGCGTCCACCGGCGGTGGAAGGCTGCTGGAGGACTATGCTTACGGGCCGGCCGAACGCAAGGTGCTGGCGCGGCTGGACCCCGACTCCCGGCTGCGGCGGCAGGCCGAATGGTGGACCCTCAAGGAAGCGGTCGCCAAGGCCGACGGAGAGGGGCTGGCGGGGGCCGGGGGAATCCCCGTGGTCATCGGCCGAAAACGCCACGCGTTGCTGGCAATGCCGAAGACCCGCATGCTCGGCATCGGGCCGGGGGAGCGGGACAGCCTTGGCACGGCACTGCCAGCGCGTTTGGTCGGCAGCATCGTATGGGTGCCGCCGCCCGCCGGGTAGCGGGCGGCTCGATGGCGGCCTTCAGTGCCTGCCCGCGTGCGCCGAAACGTCCGTGGTCACGGGGTTTGCGGGGCTGGGCGGCAACGCCGGCAGTTCCTTGTCAAAGAGCCATGGCTTGAGCATTTCCCCGGCCGAGAAGCCCGCGGGTGCGTGTGTGTCGACCCGGTCGCGGAAGAGCTCGTAGGTGACGGTGCCGTGCCGCTGTCCGGCCGTCCAGTCGCGCAACAACGCGAAGAAGGCGGAGTCGCCGAGGTGCAGCCGCAGTGCATGCAGTGCCAGTGCCCCGCGCTTGTAGACACGGTCATCGAACATATCTGCGGGCCCCGGGTCCCCGACGGCGATGTCCTGCGGGAGGTTCCGCAATTGCGCCCAGGCCAGCCGTGCGCGCTCGTCGGCGTCGGCGTTTCCGGAGGCCTCGGACCAGATCCACTCGGCATAGCAGGCGAAGCCCTCGTGCAGCCAGATGTCCTCCCACCTGCCGACGGTCAGCGAGTTGCCGAACCACTGGTGGGACAGTTCGTGGGCGATCAGCCGCTGTTGTTCCCAGCCGGGCCGCAGGTGGTTGCTGCCCAGGATGCAGATCCCGTGCGCCTCCAGCGGGATTTCAAGTTCGTCGTCGGTGACCACCACGGTGTAGGCGTCGAAGGGGTACGGGCCGAAGGCCTCGATGAAGGTCTCCATCATCCGCGGCTGTTCCGCCAAGGCCGAACGGGCTTGTGCCAATCGGGCCGGATTCGAGGCTATCCACTGCGGGACGGTTCCCCGGCCACCGGCGTGCCGGCCCCCGCCCGGCGGGGGAGCGGCCTCGGCCAACGGCGCCAGCGCGTAGCGGCCGATCTGGAGGGTGGCCAGGTAGGTGGCCATGGGCTCGTTGACCTCGTAGGTCCACTGTTCCCGGCTTGAGCGCCGCTGGCGCCCGACGAGTTCCCCGTTGCACACGGGGCGGTATCCGGCATCGGTGGCCACGGCGATGCGGAACGTCGCCTTCTGGCTGGGGTGGTCGTTGCAGGGGAACCAGGTGGCAGCCCCGTTGGGCTGCCCGGCCACCAGCACGCCGTCGGCCAGTTCCTCCCAGCCAACTTCCCCCCACGCCCCGCGGCGCACGTTAGGGGTCCCGCCGTAGCGGATCTCGAGTATGAATTCCTCCCCGGCCCGCAGGGGAGCGGGCAGCAGGAGCTCCAGCTTTCCGGCCCTTTGCGCCTGGCGGGCGACCTTGGCCCCGTTGACGCTGGCCTTCGAGACGCGCAGCCCGGCCAGGTCCAAGCCCAGCCTGCTGAGGTCGGTTTCGGCGATCCCGGTGATGAGCGCGCGCCCGTCGAGCCGGTTGCCGCCCAACTTGCAGTCCAAGTCCAGGTCGTAGTGCAGGACCCGGTATCCGGGGTTTCCGGATTCGGGCACGTAGGGGTCCGGGATGAAGGCCGCGTGCCGGCCGTGGGTGGCGTTCGTCGTGGGTATCATGTGTTCGGACCGCTCCAGGGCTGGACGGGGTTGCCCATCCAGTAGCTGGAGGGCGGGACGGTTTCCCCGCGCATCACCAGGGACGCCGGGCCCACCGTGGCGCCGGCCGCAAGCGAGGCGGCCGGCAGGATGACCCCGTGCGGACCCATGGTCGATCCGGCGGAGAGTTCCACCGTATCAATAGCCATGACGCGGTCGTGGAAGAGGTGGGTCTGGATGACGCAGCCGCGGTTCACGGTGGAGGAATCGCCGAGGGTCACCAGGTCGGCCTCCGGCAGCCAGTAGCTTTCGCACCAGACGCCGTGGCCGATCTTTGCGCCCAGCGCACGCAGCCACCACACCAGGGCGGGGGAGCCCGCCGCGGAGTGCGCGAACCACGGTGCACAGACCATCTCGATGAAGGCGTCGACCACCTCGTTGCGCCAGATGAAGGAGCTCCACAGCGCGTGCTGGCCGGGACGGATGGGGCCGACCAGCACCCATTTGGCGATCACCGCGCTGGCCGCCGCAACGGCGCCTGCGGCAAGCATGACGGCGCCGCTGAGCAGCGCCGCGGGCAGGTACCCGAATCCGGCGGCCAGGTAATCGAGGATGGACAGCACCAGGGCGGCGATGGCCACCGTGGTGATGACCGGGACGATCCTGCACAGTTCCCAGAGCGCCCGGGCAATCTTCAGGTGCGTCGGCGGGGCGAAGGTGAGTGACTCGTCGGCCGCCACCTCGGTGCGGCGCAGGCGCACCGGCGGGCTGCCCAGCCAGGAGGAGCCGGCCTTGGCCTTGGCGGGGGTCGCCGAGAGCACCGCGACCAGCCCGTTCTTGGGGACGCGGCGTCCGGCCCCGGCGATGCCGGAGTTGCCCAGGAACGCGCGCTTGCCGATCTTGGCGCGGCCCACGTACATCCACCCGCCGCCGAGCTCGTAGGTGGCGACCATGGTGTCGTCGGCCAGGAAGGCGCCCTCGCCGATGGTGGTCATCTTGGGGATCAGCAGCACAGTGGAGGCCTCGACGTTGCGTCCGACCTTGGCCCCGAGCAGGCGCAGCCAGACGGGCGTGAAGAGGCTTGCGTAGATGGGGAAGAGCAGGTCGCGTGCCATGTCCAGGAGCCGTTCGGTGGCCCAGACCTGCCAGCCGATCCGGCTGTCCACGCGGTGCCAGCCCTCGGTGAGCCCCAGCCCCAGCAGCCGGACCGAGCCCAGGACCAACAGGAAATTTAGTCCGAACCACGTCAGTGCGGCAGCGGGGACGGCCAGGGCCAGGGACCCGGCGGACTCGTGCAGGGAGGCCTGCCCGCGCAGCAGCAGGGCCGAAACGGCCAGCGCCCCCAGGATGGAAAGCAGGGGGATGGACCCCAGCAGGGCGGAGGCCGCGGCGAACAACACGGTGCGCAGGCGGCTGCGGCGGACCGGGGTCTGCGGCCAGGCGGGCTTGGCCTTGCCGGTGCGTCCGGCGGGGGAGCCCGAGTAGGAGGAGAACGCCCGGGTGGTCCCCGCGATCGCGGATCCGGCGGCAACCTCGACCCCGTCTGAGACCACAGCCCCGGGCAGCAGGGTGCTGCGTGCGCCCACCGTGGCGTCGGCGCCGACCTGGATCCGGCCCACGTGCACCCTGTCCCCGTCGATCCAATAGCCGGTGAGGTCGACCTCGGGTTCGATGCTGGCCCCGCGGCCCAGGCTGAGCAGTCCGGTGACCGGCGGCACGGAGTGCAGCTGCACGTCGCGTCCGACCTTGGCCCCGAGGGCGCGGGCGTAGAGCGGCGTCAGGTGGGCGCTCGCCAGGGAGACGGGGTCTGCAAGGTCGGCGATCTGCTGGGCCAGCCAGAGCCGCAGGTGCACCTTGCCCGAACGCGGGTAGTCCCCGGGCTCCAGGTTGCGCAGCAGCAGCCGGGCCGAGACAACGGAAATGGCCATCCGCCCGGGCGGGGAGACAAAGACCAGCCAGCCGGCAACCACGGCCCACCAGGGGACCACGGGTGCGGCGGTGAACACGCCGAGGGCCTGGAGCACGTTGTTGCCGGCGCCCAGGTAGACGAGCCAGCGCATGCCCACCAGGATGAAGGTGGGGATGCCCATCAAGGTCTGGAAGACCTGGGCGCGGCGGGTCGTGCGCGCCACGGTGCGTGCCTCGGTCGGGGCGTCGGATCCCGCGCCGAGTGCCTCGAGCAGGGATCCGATGCGCGGGTGGGAGTAGATTTCGGCAACCGTGACGGTGCGGTAGCGCACCCGCAGGGCGGAGACCAGCTGGGCGGCCGAGAGCGAGCCGCCGCCGGAGGCAAAGAAGTCTGCGTCCAGGCTATCGACCTCTGTTCCCAGCACGCGGGTCCATTGCTCGATGACCCATTGCGCGTTCTCATCCAGCTCGGGCAGGACGCCGGCAGCGGACGAGACCTTGGTGCCGGGAAGCGGCCAAGGCAGCGCGTGGCGGTCGACCTTGCCGCTGGTCTTGGTGGGCAGCGTGTCCACCACGGCCAGCAGCGGGATCAGCGGTGCCGGAAGCATGTCGGCCAGCCGCTCGCGGGCCGCGGACGTGTCGAAGGCGGTGGCGGCGGCCAGGTAGCCGACGAGGATCTGGTTTCCGGCGGCGGTGGTCTTCACGGCCGCGGCGGCTCCCGAGACCCCGGGCAGGGATTGCAACGCTGCGTCGATTTCGCCCAGTTCGATGCGCCGGCCGCCGAGCTTGACCTGCTCGTCCATCCGGCCCAGGAAGACCAGCCCTTCGGGATCCGCCAGCACCAGGTCTCCGGAGCGGTAGGCGCGCTCCCAGCCCAGGGTCTCGAAGGAGGCGTATTTTTCGGCGTCCTTGGCCGGGTCCAGGTAGCGTCCGAGCCCGACGCCGCCAATGATCAGTTCCCCGCTGTGCCCGGGGGCCACGGGCAGCCCCGCGGCATCGACGACGGCCAGGTCCCACCCGTCGAGCGGCAGCCCGATGCGCACGGGGTCGGTGCCGTTCATCCGGGCGGCGCAGGCCACGACGGTGGCTTCGGTGGGACCGTAGGTATTCCAGACCTCGCGCCCGGGCACGGCCAGGCGGCCGGCAAGTTCCTGCGGGCAGGCCTCGCCGCCGAAGATCAGCAGGCGCACGTTTTCCAGGGCCTCGGCGGGCCAGAGAGCGGCGAGAGTGGGGACGGTGGAGACCACGGTGACGCCGCGGGTCACCAGCCAGGGACCAAGGTCCATGCCCGAACGCACCAGCGCCCTGGGTGCCGGCACCAGGCAGGCGGCATGGCGCCAGGCCAGCCACATTTCCTCGCATGAGGCGTCGAAGGCGACCGAAAGGCCGGCCAGCACGCGGTCCTCGGGACCCAGCGGTTCGCTTGCCAGGAAGATCCTGGCCTCGGCGTCGACGAAGGCCGCGGCCGAGCGCTGGGTGATGGCAACGCCCTTGGGCGTTCCTGTGGATCCGGAGGTGAAAATGATCCAGGCGTCGTCGCCAAGCGCGGCCTCCCGGGCCGGGGCCGGGTTCGGCTCGCCGCGCAGGGACGTGATCTTTCCCTTGCCGCCCAGCACGGCGGCGACCTTAGCCTCGGAAAAGACAAGCCGGGCACGTTCCTCGGGATCGTCGGCATCGACCGGCACGTACGCGGCACCGATCTTCATGGTCGCCAGGATGCCGATGTAAAGCTCGCGGCTGCCCGAGGGGATGCGGATGCCGATGCGGTCACCGGCGCCAAGCCCGGCGGCCCGCAAGCGCCCGGCCATCTCGCCGATCGCCAGAAGCAGTTCCGCGTAGGTCAGCGAGCGCTCGCCGTCATCCAAGGCAGGGGCGTCCGGGTGGTCCGCCGCACTTGCTCCAAGGATGTCCATGAGGGTGCGAGGTGGTGGAGCGACGTCGCTACCCGGATATTGCGGCAGGAACCCGGGGGCGGTGGTTTCCTGGTGGGAAATGCTTGGGGTCGATTCCACTGTGGCTTTCTTGAAGTGGTGCTCGGACTTCCCCTTGCGGGGCGGCCCGGGACGATGGAGCCCGACCCTGAACAGATGGCACACCGATCAGGTGTCCGCCACCGCTCGGCCGGCACATACGGGATCACCGTAGCCATGGAAGGTTAACGGAAGGTGTCCAAGGGGTTCGGACCACATGTTTTTCGAACATCATGCGTCATAATCGCGGCCATGTCCATGTCCATGTCCTGCGCCCGACTATGTGAGGCCGCCCGAACAACCGCACGGAATCCGCAGTTTTCCTCCGCGGCAACGGGTGTTGGACATGGCCCCGTGCCGAAATACGGAGCACCGGGTCCGGATGCGCGCCTCGACGGAGTAGTACGCGGCGGTGTTGTCTATAGACCGCGGCACTTGGGCGAAGCATCTAGCCTGAATTGTGTCGAAGACTTCGCGGGCAAGCGGCGGGGCGACGAGATTGCCATCGGCGCTGCCGAGCAAACCACTTTCCAGGCAGGCCAGGATCCCCGGTGCCAAAGGATCAAGCCATTCGGCTATTTCACGGGCACCGTCGACGCTGTTGGTCCACCAGTTGATTTCAAGGATCGAAACCGGGATGGAGCCAGTCTCGGAAACATGGGCCAAGACTGCCATCAGCATCAACGCGTGTTCCGGGGGCCGGTCGTCCTGCATCAAACCGGACGCTTCCAGCAACAGGAGCGCCACATAGGCCTCCATCAGTCGGCGAACTGCATCGACAAAGTCCTTGTCGCCGGTTTTCACCAAGTGGTTCCCGGTGGGCGTGGGAAGTGCCCGTCTCCCGTCGAATGAGATGAGGTTCGCCAGCACCATGGCCCGGACGAGTTCGGGTATTCTTGGCCTCGCGACCGAAGCCAGCGACTCGAGGGCAGCGACCTCGGATACGAGATCCCCTGTATCCGTCGAAATGCTCGGGTATCCCGGTTTGGGTTCTCCAAGCCCTTGGATCACGGCCGCGGCCCAGCGAACGAGCGGGAGCTGCTGCGGGTCGGTGATCACCACGCCAGATTGGCGAAGCGGGGATCTATGGCACAGGGGACTCTCGCCACACGCGAACAGGATGTGCAATGCGGAAAGAGACCTTTGGCTGCGTTTCCAGTGCCGGTTTCTGCCAGGAAATGCAGGTACCGATCCACCAACCCGAGCAGAAATCTTGCGGAATCGGGGAACTCGTTGACCACCGAATCCATCAACGAGGCCAGCGGGACGGTCTCCAGCGCATCGAGGGAGCCAAAGCGGTTTTCCACGGCGTAAAGGTCCAGCAGGGCGGCCAGCCGGTGCCATTCGTCCACGGCTTGTTCAGCCGGGATGGTCCGCGCCCGCCAAAGGATGTACTGGGGTTCAATCGCCCGGATTTGGGCCGCGCCGACACTGTGGATGGCGGGCCTGCCGGGACGGCCCGAGGTGGAATGGTTGGCGTGCCTGCGGCGATGCTGCTTGTTTTTCGTGGACTTGTTTTTCGTGGGCACGGCGACCTCCTGGAATCGATACGAGAATCCCAGAGTCGCGCCAACGGAACTCCCGTGGCGGCGTCCCTTGCCGGAATGTGGACAAACGAAGGCTTGCCGGGACGGAAGGGAAATGTACGTGGTGCAGCAGCCCCTATTTGCATCTGCCTCCGTTCCGGTTTCCAACGTAAATACGAGATACTCATTGCAGCCGATACCGGCGATGCAGCCTAAAGTGAAAACTGCAGGGGAGGAAGCATTCGAATGGAAAAAGGAACTGGTCCCGGGTTCGAACCGGGACTCCCCGCACTCTGGTGGGCTGCCGCCCCGTTGGCGGATGCCGCGGCGCACGCGGAGGTTGTGCTAAGGCCAACCGAGCTCACCCGCGCCGCCGGGTACCTTCCCGGGCACCCGCGCGACGACTTTGTGGCAGGACGGGTCCTGGCCAGGGTATTGGCGGCGGAACTGTTGAATCGTGCCACGCCCCTGACTCGCGACTTACGTCCAGACGAACTCGAGCTGACCCAGTTTTGTGCCCGGTGCGCGTCGGTGGCCCACGGGACCCCGAGGCTCCGGGCGCCGAAGAACGACCTGTTCTTCTCCCTGTCGTATGCGCGAACCGCAGGCTGGCTGCTGCTGGGACTGGCCCCCGCAAACCGGCGGATCGGCGTGGACCTGGCCGACCTGGACGATCCGGTGTTTGCGTCGACGGATGGCGACAGCCTGTTTGAGGACTATGCCTACGCGCCGGGGGAACGCAAGGAACTGGACTTGCTGCCCGAGGCCCAGCGGCAATTCCGCCGGGCCCAGTGGTGGGCCTTGAAGGAAGCCGTTGCGAAGGCCGCCGGCGAGGGGATCGCCGGCGAGGGGGGAATCCCCGTGGTCGTTGGACCGAACCGCCACCTGTTGTTGCGCAGCCCCGGGACCCGTGCCATGGATCTGGAACCGGGAACCCCGGACACACTGGGCAACGTGCTGCCGGACAACTTGGTGGGCAGCATCGTCTGGTCACCTTGACCGAACGACCTGATTAAATGCGTGGTGGAGCCGGCCAGATCAGGCCGGCGCCACCACGCTCCTTCGGTTCAACGGCGGATCAGCCCTTGACCGAGCCGCTCATCAGGCCGCCGACAAAGTACTTGCCGAGCAGGATGTAGACGATCAGCGTCGGGACCGAGGCGATCAGCGCGCCGGCCATCGACGCGGCGTAGTCGGTGAGCTGGCCGCCGGCCAGGAAGCTCAGCGCGATGGTCACCGGCCCGTTGCGGCCCGAGGAGAAGAACGAGGCAAACAGGTAGTCGTTCCAGGCGGAGGTGAATTGCCAGATCAGCACGACCACGAAGCCCGGGGCGGAGAGCGGGAAGATCACCGAGGCATAGGTGCGCAGGATGCCCGCCCCGTCCATGCGGGCCGCCTCGATCAACTCGCTGGGGACCGATTCGTAGTAGTTCCTGAAGATCAGCGTGCAGATCGGCAGGCCGTAGACGATGTGCAGCACCAACAGCGACGGGATGCCCTGCGGCACCCCCAGGTCGCTCATCAACTGGGTCAGCGGGATCATGACCGCCTGGTAGGGGATGAACATGCCAAAGAGGATCAGCGTGAACACGACGTTGGCGCCGGGGAAGCGCCATTTGGAAAGCACGTAGCCGTTGATGGAACCCAGCATGGCGGAAATGAGCGCCGCGGGGATCACCAGCAAGAAGGTGCGCCCCAGCGCCGGGGCCAGCGTGGTCCAGGCCTTGGCCCAGCCGGCGGTTTCCCAGCTTTGCGGCAGGAGCCAGGCGCGCGACGGGTCGGCGTCGGAGGGGCCCTTGAAGCTGGTGATGAACAGGACGTAGGCGGGGATCAGGATGACGATCACGAAGAACAGCAGCAGGGCGTACTTCAGGGTCCGGTTGATCCGGCGCCTGCCCTTGTTCGGGGCGCCGGCAGGTGATTCGGCGGTGCCGTCCGGGATGGCGCGGTCAAGGATCGAGGTGGCCATTTAGCGCTTCTCCGCTCGCGAGGTGTACATGAGGTAGGGGATCACCACGAGGGCGACGAGCACCAACAGGATCATGCCGATCGCCGCGGCGTCCGCGTAGTCGCTGCCGATGTATTTGACCCACATCATGGTTGCCGGGACCTGCACGTCGTACGTGTTGGCATCCGGGACGATCGCGCGGATCAGGTCGAAGAGCTTCAGCGACATGTGGCCGATGATGATGACGGCCGACAGCATGACGGGGTTCAGCTGCGGGAAGATCACGTGGCGGTACAGCTTCCATTCGCTGCAGCCGTCGATGCGTGCCGCCTCACGCAGTTCCTCGGGGATGCCGCGGAAGCCGGCCAGGAACAGGGCCATGACGTAGCCGGAAAGCTGCCAGACGGCGGGAACCCCGATCGCGGCAATGCCCCAGGTGGGGTTGGACCACCAGTCGTTTTGCGCGAAGCCCAGGCCCACCGAGTCCAGCAGGCGGTTCAGCCCGGTGGTGCGCTCGCCGCCGGACTGGTCAGTCTGCAGGCTGGAGAGCAGCCAACGCCAGACGACGCCGGAAGCGATGAACGAGACCGCCATCGGGAAGAGATACACGGCGCGGAAGAAGCCCTCGCCCTTGGCCGGCTTGTCCAGGATCCACGCCCAGAGGAAGCCGAAGAACAGGGTGCCGGCGAGGAACACGACGGTGAGGATCAGCAGGTTCCACAGCGAGTGCTGGAAATTCGGGTCGGCCATCAGGTTGGTGTAGTTCTCGAAGCCAACGTACTTGTTGCTGGGCTTGGCCGTGTGCTGGTTGGTCAGGCTGACTCGGAAGTTCTCGAACATGAGCCAGTAGACGAATACGCCGACCAGGATGATGGTGGGGGCCAGGAGCAACAGCCCCGGACCCCAGTGTTTTACACGCCTGAACATGGTTTCCTCCCGGAAGAAGTTGGCGCCACAAATATGTGGGGGCGGATGCGTACCGTCCTGGCTACGACCGCCCCCAAACGCAAGGTGGGTGAATTACTGGGCGAACTTGGCCGCGGTTGCCGCAGCCGATTCCTGCAGGGTTGCCACGTTGCCGTCGCCACCGAACTTGCTGACCGCGGTGCTCAATTCATTGAGCCAGGCCACAGGAACCGCGGCACCGTGGGCGAGCGAGGAAACGATCTTGTCCTGGGAGAAGTCCTTGATGGCACTCTTCTGGTACTCGGAGAAGTCGTCGGTCTTGGCCGTGATGTTGGCCGGGATGGAACCCTTGGCCTTGTTGAAGGCGCTTTGGCCCTCGGCAGAACCAACGGTCGTCAGCCAGGCCTTGGCGCCATCCGGGTTCGGGGCACCGACCGGCAGGGTGAAGGAGTCGGCAAGGAAGTTGAAGACACCCTGGGTTCCCGGCATCGGGAAGTAGGAGTAGTCGACTCCTGCCTTCTTGCCGTCCTGCGCGAACTTGGCCTCGGCCCAGTCGCCCATGAGGTTGTAGGCCGCGGCACCGTCCTCGACCAGCTGCGTGGCCGGAGCCCAGTCGCTGAGAGAGTCTCGGTCCGAGTTGGTGTAGCTCAGGGCCTTCTTGTAGGCCTCGATGGCCTTGGTGACGTCGGCGCCCTTCCAGTCCGTCTTGCCGTCCCAGAGTCCGTTGTAGCCATCGACGCCCAGGCTGGAAAGCAGCACGTTTTCAAAGAGCTGGACCTGGGTCCATGAACCTGCAACGGCCAACGGGGTCTTGCCCGCCGCCTTGATCTTGTCCATGTCGGCGAACCAGGCATCGAGGTTCTCGGCCGGCTTCGCCGGATCCAGGCCAGCCTTCTTCAGGACGTCGACGTTCGCCCACACGACGTTGGAACGGTGGATGTTTGAGGGAACCGAGTAGATCTTGCCGTCGACGGTGAGGCGATCCACTAGGTCCTTGGGGAACTGTTCGGTCAGCTTGTTGTCGGCGTAGAAGCTGCTCAGGTCCTCGAGCTGCTCGGCGTCGATGTAGTCCTGCAACTCGGCTCCGGCGTGTGCCTGGAACGAATCCGGCGGGTTGCCGGCCTTGAGCTGGGCGGCAAGCACGCTCTTGGCCTGGGAGCCGGCGCCGCCGGCCACGGCGAGGTTGTCGAAGGTAAGTTTCGGGAAGTCCGTGTTGAAGACGCCGACAAGCGCATCAAGGCCGACCTTCTCGGAGCCGTCGGCCCACCACGTGAACACGCCGACGTTGCCGGTGGCTTCGCTTGGCGGAGCGGCCGATTCGGCGGGCGTGTCCGCGGCACCGCCACAGCCGGCTAGGGCCAACCCCAATGCTGCGGCCGCTGCAACCAGCGTAAGACGACGACGCATATCTACCTCCACGAGTGTTTGAAAATGTGTGATTCTGTCGAGTTGTGTGTTTGCAACCTTGTCAATGGTTACCTGCGTCACACATTGCCGTCAACTACTTAACGCAAATTGTTATCAATGCTCGTGGCGCCTAGTCAGGCTACGGAAGTGCCGCGCTCTGCCGAAGCACCAGGGCCGCGGCGCCGAGGGCCTCGGCGCGGTCACCCAGCATGGACATGCACAGCGTGGTGTTTTCCCCGATGACGGGAATGGCGTGCCGTTGGAGGCCCCGGCGGATCGGGGCGAGCAGTGCTTCGCCCAACGGGGCCAGCGGCCCGCCAAGGACGATGACCTCCGGGTTGATCAGGTTTGCGACGTTCGCCAGGGCGTGGCCCACCGCCACTCCCACGTCGTCGATGACCCTCAGGGTCGCCGAGTCCCCGGCCTCGGCCCGTTCGATGATGTTTTCGATGCTAACGGGAGCGTTTTCGGTGCGGCTGAGCAATTCGACCATGATGCCGGTAGATGCCACGGTTTCCAGGCAGCCGCGATTGCCGCAGCGGCAGATAAGGCCCTGGTCGAAGATGGTCGAGTGCCCAATTTCGCCGGTGACTCCGAGGTTTCCATAGTGCAGGGAGCTGTTGAGGATCAGGCCCGAGCCGATACCGCCTCCGATCTTAAGGAAGCAGAGGTTGGCGCATTCCTGGTGTTCGCCCCAGGTAATCTGGGCAAGGGCGCCCAGGTTTGAGTCGTTGTCGATGAATACCGGCAGGTCAAGTGCCCGGCGCAGGAGTGCGTCGATGTCGAGGTCCACCCATTCGGGCAGGATCGCGCCGCGGATCACCATGTTGGTGCGGTGGTCGATTGGCCCAGGGATGCCGATGCCCGCCCCGATGAGTTGGCTCCGACTGGTGTTGGTGCGCTCGCAGAGGGCTTCAAGCATCCGGGCGGCGACGTCGATGCTGGCCTCCACGTGGTGGCCGACTTCCAGTGCCGTGAATTCCTCGTCGAGCAGCCGGAACCCCGACTTGGCCAGGACGACCCTGACGTGGCTGCGGCCAAAATCGATGCCCACCGCCACATCGGCCTCGTCGAGGACCGTGACGCCCAGCGCGCGGCGGCCCGAACTGGTGGTCGGCGTTGTTGTTACGCGCCCGGTGGACACCATGGACTTGACGATGTTGGAGATCGTTGCGGTCGAGAGGCCGGTGGAGCGCGCCAAGGCCGCCTGCGTGAGTGTTCCGTGGGTCCGCAGCGTTGCGAGAATGCGCTGTTCGTTGAGCCCGCGAAGGGCCGCCTGCGACCCTGGGTTCTGGATTCCGGCTCTGGCCTGTTGATCTGCGCTCATGCATAGAAGCGTGTGCGATCAACGTTCTTGCCGTCAAGAACTTAACGCAAATTTGTTATTTGAATGATGTTCTTGAACGCAAAGTGGACACTCGAAGGTGGGAATTTGTTTGTAGTACCAGCAGGCCGTGGCCAGGCCCCCAGCACCTGCTCGGCGACCGGCCTCCTCGACCCTCGGATCGCTGGGGCCGTCCGCCGCGCGGGGTGGCCCGTGGTTGGGAGGCGTCAGGGAACCAGGATCACCTTTCCGGTGGTTGCCCGGGATTCGAGGGCGGTGTGCGCCGCTCCGGCCTCGGAGAGCGGGAAGCTGGCGCCGATCCGGACGTGAAGCTTGCCCTGCGCAACCAGGTCGAAAAGCTCTGCCGAACGCCAGCGCCGTTCCTCCGGATCTAGCAGGAAATCGGCAAGCTTCGGCCGGGTGACGGTCAGTGACCCGTGTGCGTTCAGCCGTTGCAGGTCGAAGGGTGGCACCTGGCCCGATGCTCCGCCGAAGAGGACGAGCGTGCCGCGGGTCTTCAATGACTTGAGGGAGTTTTCGAAGGTGTCCTTGCCGATGCCGTCGTAAACGACCTCGACCCCGCGGCCCTGCGTGATTTCGCGAACGCGGTCGGGAACCTCCTCGTAGGCCAGTACGTGGTCGGCCCCGGCGGCCCGCGCCAGCGCCGCCTTTTCCTCCGTCGAGGTGGTGGTGATGACGGTGGCGCCGCGAAGCTTGAGCAGCTGGATCAGCAGAAGACCCACCCCGCCGGCCCCGGCGTACGTCAGCACGGTGTCGCCGGGCTTGACGCTGTAGCTGTCGTTGATCAGGTAGTGTGCGGTCATGCCCTGCAGCGGCAGTGCGCCCGCTTCCTCGAGGGAAACGCCGTCCGCAATCGGAAGCGCCTTGTCCGCATCGAGGAGTGTGTAGTCGGCATAGGTTGCCGATCCCTCGGCCGTGGCCACCTTGTCTCCGGGGGCGAAGCCGCTGACGCCGGGGCCGACTGCCTCGACGGTTCCGGCGCATTCCGATCCCGGGGTGAACGGGTACCGGACCCTGTAGACGCCCGAACGCTGGTAGGTCTCGATGAAGTTAACTCCGGCGGCCGCGACCTTCACGAGCAGTTGGCCGGTGCCCGGGACGGGCCGCTCGGTCGAAACATACTCAAAAACTTCGGGTCCGCCGGCCTTGGGGGCGATAATTGCGTGGGGACTCATGGGGGACTCCTTAGATGACGAGGTGACTCATGGCCACCCTATAGGTTTTGCGCAAACGGCCATCAAGACTTGAAGCGGGATGACGCTCGGCGGAAGCTCAATGAATATTTATTAGCCATCATGTATAAATGCGTAGTAGGGTTTCATCATGACGATTTCAGTAGCTGTATCAGGAGCCAGCGGGTATGCGGGTGGCGAAGTCCTGCGCCTGCTTTCCAACCACCCCGACGTGACAATCGGTGCGATCACCGCGCACTCCAACGCCGGACAGCGACTGGGGGAGCTCGCGCCGCACCTCCATACCCTTGCGAACCGGGTGCTGGTTGAAACCACCGTTGAGCAGCTCAGCGGGCACGACGTGGTTTTCCTGGCGCTGCCGCACGGAGCAAGCGCGGAAATTGCCGCGCAGCTGCCGGCCGACACCCTGGTCATCGATGCCGGGGCCGACCACCGGCTGGAATCGTCCGAGGCCTGGGAGAAATTCTACGGCTCGACGCACGCCGGGACCTGGCCCTACGGCCTTCCCGAACTTCCGGGGGCCCGCGAAAAGCTCGTCGGCGCCAAACGGATCGCGGTTCCGGGTTGCTACCCGACCTCCGTCCAGCTGGCATTGGTCCCGGGCTTCACGGCCAACCTGCTCGAACCCGACGACGTGGTGATCGTTTCGGCGACCGGCACCTCCGGTGCCGGAAAGACGGCCAAGGTCAATCTCATTGGTTCCGAGATCATGGGATCGATGAACCCCTACGGTGTCGGCGGCGGGCACCGCCACACCCCAGAAATGGAACAGGGACTCTCGAAGGCCGCGGGTGTTCCGGTTACGGTCTCTTTCACCCCGATGCTCGCACCGATGCCGCGCGGCATCCTCACCACGGCCACCGCCAAGGTGAAGCCGGGGGTCGACGAGGCCACGCTGCGCGCCGCCTGGGAAAACGCCTACCGGGACGAGCCGTTTGTACACGTCCTTCCCGAGGGCCAGTGGCCCGCGACCTCGTCGGTCCTGGGATCGAACCACGCCCAAATCCAGCTTGCCTTCGACGCCCACGCCAACCGCGTGATCGTCTCGGCGGTCATCGACAACCTCACCAAGGGCACCGCCGGCGGTGCCGTCCAATCCATGAACATCGCACTTGGCCTGAACGAAACCGCAGGACTGGGTCTTGAAGGAGTAGCACCGTGAGCAACGCACCCCTGGGAATCACCGCACCGGCGGGCTTCAACGCCTCCGGTATCACCGCCGGCCTGAAGGCCTCTGGCAACCCGGACCTGGCCGTGGTGCGGAACCTCGGCCCGAAGTTCAACGCTGCGGCAGTCTTTACCTCAAACCGCGTGGCGGCGGCACCCGTTCACTGGTCCCGCCAGGCGATCAGCGACGGCCGCGCCGACGCGGTGGTGCTGAACTCCGGCGGCGCCAACGCCTGCACCGGCCCCGAGGGCTTCGCCAATACCCACGCCACGGCCGAACACGCCGCCAAGGTGCTGGGCGTTTCCAGCGGCGACGTGCTGGTGTGCTCCACCGGCCTGATCGGCGAACAGCTCCCGATGGACAAGATCCTTCCCGGCGTCGACGCCGCCGTCGCGGCCCTGGGCACGGGCAACGAGTTCGACGGGGGAGCGGCCGCCGCCACCGCCATCATGACCACCGACACCGTCAGCAAGCAGGTAGGCTTCGCCGGCAACGGGTACACCATCGGCGGCATGGCCAAGGGCGCGGGCATGCTCGCTCCGGGACTCGCGACGATGCTGGTGGTCATCACCACCGACGCCGCGCTGGAATCCGCACAGCTGGATGCCGCATTGCGCGAGGCAACGCGGGTCAGCTTCGACCGCGCCGACTCCGACGGCTGCATGTCCACCAACGACACCGTCATCATCATGGCCTCCGGCGCCAGCGGCACCACCCCGGATATCGCCGAGTTCTCCGCGGGGCTGACCGGGATCTGCGTGGACCTCGCCAAGCAGCTCATCGGCGACGCCGAGGGCGCAGCCCACGACATCACCATCCGCACCTTCAATGCGGCCACCGAGGACGACGCCGTCGAGGTATCGCGCACCGTCTCGCGTTCGAACCTCTTCAAGACCGCCATCTTCGGCCAGGACCCCAACTGGGGACGCGTGCTCTCCGCCGTCGGCACCACCAAGGCCGCCTTCGAGGCCGACGAATTGAACGTGTCGATCAACGGCGTGCAGGTCTGCCGCAACGGCGGCGTGGGCGATGACCGCAACCTCGTCGACCTCACCGGCCGCCAGGTGCTTGTCGAGATCGACCTGAACGCGGGGACCGCGGAGGCCAGCCTGTGGACCAACGACCTGACCCACGACTACGTCCACGAGAACTCGGCCTACAGCAGCTAGCCAGCACCCGGTCGATGCGGCAGCCCGCCACGGGCGTCCGCGTCCCCCGGCCCCTTTGTTTCAGTGAGGAACACCTTTATGCCCGACACCCAGCGCACCCAGATGGATGCCGCACAGCGCAAGGCGGAGGCCCTGATCGAGGCCCTGCCGTGGATCCAGCGTTTCGCGGGAACCACCATGGTCATCAAGTACGGCGGCAACGCCATGATCAACGAGGACCTGCGCCGCGCCTTCGCCGAGGACATCGTCTTCCTGCGCCACGTGGGCATCAATCCCGTGGTGGTGCACGGCGGCGGACCGCAGATCAGCTCGATGCTCAACCGGCTCGGGATCGAATCCGAGTTCAAGGGCGGGCTGCGGGTGACCACCCCGGAAACCATGGACGTGGTCCGCATGGTGCTCACCGGGCAGGTGCAGCGCGAGCTCATCGGCCTGATCAACTCGCACGGCCCCTACGCCGTGGGCCTCTCCGGTGAGGACGGCGCCCTGTTGCGCGCCATACGCACCGGGACCTACATCGACGGGCAGCACGTGGACCTGGGCCTGGTCGGCGAGGTGACGGGCGTGAAGCCCGACCAGATCCTCGACCTGCTGGCCGCCGGCAAGATCCCCGTGGTCTCCACGGTGGCCCCGGAGGTCGACGACCACGACGAGCCCACCGGACAGGTGCTCAACGTCAACGCCGACACCGCCGCTGCGGCCCTGGCCAGTGCGCTCAGCGCCTCCAAGCTGGTCATCCTCACCGACGTCGAGGGCCTCTACGCCGCCTGGCCGGACAAGTCCTCGCTGATCACCTCGCTGGACACCGAGGAGCTGCGTGCGCTGCTCCCGAGCCTGGAATCGGGAATGATCCCGAAGATGGCAGCCTGCCTCAAGGCCGTGGACGAGGGCGTGGAACGCGCCCACATCGTCGACGGCCGCCAACCGCATTCCATGCTGCTGGAGGTCTTCACCTCCGCCGGCGTGGGAACCCAAGTCATCCCCAAGGACGCAGCATGAACGAGATCATGGCAGAAGAAATCGGTGAACTGAACACCCTGGCCGGCAGCGAGCTGCTGGCCCGCTACAACAAGTCGCTTCTGGGTGTCTTCGGCACCCCGCAGCAGGTGCTGGTCCGCGGCGCGGGCTGCCTCGTCTGGGACGCCGACGGCAAGGAGTACCTGGACCTGCTCGCCGGGATCGCGGTGAACGCGCTGGGCCACGCCCACCCGCTGGTGACCTCCGTGATTTCCTCGCAGCTGGCCACCCTGGGGCACATCTCCAACTTCTTCACCAGCCCCACGCAGATCGCGCTGGCCGAAAAGCTGCTGGAACTGGGCAAAGCCCCGGCCGGGTCCAAGGTCTTCTTCAGCAACTCGGGCACCGAGGCCAACGAGGCAGCCTTCAAGCTGGCGCGCCGCAATGCGGGCAGCGCCGAGGCTCCGCGGACCAAGATCGTTGCCCTGGAGCAGGGATTCCACGGCCGGACCATGGGCGCCCTCGCGCTGACCTGGAAGGCCGCCTACCGCGAGCCCTTCGAACCGCTTCCCGGCGGCGTCGAGTGGGTCCCGGCCGGCGACATCGAGGCGCTGCGCGCGGCCGTCGACGAGAACACCGCGGCCGTCTTCATCGAACCCATCCAGGGCGAGGCCGGCGTCATCGAACTCGGCGCCGGATACCTGAAGGCGGCACGTGAGATCACCGCCGAGGCCGGAGCGCTGCTGGTCTTCGACGAGGTGCAGACGGGAATCGGGCGCACCGGCTCCTGGTTCGCCTCGGCCGGCGTGCTCCCCGATGCGATGACCCTGGCCAAGGGCCTGGGCGGCGGATTCCCGATCGGCGCCATGATCGTCTTCGGCGAGGAAAACACCGCACTGCTCACCCCGGGGCAGCACGGGACGACGTTCGGCGGCAACCCCGTGGCCACGGCCGCGGCCCTGGCCACCCTGCACGTCATCGAGGCCCAGAACCTCTTGGCACACGTCAACACGGTCGGCGAGGCTGTACGTGGCAAGCTCGCTGCCCTGGATTTCGTCACCGAGGTCCGCGGCCGCGGGCTGCTCATCGGCCTTGACCTCGCGGAGGAAGTCGCCCCGGGCGTGGTGAAGGCCGCGCTAGATGCCGGATTCATCATCAACGCCCCGGGTCCGCGCACCCTGCGCCTTGCCCCGCCCCTGATCGTCACCACCGAACAGCTCGACACCTTCGTTGCGGCCCTGCCGGCGCTCTACGCCGCGGCCGTTGCCAGTACCAAGGAGTAATACCCATGACCAACAACGTTCGCCACTTCCTGACCGACCTCGACCTGACCCAGGCCGAGCAGACCGAGGTCCTTGACCTGGCCGTGGCCATGAAAAAGGACAAGTACGGCTACAAGCCCTACGCCGGACCGCAGACCGTGGCCGTGTTCTTCGACAAGACTTCCACCCGCACCCGCGTGTCCTTCGCCGCCGGCATCGCCGAGCTCGGTGGGTCCCCGCTGATCATCAACTCCACCGAATCCCAGCTGGGCCACAAGGAGTCGATCTCCGATTCCGCCAAGGTGCTCGAGCGCATGGTCTCCACCATCGTGTGGCGCACCTACGCCCAGGCCGGGCTGGAGGAAATGGCCGAGAACTCCAACGTCCCGGTCATCAACGCGCTCTCCGACGACTACCACCCGTGCCAGCTGCTGGCCGACCTGCTGACCGTGCGCGAGCACAAGGGCACGCTGGCCGGGCTGTCCATGGCCTACCTGGGGGATTCGGCCAACAACATGGCCAACTCCTACCTGCTGGCCGGCGTCACCGCGGGCATGCACGTGCGCATCGCGGGCCCGGAGGGCTACCTGCCGGCCGCGGGGATCATCGCCGCCGCCGAGGCCCGTGCCGCGGAAACCGGCGGTTCGGTGCTCGTGACCACCGACGCCGCTGCGGCCCTTGCCGGCGCCGACGTCGTGGCCACCGACACCTGGGTCTCCATGGGCCAGGAAGACGAGAAGGCGCAGCGCATGGAGCTCTTCCGCGACTACGCGGTGGACGCTGCCGCCATGGTGCACGCCGCAGGCGACGCAATCGTCCTGCACTGCCTGCCGGCCTACCGTGGCTACGAGATTTCGGCCGACGTCATCGACGGGCCGCAGTCGGTCGTCTTTGACGAGGCGGAAAACCGCGTCCACGCACAGAAGGCGATCATGGCCTGGCTGATGGCCAAGTCCGACCTGGCCGACGTTGCAGGGGTGGCCGGGAACCGATGAACTCGAGCGCATCCTTCCAGCCCACCACCAAGATCGCCCGCCAGGCACGGGTGAGCTCCATCCTCTCGACGCGCACCGTCCGTTCCCAGGCCGAGCTGGTGGCCCTGCTCGCCGAGGAGGGCATGGCTGTCACCCAGGCAACCCTGTCCCGCGACCTGGTCGAGCTGGGTGCCGTGCGCGTCCGCGGCGTGGACGGCGGGCTGGTCTATGCCATGCGCCAGGAAGGCGGGGACCGCAGCCCGCGCGCGGGAGTCAGCCAAGAGGTCCATGACGCCAAGCTGGCCAAGCAATGCGCGGAACTCCTGATCACGGCCGAGGCCTCGGGAAACATCGTGGTCCTGCGGACCCCGCCGGGAGCCGCGAATTTCCTGGCGTTGTCGATAGACCACTCGACAATGCCGCAGATCCTGGGATGCATCGCGGGGGATGACACCGTCATGCTGGTGACCCGCGAGGTGGACGGCGGAGCCGAGGTCGCCGCGCGTTTCCTGGCACTCGCGGATCCGCAGTAGTCGGCTCCGGCCGGCCGGCCCGCCGCCGGTGTTTTCCGGAACCGGGCGGTTCCTCCGCCGGTTGATCGCGAACAAACCTTGAGAAGAGCCATCCCCCTGTGAAAACATCTTGTTGCACGGGGGGATGGCTCTTTGAGGGAGATTTCGTGGATGTAGGACTTCAGGATGGCATAGAGGCTTCAGTTGATATCGATGCCAGCGCCGGAGCCGTGTGGGAACTGATCAGGGAGCCGGGATGGTTCATCAACGGCGGTGAAATCGGGAAACACCAGATAGAAACCAAGGGTGCGTTCTCCGTCGTGCATGATGCAATCTACGGGCGGTTCGATTTCGAGGCGCTCACCCTGGATCCGCCCCGGTACGCGGCATTTCGCTCTCTGGGGGGAGACGAGTGGGACGACCCCGTGCCGAATACGCTCATTGAGTTCTGGGTGGAGCGGATCAACTCCGGAGGTGTGCGCCTGCGGGTCATGGAAAGCGGTTTCGCCGGGTTCGATGCGGAGGAACATGCCCGCGTGCTTTCCTCCAGGACCCTTGGCTGGAAGGTAGAGATGCAAGCCGCCAAGCGCCACCTGAGCGGAAAGTAGCCTGTCGGTCCGCGGGGCTTCCGCCGCAACGGATCCTTGCCGTGTTCGTCCGCGCCGCCCCTGACCGCCGGTGAAAGAGTGCAAGGCGTTGTTCCCCGCCAGCTGCGGGGAACAACGCCTTGCGTCGATCGGGCCCGGGACAGGTCAGTGGCCGTGGATCAATTCACTGTCCGTGCGCGGGGTATCGAATGCCTTGTGGAAGGCTGCCTCGACATCGGTGTTGTAGGCGACCAGGACAACGCGGTGGAGCGATGTCACGTGCCGGTAGGTATCGAACCAGTTCCTGATTGCTTCGGCGGCGATCAGTGCGACCTCTTCCGGATCCCAACCGTAGGCCCCCGCCCCGATGGCCGGGAACGCGATACTGGTGGCACCCCGACGGGATGCGACGTACAGGCTGTTGGTGAAGCAATTGGAAAGTACGCGGGTGCTCGTCTGTCCTACATGGCGATTGGGGCCAGGGGTGTGGATCACCCAACGCGCGGGGAGATTGCCGGCGCCGGTGGCCACCGCCAATCCGGAGGCAAGCCCGTCAGGATAGGTTGTTGCCCGGAGCTTGCGGCATTCGGCCAAGAGCTCGGGACCCGCTGCCGCATGAATTGCACCGTCAACGCCGCCGCCGCCGAAAAGGGACGTGTTTGCAGCATTGACGATCGCATCAACCTTCAGCTTGGTGATGTCCCCCTGCACGATGTCGATTTGCATTTCAGTGCTCCTGTCAGTGGTCTAGATGTCCTGATAAGCAACACCATACGCCCGCGATCAGCGCCCGGGGATAGATCCTCAGTCTTTTCACAGTTCATGACGACGGGGCCGCCCGGGACGGCCGTGTCCAGGGAACGCCACGGCGCCGGTTGCCGGCAATGCGGCTGTTCCCCGTGGGCGCGGGGCTTCCGGCCGGAGGCTCGGGTAGTGCCACGGGGATTGGTTCGACCCCCATGGATCGGTACCACGGCACCCGGACCAGGATGGTTAGGTACTGCGGTTGGTGTGTTCCGAGACGGTCGCGAATTGGCCCTCGGCAGGAAGCTCGTGGTGGATCTCCTCGTTCCAGTCCCTGTAGACGCTCGTCATGCGGGTGTAAGGGCCGTATGTAACGGTTTCCAGTCGCAGGGGCAGCGGGGAATTGTTGGTGCTGAGCCACAGGGTTGACTCGGGGGCGCTGAAGTGGTGGGCGGGGACGCCGTCCAGATCGTGGACGCCCTGGTATTTCATGTGCTTGTAGTCCACGGAACCTTCGATGAAATCGATGAGTTCATCGATTTTACCGGATACCAGGATCATGGATGCGACCTCGGATTCGGGCAGCCTCAGCCAGCGGTCTTCTCGCAGTGCGTTGAGGTAATCGACATGATCAGTGGGTTCAATCAGGTCACCATGCCATTTGTTGGCTTTGACGAAATAGGTAGAGGTCGATCCCTCCGCGAGCCATTGAACGCGGCCCTTGCCTTCTCGCATTTCGAAGGATTGCGAATGCATGAAGTCGTAGTCGCCGTCGACTTCGTAGCTGAAGGGCACTCCGTCCATGGTTCCCTCGGCGGACACCTTGACTTCGGCGGACATCTGGAGGGCATCCAGCGAATCCCGGAGAATCCTTCGACCCTTTGCATCCAGCTCTGCATCGGCGGAGGTGACCACGGGTGGTGCCGTGGGCGGCTTGGCGCCGGGGGATGGGAGGCGTGGTGCGTCATCGGCCCCGAAGTACGTGCAAGAGGCAAGGCAGAGCGCGGCCGCGCAGCCTAGGGCAAGTCGCGCCAGGGTGCGCAGCCGGCGTCTCATGCCCGGAGGTACTCTTCGATCACTGCCTTGAGCTCGGGCAACCCGAACATCTGGGTGACGGCCAGCGCGTTTTGCGCGCCCAGCTTGGGGTCCGCGCCGTTTTGCAGGAGGAAGCGGGTCAGCGGTTCGTTCTTGCGGAACACCGCACAGGTCAGGGCGCCTTGGCCCTTGTCGTTCAGGCGGTTGATGTCCGCGCCGCGCTCCAGTAGGCCGGCAACCGTTGCATCGTGTCCGTTGTAGGCGGCCAGGATCATCAGGGTGTCGCCCTTGGAGTCGGTCAGGTCCACGGGGATGCCCTGGTCGATGATGGCCATGAGCTTTTCGGCTGCGCCTTCGCGCGCCAAGTCGAAGATGGAATGCAGGAACGCAAGTTCTTCATCGGTCAATGCGCCGTCGGCGTTCGTTTCAGTCATGGGGAAATCGTACCGGTTTGCGCTGCCGGAATCCCTCGTGCACACACCATTGTGAATAGTTATGTAGACTTGTGCATAAGTATTAGGAAACTGTGCAGAACTAGATCTGGCTCACATGCGCTGGACTAGGATGGACAGTGGTTTTGGACAGCTAGCGAACCGGCGCCCCTGGCGGTGCTCGGAAGGACAAGATATGGGATCGTCAACGAATGAAGGCGCACTCTGGGGCGGACGATTTGCCGGCGGGCCGGCTGACGCCCTCGCCGCGCTGAGCAAGTCCACCCACTTCGACTGGCGCCTGGCCCGCTACGACATCGCCGGATCCCGTGCCCACGCACGCGTGCTCCACACTGCGGGACTGCTCAACGCCGAAGAGCTCGCCGGAATGATCTCGGCCCTCGACGCCCTTGAGGCGGATGTCGTCTCGGGCGCATACGTGGCCTCCGACTCCGACGAGGACGTCCACGGCTCCCTCGAACGAGGCCTCATCGAACGCGCCGGAACGGCGCTTGGCGGCAAGCTTCGCGCGGGACGCTCACGCAACGACCAGATCGCCACCCTTGGACGCATGTTCCTGCGCGACCACGCCCGCATCATCGCCCGCGGCGTGCTTGCCACCATCGATGCCCTGGTCGAACAGGCCGAGGCGCACCCGAACGCCGCGATGCCGGGACGCACCCACCTGCAGCACGCACAGCCGATCCTGCTTTCCCACCACCTGCTGGCCCACGCCTGGCCGCTGCTGCGCGATGTCCAGCGCCTCGCCGACTGGGACGCCCGCGCCGCGGTCTCCCCATACGGTTCCGGAGCGCTCGCCGGTTCTTCGCTGGGCCTCGACCCGAACGCCGTTGCCGCGGACCTGGGTTTCAACTCCGCGGCCTGGAACTCCATCGACGGCACCGCCGCGCGCGACGTGTTCGCCGAGTACGCGTGGATCGCCGCCATGATCGGCGTCGACCTCTCCCGCGTGTCGGAAGAAATCATCATGTGGGCAACCAAGGAATTCTCCTTCGTGACCCTCGACGACGCCTTCTCCACAGGCTCCTCGATCATGCCGCAGAAGAAGAACCCGGATGTCGCCGAGCTGGCCCGCGGCAAGGCAGGGCGCCTGATCGGCAACCTGACCGGCCTGCTGGCCACGCTCAAGGCGCTGCCGCTTGCCTACAACCGCGACCTGCAGGAAGACAAGGAACCGGTCTTCGACGCAACGGACACCCTGGAACTGCTGCTGCCCGCCGTCTCCGGCATGATCGCCACCCTGAAGTTCAACACCCCGCGCATGGCCGAACTTGCTCCGCTGGGCTTCGCGCTGGCCACGGACATCGCCGAATGGCTGGTCCGCCAGGGCGTTCCGTTCCGCGAGGCCCACGAGCTCTCCGGCGCCGCGGTCAAGCTCGCCGAATCCAGGGACGTCGAGCTCTGGGACCTGAGCGACGAGGACTACGCCGGCATCTCCGAACACCTCACCCCCGAGGTCCGCACGGTGCTCTCCACCGAGGGTTCGCTGAACTCCCGCTCGGCGCAGGGCGGCACCGCCCCGTCGGCGGTTGCCTCCCAGCTCGAGGCGCTCAAGGCGGCACTCGTGCCGGTGCGCGTCTTCGCCGACTAGGCCCGAACGGCTTCGCACCATCGAAGGCAGGCGTCCCGGGGACGGTGGCCACGGCGTTTCACGCCCGACCCACCGGACCCGGGGTGCTTGCCTTTGCGTTTTCCCGGGGCGAGTCAATATAAGGTGTTTCCCATGAGTGAGCTGACGCAAACGGAATTGACCCACAAGGTCCTCTCCGCCCTATCGACCCTTCGCCAGATGGTCCGCACCATGGATCCCGCCGCGGCCGCAGAGCCAAGCGCCCTGCCGGGCTGGAAAAGAACACAGTTGCTGGCCCACATCGACGGCTTCAGCCGTGCAGCCACGCGCCAGCTGGACACCGCCGGCGCCGAGAGGCCGTTCGAGATGTACGACGGCGGAATGGACAGGCGTCACGAAGCCATCGAGCTGACCGCCCTGATGCGCCCCGACGCGCTGCTGGCCCGGACCGCCGATGCCCTCGATGCGCTGGAGGCCAGCATCCGCGGCATCAGCCCCGCGGAGTGGTCCCTGCCCACCGGGTTCCGCGACGGCGGCAGCGTGGAGGACCTCTTCTACGCGATCTGGCGCGAGCTGGTCATCCACACCTCCGACCTGGCCCTGGCCAATTCGGTCGCCGACTGGGACCCGGATTTCTGCGCCCACCTCTTCGATGCGCTCGAGGGCCGGGTTCCCGATTCCCGCCGCTACATCCTGCAGCCGCACGGCGCCCAGCGCATCGTGCTGGGCACCGGGGACGACGCCACGGTACTCAGCGGCACCGCCTTCGACCTGGCAGCCTGGCTGGCCGGCCGCGAGCCGCTGGGGCCCATCCAGGCCACCGCCGGTGCGGACGGCGCCGCCCTGCCCGAGCTCCTGCCCTGGTTCGTGAAGCTGAAGGCCAAGAACTAGCGCATCGGGCGAGCCGGGAAGAGGCGGGAGCGTGGGGAGCGGGACGCCGGAGCAGCTGCTGGGGCTGGACTCGGTCCGGCTGGCCCCGCACCTGCTCGGCGCCCTGGTCTCCAGCTTCATCGACGGGTGGCTTGTCGTAGTCAGGTTGACCGAGGTCGAGGCCTACGACGGGGCCTCCGACCCCGGATCGCACGCCTACCGCGGGAAGACCAAGCGCAACGCCGCGCTCTTCGGGCCGCCCGGCACCGCCTACGTCTACTTCACCTACGGCATGCACCACTGCGCCAACGTGGTCTGCGGACCCGAGGGCACCGCCTCGGCCGTGCTGATGCGGGCCGGTGAGGTCATCGCGGGGGAGGACGTCGTCCGCGCCCGGCGCGGCAACAACACCGGACCGGCCCACCTGCTGCTCAGCGGCCCGGCACGGCTGGCCCAGGGCCTGGGGCTCAGCCTGCGGGAGAACGGCGCCGCCTACCGGCAGGGCACCGCCGGCGGGCCCGGCCCCTCGCTCGGGTTGGAGAACCTGGCCACAATGCCGTTGGCCCACTGCCGCGGCCCGCGCACCGGGATCTCCGGGGAGGGCGGCGGCGATGCCTACCCATACAGGTATTGGCTGCCGGGGGAGCCGAGCGTCTCGCCGTACCGCCGCGCCGCGCCGCGTCGGCGGGGCAAATAATGGGCACTAGACTGTACGGGTGAATCCAGAGCCTGAAACCATAGCCGAAATGCTCGACCGACTGAGCGAGATCGTCCCCGATTACCCCAGCGCCGGCATCTCCTTCAAGGACCTCACCCCGGTCTTCGCCGACGGCCAGGGCCTGCGCCGCATCGTCGACGAGGTCATCGAACCCTTCCGGGGCCAGTTCGACGTCATTGCCGGGCTCGAGGCCCGCGGCTTCGTCCTGGCCGCCGCAGGGGCCTACGCCACCGGAACCGGGATGATCACCGTCCGCAAGGCCGGCAAGCTGCCGCGCGAGGTGTTCCGCGACGAATACACCCTCGAATACGGCACCGGCACCCTTGAGATCCACCGCGACGACGTGGCCCCCGGCACCCGGGTGCTGATCCTCGACGACGTGCTGGCCACCGGCGGAACCGTCGGATCCGCCGTGCGCCTGCTCGAGCTGGCAGGCGCCGAGGTCATCGGCGTGGGCGTCGTGCTGGAGCTTGACGGCCTGGGCGGTCGCGAGAAGCTCGACGGCCACACGGTGCATTCCCTCCAGCTGGTCTAGGCGCCGCGGCGCGACCGTCATTTGGCGGGCGCGCAAGAGAGTAAACTTGTCTGTCCACGAATTCGTTCCATCAGGAGTGCTGAATGTCAGAGTCCACGACCGTTCACCGGGAGCTTGAAGCGGAGCGCGACTACGTTGCGAAGCTTTACAGCCGCCTCGATGAGTTGCGCGCCGAAAAGAAGGAACAGCTGACCCGCACCCGGGCGGCCGGGGCGCAGGGCACCTTGCAAAACGTATCCGAGCGCGACTCCTTCGCGGCCCTTTACGAGGACCGCCTGGCCCAGCTGAACGCCGTGGAGGACCGCCTGGTCTTCGGACGCCTGGACCTTGACGACAACGTGAACCGCGCCGGCGAAGAGCCGGGCGCGCCGCGCTACATCGGCCGCATCGGCATGACCGACGACGAGCTCACCCGCCTGATGGTCGACTGGCGCGCCCCGGAGGCCGCGGCCTTCTACCAGGCCACCGCGTTGCACCGCCAGGGCGTGCGCCGCCGCCGCCACCTGATGCTGCGCGGCCGCACCGTGCTGGGCATCGACGACGAGGTGCTGGACACCGAGCTCTTCGGCGAGGCCGACGACCACCAGGGCGAGGGCGCGCTCATGGCCGCCCTCACGCAGAAGCGCACCGGCCGCATGGGCGACATCGTCGGCACCATCCAGGCCGAGCAGGACCGCATCATCCGCGCGCCGCTGGCCGGCGTGCTGGTGGTCCAGGGCGGACCCGGCACCGGCAAGACCGCCGTGGCCCTGCACCGTGCCGCCTTCCTGCTCTACGAACACCGCGAACGCCTCAAGAGCGCCGGCGTGCTGCTGGTTGGCCCGTCGACCTCCTTCATGCGCTACATCGAACGCGTGTTGCCGTCGCTGGGTGAGACCGGCGTTGTCATGTCCTCGGTGGGGGAGCTGTATCCCGGCCTGCGCGCCATCCCGGAACACAACCGCGAGACGGCCCGCGTCAAGGGCAAGCAGCTCATGGCCAAGGTCGTGGCCAAGGCCGTGTCCAACCGCCAGCGCCTGCTCGCCGAGGACCGCCGCGTCGTGGTCGAGGGAACCCGGCTAACGCTGACCCGCGGCCAGGTGCGCCACGCCCGCGAAAGGGCCCGCTCGGCCCACAAGCCGCACAACGAGGCCCGCGACATCTTCGTGAAGACGCTGGTGCGCGAGCTCGCCGAACAGCTGCAGCAAAAGCTTGAAGAGTCGGCCGGCAACGGCAACGCCGTGGACCGCAGCTACCTGGTGCAAGAGGTGCGCGAGTCCCGCGACGTGCGCATCGCGCTGAACCTGTGCTGGATGCCGCTGACCCCGCAGTCGCTGCTCGAGGAACTCTTCGCCAAGCCGCACCTGCTGGCCGCCGCGGCACCGCAGCTGCGCGAGGCGGAGCTCAAGGCCCTGTACCGCGCCCCGGGTTCGCCGTGGACCGAGGCCGACGTGCCGCTGCTGGATGAGGCCGCCGAACTGCTGGGCGAATTCCACGCGGTGGGCAACAAGGAAGCCGGCGCCGAGGCGCAGCTGAAGCGCGACCTCGAAAACGCCGAGGCGACGCTGCGCAACGTCAACGAGATGCTTTTCAACGCCGGCATCGACGGGCTGGTCGAAGCCGAGGACCTGGCAGCCATGAACCAGGAAACCGAGGTCCGCCAGACCGCGGCCGAACGTGCGGTCGCGGACCGCAACTGGGCCTACGGGCACGTGGTGGTCGACGAGGCGCAGGAACTTTCCCCGATGCAGTGGCGCCTGCTGATGCGCCGCTGCCCGCTGAAGTCCTTCACCGTCGTCGGCGACATCGCCCAGACGTCATCGGCCTCCGGCGCGACCAGCTGGGAGCAGGCCATGCGCCCGTTCGTGGCCGAGCGCTTCACGCTCGAGGAACTGACCGTCAACTACCGCACGCCGATGCAGATCGCCGAAGCCGCGACCCGCGTGGCACACGCGGCCGGACTGACCATATCCACGCCCAAGGCCGTGCGCGAGGGCGAATGGCCGCCGATCGTGGACCGCCTGCCGCAGGGCACCCTGCTGGAGAAGCTCCGCGAGATCCTGCCCGGCGAGGTGGAAATCGCCGACGGCGGCCTGCTGGCCGTGATCGTTCCGGAATCCAGGCTCCGCACGGTGCGTGCGGCTGTCGTCGAGCTGTTCGGACGCCGCGTGGGCACAGGCTCGGGCGGGTTGAGCCAGGACATCGTGGTGCTTGGCGCGCGCGAATCCAAGGGCCTGGAATTCGACGTTGTCGTGGTCCTGGAGCCCCAGGAACTCATCGACGAGGTCGAAGGAAGCGTTGGCGACCTGTACGTTGCCATGACGCGTACGACCCAGCGCCTGCGCATCCTTGCCGAGGGGACGATCCCGGCCGGGATCGACTCCTAAGGGAAAAGATCGCTGGAGACTGCTAATTTAGTAGTGTGTCTGAAATTGAGCAGAATCCCGCACTGTCGGGACAAAGTAATGATCCGTCCTTTGAAAACGTCTGGCAGGAGCTGAAGTGGCGTGGCCTGGTCCACGTTTCCACCGATGAAACCGAGCTGGAGAAGGTCCTCTCCGAGGAGAGCATTACCTATTACTGCGGTTTCGACCCCACCGCTCCATCCCTGCATCTGGGCAACCTGGTCCAGCTGCTGAACATGCGCCGCCTGCAGCTGGCCGGCCACAAGCCCCTCGGCCTGGTTGGCGGGTCCACCGGCCTGATCGGTGACCCGCGCCAGACCGCGGAGCGTGTCCTTAATACCAAGGAGACCGTGGCCGAGTGGGTAGGCAAGTTGCAGGCCCAGGTTGCACGCTTTCTCTCCTTTGAGGGCGACAATGCCGCGCGCATGGTCAACAACCTTGACTGGACGGCGCCGCTGAGCGCGATCGACTTCCTGCGCGAAGTCGGCAAGTACTTCCGCGTCGGCACCATGATCAAGAAGGAAACCGTTGCCGCCCGCCTGAATTCGGACGAGGGCATCAGCTACACCGAGTTCAGCTACCAGGTACTGCAGGGTTACGACTACCTGCAGCTGCACAAGCTCTACGGCTGCACCCTGCAGACCGGTGGCTCGGACCAGTGGGGCAACCTCACCAGCGGCACGGACCTGATCCGCAAGGTCGAGGGAAAGAGCGCCTACGCATACGGAACTCCGCTGATCACCAACTCGGACGGAACCAAGTTCGGCAAGTCCGAAGGCAACGCCATTTGGCTGGACGCCGAGATGTGCAGCCCGTACACGTTCTACCAGTTCTGGCTCAACACCTCTGATGCCGACATCGCCTCGCGCTTGAAGGTCTTCACCTTCCTGAGCCGCGCAGAGATCGAAGCCCTGGAAGAGGAAACCGCAGAGCGCCCGTTTGCCCGCAAGGCCCAGAAGGAACTTGCCTACCTCGTGACCTCGCTGGTTCACGGTGTCGAAGCAACCGAAAAGGTCATTGCCGCTTCCGCCGCACTCTTCGGCCAGGGTGAATTGCGCGATATGGACGAAGCGACTCTGCGCGCGGCCACCGGGGAACTGAAAAGTACCACCGTCGACGGTGAAGAGCTGGACATCATTTCGGTATTGGTGGCTTCGGGGCTGTCCGAATCCAAGTCGGCCGCACGCCGCACGGTTGGCGAAGGCGGCGCCTACATCAACAACGTGAAGTACTCGGATCTGGATGCAGTAGTCAGCCGTGAAGAACTGCTCCACGGCCGGTACCTTTTGGTTCGCCGAGGCAAGAAGAACCTGGCTGTTGTTGAAGTTGCCTAACTAATGCTTCACCACATCGTTTATAGAATGTGACTGACTGACCGGAGCGGGGAAGTGCTGTGATTCACGGCACTTCCCCGCTCCGGTCCTTCTTGTTTCAGTACCGGCTCGGCCCTGTTTTCCGCGTGAATCCGGGAATCGCGCCGGTGACTTGGTTGGTTACAGGGGATTTGCCGGGAGGAAGAAACGTGTGTATTGTTTTCTAAGTCGCCGCGGCCAAGGCAAGCGAAAAGCTACCAGCCGCAAAGACAAATCAGATTTTTTACAACGTTGAATCGTTGGAATAATAGTGTTTCATTGCTGCAAGTAAATCGATCTAGAATTCGATTTGACATTTCAACAATGAAACAATAAATTATAAACATCACCCCGGAAGAAACGCCGACCGATTCCTTTGAATCAAGCGGACGCCGAACCGGGAGCTGTCTGTTGTTTGAGAACTCAATAGTGTGCCAAGTTTGTTGATACCAATTTATTTATTTTATTGGTGAATGGTTTCAGGGTCCGCACCCCCGTGCGGGGACCTGGGGCAATTTGCCGGGATTTTTTTACTTGGTGCAACCCGGCCGACTTTTTCCAGTCGGCGTGATGGTTGTGTCTGTATTTTTTTACGGAGAGTTTGATCCTGGCTCAGGATGAACGCTGGCGGCGTGCTTAACACATGCAAGTCGAACGATGACCCCCAGCTTGCTGGGGTGATTAGTGGCGAACGGGTGAGTAACACGTGAGTAACCTGCCCCTGACTCTGGGATAAGCCCGGGAAACTGGGTCTAATACTGGATATGCACCGTGGACCGCATGGTCCTTGGTGGAAAGATTTTTTGGTCAGGGATGGACTCGCGGCCTATCAGCTTGTTGGTGAGGTAATGGCTCACCAAGGCGACGACGGGTAGCCGGCCTGAGAGGGTGACCGGCCACACTGGGACTGAGACACGGCCCAGACTCCTACGGGAGGCAGCAGTGGGGAATATTGCACAATGGGCGAAAGCCTGATGCAGCGACGCCGCGTGAGGGATGACGGCCTTCGGGTTGTAAACCTCTTTCAGTAGGGAAGAAGCGAAAGTGACGGTACCTGCAGAAGAAGCGCCGGCTAACTACGTGCCAGCAGCCGCGGTAATACGTAGGGCGCAAGCGTTATCCGGAATTATTGGGCGTAAAGAGCTCGTAGGCGGTTTGTCGCGTCTGCCGTGAAAGTCCGAGGCTCAACCTCGGATCTGCGGTGGGTACGGGCAGACTAGAGTGATGTAGGGGAGACTGGAATTCCTGGTGTAGCGGTGAAATGCGCAGATATCAGGAGGAACACCGATGGCGAAGGCAGGTCTCTGGGCATTAACTGACGCTGAGGAGCGAAAGCATGGGGAGCGAACAGGATTAGATACCCTGGTAGTCCATGCCGTAAACGTTGGGCACTAGGTGTGGGGGACATTCCACGTTTTCCGCGCCGTAGCTAACGCATTAAGTGCCCCGCCTGGGGAGTACGGCCGCAAGGCTAAAACTCAAAGGAATTGACGGGGGCCCGCACAAGCGGCGGAGCATGCGGATTAATTCGATGCAACGCGAAGAACCTTACCAAGGCTTGACATGTGCCAGACCGCCGTGGAAACACGGTTTCCCCTTTGGGGCTGGTTCACAGGTGGTGCATGGTTGTCGTCAGCTCGTGTCGTGAGATGTTGGGTTAAGTCCCGCAACGAGCGCAACCCTCGTTCTATGTTGCCAGCGCGTCAAGGCGGGGACTCATAGGAGACTGCCGGGGTCAACTCGGAGGAAGGTGGGGACGACGTCAAATCATCATGCCCCTTATGTCTTGGGCTTCACGCATGCTACAATGGCCGGTACAATGGGTTGCGATACTGTGAGGTGGAGCTAATCCCAAAAAGCCGGTCTCAGTTCGGATTGGGGTCTGCAACTCGACCCCATGAAGTCGGAGTCGCTAGTAATCGCAGATCAGCAACGCTGCGGTGAATACGTTCCCGGGCCTTGTACACACCGCCCGTCAAGTCACGAAAGTTGGTAACACCCGAAGCCGGTGGCCTAACCCCTTGTGGGAGGGAGCCGTCGAAGGTGGGACCGGCGATTGGGACTAAGTCGTAACAAGGTAGCCGTACCGGAAGGTGCGGCTGGATCACCTCCTTTCTAAGGAGCAACTAACACCAAGCGACCACGCCAAAGTGCGGGGAACCGTGGGTGTTCAGTGCTGCTCGCATCCACCACTTGTGTTGGTGGGCGAGTGCTCAAGGGTGGAATATCAACAAGCAACGGCCGTCCGGTTTCGGGCACGATCGATCAGTACGCCGCACCTTGTGTGTGGTTGGAACGTGGGTGGTGTCCGGGGGTGGAACGGTCTTTTGGCACACTGTTGGGTCCTGGATCAACAGGCCCGGCGCATTCCCTTCGGGGGTGTTCCGGTTCGGTTTTTTCTGGTTTCCCGCGCATGGCCTAAGCCGCACAGTCCGCACCCGGAAGGGTGTGTGTGTCGGTGGTGGGTGTGACGGGGTTGTTGTTTGGGAACTGTATAGTGGACGCGAGCATCTTGTGAAGCAAGATCAAGAGCCGGTGGCCTTTTAGGTCGGCGGTGTTTTTGTCTTGTTTTGCATAAGCAATTTCTTAAGAATTATTGAACCTGGTGGACATGCCTTGTGTGTGTCTTTCTTGGTTCTTTCGATTGTAATTAATTAAGCTCATGTAAATTTTTGATCATGTTTGTGGTCAAGTTTTTAAGAGCGCACGGTGGATGCCTTGGCATTGGGAGCCGAAGAAGGACGTGGGAATCTGCGATAAGCCTGGAGGAGTCGATAACCGGACGTTGATACCAGGATTTCCGAATGGGGAAACCCCGCACCATGTCATGTGGTGCGACCCGCAGCTGAACACATAGGCTGCGTGGAGGGAACGCGGGGAAGTGAAACATCTCAGTACCCGCAGGAAGAGAAAACAAAAGTGATTCCGTTAGTAGTGGCGAGCGAACGCGGAAGGGGCTAAACCGGTCCATGTGTGATAGCCGGCGGGCGTTGCATGGCCGGGGTTGTGGGACTTTTACGTTCTGGTTCTGCCGGACCAGTGAAGTGAGGTGCGGGCGTATAGGCGAACCGGTTTGAATGCCGGACCATAGAGGGTGAGAGTCCCGTAGTGCCAATGCGTGTCTGCCGCTTTGTGAGAGCATCCCAAGTAGGACGGGGCCCGAGAAATCCCGTTTGAATCCGCCAGGACCACCTGGTAAGCCTAAATACTACCCAATGACCGATAGCGGATAAGTACCGTGAGGGAATGGTGAAAAGTACCCCGGGAGGGGAGTGAAATAGTACCTGAAACCGTGCGCTTACAATCCGTTGGAGCCTCCTTGTTGGGGTGACAGCGTGCCTTTTGAAGAATGAGCCTGCGAGTTAGTGTTACGTCGCGAGGTTAACCCGTGTGGGGAAGCCGTAGCGAAAGCGAGTCTGAATAGGGCGAGTTAGTGGCGTGATCTAGACCCGAAGCGAAGTGATCTACCCATGGCCAGGTTGAAGCGCGTGTAAGAGCGCGTGGAGGACCGAACCCACTTCAGTTGAAAATGGAGGGGATGAGCTGTGGGTAGGGGTGAAAGGCCAATCAAACTTCGTGATAGCTGGTTCTCCCCGAAATGCATTTAGGTGCAGCGTTGCGTGTTTCTTACCGGAGGTAGAGCTACTGGATGGCTAATGGGCCCTACAAGGTTACTGACGTCAGCCAAACTCCGAATGCCGGTAAGTGAGAGCGCAGCAGTGAGACTGTGGGGGATAAGCTTCATAGTCGAGAGGGAAACAGCCCAGAACGCCAACTAAGGCCCCTAAGCGTGTGCTAAGTGGAAAAGGATGTGGAGTTGCGAAGACAACCAGGAGGTTGGCTTAGAAGCAGCCATCCTTGAAAGAGTGCGTAATAGCTCACTGGTCAAGTGATTCCGCGCCGACAATGTAGCGGGGCTCAAGCACACCGCCGAAGTTGCGTCATTCAAATATTGGTAGGCCTTCGTGGTCCAGCCGTTTGGATGGGTAGGGGAGCGTCGTGTGGGCAGTGAAGTCGCGGTGTAAACCAGCGGTGGAGCCCACACGAGTGAGAATGCAGGCATGAGTAGCGAATGACGGGTGAGAAACCCGTCCGCCGAATGATCAAGGGTTCCAGGGTCAAGCTAATCTGCCCTGGGTAAGTCGGGACCTAAGGCGAGGCCGACAGGCGTAGTCGATGGACAACGGGTTGATATTCCCGTACCGGCAAAAAACCGCCCATAGCGAACCGGTGATGCTAACCGCCCCAACCACCCACCGTGGAGCCTTCGGGCTTTGCACCGGGTGTGCGGCGCGGGACCCGAACCGGGGAGTTAAGCGTATTAACAGGTGTGACGCAGGAAGGTAGCCGAGCCAGGCAATGGAATTGACCTGGTCCAAGGATGTAGGGCGAGTCGTAGGCAAATCCGCGACTCACATAAGCCTGAGACCCGATAGGCGCCCCCCTCGGGGGGTGATTCGGTGATCCTATGCTGCCAAGAAAAGCATCGACGCGAGGTTTTAGCCGCCCGTACCCCAAACCGACACAGGTGATCAGGTAGAGAATACTAAGGCGATCGAGAGAATCATGGTTAAGGAACTCGGCAAAATGCCCCCGTAACTTCGGGAGAAGGGGGGCCTGCCCCGTGACCGCCACTTGCTGGCGTGAGCGGGTGTGGGCCGCAGAGACCAGGGGGAAGCGACTGTTTACTAAAAACACAGGTCCGTGCGAAGTCGCAAGACGATGTATACGGACTGACTCCTGCCCGGTGCTGGAAGGTTAAGAGGACCGGTTAGCCCCTTGTGGGCGAAGCTGAGAATTTAAGCCCCAGTAAACGGCGGTGGTAACTATAACCATCCTAAGGTAGCGAAATTCCTTGTCGGGTAAGTTCCGACCTGCACGAATGGAGTAACGACTTCCCCGCTGTCTCAACCATGAACTCGGCGAAATTGCACTACGAGTAAAGATGCTCGTTACGCGCAGCAGGACGGAAAGACCCCGAGACCTTTACTATAGTTTGGTATTGGTGTTCGGTGCAGCTTGTGTAGGATAGGTGGGAGACTGTGAAGCCCGGACGCTAGTTCGGGTGGAGTCATCGTTGAAATACCACTCTGGCTGTACCGGTCACCTAACTTCGGCCCATAATCTGGGTCAGGGACAGTGCCTGATGGGTAGTTTAACTGGGGCGGTTGCCTCCTAAAAAGTAACGGAGGCGCCCAAAGGTTCCCTCAGCCTGGTTGGCAATCAGGTGTCGAGTGTAAGTGCACAAGGGAGCTTGACTGTGAGAGCGACAGCTCGAGCAGGGACGAAAGTCGGGACTAGTGATCCGGCGGCACGTTGTGGAACGGCCGTCGCTCAACGGATAAAAGGTACCTCGGGGATAACAGGCTGATCTTGCCCAAGAGTCCATATCGACGGCATGGTTTGGCACCTCGATGTCGGCTCGTCGCATCCTGGGGCTGGAGTAGGTCCCAAGGGTTGGGCTGTTCGCCCATTAAAGCGGTACGCGAGCTGGGTTTAGAACGTCGTGAGACAGTTCGGTCCCTATCCGCTGCGCGCGCAGGAAATTTGAGAAGAGCTGTCCTTAGTACGAGAGGACCGGGACGGACGAACCTCTGGTGTGTCAGTTGTACTGCCAAGTGCACCGCTGATTGGCTACGTTCGGAAGGGATAACCGCTGAAAGCATCTAAGCGGGAAGCCCACTTCAAGATGAGATTTCCATGCACGCTTGTCGTGCGAGAGGCCCCCAGCAGACCACTGGGTTGATAGGCGGGATGTGGAAGCGAGGACCAAAGACTCGTGAAGCTGACCCGTACTAATAGGCCGACAACTTAAACCACAAACACCACACACATTGATGTGTGGCGAGAAACGCTGCGTCCACTATACGGTCCCGAAACAACAACCCATTGTTTTTTCGCGGAACAACCAAACATGTATCACCACTAGTGATACCACTGTAACCCCAGGTTCACCACGCCGCCGGAGCATGCTCCGCGGCGGCGGTACAGGAGTTACGGCGGTCATAGCGTGGGGGAAACGCCCGGTCCCATACCGAACCCGGAAGCTAAGACCCACAGCGCCGATGGTACTGCACTCGGGAGGGTGTGGGAGAGTAGGACACCGCCGGACCATTCGTCCCGGAACCCCCCAGCCTGTGGCTGGGGGGTTCCGATGTTTAACCACTAAACCGGCACACCAGGCCGCAGCAAGCGTAGGTTCGGTCTATCGCAAATAAGGCGCCGGCATGAGCAGGTGGACAACATATGCAGGGATTTGATGTGTTGAATCTCATGCAGTTCCAGAAGCGGCGTCGTTGCGTTGCGCACTATTATCACAATTCACCGAAGCGATTCGGTAGCCTCGTCTAAGATAGATGAAGGCGTTAAATGCCCTGCAGAGGGCAATAAGTTTTTATAGGTGGGCTTCCGTATCGAAAGCGGTGGTCCACTAATTCATGCGTGGGGTCCAAAACTGAAGACCCTTTTGAGAGGAACACATCTAGTGTCAAACGATAACAAGGGCTTCGGGTCTTCGGACAACCGCGACCGCGGCGGTTTTAATCGCAACAACAACGATCGCGGTGGCTTCCGTGGCGGCAACGACCGTGGTGGATACCAGGGTGGCGACCGCCGCGAAGGTGGCTTCAAGCCCCGCGAAGACCGTGGCGGATTCCGTGGCGGCGATGACCGCCGCGAAGGTGGCTTCAAGCCCCGCGAAGACCGCGGTGGATTCTCCGGTGGCGACCGCCGCGAAGGTGGCTTCAAGCCCCGTGAAGACCGTGGCGGATTCCGTGGCGGCGATGACCGCCGCGAAGGTGGCTTCAAGCCCCGCGAAGACCGCGGTGGATTCTCCGGTGGCGACCGCCGCGAAGGTGGCTTCAAGCCCCGTGAAGACCGTGGCGGATTCCGTGGCGGCGATGACCGCCGCGAAGGTGGCTTCAAGCCCCGCGAAGACCGCGGTGGATTCTCCGGTGGCGACCGCCGCGAAGGTGGCTTCAAGCCCCGTGAAGACCGTGGCGGATTCCGTGGCGGCGATGACCGCCGCGAAGGTGGCTTCAAGCCCCGCGAAGACCGCGGTGGATTCTCCGGTGGCGACCGCCGCGAAGGTGGCTTCAAGCCCCGCGAAGACCGCGGTGGCTTCCGTGGCGGCGATGACCGCCGCGAAGGTGGCTTCAAGCCCCGCGAAGACCGCGGTGGATACCAGGGTGGCGACCGCCGCGAAGGTGGCTTCAAGCCCCGCGAAGACCGCGGTGGCTTCCGTGGCGGCAACGACCGTGGTGGATACCAGGGTGGCGACCGCCGTGAAGGTGGCTTCAAGCCCCGCGAAGACCGTGGCGGATTCCGTGGCGGCGATGACCGCCGTGAAGGTGGCTTCAAGCCCCGCGAAGACCGTGGCGGATTCCGTGGCGGCGATGACCGCCGTGAAGGTGGCTTCAAGCCCCGCGAAGACCGTGGCGGATTCCGTGGCGGCGATGACCGCCGTGAAAGTGGCTTCAAGCCCCGCGAAGACCGCGGTGGCTTCCGTGGCGGCAACGACCGCCGTGAAGGTGGCTTCAAGCCCCGCGAAGACCGCGGTGGCTTCCGTGGCGGCAACGACCGTGGTGGATACCAGGGTGGCGACCGCCGCGAGGGTGGCTTCAAGCCGCGCGAAGACCGTGGCGGCTTCAAGCCCCGTGAAGACCGTGGCGGCTTCAAGCCCCGTGAAGACCGTGGCGGCTTCAAGCCCCGTGAAGACCGTGGTGGATTCCGTGGCGGCGATGACCGCCGTGAAGGTGGCTTCAAGCCGCGCGAAGACCGTGGTGGATACCAGGGTGGCGACCGCCGTGAAGGTGGCTTCAAGCCGCGCGAAGACCGTGGTGGATACCAGGGTGGCGACCGCCGCGAAGGTGGCTTCAAGCCCCGCGAAGACCGCGGTGGCTTCAAGCCCCGCGAAGACCGCGGTGGCTTCCGTGGCGGCAACGACCGCCGCGAAGGTGGCTTCAAGCCCCGCGAAGACCGCGGTGGCTTCAAACCGCGCACCGATGCCAGCACAGCTGATCTCGAATCGCTGCGCGACGAAGAGGCCGCACGCCGTAACCACAATCCGGCCGACCTGCGCAGCTCCAACAACCCGGACCGTGGCCGTTCGCCGGAAATCGACGCCGATGTAACGGGCAAGGAACTTGACCGCATCACCCGTGCGGAACTGCGCTACCTTGACGACACCAACAACGAGTGGGTCTCCAAGCACCTGGTCATGGCCGGCCGCTTGATTGACATCAACCCGCAGCTTGCCTACGAGCACACCATTGCAGCCAGCCGTCGTGGCGGCCGCGTGGCAGTCGTTCGTGAAGCAGTTGGCTTGGCCGCGTACGCAGCCGGCGAATTCGCAGAGGCGCTGCGTGAATTCCGCACGCACCGCCGCATCAGCGGCAACAACCTGCACCTTCCGTTGATCGCCGATTCGGAGCGCGGCATCGGCCGTCCGGAGAAGGCCCTTGAAATCGCCCACAGCGACGTCATCGAGACCCTTGACGCCAACGGCAAGGTCGAGATGGCCATGGTTGCCTCGGGCGCCCAGAACGATCTCGGCAACCTCGAAGCAGCAGTCACAGAGCTTGAGATCCCGCAGCTGGAACTCAACCGCGCCTTCAGCTACAGCCCGCGCCTGTTCTCGGCATACGCCGACGCACTGGAAAACGTGGGCCGCACCGAGGAAGCGGCAACCTGGCGAAACCAGATTGCCGTTGCCGAGGAAGCCCTGGGCACCGGACAGTTCGAAGAGCCGGAAATCATCGACTTCGGTGAAGACGACGAAACCGATGTACGCCGCCCGCGTGCCCGCGACATCGTTGGCTCCGAAGCCCGCGAGGACGACGAATCGGAAGAGGCCACGGCCCTTTCCGACGAAGATGCAGTCACCGAAATCGACGCCGAGTCGCTGGAGTCGTCGACCGACGAGTCCAACCCGGAGCTCGATGACGAAGACGAAACCATCATCAACGTCAACGGCGCGGACCCGGTCATCGACCAGGACGAAAACGACGAAAAGTAGGAATTCGATCCACCCATGTTGATCTCAGGTTTTGACGCGCTGCTCTCCGATCTTGACGGCGTCGTCTATGCCGGCAACGGTGCAATACCCAATGCCATCGAGGCCCTGAACAGATTGAGCGAGCATTCGATTGCGTTGGCTTACGTCACCAACAATGCCTCGCGCTCTCCAAAGGCCGTTGCCGCGCACCTGAGTGAACTGGGCGCCCCCGCATCCGCCGGACAAGTATTTGGTTCGGCGGATGCGGGAGCCGAACTCCTCGCACAAAAGCTCCCGCGGGGATCCAAGATCCTCGTGGTCGGCAGTTCCTACCTCCGTGACTGCGTCACCGCGTTCGGCATGGAACTGGTCACCAGCCACCTTGACGGCCCGCATGGCGTCATCCAAGGATTCGACCCTTCGATCGGTTGGAAGGACCTGGCCGAGGCCGCCTTCGCGATCAACCGCGGAGCCGTCTGGGTGGCCACGAACACCGATCAAACCATTCCACGGGCCGAGGGCATCGCCCCCGGGAACGGAATGCTCGTTGCCGCCGTGCAGGCCGCAACCACTGTCAAGCCATTCGTGGCAGGCAAGCCCGAACCGCTGCTCTTCCAGCGCGCGGCGGAAAACTTTGAGGCGACACGCCCCCTGGTGGTGGGCGACAGGCTCGACACCGACATCCTGGGCGGAAACAACGCCGGCTACAGCACAGTTCTTGTCCTTACGGGCGTTGACACCGCGGCCACGGCGTTGGCTGCGCGAACGGCCGAACGCCCGGACTTCCTGATCCGGGACCTGGGCGAACTTTATGTTCCCTATCCGACCGTCCGGGCCACCGGATTCGGCATCCGCTGCGGCGAGGCCTTCGCATCCGTCGACGCCGAAACCATCACCATCGACGGGGACGAGAACGATCTCAACGCCTGGCGTGCCGCCTGCGCCGCCTGGTGGCTGGCCCATCCCCATGTCGACGAAGCGACCTCCCCGTTGACCGTCTTTACGCAAACCGTCGGCAACAGGGCGTAAGCTCGAAACCGATGATGAGCACCAACAACTCTCCAAACCCAGGCGATTTCGCGCGCCCGGTCCCGGCCCCGCCACAAGGGTCGTATAAGGGCGACGACGCTGGCACTACGACCAGTCTTGACGTCTTGGAATCCCTTGCGGGGCTGCCGGTTGCGCAGCACCTGGCCATCTACGAAGACCTCCACGGCCAGCTTTCAGCCGACCTCGGATCAACCTCACAGGAGCAATGGTGAGCAGGCTCGACCAAGAACTAGTCATCCGCGGTCTAGCCAGGTCCCGGACCGAAGGCGCGCGCCTGATTGCCGACGGACGTGTATTGATCGGGGGAGTGGCAGAGTCGAAGGCCGCCAAGACCGTTGATGCGACAACGCCGATCAAGGTCAAGGCAACCGAGGGCGAGGAATTCGTCAGCCGCGCCGGCCACAAGCTCGCCGGCGCACTTGCCGTGTTCGATCGGGTATCCGTCGCCGGAAAACGCTGCCTTGACGCCGGTGCATCGACCGGCGGATTCACGGACGTGCTCCTGCGCCGAGGCGCCGACCACGTCGAGGCCGTGGATGTCGGACACGACCAACTCGTACTCGAATTGCGTGCAAACCCCAGCGTCCACGTCCATGAAGGCATGAACGTCCGCTACCTCGATCCCGAAGACATCGGGGGAACTGTGCAGCTGGTCGTCGCCGACCTCTCGTTCATTTCACTCACCCTGGTCATGAAGGCGCTTGCCGGCGCCACGGTTCCCGGCGGCGACCTGGTGCTCATGGTCAAGCCGCAATTCGAGATCGGCCGCGAACAACTTTCCCGCACGGGCGTGGTGAACAGCCCGCTCCAGCGGCGCAAGGCCGTTGACTCGGTGCTGGCCTCCGGATACGAGGCCGGACTTACGGTCCACGGTCTCGCTAGAAGCCCACTGCCCGGCCAAGACGGGAATGTCGAGTTCTTCCTGTGGCTGCAAAAGGACGCCGAGCCCAACGTAACAGCTTCCGCACTATCCCGCGTCGACACCGGCGCCTGGCCGGACGTTGACTATTCTTAGACCTGTTGGCATCTGACCTGATGTCCCTGGCCTTCGGTCATCCGAGGAAAGGAACGCATGCGTAGGATCTTAGTCCTGACACATACCGGCCGAAATGATGCACTTTTGGCAGCCGTGGATACCTGTTCACGGCTGCGCGAATCCGGCTTGATTCCGGTGATGCGTCGACTCGAAATGCAGGCAGTACGCAACACCGTCGAGGGGGAGCTTCTCGAGGTGGAGGTCCTCGACGAAGACACAAGCCTTGACTCGATCGACCTCGGAGTGGTCCTTGGCGGCGACGGCAGCGTGCTGCGTGCGGCCGAACTGGTCCGCAACGCTGGCGTCCCCTTGCTGGGCGTCAACCTCGGCCACGTCGGGTTCCTTGCCGAAAGCGAACGCACCGCCCTGCAGGAGACCGTGCAGGCCGTTGCCGACCGCAGCTACACCGTCGAGGAACGCATGGCTATCGACGTCCAGGTGTGGCTGGACAACCGCCGCATCGCCCATACCTGGGCCCTGAACGAGGCAGCCATCGAAAAGGCCAACCGCGAACGCATGATCGAGGTGGTCATGGAGGTCGACGGACGCCCGCTGAGCACCTTTGGCTGCGACGGAGTCGTCATGGCCACACCCACGGGCTCCACCGCATACGCCTTCTCGGCCGGCGGCCCCGTCGTGTGGCCGGAGGTCGAAGCCTTGGTGATGGTCCCGATCAGCGCGCACGCACTCTTCGCCAAGCCCCTGGTTGTCGCCCCCACCTCTCGCCTGGCTATTGAGATACTGACCCGCACCGACGCCCAGGCGGTACTCTGGTGCGACGGGCGGCGCACCATCGAGCTCCCGCCGGGGGCACGCGTGGAGGTCACCAGGTCCGGGATGCCGGTCAAGCTGGCACGGTTGAACCAGACGCCGTTCTCGGAACGGCTGGTGAACAAGTTCGAGCTACCCATCCAGGGCTGGCGCGGACCGGTGGAGCCGAAGGACCGGGAAACCGCAACCACGGCCCTGCCGATCCTCACCCCGCCGCTCTTGGTGGTGGAACCACGCCATCATGAACCGAAACCGGAACCGGACCCACTCACAGGCAAGGAACATCGGAGGCAGCTGTGATCCAGGAAATCCGAATTAGCGATCTGGGCGTAATTTCCCAGGCAACATTGCCCCTGGGGCCCGGCTTCAGCGTCGTCACGGGTGAAACCGGCGCGGGCAAGACCATGGTCATCACGGCCCTGGGACTGCTGCTGGGCCGCCGTGCCGACGCCGGCGCCGTCCGCCACGGGTCCAAGCAGGCCGTTGCGGATGCCACGTTGGTGCTTCCCGCAACGAGCAAGGTGCTGGACCGGGCCGAAGAGGCCGGCGCCATTGTTGAACGCTTCGACAACGAAGCCGAACTCATCATCACCCGGACGTTGTCGGCGGAGGGGCGCAGCCGCGCCTCGATCGGCGGGCGTGCCGCACCGGTGGGTGTCTTGGTGGAACTCGGCGAAGACCTCATCGCGATCCACGGGCAAACCGACCAGATGCGGCTCAAGGGTGCCGCCACCCAGCGGGCCTCGCTGGACAAGTTTGCCGGCGCGCCCCTGGGCAAGCTCCTTGCCTCCTACCAAGACGTCTTTGACCGCTGGGGCCAGGCCAACAGCGAGCTGGAGACGCTCACCGCGGCCTCGCGTGAACGCATCCGGGAAGCAGAGTCCCTGCAGGTGGCCCTCGAGGAAATCGATGCTGTTGATCCGCAGCCGGCCGAGGACTCCAACCTGAAGAACGAATCGCTCAAGCTCTCCAACGTCGAGGCGCTGCGCACCTCCGCAAACCTGGCGCACGAGTCGCTGAACAGCGAAGCCTACGACGCCGTCAGCGTCATTACACTCGTGGAAGCGGCCAAACACGCGCTTGACCAAGTGGCGGCCGACGACCCGGAGATGAAGTCGCTGGCCGAGCGCCTCAACGAAATCGGCATCCTTGCCGCTGAGGCGTCGACCGATCTTGCAGCATACCTTTCGGACCTGGATTCCGAGGGACCGGAGCGCTTGGCCGCCCTGGAGGAACGCCGCGCGGACCTCAACAGGCTCATTCGGAAGTACGCCCCCAGCGTTGACGAGGTCATTGCCTGGGCCGACGCGGCACGCATCCGACTGGCCGAGATCCAGGGCGACGACGGCCGCATCGAGGCCCTGCAGGCGGAGACCGAAGCGCTCAAGGCAGAGGTCGGGCAGCTGGCTGCCAAGCTCAGCAAACTGCGCGCCAAGGCCGCCAAGGACCTGTCCGCTCGCGTGACGGCCGAACTTGCCGCCCTCGCCATGCCTGACGCCAAGTTCGTCGTGGAGATGGAAACCCTCGACGAGCCGAACCGCTTTGGCCGGGACGCCATTTCCATGCTGTTGCAGCCCCACGCGGGCTCCACGCCCCGCCCGCTGGGCAAGGGCGCTTCGGGCGGCGAGCTCTCCCGCGTCATGCTGGCCATCGAGGTCGTACTGGCCGCGGTCGACCCCGTGCCGACCTTCGTCTTCGATGAAGTCGACGCCGGCGTCGGCGGAAAGGCCGCGGTTGAGATTGGCAAGCGGCTTGCCATGCTTGCCAAGCATGTGCAGGTGATAGTTGTCACCCACCTGCCGCAGGTTGCGGCGTACGCGGATCGGCATATCAGGGTCATCAAGTCCTCGAACGCGGCCGCCGCCGACGGTGCGGGATTCACCGCCAGCGATGTCGTTCTGCTCGGTGACAATGAGCGGGTACGCGAGTTGGCGCGGATGTTGGCGGGGCAGGAAGATTCCAGCACCGCCCAAGCCCATGCCGAGGAGTTGCTGAGCGACGCGCAGGAATTGGTTAGCTCGCTCTCCTAAATTCGATTTTCCGCCCGCCTCAACCGGCGAGCATGTAGAGTCATTCCCAATAGGCCAACAACGAAAAGGTGATAGGGTAGAACCCCGTGGTGCAGCGTAATCTTTCCCCTGATTCCCGGTCGTCTGAAACGACAAAGCATATCTTCGTCACCGGCGGTGTGGCCTCGTCCCTTGGTAAGGGACTGACGGCTTCCAGCCTCGGTCACCTTCTTCGGGCACGTGGCCTTTCTGTCACGATGCAGAAACTAGACCCGTATCTCAATGTTGATCCGGGCACAATGAACCCCTTCCAGCACGGTGAAGTCTTTGTCACCGATGATGGCGCCGAAACCGACCTCGACATCGGTCACTACGAGCGCTTCCTGGATGAAAACCTCACCGGAATGGCCAACGTGACCACCGGTCAGGTCTACTCCGAGGTCATCGAAAAGGAACGCCGCGGCGACTACCTTGGCGATACCGTGCAGGTCATCCCGCATATCACCGATGAGATCAAGCGCCGTATGCGCCTGCCCGCCATCGAGCCGGGCAAGGGCAAGAAGGCCCCCGACGTGATCATCACCGAAATCGGTGGAACCGTCGGCGATATCGAATCCCAGCCATTCCTCGAATCCGCACGCCAGATCCGTCAGGACATCGGCCGCGGAAACGTCTTCTTCGTGCACGTCTCGCTGGTTCCGTACATCGGCCCAAGCCAGGAACTGAAGACCAAGCCAACCCAGCACTCCGTTGCCGCGTTGCGCTCCATCGGCATTCAGCCAGATGCCCTCGTGATCCGTTCGGACCGCGAGATTCCGGCCGAAATGCGCGTCAAGCTCGGCAAGACCTGCGACGTTGATCCCGAAGCGGTCATCAACTGCGCCGATGCCCCGAGCATCTACGACATCCCGGTTGTCATCCACTCGCAGGGTCTGGACGCGTACATCGTTCAGCACCTGGGCATGAAGTTCAAGGATGTGAACTGGTCGAAGTGGAACAAGCTTCTCGACGCCGTTCACAACCCGAAGCACCACGTGGAAATTGCGCTGGTCGGCAAGTACATCGACCTGCCGGACGCATACCTCTCGGTGACCGAAGCCCTGCGTGCAGGCGGCTTCGCCAACAAGACCAAGGTCCAGATCCGTTGGGTACCTTCCGACGATTGCTCAACCGAAGCGGGCGCCAAGAAGGCACTTGCCGGCGTTGACGCCATCTGCGTTCCCGGTGGCTTCGGCATCCGCGGTCTCGAAGGCAAGCTCGGTGCACTGAAGTTCGCCCGCGAACACGGCATGCCTACCCTGGGCCTGTGCCTGGGCCTGCAGTCGATGGTCATCGAATACGCCCGCAACGTTGTCGGCCTGGTTGACGCGTCATCGACCGAATTCGAACCGGACACCAAGCACCCGGTCATTGCGACCATGGAAGAGCAGCTGGCCATCGTTGACGGCAAGGGCGACCTCGGCGGCACCATGCGCTTGGGCCTCTACGACGCCAAGCTCACCGAGGGCTCCGTTGTGGCGGAAACCTACGGAGCAACCGCAGTGGCCGAGCGTCACCGCCACCGCTACGAGGTCAACAACGCCTACCGCGAGCAGATCGCCGAAGCCGGCTTGGTCTTCTCCGGTACGTCCCCGGACGGCAAGCTCGTGGAATTCGTGGAACTCCCACGCGAAGTACACCCGTACTACGTTTCCACCCAGGCGCACCCGGAACTCTCCAGCCGCCCGACCCGCCCGCACCCGCTCTTCGCCGGGCTGGTAAAGGCTGCTCTGGATCACCAGAACGCTGGCAAGTAACACCATGGCAACAACAGACGGCGAGGTGCTGAGCGATTCGTTCAGCCCTCGCCGCCTGCTTAACTCCGAGATGGTCTATGACGGACGAATCTGGGATGTTGTGCAGGAAACATTCGAGTATTCCCCCGACATGACTCCGCTGGTCCGTGACTTCATCGACCACCCGGGTGCCGTGGCCGTGCTGGTTCTCAACGAGGCCAACGAGGTGCTGATGATCAATCAGTACCGGCACCCCGTGCGCATGAAGCTCTGGGAAATCCCCGCGGGACTTATGGACATCGAGGGCGAGGCGCCGCACCTTGCAGCGGCCCGTGAACTGGCCGAAGAAGCGGACCTCGTGGCCACCGACTGGTCGGTCCTGGTTGATCTTTTCCTTTCCCCGGGTTCCTCCTCCGAGGCCATCCGGATCTTCTTGGCGCGCCATCCGGTTCCCGTTCCGGAAGACGAACGCCACGAACGTACCGATGAGGAATCGGACATGGAGATCCGTTGGGTTCCGCTGGACGAGGCGATTGCTGCTGTACTCGCCGGCAAGATCCACAATCCCTCGGCCGTGGCCGGACTTCTTGCGGCCGCGGCTGCCCGCAATGACGGCTTTGCCTCGTTGCGTCCGGTGGACACCCCGTTTGAAGCCCACCCGCGCCTGCGTTCCGCCGATCCCAAGCTCTGAGGCCGTAATCCAATGACCACTGGAACCGAAGACGCGACCGTGCGATTGGAACCGATCTCCAAGCCGGTTCGGGTCCCCGGTGCGTCCCCGGACGAAACGCTCAGGCTAAAAGCCGTCGAGGCCACCCAACGCCTGGAAGTGGTCCGCGACCCGGTTCCGACACCGGGCCCGGACCCTGCCTCGCTGCCCATCGGCAAACACCTCGCGACCTACCTCCAGCATCTGGCCATCGAGCGCGGCATGGCCAAGAACACCGTGAGTGCCTACCGCAGGGACCTGTTCCGATATGCGCTCTATTTACATGCACAGGGCGTGTCCGGCCCTGGCCAGGTGACGTTGCAACACCTGACATCCTTCGCACAGGCCGTGCGTGACGGCGCCGACGGCGCCGCGCCCTTGAGCGCGCGTTCCGCCGCACGCACCATCGTTGCCGTGCGTGGCGTCCACAAATTCTGGGAACTCGAGGGACTGACCCTCACCAACCCGGCGGTGGACCTGCACCCGCCGACGACCGGGCGCCGGCTACCCAAGGCCATCAGCGTCGATCAGGTCGCGGCAATCATCGAATCAGTTTCGATTGATACATCCGCGGGCCTTCGCGACCGCGCGATCCTCGAATTCCTCTATTCCACTGGTGCACGTATTTCCGAGGCAGTCGGGCTCGACGTGGATGACCTGCATCTGGAGCGTCCGGCCCACGGTCCCGCCGTGGTGCGGCTCTTCGGCAAGGGTTCCAAGGAACGGATCGTTCCGTTGGGCTCCTACGCCCTTGATGCACTCAACGCCTACCTGGTGCGCGGTCGCCCCGAGTTGGTCGGCAAGGGCAAAGGAACGGCGGCGTTGTTCCTCAACCAGCGCGGCGGCAGGCTTTCACGCCAGTCGGCCTGGACGGTGCTGACCAAGGCAGCCGAACGGGCAGGTATCGAACAAGACGTTTCCCCGCACACTATGCGGCATTCCTTCGCTACCCACCTGCTTGAGGGCGGTGCGGACGTCCGCGTTGTGCAGGAACTCCTCGGCCACGCCTCGGTGACAACCACGCAGGTCTACACCTTGGTCACAGCGGACACGCTGCGTGAAGTCTACGCCGCGGCACACCCGCGAGCGCATAGCTAGGACCCCTCCTCATGGCCGCCGCTGATCCTTCGATGCCGACCCAGGTCGTGCTCTGCCTTCCCGTCTTGCGAGGGCTCAACGGTGCACAAGTCCTTTTGGGCTTGAAGAGACATGGATTTGGTGCCGGGCGGGTTGTGGCACCCGGCGGGAAGATCGAACCGGGGGAGGCCCCTGCCGAGGCAGCCGCCCGCGAACTCCGCGAAGAAACCGCCGTGATGACCGACTCGGATTCGTTGGAACCCGCCGCCCGGGTCTACTTCCGTTTCCCCTATGCTCCCGCCACCGACATGGATTGCACAGTCTTCCTGGCGCGGGACTTCACTGGTCCGGCCAAGGCAACAGACGAGCTCGAGCCTGCCTGGTATCCGCTGGGGCATCTGCCGCTGGAAAGAATGTGGGACGATTCGGCACTCTGGCTGGGTCTGTTGCTTTCCGGGGAACGCTTCGACGCGGTAGTCGTCTTGGCAGAAGACAATGAATCGGTCGCCCGCTTTTCCAAGGTAGATTGGCCCGATAGTAAAATGCCAAGTCAGCCTGCAACCAATGCGGACTTTCCGGACATTACACAGTAGAAGGCCGGTAAACCGCGGGCCTTGACCCGGGGGGAGGGTCAGTGGAAGCGCAAACCGCTTTGGATGTGGAGGAACTGCACAGACTGCATGCGCAAAACGTCTACAGGTATGCGTATCGCCGGATCCTGGATATCGAGTCGGCCCGACAAATCACCAATGACACCTTCCGTCTTGCCTGGCAACGCGCAATTCCCGTGGGACCCGATGCGCTGCCGTGGCTTCTGGTCACGGCCAGGAACCTCGTCAGCAACGAAATCCGATCCATGGGCAGGGAACAAAAGCTGGCTCTGAAGGTTGCGGCCCAGCATGTCACGGGGCTGAGAAGCAACGAGTCCCAGCTGGGCGAGCAGGTCCAGACAGTGCTGGAAACGCTTCGCGCGAAGGACCGCGAAGTCCTCATGCTCGCCTACTGGGACGGGCTCTCGACCAGCGATATTGCGGCGGTGCTGGAATGCTCAGTCGAATCCGCCAAGTCCAGGCTCTTCCGGGCCCGCAAGGCATTCGAACTCAAGGCACAAACGAGCATGTTGAAGGACGGCAACAAGTAATGGACAACATCGAGTACCTTATCTCCGACGCCGATCCAGCCAAGCGGCACAACATCGGCAGCGCTGGACCGCTTCAGGAGCCGGGGCCGGTTTTTAGCCAGACGTCGCGGTCCATCGGCACCAACAAACGTTCACGGGGATGGCGGATCTTCGCAGCCGCAACGACGGTCGTCGCCGCTACGGCCGGAATTGTTGTATGGGCGCCGTGGGAGGCGCCGAACGCAACGGACCCTGCCGGACACACGACCTTGGTTCCGGAAGATCCGACGGAAGATCCGACGGAAGATCCGTCGCAAAGCGCTTCCACCGACGATTACTAGGCGTCGAAAATCGACTACGGGCTTCCCAACTTCCTGGTCCCGGCACACCAAGACGTCTATTTCCAGGACAACGAAGCCTGCAATGCCCTGGATTTGCAAACCATCAAACTCGAAGTTGGATGGCAGCCATACAGGGCTTCCCTACAACGTAAATGCCTACCCCGTCGTTGGCTGCGTGGATGACTATGCTGCACTCCAAAGCACGGACCTGGCTTTTGAGAGCGGCTACAACGCGGACGGCGGCTCGGGAATCTACATTGCGCGCTGGGTTGACGGCGCGTGGACTATCTACGAACAACAGATTCGCGGAATCAACAACTCAATTGGATTCCCTGTCATGGGATGGCCGGCCATGCGGGCGATGGGAAATCCTCGTGATTCGGCCAGCAAACCCGAGCAGCTGGAAAAGCTCCGGAAAATGGGTCTCGATGACAAGGGCATCGAACGACTGCTGGGTCCCGATACCGCGTCATGGATGGGCGAAACTACCTCCAGCGAATTCCACGAATACGCAAACACATTGCTTTCGATCACCTACCCGTACTGGGAGCTGAAGGAATCGACGTTCGATGAGGTTGGAAACCCCGTTACCGACGACATGAAGATCGACCTGACCGATGCGGAAAGGTACGACCTGCTGGCCTTTGATATCCGCGGGAAGCAGGTCCTCAAACTCGTGAGCGTGAAGAAGGGTTCGCTTTTCGAGCCAACGGATTGTTCCGATCCCGAAACGACCTACAGGCTTGACGGTGAATCGCCGAGTGGGGCCGTGGCCGATTCGGAGGCACTCAAATTGGCGCTGATTACCAAGAAGACAGTCGACGGCGACGAACATTCATGGGTGGGATTGTTCCCGGGCGACATGCCCGCCACCGGCAGGGCCTGCGACGTGCGACTTGGCGTTGACCGGAAGGATCGCACCCTGATCGCCACCGAATGGATCGGCCCCATGGGCTTCAAGAACCAGGCCGAACGCGACGCCTACCTGAAATCGCCCGAGTACACCGACGCAAAGAAGGTTGCCTCACTCTTGACTTTCGACCACGTCGGATAGCACGGTTCGGCGGAAACACCCGATCGCCCGACCGATCGGCCGACCCGAAACGGGACAGGCCGGTCGGCACGCCGCTCCGGGCCCAGTGAATCCACACTGGCCTTCGGCATGCCGGGCTCGTATCCTCGGGGGTATGAACCAACATGTGCTTTCGGACGGCGAGGTGGCATTCCGCTTGCCGGTAAACCTTGGCAGGAGCGCGCTGCGGGTGACACGAGCCGTGGTGCCTCCAGCGGTGGTACTTGGCGCGTTGTCACTGATGGGCGTCGCCGATGCCCCGCTTTTGAATGCGGCCGGTTTGGTCACGGCGCTTCTGGCCCTGATGCTCTGGGCAACCCGTGCGATCATGCGCAAGGGCAAGCCGCGGCAACGTCAAGAACGCCCGGACAGGAAACACCGTGGGCAAGCTGTGGCGGTGGCGGGGAACACCGGTTCACGCTCATTGGTCCAAGACCTGGCCCTGCTGGCGGCTCTTCATTCGCGCGGGCAACTCACCGATGAGGAGTTCGCCTCCATCAAGGCCAAGCTGTTGGAAGGCTGAAGCCAAGGGCCAGTCGAATGCCGGACGCCTTGAAAACGGACAGGAGGTGTGCCTCCAACTGGCGGCACACCTCCTGTCGTTGTTTCGCCCCGGGCTAGAAGGAGCGTTGCTCCGGGCCGTTGTAGGCCGAGAGTGGGCGGATCAGCGCGTTGCTGGCGCGCTGTTCCATGATGTGCGCCGTCCAACCAACAATGCGCGAGGCAATGAAGAGCGGGGTGAACATCTCGGTGTCGAAGCCCATCAGGTGGTATGTCGGACCCGCCGGGTAGTCGAGGTTCGGCTTGATGCCCTTGGCCTCGTCCATGGCGGCCTCAAGGCCGTCGTACAGGCCGAGCATTTCGTGGCGGCCGTAGTGCTCGATCATCCGGTCGAGTGCGGCCTTCATGGTCGGCACGCGGGAATCACCATGCTTGTAGACGCGGTGCCCGAAGCCCATGACCTTCTTCTTGGCCGCGAGCGCGTCTTCCATCCATGCCTTGGCGCGGGCTGCGGCATCCTCGCGGGATTCGTCCTTGTCGATCCCGATCTCGTGGAAGGTGTGCATGACGGCCTCGTTGGCGCCTCCGTGCAGCGGGCCCTTGAGGGCGCCGATGGCACCCGTGACTGCCGAATGCAGGTCCGAGAGCGTCGAGGTGATCACCCGTGCGGTGAAGGTCGATGCGTTGAAGGAGTGCTCGGCGTACAAGACCATCGAAACGCGGAACGCGTCGACGACGTCGGGTACCGCTTCCTCGCCGAAGGTCATCCACAGGAAGTTCTGCGAATAGTCCAGGTCCTCGCGCGGTTCAACGATGTCAAGGCCGCGGCGGCGGCGCTGGTCGTAGGCGACCACCGCAGGGAATGCCGCAAACAGTTCCTTGGCCTTGATCAACTCCGCCTCCCGGGAGGAGTCGTTGGCCAGTGCGTGCCTTGCCCCGATGACCGAGACGGCGGTGCGTCCCACGTCCATCGGGTGGCAATCCAGCGGCAGCAAGTCGATGGCTGCCTTGACGCCGGCGTCCAGGGCGCGACCTGCGCGCTCGGTGGCGATGAATTCGGTGAGCTCGATCTGGCTTGGCAGTTCGCCGTTCCACAAAAGCAGCGCCACCTCTTCGAAGCTCTTGCCGGCGGCCAGGTCCTGGACCGGGTATCCGCGGTAGAGCAACGAGTTGGTGTCGGGGTTGACCTTGGACACCGCCGTGTAGTCGACTACGACTCCGGCCAGGCCCTTTTTGATCTCAGTTTCAGTAATCACTTCGCTCCTGATTCCTACAGATTCGCGTTGTTTGAATCAATGTCCAAGTCAGGGACCTGGAAGTTGAAGATACCGTTGTCGAAGCGGTTGTATGCCTCGTAGTCGACCAGCTCGTACAGTCGTGCGCGGGTCAGCATCGAATCGACCCGGGACTCCTGTGTGCCGTCGGCCGCGATGGCGTCGAGGGTGCGCTCGGCTTCACCCATGGCACTACGTAATAGTGTCACCGGGTAAATCACCATGGCAACACCCGCGTCCGCCAACTGCCGGCGGGTGAAGAGTTCCGACTTTCCGAATTCGGTCATGTTGGCCAGAATCGGGACGTCGACCGCCTTGCAGACGGCCTCGAACTCGCCGATGTCCTTCATGGCCTCCGGGAAGATCGCATCCGCACCGGCGTCGACAAGTGCCTTGGCCCGGTTGATCGCCGCATCCAGTCCCTCCACGGCGCGCACGTCGGTGCGGGCCATGATCAGGAAGTTCGGGTCGCGGCGCGCATCGGCGGCCGCGGCGATGCGCTTGACCATGGTGTCCAGGTCCACGACGTTCTTGCCGTCCAGGTGGCCGCAGCGTTTCGGGTTGAACTGGTCCTCGATGTGGCAGCCTGCCAGGCCCGCGTGCTCGAGTTCCTGGATGGTGCGCGCCACGTTCATCGGCTCGCCGAATCCGGTGTCCGCGTCGACGAGGGACGGCAGGTCGGTCATCCGGGCGATCTGCCCGGCGCGGGTTGCCACCTCGGTGAGAGTGGTCAGCCCGATGTCCGGCAGGCCCAGGTCGTTGGCCAGCACTGCGCCGGAAATGTAGACACCGTCGAAGCCCTTTTCGCCGATCAGTCGCGCCGAGAGCGGGTTGAAGGCCCCAGGGAACTGGCGGGCGGCACCCGGTGTGAGCATTTCGCGCAGGGCAACGCGCTTCTGCTCGGGGGTGACGGTCGAGTACAACATGGTTAGAACAGTCCCTTCGGGGCTGCCGCAAGGTCGATGACGCCCGGGGCCGCCACGATGTTCAGCGCATCCAGCTCGCCCGCGCCCAGCTTTTCCAGGTTTTCCGCGGCGGCGATGAAGCGGTCGATTTCATCCTCCTCGACCAAGCCGGCGGCCAGGGTGCGGAACTTGTTGACGTACTGCTCGCGGGCGAACGGCCGGGCGCCCAGCGGGTGTGCGTCGGCCACGGCGATCTCGTCGGTGATCACGGTGCCGTCGTTCAGGGTGATGACCACGGTGCCGCCGAAGGCCTTCTCGCTGATGTCCAGCGAGTGGTAGCGGCGGGTCCACTCGGCGTCTTCCTCGGTGGTGACCTTGTTCCACAGCTCCACGGTGTCGGGGCGGCCGGCGCGCTCGGGGGAGTAGGAGTCCACGTGGTGCCAGGAGCCGTCCTGCAGCGCCACGGTGAAGATGTACGGGATCGAGTGGTCCAGGGTCTCGCGCGAGGCGGTCGGATCGTACTTCTGCGGGTCGTTGGCGCCGGAGCCGATCACGTAGTGGGTGTGGTGGCTGGTCTTGATCAGCACGGAGGAGACGTTCTTGGGGTCCGTGGCTTCGGGGTGTTCGCGGTTGAGCTTGCGGGCCAGGTCGATCCAGGCCTGCGCCTGGTACTCGGCAGAGTGCTCCTTGGTGTAGGTGTCCAGGATGGCGCGCTTGGCCTCGCCGGCCTCCGGGAGCGGCACGGTGTATGCGGCGTCCTTGCCGTCGAGCATCCAGGCGATGACGCCGTCTTCGCCCTCGTAGATCGGCACCGGTGAGGTCTGGCCGCGCATGGCGCGGTCGGCGGCCTCGACGGCCATCTTGCCGGCGAAGGCCGGTGCGTGGGCCTTCCAAGTGGAGATCTCGCCCTTGCGGGACTGGCGGGTGGCGGTGGTGGTGTGCAGGCCCTGGCCGACGGCCTGGAAGATGGTTTCGACGTCGAGGCCCAGCAGGGTGCCGATGCCGGCCGCGGCCGAGGGGCCCAAGTGTGCCACGTGGTCGATCTTGTGCTCGTGCAGGCAGATGGACTTGACCAGGTCGACCTGGATCTCGTAGCCGGTGGCGATGCCGCGTATCAGGTCCTTGCCGCTGGCGCCGGTGTGCTGTGCAACCGCCAGGATCGGCGGGATGTTGTCTGCCGGGTGGGAGTACTCGGCGGACAGGAAGGTGTCGTGGTAGTCGAGTTCGCGCACGGCTACCCCGTTGGCCCAGGCCGCCCACTCGGGGGAGACCTTGTCGGTGATGCCGAAGACCGAGGCGCCCGCGCCGCCGGTGGACGGCGCGTGGGTCAGCGCCTGCGCGCGGGCCGCGACGATCGGGCCGCGGTTCAGCGAGGCAACGGCAACCGATGCGTTGTCGATGATGCGGTTGATGATCATCTCGGTGACCTCTGCGGTGACCTCCACCGGGTCGGCGGCGACTGTCGCGATCTTGTGGGCGAGCTGGTCCTCGCGGGCGAGGTTTTCATCACTGCGGTACACGCGTACGGGGTGGTTGATCATGGGGTGTCCTCTCGGGGTCCGGCATGGGATTTGATGTGTTCAAGACTGTGGTGCAGGTGCAGCTGGGTTGCGGCCGCGGCTATGTCCGGGTTCCTGGCAGCGATGGCCTCGGCGATGGCCGCGTGTTCCAAGGCTGACATCGCCAGGCGTTCGGGGTCGTCCTGGGCAAGCCGGCGGACTCGGGCAAGATGCACGCGCAGTGAGCGCAATGATTGCTCAATGTAGGGGTTGTTGACGGCTTCGTCGATGCTTTGATCCAACTCGCCGGCCAGCTGGTAGTAGGCCTCGCGGGAGCCTGAATCTTTTGAGCGTCCGGCCTCGATGAACCGCTCACGCAGGGACCGGAAGGCCTGGGGGTCCGCCCTGCGCGCGGCAATGCGAGCGGATTCGACCTCCAGGGCCCGGCGCAGCGCGAACAGGTCATCGACGTGTTCGACCGAGACGTCGGAGACCACCACGCCGCGGCCGCGTTGTTGCACGGCCAGCCCGTCTGCGGTCAGCCGCGCCAGGGCCTCACGCAGCGGAGTGCGGGAGACTCCCAGCCGTTCGGCCTGTTCGACCTCACCGAGAACGGCTCCCGGACGCAACCGCCATTCGACGATGTCCGTTCGCAGTGCCTCGTAGGCCATATCGCTTGCCCTCATGGATTGATTGTATACAGAAAAGCATCTTTGTCACGTTGTTTTGGGAATTTGCTGCCAGCGTTCATGTGAAATGTATACATATCTGTTGAAATCCCGTGGTACGGGTCATATGCTCAACGCAGCAAGGCTCCACCGCACGTATGAAGAACGAAGGGGTTCCCATGTCATCGACGTACGCCGAAACCTATGCCGCATCCAGTCTCGATCCGGAGCGTTTTTGGCTCGACGCGGCCGCATCCCTGGCTTGGGACAAGGAGCCCACGCGCGCCATCGACGACTCCCGGGCGCCGATTTACGCGTGGTATCCCGACGGCATGCTCAACGTTTCCTTCAACGCGCTGGACCGCCACGTGCTCGCCGGGCGTGGGGAGACCACCGCCTTGGTCTACGATTCCGCGGTCCTGGGCATCCAGCGCCGCTTCAGCTACTCGGAACTTCTCGATCGGGTGGCAACGTTTGCCGGCGTCTTGCGTTCGCAGGGGGTGGGGCAGGGGGACCGCGTGCTCATCTACCTGCCGATGATCCCTCAGGCGCATATCGCGATGCTGGCCTGTGCCCGCATCGGCGCCGTGCACTCGGTGGTCTTCGGCGGGTTTGCCCCCAAGGAACTGGCCGCGCGTATCGACGACGCCACCCCCAAGGTGATCGTGACAGCGACGGGAGGCATCGAGCCGACCCGGCGCGTGGAATACCTGCCCGCCATCGCCGATGCCATGGAACAGTCCGCCCACCACGTGCCCACCGTGATCGTGGCCCACCGCGACGGCTTTGCCCACGAGCGCTCCCAGTATGCCGGCGGCGACACCGACTGGCACGACTGGGACGAACTGGCCTCCGCGGCCCAACCCGTCGACGCGGTGCCCGTCGCCTCGACGCACCCGCTGTACATCCTCTATACATCTGGCACCACCGGCTCGCCCAAGGGCGTGGTCCGCGACAGCGGCGGCTACGCGGTGGCCATGGACTGGTCGATGCGCAACATCTACGGCGTCAGGCAGGGGGACACCATGCTCACCGCGTCGGACGTCGGCTGGGTCGTCGGCCATTCCTACATCGTGTACGGGCCGCTGATCGCCGGCGCCGCCACGGTGCTCTATGAGGGCAAGCCCGTCGGCACGCCCGACGCCGGGGCTTTCTGGCGGCTCATCGATGACCACAAGGTCGACGTCTTCTTCACGGCCCCCACGGCGCTGCGCGCCATCCGCAAGGCAGACCCCGACGCCAAGCTGCTGGGAGGCCATGACACCGGCAGCCTCAAGGCCCTCTTTGTCGCCGGGGAGCGACTGGACCCCGACACCTACGGGTGGGCGTGCGAGAAGCTCGGCGTGCCGGTGGTGGACAACTGGTGGCAAACCGAGACCGGGTGGCCCATCGCCTCCAACCCGGTGGGCCTGGAGCTCCTGGAACGCAAGGCCGGTTCGCCGACGGTTCCGGTCCCCGGCTACCGGGTGGAAATCGTCGACGGCTTCGGTTCCGGCGTTCCGGCGGGGGAGGAGGGCAACATCGTGATCAAGCTGCCGCTGCCGCCGGGCACGTTGGCGACGCTGTGGGGCAACGACGAACGCTTCATCGACACCTACCTGTCCCAATTCCCCGGGTACTACACCACCGGCGACTCCGGCTATCTGGATGCCGACGGCTACCTCTTTGTCATGGGACGCACCGACGACGTCATCAACGTCGCCGGCCACCGGTTGTCTACCGGCGCCATGGAGCAGGTGCTTGGCGCGCACCAGGCCGTGGCCGAATGCGCGGTCATCGGCGTGGCGGACGAACTCAAGGGCCAGCGACCGTGCGGCTACGTGGTGCTCAAAAGCGGTGCCGAGATCACCGAGGAGGCCCTGTGCCGCGAGCTGGCGTCAATGGTCCGCGAGCACATCGGCCCCGTGGCGGATTTCCGGGAGGTGCGCATCGTCGAGGCCCTGCCCAAGACCCGCTCCGGGAAAATCCTGCGCAAGACCATGCGGCAGATCGCCGACGGCAAGGCATACTCGGTTCCGTCGACCATCGAGGACCCGAGCGTCATCGACGCGCTGATCCCCCTGCTGCGCCCGACAGCGTAGCAGGGGCACCAATGCAAGGGCGGGGCTAGCGGGATTCGAACCCGCATGCCGTGGCCGGGATCCGTCGTCCTTCCTTCAGGTTCGGCGCTCGCCGGGCGCGGCGCTCAGGAACCCCTCCGCCATTTGTACTCGTACTCCGGGCGCCCGCGGGTTCCGTGGCGCGGCGCCTTGCTTGCCTTGTTGGCCTCGGCCAGGTGCTCGAGGTAGCGCCGTGCCGTGACCCGGGAAAGATCCAGCGCCTCGGAGACCTCCGTGGCGGACAGTGCCGTGCCCACGGACCGAAGCGTTTCCTCGATGGAGGCCAGGGTTTCGGCGATCAGGCCCTTGGGCAGCGGAGCGGGGCCCACGGAACGCAGCGCGGCAAACGCGTTGTCGATGGAGGCCTGGGACGCGGAGGTTCCGCCGGTGCCCAGGTTCAGCCGGAACTCGCGGTAGTTGGTGAGCTTCTCGCGGAAGGCGGCAAAGCTGAACGGCTTGATCAGGTACTGTGTCACCCCGGTGGCGATGGCCGTGCGCACGACGTTCAGGTCGCGGATCGCGGTGATGGCAATGATGTCGACGGTGTCCCCCTTGCCGCGCACGCGCCGCGCGACATCCAGCCCGTGCAGGTCCGGCAGGTTCATGTCCAGCAGCACCAGGTCGATGGGCGTTCCCTCGGCGGTGGCCCGGCTCAACTCCGCGAAGGCCTCCGCGCCCGTGTGCGCGATCGCGTGCACGACGAAGCCCGGAACGCGGGACACAAAGCTGGCATGCGCCGAGGCGGTGGTGCGCTCGTCGTCCACCACCAGGACGCGGAGCGGTCTGTTCGGGGTATCCATTGCCGCGTGCGGGTCCTTTCCGTCCAGTTGGCTCGGGGGGCCGGTTGCCGGGCCGAAGGGCGTTGGCGCCCAGCGCACCATTCTAGTGCCGATTTCCATGGCCGCCCGGGACCGACAGGGGGATGGTGACGGTGAAGATGGCGCCGGCGTCATTGTCCACGTCCAGGGTGCCGCCGAGCCTCGCCACGGCCTGGCGGACCAGCGCCAGGCCGAGCCCGCGCGGACCGTTTCCCGAGGTCACCGCCTTGGAGGAAACCCCCATCCGGAAGAATTCCTCGATCAGGTCGGGGTCCAGGCCGGGCCCGGAATCCGCAATCGAAATCACCACCGATTCCTCGTCAGCCGCGAAATCCGCCCACACCCGCCGAAGCTCGGAGCCGGCCGCCGCGTCGAAGGCATTGTCGAGCAAGTTGCCGGTGATTGTCACCAGGTCCCTGGCGTCAAGCGCACCGGACGGGAGGGACCCCGAGGCGCTCAGGGTCAGTGTGATGCCGCGTTCGTGCGCCTGGGCCGCCTTTCCCACCAACAACGAGGTGAGATAGGGCTCGTCGATGGTCTGCACAAACTCGTCGGTCAAACGCTGGGATTCCTGGCGGTCCGCCACTGCGAAATCCAGGGCCTCGCGTTCCCTGCCCAGCTCGATGAGGCTGGCGATGGTGTGCAGGCGGTTGGCGTGCTCGTGGGTCTGGGCCCGCAGCGCCTCGGCGAGCGTTGTCATTGACTCGAGCTCGCCGGTCAGCGCCTGGACCTCGGTGCGGTCCCGCAGCGTGGCAACGGTTCCCAGCGAACTCGCAACGACCTTGCGCCGCAACGGCGAGCGTCCCATGGCCGAGGCCGACTCGTCGGGCTGTTTGGCCCGCTGCTGGGAGATGACAAGCACCCGGTTGTTGGTCAGGTGGATCTCGTCCGTGGCCCGGCGGCCCGAGGCAAAGAGCTCGGCAACGGTTTCCGGCAACCCGAGCTTCTCGACGGGCACCGGGCGCAGCGTGCCGGACGGCGGCAGCCCCAACAGCCTGGCCGCCTGGTCGTTGTGCAGCACCAGCCGGCCCCTGGCGTCGACAAGCACCAGTCCCTCTCGCACCGAGTGCAGGGCAGAGAAGTAGTAGGCGTACAGCCTGCGCAGCTCCTCGGGCCCGTAGCCCAGCGTGGCGCGGCGCAGGTAGCGGCTGAGCATGTAGGCAAAGAATGCCCCGAGCCCCAGCGCGAGGGTGGCCGCACCGATGATCGCCGGAACCATCGCCGCCTGCGTGATGCTGAGGTTCTGCAGCGTCACGCCCACGGCAACCAACGCCGTGATCTCGCCTGCCTCATTGCGGACCGGGACGATGGCGCGCACCGATTCACCCAGGGTGCCTCGGTAGTCCTCCACGTGGCTTTGCCCGGCCAATGCCTGGGCCACGCTGCCCACATAGGGCTTGCCCAGCTCGCCGGGATTCGGGTGCGTGTAGCGCGTCCGGTCGGTGCCCATGACGGTGACGAAGTCGACGGCGGCCGTGCCCACGATCGAATCCGCGAAGGGCTGCAGCTGTTCCGAGGGGTCCGGCTGTTGGACCGCGGAGACGACAAACGGGTCGTGGGCCAGGGTCTCGGCCACCGAGAGCACGCGTTTGGCGGAAAAGTCGTGGGTCTGGGAGCGGGCGTTGAGGTAGCCGGCGGCGCTGACCAACAGCACGACGAGGGTCACCAGGCCGATTTGCGCCATGAGGATCCAGGTGGCAAGGGAGAGCGAGCCGGGAGCCTTGCCGGCAGCGTGCGGCGGCGCCCGTTGAACACGTGGCATGGCCACCTCCTTGATCTGCTCCATTAACGCACGGCTGCGGTATCGGCGGCTGCCCGAGCGTGAACAATATGAACACAAGCGAGATCCTCGTCACGTGCGGCAGCACCATGGAAGTAGTCCGGGGACCCTCCGGATTCCCGCAGCCCCAAAACACTTCCAAAGGAGTCAGCGCATGGCAACGTCGCCAGCATCGACAGGCGTTCTTGATCCGGAACCAATCGCCCCGGAACAGCCGCCGGTCAAGAAGGACCGCACGCACTGGCTCTACATCATGGTGATCGTCGCCGTGGTTGCGGGCGCCACGATCGGCCTGGTTGCCCCGGAGGTAGGCAAGGCCCTGAAACCGCTGGGAACCGGGTTCGTCGCGCTGATAAAAATGGTCATTGCGCCTGTTATTTTCTGCACGATCGTTTTGGGCATCGGCTCGATCGCCAAGGCCGCCACGGTGGGCAAGGTCGGCGGCCTGGCTCTGCTGTACTTCGTCACCATGTCCACCTTCGCGCTGGCCATCGGCCTGTTCGTGGGCAACCTGATCCACCCGGGCTCCGGACTGAAGCTCCAGCCCTACGAGGGTGCCGCCGGCGGCGCCGAAAACTCCACCGTGAAGTTCCTGCTGGAACTGATCCCCGGCGACATCCCGGTTCTCCCGACGCTCGTGCTGGCCCTCTTTGTGGGCTTTGCGCTGCAGTCCATGGGCAAGAGCGGCGAGCCGGTGCTGGGCGCCATCAGGCACATCCAGGCCGTCGTCTTCCGCATCATGATGATGATTATGTGGTCAGCCCCGATCGGCGCCTTCGGTGCCATCGCGGCCGTGGTCGGCGCCACCGGCTGGGCCGCCATCGGCTCCATGGCGATCCTCATGGGCGCCTTCTACGCCACCTGCGCGCTGTTCATCGTGGTGGTCCTCGGTTCGCTGCTGCGCGCCGTCACCGGCCTGAGCATCTTCTCGCTACTGAAGTACCTGGGCCGCGAATACCTGCTGATCTTCTCGACGTCGTCGTCCGAATCGGCGCTGCCGCGACTGATCGCCAAGATGGAACACGCGGGTGTTTCCAAGCCGGTTGTCGGCATCACCGTGCCGACCGGCTACTCATTCAACCTCGACGGCACCGCCATCTACCTGACCATGAGTGCGCTGTTCGTCTCCACCGCGATGGGCATGCCGATGAACCTCGGCGAGCAGATCTCCCTGCTGGCCTTCATGATCGTCGCCTCCAAGGGCGCCGCCGGCGTCACCGGCGCCGGCCTTGCAACGCTGGCGGCGGGCCTGCAGTCGCACCGCCCGGAACTGCTCGACGGCATGGGCGTGATCGTGGGCATCGACAAGTTTATGTCCGAGGCCCGCGCGCTGACCAACTTCACCGGCAATGCCGTGGCCACCCTGCTGATCGGCAAATGGACCAAGGAAATCGACATGGAGCAGGCCCGTGCCGTGCTGGCGGGGGACCGTCCCTTCGACGAGCTCTCGCTGACCGAGAACGGCCACTAGGACTCGTTCAAGGCGGAACACCGCCGGGCCGCAATAGTCAGTCATCGCGTTCACCTCGGTGGGCGCGATGACTGTACGGTTTAACGCCGGAGCCGGTTTGAAACCGACCGGCATCCTAAACCTTGGACTTCAGCTTTAAGGTAAAGGCTCGCCGTGCGCGGGCCAAGGTGTCCGGAGCATACCGGCGCAACCGATACCCTTAAGACGATAGTCATCAATTCCCACAACGAACGGAAGCGTGGTTAATACCGTGAGCGAGGAACAGGGCAGCAAGCCCCGGGGCGTAGGACTGCTCAAGGAACCGACCCCCCTGGGTCCCACGGGCCGCCCGCAGACTGATTTCCCCGAGCCGGGATCCTTGGATTCCCATGGTCCGGCCCGCGTCATCGCCATGGTGAACCAGAAGGGCGGGGTTGGCAAGACCACCTCCACCATCAACCTTGCCGCGGCCCTGGCCGAGTACGGTCGCAAGGTGCTGCTGGTCGACTTCGACCCGCAGGGCGCGCTCTCCGCAGGTTTTGGCACCAACCCGCACGAACTCGACGTCACCGTCTACAACGTGCTGATGGACCGCAAGACCGACATCCGCGACGCGATCATCACCACCGACGTCCCGAACGTCGACCTGCTGCCGGCCAACATCGACCTGTCGGCCGCCGAGGTCCAGCTGGTCAACGAGGTTGCCCGCGAGCAGGTGCTTGAACGCGCACTGCGTTCGGTGACCGACGACTACGACATCGTGCTGATCGACTGCCAGCCCTCGCTGGGCCTGCTCACGGTCAACGCGCTGACCGCCGCACACGGCGTGATCATCCCGCTCACCGCGGAGTTCTTTGCCCTGCGTGCCGTGGCGCTGCTGGTCGAGACCATCGAGAAGGTGCAGGACCGGCTGAACCCGGCCCTGCAGATCGACGGCGTGCTGGCAACCATGTACGACCCGCGCACCTTGCACGGACGCGAAGTCGTCGGCCGCCTGGTGGAAGCCTTCGGGGACACCGTCTTCGAGACGGTCATCCGGCGCACCATCAAGTTCGCCGACGCCAACGTCGCTGCCGAACCCATCACCACCTATGCAACAAACCACCCGGGTGCCGAGGCCTACCGCCAGCTGGCCAAGGAGCTCATATCCCGTGGCGGCGCCCCGTAATGACGGCAACCGCCGTCCTTCCAGCCACCGTGCCGACCGTCAACGACGACTCGGCCGGTGGCTTTCGGGTTCAGCTGGAAAACTTTTCCGGCCCCTTCGACCTGCTGCTCTCGCTGATCGCCAAACGCGAACTGGACATCACCCAGATCGCGATGGCCGAGGTCACCGACGAGTTCATCGGCTACCTGAAGGTCCTGCGGGACAAGCCCGGATCCAAGGCGCTGGATGAGACCACCGAGTTCCTCGTCGTCGCCTCGACCCTGCTGGACCTGAAGGCCGCGCGCCTGCTGCCCCGCAACGAAAACGACACCGACGAAGACATGGCGCTGCTCGAGGCCCGCGACCTGCTCTTCGCCCGCCTGCTGCAGTACAAGGCCTTCAAGCACGCGGCCGGGTGGATCTCCGAACGGCTCGAGGACGAAGCCAAAAGCTTCCCCCGTCAGGCCGGGCTCGAGGCGCACTTCGCCGCGCTGCTGCCGGAGCTCGTCTTCAAGACGACCCCGGAAATGCTTGCGCGTTTGGCGCTGACCGCCCTGGCCCCCAAGGAAGAAGCGCCGCCGGCAGAGGTCGGCGTGGCACACCTGCACGGGGGAGCGGTGAGCGTGCGCGAACAGGCGGGCATCCTGGCCCTCATGCTGCAGGAAAGCCACACGCTCAGCTTCACCCAGCTCACCGCGGACGCCGACAGCCACCTGGTGCTCGTGGCAAGGTTCCTGGCACTGCTGGAAATGTACAGGGAACGGGTCGTTTCGTTCTCACAAAATGCGCCCTTGGACACATTGCAGGTGACCTGGTCGGAATCGGCGGAAGACTGGAACGCGGTGAACCTGCGCGAAGAATACGAGGCCGCGGCGACCGAGAGTGCCGCAGATGCCGATCCAACAACCAGCCAGGGGGAATCCGAGGCATGAGCGAGACAAACACCGGGGTTCCGGCCCCCGCATCACCGGCCGGGGTGGCGCAGGCCGCCGAAACGGCGGGCGCGGCCGTCGACGATTTGCCCGGCGGGCTTGACGCGGGCATCGAATCCATTCTCATGGTCATCGACGAGCCGGTCGGTGCCGGGCGCCTGGCTGAGGTGCTGGAGGTCAGTGAGGAACGCGTCACAGCGGCCCTTCACGGGCTTCGGGCACAGTATGATGGAGGGGATACACCGCGCGGTTTTGAGCTGCGCGAATTGGCCGGAGGATGGCGCATCTTCTCCCGACGTGATTTTGCTCCCTTTGTTTCACGCTTCGTCATCGACGGCCAAACGGCAAGACTAACCCAGGCTGCCCTGGAGACTTTGGCAGTAATCGCCTACCGGCAACCCGTTTCACGCGGGAGGGTCGCGGCGATTCGTGGGGTTAATGTCGATTCAGTGGTGCGCACGTTACTCACGCGCGGGCTGATCCACGAGGCACCCGATGAGGGTGAAAGTGGTGCCACGTTGTATCAGACCACCTCGTATTTTCTGGAAAGATTGGGGCTGGGCAGCGTTTCGGAGCTACCCATGCTTTCCCCGCATCTCCCAGGAGTGGGCGACATTGACGAATTTGACGTTGATTTGCCTTAGCAACTCGGCGAACCACGAAACAACATAAGGACAGACATGACCCAGGGATCGCGCTCAAGCCGCGGCAACCAGCGCCCACAAGGCTCCGGCTCCGGTAACGGCAACGGCCGCGGCCGAGGAGCAGCCGGCGCAGGCCGCTCGAACTCCAACCCGCGCTCGGCCTCCGAACGCGGCGGCGAATCCACCTCGGGTTCATGGTCCAAGACCCACGGCGGCCCCAAGCAGGGCAAGAAGCCGGGAACCGGCTCCGGTGCCAAGAAGTACACGGGCCCCAAGGCCTTCGGCAAGGAACGCTTCGGCCAGAATCTCGGTCCGGTCAAGGCCGACCGCCCCAACAAGCCGACCCAGCGCGAGCGCGCCCAGGCCGCACACTCGGATCTCGAGGGCGTGCGCCTGCAGAAGGTCATGGCCAACGCCGGCGTGGCATCCCGCCGCGTCTGCGAGGAAATGATTGCCGGTGGCCGCGTTGAGGTCAACGGTGCCCTGGTCGTCGAGCCGGGCGTCCGCATCGACCCGGAGCGCGACACCGTGCACGTGGACGGCATGCGCCTGCAGCTCAACGAGGAGATGAAGTACTTCGTCTTCAACAAGCCGCGCAACGTCGTCTCCACCATGGAGGACCCGGAAGGCCGCAAGTGCATTTCCGACTTCATCCGCAAGAAGGGCCAGGAACGACTCTTCCACGTCGGTCGCCTTGACTACCAGACCGAGGGCCTGCTGATCCTCACCAACGACGGCGAGATGGCCAACCGCCTTTCGCACCCGTCCTACGAGGTTCCCAAGACCTACCTGGTGCAGGTCCGCGGCCCGATGGCCAACGGCGTCGGCGCCCAGATGAAAAAGGGCATCAAGCTCGAAGACGGCTGGGCCTCCGTGGACTCCTTCCGCCTGATCGACTCGACCCCCGGCTACCTGCTCATCGAGGTCGTCCTGCACTCGGGACGCAACCGCATCGTGCGCCGCCTCTTTGACGCGGTCGGCCACCCGGTGACCCGCCTGGTGCGCGTGCAGGTGGGCCCGATCCGCCTGGGCGACCAGAAGCAGGGCACCATCCGCCCCCTGGGCAACCAGGAAGTCGGACACCTGCTCGCACTGGTGGGGATGTAACAAGACGATGCCCACCACGCACCTGGCCGGACCTGTATTGGTCATCGGGACCGGGCTGCTGGGCACCAGCGTTGGGCTGGGGCTTAGTCAGCGCGGCCTGAACGTATGGCTTTCCGACCCCTCGCCCAGCGCACAAACCGTGGCGCAGGACATCGGCGCGGGCACCATCCACACCCCCGGGCGCCCCCTGGCCCCGGAGCTGGTGGTTGTTGGCGCCCCGCCGGACGTCACTGCGCAGGTCGTCGCCCAGGCACTCCTTGACTACCCGATGGCCACCGTGGTGGACATCGCCAGCGTCAAGGAGTCGATCCTCGAGGCCGTGCGTGCGGACACGCGCATCACCGATGCGCACCTGGCCCGCTACGTGGGCACCCACCCGATGTCCGGGCGCGAGAAGTCGGGCCCGGCGGCGGCGCGCGGCGAGCTGTTCACCTCGATGCCGTGGGTGGTGTGTGCGCACACCGGATCCCGCGGCGAATCCGTGAAGACCGCCGAGGCCCTGGCCATCGACCTGGGTGCGACGGTGTCGCGGATGAACGCGCAGGACCACGATTCCTCCGTCGCGTTGATCTCGCACTTCCCGCAGGTCGCCTCCTCGTTGATCGCCTCTCGGCTGATGAACGCGCCGGGGCATTCGCTCGCGCTGGCCGGCAACGGCCTGCGCGACACCACCCGGATCGCGGCCAGCGACCCGAAGCTGTGGATCCAGATCCTCAGCCACAACGCCAATGCGCTGGTGCCCATCCTGCGCGGCATGCACGAGGACCTCGAACGCCTGATCGGCACGCTCGAGGACCCGAGCGCCCCCGGCGCACTGCTTGACCTCGCCCAGCTGATGGGGGAGGGCAACGCCGGACAGGCCCGGATCCCGGGCAAGCACGGCGCCCCCCCGCAGGCCTTTGCCCTGGTCACCATCGTGGTGCAGGACAGGCCGGGCCAGGTCGCCAAGCTGCTGGTGGACATCGGCGATGCGGGAATCAACGTGGAGGACGTCCGGGTCGAGCACTCGGCCGGGCACCAGGTGGGCCTTGTCGACGTCTCGGTGATCCCGGGCCGGCGCGAAGAATTGATCACAGTGCTCAGCGCACTTGGCTGGAAGGTTGTGCAGTAATGCAGAAAATCGTGGTGGCCGTCGACGGCCCCTCGGGCAGCGGCAAGTCCTCGGTCTCCAAGGAGGCCGCGCGCCGGCTGGACGCGGCGTACCTGGACACCGGTGCCATGTACCGCGCCGTGACCTGGCACGCCCTCGACGCGGGCACCGACCTGACCGACGCCCGGGCCGTTGCCGCCGCAGTCAAGGCCGCGGACCTGTTCATCTCCACCGACCCGGACCTCGAGCTGGTCAAGATCCACGGCACCGACGTGACCGTGGCGATCCGCGAACCGTTCGTCTCGGAGGCGGTCTCCGCCGTGGCCACCAACCTGGAGGCCCGCAAGGAGCTTGTGGCGCGCCAGCGCGCCATCATCGCCGCTCACGACCGCATCGTCGCCGAGGGCCGGGACATCACCACCGTGGTGGCCCCGGACGCCGACGCGCGCATCCTGCTCACCGCCTCGGAAGAGGCGCGCCTGCGCCGCCGCGGCATCCAGCTGGGTGGCACGCAGTCCGCTGCCGAGCTGGAGACGCAGGTCCTGGCGCGCGACGCCAAGGACTCGACGGTAGTGAACTTCCATGTCGCGGCCGACGGCGTGGCAACCGTGGATTCCTCGGACCTGGATTTCGAGGAAACCGTCACCGCGGTGCTTGCGGCCATCACGGCGCAGGCCCGCTCGTAGAACCACACCCCGTCCGGGGGTTTCCCGGACAGCTTCCCCGCACCGGCCAAAACGCCGATGCGGGGGCACATGCTTAAATGGATACTGGCTTCCGCGTTTGGTGGAGGCACGCAACGCAAAGGAACACCACCATGAGTGAGAGCCTGATTACCGGCGACGGCGAAGAATACGTCCCCGTCAACGACGACCACATCGCCGACCGCCTGGCTGAAATCAGCGAGGAAGAAGCGGAGCAGCGCGCCAGCGTGCTGCTCTCCGGCCTCGAAGACTACGAGCTTGACCCGGAGGACGCGGAACTTCTCGCGCGACTGGGCGAGGACTACGACGACGACGCCGACGAGGTCATTCCGCCGGTGCTGGCCATCATCGGCCGACCCAACGTGGGCAAGTCCACGCTGGTCAACCGCATCCTGGGCCGCCGCGAGGCCGTCGTGGAGGACGTGCCGGGCGTGACCCGCGACCGCGTGTCCTACCAGGCCGACTGGAACGGCCGCAACTTCACCGTCGTCGACACCGGCGGCTGGGAGCACGACGCCAAGGGCATCCACGCCCGCGTGGCCGAGCAGGCGGAAATCGCCGCAGACATCGCCGACGTCATCCTCTTTGTCGTGGACTCGCGCGTTGGCGCCACCGCCACCGACGAGGCCGTCGTAAAGATGCTGCGCCGGAAGAAGAAGCCGGTCCTGCTGGTCGCCAACAAGGTCGACGATGCGAACCAGGAAGCCGACGCATCATTCCTCTGGGGCCTTGGCTTCGGCCAGCCCTGGCCCGTCTCGGCCCTGCACGGCCGCGGCGCAGCCGACCTCCTGGATGCGGTTGTTGCAAAGCTTCCCGAGTACTCCGCCTTCGGCGGCATCATCCCGCGCGGCGGCCCCCGCCGCATCGCGCTGATCGGCCGCCCGAACGTCGGCAAGTCCTCGTTGCTGAACAAGATGGCCGGTTCCGAGCGCGTTGTCGTCGACAACACCGCCGGCACCACCCGCGACCCGGTCGATGAGCTCGTGGAGCTCGGCGGCGAGGTCTGGCGCTTCGTTGACACCGCAGGCATCCGCCGCCGCCAGCACATGGCGCAGGGCTCGGACTACTACGCCTCGCTGCGTACCCAGGCCGCCCTGGAAAAGGCCGAGGTCGCCGTCGTGCTGCTGGCCGTCGACGAGGTGCTCTCGGAGCAGGACGTCCGCATCCTGCAGATGGCCATCGACTCCGGCCGCTCCCTGGTGCTCGCCTTCAACAAGTGGGACCTGATGGACGACGATCGCCGCCGCTACCTCGAGCGCGAGATCGAAATGGACCTGGCGCACGTCGAGTGGGCACCGCGCGTGAACATCTCGGCGAAGACCGGCTGGCACAAGGACAAGCTCGTTCCTGCCCTGCACACGGCCCTGGAGTCCTGGGACAAGCGCATCTCCACCGGCAAGCTCAACGCCTTCCTGGGCGAGCTTGTAGCGGCCCACCCGCACCCGCTGCGCGGCGGCAAGCAGCCACGCATCCTCTTCGGTACCCAGGTGTCTTCGCGGCCACCTCGCTTTGTGCTCTTCACCACAGGTTTCTTGGATCCGGGCTACCGCCGATTCATTACTCGCCGCCTGCGCGAGACCTTCGGATTCGAAGGAACCCCCCTTGAAGTGGCCATGCGAGTGCGCGAAAAGCGTCAGCGTACAAAGTAGTCCGAAAAATAGGGTAGGGTTATCTCGGAGCTTTTCGCAGACGGCACCCGCACGCAAGTGATCGGGAGAACGGCTGCGAAAGCAACCGGGCTATGGCGCAGCTTGGTAGCGCGCCTGACTGGGGGTCAGGAGGCCGTGGGTTCGAATCCCGCTAGCCCGACCGGTTGAAACCCCGGCAGTTCAACGAATCAGCGTTGAACTGCCGGGGTTTTTCTCTGCCCGGGCTTTTGTGATTTAAGTACTTTCTCGATTCCCCGCCCGCACTCATTGCCAATGGACTGCCAACAGGCTTTGGGGCCCGGCGAAATGGTTTTGTGACCCTTGTCGCACTGCTTCCTGAAGCCGCGGCCCAAGCGCGCGACGAGCCCCTCCCTTTCCTTTCGGAACGGGAGGGGCTCGTCGCGCGCTTGGGGTGGCGTGCCTGCCCCTGAGACGCGGATGGTCGGCGGACCTTCCATCGCCTTCCTTGCCCCTGCCGGCCACTTCCCGGGCCATGTTGCCGATCTCCTCTTCGAAACCCATGAGGGTTTCCTTTCGAAGATCTGGTTTACCTCTTCGACCTTGGGAAGGTTTGCTGTACATTCACTGGCAACGAGTGATTTGGTGTCATGATTCGCTGGAGCCGCCAATGCGTTCAAGCGAATTCTTCGGAGCTGTTGCCGCATGCGGCAAGACGGCGTTCAACATTATGAACAATTCGGCGTATGGGGTTCCCATGACAATGCTTGAAGGACAAATGCTCTTGGCCATGGTCGGCATGATGCTCGCTGTGCTGGCTTCCTCGATCCTGGGGCAACGCTGGGCGAATCATCGTGAACGGTTGGCCCGGGAGGCGGAGTTGAGGCTGCAGGATCGTGGGGCCGCTTCCGGTTCTGAAATTGCGGGGGTTTTCCCCGAAGTGTCTGGCCCGTGATGGGCGCGCAAGGATGCGCGCCGCCTGACTGCGTGTCCGCCTGAGATGGCGGCCGCGGGTTCGTATCCCGTTGGCCCGATCGGCCGATGCCCGGGTGGTTTGACAAGCGTTTGGCAAGCCGCCCGGATTCTCCATGCCCAGGGCGATGCGGCACTCCGGTTGGCAGTCGACTGCGCCTGGCCGCTTCGCCCTGAACTAGGGCACCGTGAGCAGGCCGCCGCTGCGTCCCGGATCCGTGCTTCAACCCGTTACTCAATATGCGCTGCGTCATGCGCCTTTGTGAGTGCACTCACTTCCGGTTATGCTATGTGTGCGATATTAGAATTCCGTGTTCGATTATAGAACGCCACGAAACGATGACGACTGAAGTGACTGAATCGTTCACAGAGAAGTGAGGAAAACCAGTGCAGTTCCACCACAACGGGTATGTTTCCGGAAACCCGCTCACCCAGCCACCTGCGGGTGTTGGCATTGACCGCCCAGCGGAACTCCCCGACGAGGTGGACGTCCTGATCGTCGGCTCGGGCCCGGCCGGCATGATCGCCGCCGCCCAGCTTTCCCAGTTCCCGGGCGTCACCACCCGCATCGTCGAACGCCGCCCCGGCCGCCTGGAAATCGGCCAGGCCGATGGCATCCAGGCCCGCAGCGTGGAGACCTTCCAGGCCTTCGGCTTCGCCAAACGCATCAGCGAAGAGGCGTACCACATCACCGAAACCGCGTTCTGGAAGCCGAACCCGGAGGATCCCTCGAAGATCCATCGCGCGGCCCGCACAGCGGACGACCCGCACGGCATCAGCGAATTCCCACACCTGATCGTGAACCAGGCCCGCGTGCTCGACTACTTCGCCGAGTTCATGCACAACGCGCCAACGCGCATGACGCCCGACTACGGCTACGAGTTCCGCACGCTGAGCGTCGACGACGAGGCTGAGTACCCGGTCACGGTGACCCTCGTGCACACCTCGGGAGAGCTCGAGGGCCTGGAACGCATCGTCAAGGCCAAGTACGTGGTCGGCTCCGACGGCGCCCGCTCCAAGGTCCGCGAATCCATCGGCTGCACGATGTCCGGCGACAAGGCCAACCACGCCTGGGGTGTCATGGACGTCCTGGCCGTCACCGATTTCCCCGACATCCGAACCAAGTGCGCCATCCAGTCCGGCAACGGCGGCAGCATCCTGCACATCCCGCGCGAGGGCGGCTCGCTCTTCCGCATGTATGTCGACCTGGGCGAGGTTGCCGGGGATGACAACGGCAACGTGCGCAACACCCCGCTGGATGAGATCATCGAGAAGGCCAACCAGATCCTGCACCCGTACACGCTCGATGTGAAGTCGGTGGCCTGGCACAGCGTCTACGAGGTCGGCCACCGCCTCACCGACAGGTTCGACAACCTCAAGGACGGCGACGCGGCGGACCGCACCCCGCGCGTCTTCATCACGGGCGACGCCTGCCACACGCACAGCGCCAAGGCCGGCCAGGGCATGAACGTCTCGATGCAGGACGGCTTCAACATCGGCTGGAAGCTCGGCCACGTGCTCGAGGGCCGCAGCCCGGCCGAACTGCTGCGCACCTACTCCGCCGAGCGCCAGGTCATCGCGAAGAACCTGATCGACTTCGACAAGCAGTGGTCCACGCTCATGGCCGCAAAACCGGAGGAAATGGCCGATCCGGCCGAGCTGGAGCGCTTCTACGTGCAGACCGCCGAATTCCCGGCCGGCTTCATGACCGAGTACAAGCCTTCCATGCTGGTCGGCGAGGCGATCCACCAGGAGCTGGCCACCGGCTTCCCGGTGGGCAAGCGCTTCAAGTCCTCGCCGGCGTTGCGAGTCTGCGACGCCAACCCGGTGCAGCTGGGCCACCATCACCGGGCCGACGGCCGCTGGCGACTGTACGCCTTCGCCGACGCCGCGGCGCCGCAGGAGGCCTCCGCGCTGCGCGAATGGGCAGCCTGGCTCACCGAGTCCCCGCAGTCCCCGCTGTTGAAGTACACCCCGGCCGGCACCGACATCGATTCGGTGTTCGACGTCAAGGTCGTCTACCAGCAGGACTACACCAACGTCGACCTGGGCCAGATCCCGGCCGCGTTCATGCCCCGGACCGGCGTGTTCGGGACCATCGACTACGAGAAGGTCTACGCGACGCTCGAGGGAGACGACATCTTCGAGAAGCGCGGCATCTCCCGCGACGGCGCCATCGTGGTGGTCCGCCCGGACCAGTACGTGGCAAATGTGCTGCCGTTGGGCGCCCGCGAGGAACTGAGCGAGTTCTTCGCGCCCATCCTCATCGAGCACTAGGCCGGATCCGGAACCCAGCGCACCAAGAGCCCGTGTCCGGCCCCGATCTCCGGTGGCCGGCCGCATCCGGAAACAGCAGTGTCGCGGCGAATTGGATTCGCCGCGACACTGCTGTTTTGGTTTTTTGCCCGACTCCGAGGCTCTGGGCCCCACCGGTGGATCTATGCCGGCGGGCTTCCCGGCGGCTGCCCTTCGGCCGGATCGCCGACAGCATCGCCTGCAGCCTCACCGGACGGTCCGACCGTTGTCCCTCCCTGCGAGGCGGCCGTGCCCGGCCCGGCCAGGGTGCGGGACTTCGCTTCCAGCCGCAGCGACTTGAGCTTGCGCCCGCGGGAACGCCAGCATGTGCCAAAAAGTTGCGATGCCCGCGAAGAGGAGCAGGCCGGCAACCGCGCCGCCGATCGACCACGAGGGGAACCAAATCGCCGAGGTGTCGATCATCAGCCGGGCCTTCTGGGGCGCGCCGGATGAATTCAGGTAGATGCCCAAGGTGAGCAGGTTCGGCAGGGCAACAAGGACGGCGGCGCCGATGATCACCCATTTCCAGGGCCAAGAAATCTTCTTGTAGCGCACCTGCCACGCAATGAGCAGCGGGATGAAGGTGAAGACAAAACCGTAGGTCAGGCCCAGCAGCAACCCGCCGCTGAGCGAGCCCTGCGTTTGGTTGGCGATCCGGGTGGCCCACCAGACGGGCAGGAGCAGGCGAATGACCAGGAAAGCGACCGCCAGCAGGGCAAGACCCGCCGCGCCCAGGGCGATCCGCAGGCCCCAACGGGGTTTCGGGGCCGCGGGGAACAATGGGGGAAGGCCTGCCGCCGCCGTCGGTGCGGGGATATCTGAATCTGGCATGCGTGCATCATCCCATGCAGAAGCGGAAACGGCGGAGATTTTATGGCGCTCTTGCAGGGAATCTCTATTGATCGCTAGTAGGCTAATCTGGTTGTAGACGCATTGCCCCAATCTGGGATGGGGCAGCGGCTACGGAGTCATTTGAGAAAGAATTTTGGGAGGACTGGACATGGATGAAACTCGGGTGCCGAACCAGCAACGCGAGACTTCGACCGAAACGACGGGCATCACCCTGCCGCCGGTGCAGCGCGAGCCAGTCGTTTTCTACGCCCTGAGCCCCGAGGAGCGCGCAGCGGTTTCGGCCTTGCCCGCGGGCTCCGCCCTGCTCATTGCGCACTCCGGCCCAAACCAGGGTGCACGCTTCCTGCTGGACCAGGACGTCACGCAGGCCGGCCGCCACCCGCAGGCCGACGTGTTCCTTGACGACGTCACGGTTTCGCGCAAGCACGCACAATTCCTTCGCGACGCCACCGGCTTCACCGTTGTGGACTCCGGTTCGTTGAACGGCACATACGTCAACAACGACCGCGTGGACTCGGTGCGCCTAGTCAACGGCGCCGAGGTGCAGATCGGAAAATTCCGCCTGACCTTCTACGTCACGCTGCCGAACAACCCGGCCAACACGCTCGACTAAGCAGGAAACTCTGTGAATCATGTAGCCCGGAACCCTCGACTGGCTGTCATCAGCGGCGATAGCGCGCGCCCTGCTGCACTCAATATCGGCGAGGTGCTTTCGGAGCTTCATGACGAATTCCCGCAGGTGACGGCCTCGAAGATTCGCTTTCTCGAGGAAAAGGGCCTGCTGACGCCGCAGCGCACGTCGGCCGGCTACCGCAAGTACCTGCCGGACGACGTGGGGCGGTTGCGTTTCATCCTGGGGCTGCAGCGCGACCAGTACCTGCCGCTGAAGGTCATCAAGGACTATCTGGACGCCGTTGACAGGGGAGAACGCCCCGACCAACTGCCCGGCGGGCACACCTTGGCCCCGCGCAGCATCAGCAAACAGATGGCCCAGGATTTGGTCGCGCACGCGCGACCCGTCACCAAGGCCGAGTTGCAGGGCCTGTGTGGTGCAAGCTCCGGCCTCGTTGACGACCTGCTGGCATTCGGGATGATCGTTCCCGAAAACGACCGTTTCGACGAACACGCACAGAAAATCACTGCGGCTTCCGCGGCACTGGCCGCCCACGGGATCGAACCCCGGCACTTGCGGGCCTTCCGTGCCGCTGCCGATCGAGAGGTCGGCCTGGTGGAACGAGCCGTTGCACCCCAGATGAGCAGGCGCGACGTCGCCTCCCGTGCGCGGGCCGCCGAGACGGCCCGTGAAATAAGCGATGCCTGCATGGCGTTGCATGGTGCGTTGGTCAATGGTGCCATCGCCAAGCTGGACCACTAGGTCAACCGACTATGGTGTCCCTTGGAGCAGGGATCACGCTAAGGAGCGAACCATGCATGAGCTTGAAGTTGTGGGAGTTCGCATCGAACTTCCCTCCAACCAGCCCCTAGTCCTGCTCAAGGATGTCAATTCCAAGCGCCACCTGCCAATCTGGATCGGCGCCCCGGAGGCCTCGGCGATCGCCATGTTCCAGCAGGGGATCATCCCGCCGCGGCCACTGACCCATGATTTGATGATTGCGACGCTGGAGTCGCTTCATGCCCCGATCCTGCGCGTGGAAATCGTCTCTGTGCTCAACGCGGTCTTCACGGCGGAGCTCGTGTTTGCCAACGACGTGCGGGTCGACGCCCGTTCGTCCGATGCCATTGCCCTGGCGCTGCGCGCGCAGTGCCCGATCATGTGCCACGACCACGTCCTGGACGAGGCGGGGGTGCTTGTCGCCGACGACGAGGACGCCACCGACGGCGAGGAAGACCAGCTGCGGGAATTCCGTGAATTCCTGGATGAGGTCGAGCCCGAAGATTTCGATAAATAGACGACCGTCCGCGACACGCCTCAAGTTTGGCTTGAAGGTCTTTGACGAAGCACCTTTCAAGTCGTACCGTCGAAGCATAAGTTCCCAAGGTTTGCCGACCGCGGACGCCGATTTCACTCGCAAGGAATCGTTCCACGCTATGAGCAACCCTCCTTCCCTTATGGGGATGCTTGAGCAAGGAGATTCCGATGAATCCCACTGATGATCAACGCGCAACCGCGAACCGGCCTGCCGCGTCGACCGGCAACACCCAAGGCCTGCTCTTCACCGAAGACCTGCCGGTGTTGGACGAAGACGCGGGCTACCGCGGCCCGATCGTCTGCAAGGCCGCCGGAATCACCTACCGACAGCTGGATTACTGGGCCCGCACGGGTCTGGTTGAACCGGCTGTTCGCATCGCCAGGGGCTCCGGCTCCCAGCGTCTCTATGGATTCCGCGACATCCTTGTTCTTAAGGTCGTCAAGCGCTTGCTGGACACGGGTGTGTCCCTGCAGCAGATTCGGACGGCCGTTGAGCACCTTCGCGAACGGGGGGTGGAAGACCTGGCGCAAATCACCCTCATGAGCGACGGCGCATCGGTCTACGAATGCACTTCCGCGGACGAAGTCATTGATTTGGTCCAGGGCGGACAGGGCGTCTTCGGGATTGCAGTGGGCCGTGTCTGGCGCGAGGTAGAGGGTTCTCTGTCGCAATTGCCAAGCGAGCGTGCCTCCGATTTTCCCGAGGATGAACTGGCCCAACGCCGGGCTGCGAAGCGAACGGCCAGCTAGGGCTTCGCGATCTCCAGAATCTTCCCAGCGGCCGGCCGGTCGGCACACCATCAGGTGTTCGGACCGGTCGGCCGCTGCGTTGTCCTCCGAGGTCAGGCGTTGCCCAGCGGCAACAAAGGAGCCGGCGTCCTACTGGTTTTCCAGTAGGACGCCGGCTTCTCTATGTATATGGGCCAGGAATTGGCTACCTTGCGCGCATTTTTCCTGAGTCGGAAATATTGCGCAGCAGGTCGTCGAACAACTCCGCAGTCTTTCTTGCGGCCTTGCCCGGCCACTGGTGCACGGAATAGGCGGCACCCTGGATTTGCTGCCAATCGGCGAACTCGGGCAATTCGGGGCTGAGCACTGCCGAGCCAAACATCGAGCGCATTTCGGTGAGCCGGAAACGGTGTTCGTCCGAGTCCTTGCGCACCCGGTTGATCACGACGTCGATCGGTCCCAAGTCCGGGGCGTATTCATTGCGGAACATTTCCAGGGCGCGCTGGGTGCGTTCGGTACCGGCCACGGAGAACAAGCTCGGCTCGGCAACCAGCAGCACGCGATCGCTTGCGCTCCAGGCCATGCGCGTCAGGCCGTTGAGGGATGGCGGGCAGTCGATGAGGACCAATGCGTATCCCGAGGTGCGTGCAAGCAGCTGGGTCAGCCGGCGTAAATCGCGTGCGCGCAGGTCTGGCCTGTCGTAGATGCCGGTGTAGGCATCGCCGACGGCGACGTCCAGTACGGGAACGCGGGTGAGGGAACGCTTCGAAATTGCCTTGGCTTGCCACGCACTTGAAACGATGTTCTGGGACAAGTCCGTCTTGCGTGCATATTTCAGCATGTGGCCAATGGTCATCTTGCCGTCGGCGCGGACACCCAAGCCGGTGCTGGCATCAGCATGCGGATCTAGGTCGATGACGAGCGTGGGGATACCAGCTGCCAGGGCGGCCGAAGCGAGCCCCAATGTAACGGAGGTTTTTCCTACGCCACCTTTAAGGCTGCTAATGCTCACTACCTGCACGGAACGGACCACGCCCTTTTCTTCTGTCGATTTCCCATGATGCAACGATTGGTTCCCTTAATATCATAATCGGGTTCACGGGCCTTTGCCGCCACGGTGACTGCCCGGCGGTGAGACCACTGTTTCGTGCCCGGCGCAATCTTTTTGCTTTGGGTGCGCCAGATCACGGTATGGTGTGACTTTGGGGGCCTGAAACCTTGGCTTCCATCCCGCAATCATGAGTTCATACCCTCGAACCCGTGTGCTTAATTCACCCTTATTATCATTTTGCAGGAGCGCCATGTTTACGAAGATCTTGGTAGCCAACCGCGGTGAAATCGCGATTCGCGCCTTCCGGGCCGGTTATGAACTGGGCGCAAAGACTGTCGCCGTTTACCCGTACGAGGACCGCAACTCGATCCACCGCCAGAAGTCGGACGAGGCATACCGCATCGGCGAAGAGGGCCACCCGGTCCGCGCCTACCTTGATGTTGCCGAGGTCATCCGTGTCGCGAAGGAAGCCGGCGCGGACGCCATCTACCCGGGCTACGGATTCCTGTCCGAGAACCCGGACCTGGCCCGTGCCGCAGCCGCCGAGGGCATCAAGTTCATCGGCCCCTCCGCGGACGTGCTGGAGCTCGCCGGCAACAAGGTTGCCGCGCTGAAGGCGGCCCGTGCCGCGGGCATCCCCGTGCTGCAGTCCTCGGAACCGAGCGACGACGTTGCCTACCTGACCGCCGAGGCGGACAAGATCGGCTTCCCGATCTTCGTCAAGGCGGTTGCCGGCGGCGGCGGGCGCGGCATGCGCCGCGTGGACACCCGCGAGGCGCTGGCCGAATCGCTTTCCGCGGCGATGCGCGAGGCAGGCAGCGCCTTCGGGGATCCCACGGTCTTCCTGGAGCAGGCGGTCCTGCGCCCGCGCCACATCGAAGTGCAGATCCTGGCCGATGAGCACGGCAACATCGTGCACCTGTTCGAGCGTGACTGCTCGCTGCAGCGCCGCCACCAGAAGGTCATCGAGATCGCCCCGGCCCAGAACCTGGACGAAAACATCCGCCAGGCGCTGTACGCCGATGCCATCAAGTTCGCCAAGGCCCTGGGCTACCAGAACGCCGGAACCGTCGAGTTCCTGCTTGACACCGTGGGCGAGCGAGCCGGACAGCACGTGTTCATCGAAATGAACCCGCGCATCCAGGTCGAGCACACCGTCACCGAGGAAATCACCGACGTCGACCTGGTGCAGGCGCAGATGCGCATTGCGGCGGGCGAGTCCCTCGAGGACCTCGGCATCCGCCAGGAGGAGCTGCAGATCCGCGGTGTCGCCCTGCAGTCCCGCATCACCACCGAGGACCCTGCCAACGGCTTCCGCCCCGACGTCGGAACGATCACGGTCTACCGCTCCGCCGGCGGCTCGGGCGTGCGCCTGGACGGCGGCACCATCTACACCGGTGCCGAGGTTTCCCCGCACTTCGACTCGATGCTGGTCAAGCTCACCTGCCGCGGCCGCGACTACAACACCGCGATTGCCCGTGCGCGCCGCGCCCTGGCCGAATTCCGTGTCCGCGGCGTCACCACCAACATCCCGTTCCTGATGAACGTGCTGGCCGACCCGCAGTTCATTGCCGGGGACGTCGCCACCGACTTCATCGACAAACGCCCGGACCTGCTGACCGGCAACAAGTCGCAGGACCGCGGCACCAAGGCCCTGGCCTTCCTGGCCGGCGTGACCGTGAACCACCCGAACGGCCCGCGCATCGAGGGCATCGACCCGCGCGAGAAGCTGCCGGCCTTCCCGGGCGACAAGCAGTCCGAACCGGACCGCAGCCCGTTCGACGGCCCCTCCGTCGAGCACGCCCCGCCCGCGGGCTGGCGCCAGCGTTTGCTGGAACTCGGCCCGGAGGGCTTCGCCAAGGCGCTGCGCGCGGAGACCGCCGTTGCCGTCACCGACACCACCTTCCGCGATGCGCACCAGTCGCTGCTCGCCACCCGCGTGCGCACCCGCGACCTGCTGGCCGCGGCCCCGGCCTACGCGCACATCATGCCGCAGCTGTTCTCCATGGAGGTCTGGGGCGGGGCGACGTACGACGTATCGCTGCGCTTCCTGGGCGAGGATCCGTGGAAGCGCCTGGAGCTGCTGCGCGCGGAACTGCCGAACGTGCCGCTGCAAATGCTGCTGCGCGGGCGCAACACCGTGGGCTACACCCCGTACCCGACCGAGGTCACCGACGCGTTCGTGAAGGAAGCCGCGGCAACCGGCATCGACATCTTCCGCATCTTCGATGCGCTGAACGACGTCTCCCAGATGGCCCCGGCCATCAAGGCCGTCCGCGCAACCGGCACCGCGGTGGCCGAGGTGGCGCTGTGCTACACCGGCAACCTGCTGGACCCGAACGAGGACCTGTACACGCTGGACTACTACCTGGAGTTGGCGCAGCAGATCGTTGACGCCGGCGCGCACATCCTGGCGATCAAGGACATGGCCGGGCTGCTGCGTCCGGCCGCGGCCGCGAAGCTTGTCACGGCCCTGCGCGAGCGCTTCGACCTGCCGGTGCACCTGCACACCCACGACACTGCCGGCGGCCAGATGGCCACCCTGATGGCCGCGATCAACGCGGGCGTCGACGCCGTGGACGTGGCGGCCGCCTCGATGGCCGGGACCACCTCCCAGCCCTCCTCCTCGGCGCTGATCGCCGCGCTGGAGAACACCGAGCGCGACACCGGCATCTCCCTGGAGGCAGCTGCCTCCCTGGAACCGTACTGGGAATCGGTGCGTGCCATGTACGCGCCGTTCGAGTCCGGGCTCGCGGCCCCGACCGGCCGCGTCTACCGCCACGAGATCCCGGGCGGCCAGCTGTCGAACCTGCGCCAGCAGGCCATCGCACTGGGTCTGGGGGAGCGCTTCGAGGCCATCGAGGACATGTACACCGCGGCGAACCACATCCTGGGCCGCCTGGTGAAGGTCACCCCGTCCTCCAAGGTGGTGGGCGACCTGGCCCTGGCGCTGGTGGGCATGGGCGTTGACCCCGACGAGTTCGCGGCCGACCCGAAGTCCTTCGACATCCCGGACTCCGTGATCCAGTTCCTCTCCGGCGAGCTCGGCAACCCCCCGGGCGGCTGGCCGGAACCGTTCCGTTCCAAGGCGCTCGAGGGCCGCGTCGTGCGCCCGCACGTCGAGGTGCTGGACCCCGAGGATTCCGCTGCGCTGCACCAGGACTCGGACACCCGCCGCGCCACGCTGAACCGCCTGCTCTTCGCCGGCCCGACCCGCGACTTCGCCGCGACCCTGGAGACCTACGGGGACCTGTCCTCGCTGCACACCCGCGACTACCTCTACGGGCTGGTCAAGGGCCGCGAGCACGTCGTCTCCCTGGGCAAGGGCGTGCGCCTGCTGGTGAGCCTGCAGTCGATCTCCGAGGCCGACGAAAAAGGCATGCGCACCGTGATGGTCACGCTCAACGGGCAGTCGCGCCAGCTCATGGTGCGCGACAACTCGGTGGAGTCCACCGCGGTGCTCGCGGAGAAGGCCGACACGGCCAACCACGGCCACATCGCGGCCCCGTTCGCCGGGGCCGTCACGGCCAAGGTCGCCGTGGGCGACACGGTCGAGGCCGGCGCCACGGTGGCGACGATCGAGGCCATGAAGATGGAAGCCGGCATCACCTCCACCGTCGCCGGCACCGTGACCCGCCTGGCCATCGGCGGCACCGCGCAGGTGCAGGGCGGGGACCTGCTGCTCGTCATCGACCACGCCTAGGCAACGGAAGCTGGCGCACCAACTGCGCATTGACTGCGGTTGGTGCACCAGCTGGACACGTGAGCGAGGATGGGCCCCGAACCGGGCGTTCATCCTCGCTCACGTGTTATGGTGCGTTTTGGCGGCGGATCGGCCGGATCCGCCGGTCACTGCGAACAGCAACTTCAAAAAGTAGTCACTGCGAAAATAGACACTGCGAAAAGGGGTCGGGTTTCATGCCAGGGAGTTCTGCGGGTTTCTTCGCCAGGTTGTTCCGGAAACGCGGCGCAGCCAGCGGGGAGGCCGTGACATCGGCACGGGAGGCAACGGAGACAGATCCGTCGGCCGGCCCGAACGTCGCGTCGGCTGGCAAGCCGCAGCCCGGTGCCCCGGCGGGATTGCACGCCGCGGCCACGCCGGCGGAATTCCCCTCCGGCGAGGCGGGGGAGCGGGCCGGTGCACCACCGGCGGCTTCGGGCGGTGCTCCGGGGAATGTCACGGTTGTTGCCCTGGAGCCGCATGCGGGCCTGGCGACGCTTTGCGCGGCGCTCGAATACCGGCTCGACGGCCACAACCTGCAGGTCCGCGGAGCGGGCCCGGGCCTTATGCGTGCCGCCTTCGACGGAATGCTCACGGACGCGGATGTCCTGGTCCTGCTGGCACCCGCCACGGCCGCCACAACCGGGACCTTCCAGGAGAAGCTGGATTGGCTGGTGGCCAACGACAGCGCCGGGCTCGTGGATCGCACGGTTTTTGTTGTCAACTACGGTGCCGACGACGATGGCGGCGGCGCGCTCGAACTGCCCGCGTCCCTGGCCAGGCCTGTGGTCGTGCTGCCCTTTGACGGGGCGTTGAGCCTGCCTGCGCAGCAGCAGCGGGCGCCGCGCCGGGCGGCCCGCCACGCACTGGACCAGCTTGTCGCCGAAGTGGCGACGATCCGGGCGGGGCGCTAGGCCATGGCACACTACGACGTGGCGCAGTACGATCTCGCCATCATCGGGTCGGGCTCCGGCAACTCGCTGATCACCCCGTTCTGGGACGACAAGAAGGTCGCCATCATCGACGCCGGCACCTTCGGAGGCACCTGCCTCAACGTCGGGTGCATCCCCACCAAGATGTTCGCCTACCCGGCACAACTTGCCGCCAGTGCCGCCCAGGCCCGTGAACTCGGGGTGAACCTCGTGCACGAGGGCAGCGACTGGGTGGCGATCCGGGACAGGATCTTCGGGCGCATCGACGCGATCTCCGAGGGTGGCCGGCACTACCGGGCCGACGAGCTGGAAAACGTCGACCTCTACCAGGAGCACGTCACCATCACCGCCGACCACAGGCTGCTGACGGATTCCGGAACGACGATCGACGCCGCGAAGATCGTGATCGCGGCCGGTTCGCGTGCCGTGCTGCCCCAGGTGCCGGGCATCGAGTTGCCCGGGATCCACACCTCGGACACCATCATGCGCCTCGAGGCGCTGCCCGAACGCTTGGTGGTGGTCGGCGGCGGGTACGTCGCCAGCGAGTTCGCTGCGGTGTTCTCCTCCTTCGGCTCGAAGGTGACCCAGGTGAACCGCTCCGGCGCGCTCCTGCGGGAACAGGACGCAGACATTTCCGCGGCATTCACCGACGCCGCGGCAGGGCGCTGGAACGTCGAGCTCGAGGCAAAGCTGGTGCGCATCGAGGAACACGACGGCCACCTGCGCCTGCATTTTGCGCGCGCCGAGGGCGAACTGGTGCTGGACGCCGACACGGTGCTGGTCGCGGTGGGCCGCCGGCCCAACACCGACACGCTGGGCGTTGCTGCGCTCGGCCTGGATCTGCGTCCCAACGGCGCCCTGTGTGTTGATGGGTACCAGCGCGTGACGCGCGGCGGGGAACCCGTCGAGGGCATGTTCGCGCTGGGCGACGTGGCCAACGTCGACCAGCTCAAGCACGTGGCCAACCGCGAGGCGCGGGTGGTGGTGCACAACCTGGAGAACCCCGGGGCGATGCGGTCCATGGACCGCAGTGCCGTGCCCGCCGCGGTGTTCAGCAACCCGCAGGTCGCCGCCGTCGGGCTCACCGAGGCCCAGGCGGTCCAGGCGCACGGGGCAAACGACGTGGCCACGGCGATCCAGCCCTTCGGGTCAACCGCCTACGGCTGGGCGATGGAGGACACCGAGGGCATCGTGAAACTGGTGGCCCACCGGGGCACCCGCCGGTTGCTCGGCGCCCACATCATGGGGCACGAGGCGGCGCTGCTGGTCCAGCCGCTCATCCAGGCCATGGTGACGGACCTGGACCTCGTCGAGATGGCGCGCGGGCAGTTCTGGATCCACCCGGCGCTCAGCGAGGTCGTGGAAAACGCGTTGCTGTCGCTGGGCCTCGAGTCCCGACCCGGGGATCCGCTCTGACCGTGTAGCTGTCCGGACCTGTGAGGCGTTTCAACGTGTTGTCCTCCGGCACGAAAATGCGGGGCGGCGACGGACACCAAAGGTGCCGTCCCCGCCCCGCATGCGTGAAGCGTTTTCCCGTGCCGCGCAGGGCCCGGCCGATGCGGTCAGGCGAGCGGCTTCACGCCCGCGTAGATCTCCTCGACCACCGAGTCGAAGTCCTTCAGGACTTGGGCGCGCTTGATCTTCATCGACGGCGTCAGATGCCCGGATTCCTCGGTGAAGTCGGTCGGCACGATCCGGAACTCCTTGATCTGCTCGGCGCGCGAGACGCTGGCGTTGGCCTTGGCAACCAGCGCCGCAACCGTCTCTTGGACCTCCGGCATCACGGCCGCCTGCGCGGTGGTGGTGCCGGCCGGAAGGTGGTGGCGTTCCAGCCAGCCCGGCAGCGCCTCCTCGTCCACGGTGATCAGCGCGGAAATGAACGGGCGGGCATCGCCCACCACGACGCACTGGGACACCAGGGCGTCGGCGCGGATCTGGTCCTCAAGCATTGCCGGGACGACGTTCTTGCCGCTGGCGGTGACGATGATTTCCTTCTTGCGCCCGGTGATGCGCAGGAAGCCGTCGGCATCCAGCTCGCCGATGTCCCCGGTGCGGAACCACCCGTCCACGAAGGTTTCCGCGGTGAGGTCCGGGCGGTTGTAGTAGCCGCGCATCACGCAGAAGCCCTTGGCCAGGATCTCCCCGTCCTCGGCGATCCGCACGCCGTTGCCCGGCAGCGGGCGACCGACCGTGCCGATCTTGATCTGCTTCGGGGTGTTCACGGTGATCGGCGCGGTGGTCTCGGTCAGGCCGTAGCCCTCAAGGACGGTCAGCCCGATGCCGTGGAAGAAGTGGCCCAGCCGTTCGCCCAGCGGCGCGCCGCCGGAGACCGCGTGCACCACGTTTCCGCCCATGGCGGCGCGGATCTTCGAGTAGAGCAGCACGTCGAAGAGCTTGTGCTTGAGCTTCAGGCCCAGCGGCACCTTGCCGTCCTGCTCCGCCCGCGAGAAGGCGATCGCGGTGTCGGCGCCGGCGTGGAAGATCTTGCCCTTGCCGCCGTCCTCGGCCTTGAGCATCGAGGAGTTGTAGACCTTTTCGAAGACGCGCGGCACGGCCAGGATGAAGTTCGGCTTGAACGACTGCAGGTCGCCCATCAGGTTCTTCACGTCTGCGGTGTGTGCAACCCGGACCCCCGCGGCGACGCTCAGGACCGAAATATAGCGGGCGAACACATGCGCCAGCGGCAGGAACATGATGGTGGAGGCGCCGGGGTATACGCACTCGGGCAGGGCCGCGGCGGCATTGTCGCTGAGCTCCACGAAGTTCGAGTGGGTCAGCTCGCAGCCCTTGGGGCGCCCGGTGGTTCCGGAGGTGTAGATGATGGTCGCCAGCGAGTCGAGCCCGGCGGCAGAGCGGCGCTCCTCCAGGACCGCGTCGCCCACTTCCTTGCCGGCCACGCGCAGGGTGTCCAGGCCGTTGCCGTCGATCTGCCACACGTGGCCGAGCTTGTCCAGGCCCTCCTGGTGCGCTGCCTGGCGGACGACGTTCTCGTGGCGCGGAGCCTCGACCACCACGGCGGCTGCATGCGAATCGCCGAGGATCCAGGCGACCTGTCCGGGGGAGGAAGTTTCGTAGACGGGGACCGTGACGCAGCCGGCAAACCAGATGGCGAAGTCGACGAGCGTCCACTCGTACCGGGTGCGGGCCATCAGGCCGATGCGGGCGCCGGGCTCGATGCCGCTGGCGATGAACCCCTTGGCCAGCGCGGATGCATCCGCGGCGAACTCGGATGCGGAGATGTCGATCCAGCTGCCCTTGGGCCCGGGCTTTGAGAGCAACGGCGGATTTGCCGCGGAGCGTGCGTGGCGCAGCAGCAAATCGGTGATGTTGGTCTGCGGCGGCGTCTCCACCAGCGGTGGGACAACTAATTCCTGCATCGGGTCTCCTTCGGTCGGAGGGCCGGGAGCAGCGTGCCGGCTGCCGGTCCCACTACCACCATGCTAGTGGTTTGCATCACATTGTTTACTCACTGGTAACTTACGGGGATTTTCCGGTCTTGGCAACAGGACTGCCGGCCTTCGCGGTGGCGGGAGCGGGGATGCACGAATTCCGGCGCTTTTCCGACGTGGCGGGGGGGCTCCCTAGACGCGGGCCCCGTCGTCGCCCTCGTGGCGGAAGCGCGGCAGCCGGGCGAAGAGGAACCCGCCCGCGGCCAGCGCCACAACGCACAGGCCGATCCACAGCGGCATGGGCGCCCGGCGCCAGAAAATGGCAAGTACCAGAAGCATCAGCGGAGCGCCCGCGGCGGCGGTCCAGGCGAGGGTGAGCAGCGGGTTCCCGGAGCCCAGCGCCGGGGGTTCCTCGGGGACGAATCCTTCGTCGTCATCGTCGGCCTCGTAGTCGCGCGGGCCGCCAAGCGCCGGGTGCATTTGGAATAGCGTCGGATCCACGCGTCCGGTGCCGCCAGTGCCTGCGCCAGTCCCTGCGTCGGCCCCGGAAGCCTGTTCCCCGGGCAGCTCCGGCCCGGCCGCGGGATCTGCTTCCAGGCGGCGCACCAGGTCCTCCCAGACGGCGTCGTCGGAATCGCCGGGGGATGCGGGCTCGTGAAACGGATTAGTCATGGTGCGCGCTGCTCAGCTTCCTGAAAAACTCGATGGATTCGTTGAAGATTTCGTCGGCCTCGTGGTCCAGCGTCGCCACATGGTAACTCCGGGTTAAGCGGCGGATCTGGACCGGAAGGGCCTCGTCCAACCCGGAGCACAGCACCTCGATGCTGCTTTCGGGGACCACATGGTCTTGGTCGGACCTGAAGACGATGATGGGCGCGGTGATTTTCGGCAGGCCCCGCGTCGCGGCCTTGAACAGCTTGCGCAACTGGTGGACGCCGCCGACGGGGGTGCGGGAATACGCCTGTTCGTCGCCGCCGGGCTTGGCGATGTCGTTGGAGATCGACTTGATCGACGGCAGGAAAAAGCGCAGCACGCCGGTGAATTTCACCACGGGGGATTCGATCGTCAACCCCGGGTTGACCAGTGCCAGACCGGCCGGCGAGTGCGTCGCAGCGAGGTGCAGGGCCAGCGCCCCGCCCATCGACATGCCCGCCACGTAAACCCGCGAATGCTTGGCCGCCAGCGCCTCGTAGGCCCGTTCCACCGCCGAGACGATGTCCGAGTGCGGCGTCCTGGAGAGCTCTTGCCAACTTGTCACATGCCCGGGAAGCACCGGCAGGTCCACGGTGTATCCGGCCTTGGCGAATGCCTGGGCCCAGGGAAGCATGCTGGCCGGACCCGAGGTGAACCCGTGGATGACCAAGACCGCTTCGCCGTTCTCCCCCCGGTGGTGGAACGGCGCGTTGGCTGCTGTGTCCTGGCCGGAAACCTCTTGGTTGCTTGGCACGGTTTTCTCCCTCGCATGGGTTTGGCCGAACGGCGCTCTCGGCACGGGCCGGGGTATGACCTTTGGCAATGTTTTGCCTACAGTTAGAGCCTAACGGAGAACGACTGAATCATCACTTGATTTGAGGCGCGGGCATATTCTGCACGCACGCCAGCAGCAACCCATCCCGGCCCGGAAGGCACACAACACATGTTTTACCTCTTCATGAAGCGGTTCATCGTCGGACCGCTGGTAACAGTGTTCTTCAGGCCGTGGGTCAAGGGGATCGAGCACATCCCCGAAGCCGGGGGAGCGATCCTGGCCAGCAACCACCTCTCGGTCTCCGACTCGATCTTCCTGCCGGTGGCCGTCGACCGCCCGGTGATCTTCCTGGCCAAGAGCGACTACTTCAACGGCAAGGGCCTCAAGGGCCGCATCACCGCGTGGTTCTTCCGGATGATCAACCAGCTGCCGATGGACCGCTCCGGCGGGGCCGCAAGCGCGAACTCGCTCGGCACCGGCGCCCAGGCGCTGGTCGACGGCCAGCTGCTGGGCATCTACCCGGAGGGCACCCGCAGCCCCGACGGCCGGCTCTACCGCGGCAAGCTCGGTGTGGCCAAGCTCGCGCTGGAGGCCGGGGTCCCCGTCATCCCCGTGGCGATGATCGGAACCGACAAGGTCCAGCCCATCGGCAAGCGCGTGCCCAACATCCGCCGCGTCGGCATGATCATCGGCGAACCGCTGGACTTCTCCCGCTACGCGGGCATGAGCGAGGACCGCTTTGTACAGCGATCGGTGACCGACGAGATCATGTACGCGATCATGCGACTCTCCGGCCAGGAATACGTCGACTCCTATGCAGCAACGGTGAAGGCGCGGCTCGATGCCGAACGCCGCGAGCAGCAGGGGAAAAAGTAGCAGGAGCCGCCGCCGGCGCACTGCGAGTTGCCGGTGCACTGTGAACGGCCCGGTGCTTTGGGTTACGCGTCGGATACCCGCGCGGCGGGCGCGGCGGTTTACGCTTAGAGGGTGACTCAGCTATCTTCGAATTCCTCATTGCCAGGCCGTTCGCCGGCGGGCCCCGCAGCCGACCCAGCACTGGATATTTGGCGCACCCTGCCGGTCGCCCAGCAGCCGACCTGGAACGACAACCCGCACTATGCCGAGTCCATTCGTGAACTCGGCTCCCGCCCTCCGCTGGTCTTTGCCGGCGAGGTCGACGTGCTGCGCGAGCGCCTGGCCGCCGCGGCACAGGGCAAGGCGTTCCTGCTCCAGGGCGGCGACTGCGCGGAGACCTTCGACGGCGCCACCGCCGACAAGATCTCCGCCCGCGTGCGCACCATCCTGCAGATGGCCGTCGTTCTGACCTACGGCGCCTCCATGCCGGTCATCAAGATGGGCCGCATGGCCGGCCAGTTCGCCAAGCCGCGCTCCTCCAACGACGAGACCCGCGACGGCGTGACGCTGCCGGCCTTCCGCGGCGACATCGTCAACGGCTACGACTTCACCCCGAAATCCCGCGCCCACGACCCGCGCCGCATGGTGCAGGCGTACAACACCTCCTCGGCCACGCTGAACCTGATCCGCGCCTTCACCCAGGGCGGCTTCGCCGACCTGCGCGACGTGCACTCGTGGAACAAGGGTTTCACGACCAACCCGGCGCACACCGCCTACGAGCAGCTGGCCGGCGAGATCGACCGCGCCGTGAAGTTCATGGCCGCCTGCGGCGCGGACTTCGAGGCGCTCAAGCGCACCGAGTTCTTCGCCTCCCACGAGGCCCTGCTGCTTGACTACGAGCGCGCGCTGACCCGCACCGACTCGCGCACCGAGCTGCCCTACGACACCTCCGGCCACTTCTTGTGGATCGGTGAGCGCACCCGCCAGCTCGACGGCGCCCACGTGGACTTCCTCTCCCGCGTCCGCAACCCGATCGGCGTCAAGCTCGGCCCGAGCACCACCCCGGAGGACGCGCTGGCGCTGATCGAGAAGCTCGACCCGAACCGCGAGCCGGGCCGCCTGACCTTCATCACCCGCATGGGCGCGAAGAACATCCGCGAAAAGCTGCCGAACCTCGTCGAGAAGGTCACCGCTTCCGGCGCCCAGGTCCTCTGGGTCACCGACCCGATGCACGGCAACACCGTGACCAGCGGCAACGGCTACAAGACCCGCAACTTCGACGACGTCATGGACGAGGTCCGCGGCTTCTTCGAGGTGCACGATTCGCTGGGCACCTTCCCGGGCGGCCTGCACGTGGAGATGACCGGCGACGACGTGGCCGAGTGCCTCGGCGGCGCCGACCCGATCCGCCAGGAACAGTTCGACGACCTGTACGAGTCGGTCTGCGACCCGCGCCTGAACCACCGCCAGTCCCTGGAGATGGCGTTCCTGGTCTCGGGTGCGCTGGCCAAGCGCGGACAGCGCAGCTAGCGGTTCCCGCAACCACGGCACAACACGATGGCCGGGTTCCTTCCACCACATGTGGTGGAAGGAACCCGGCCATCGGACTTTGTGCGGCTGGGACTTTGACCGGTTGCAGGCCGTCTCCCGGGAAGGCCCGCGCCATGATCATCGTGGAGAACTCCGGCAGGCCCGCATTCTCGACGATCCACGGGGTCGGCCGGCTGGCTGCAGCCGGCCAGCCGGCATGAATGCGCGGGCCGGCTGACCAGCTTGCTAGACGACGACCAGCTTGATGGTCGATCCCTCCGGGGCGGTGCCTCCGGAAGGGCTCTGGGTGCGCACGGTGCCGAAGAACCCGCCGAGGAACTCATCGACCTCGACCTTGAAGCCGAGCGCCTCCAGGATCGCGCGGGCCTCGCCCACCTGCTTGCCCTGCACGTCGGGGACCTCGATCATCCGCGGGCCGCGGGAGATCAAGTAGGTGACCGTGGAGCCGCGCTCCGCCTGGCCGCCCGCGGGCTTCTGAGAAATGATCGCGCCCTGGGGGACCGTGCGGCTGTATGCCTTCGAATCCTCGGCGCCCTTCAGCCCCGCCTCCTTGAGCACGGCGTTTGCCTTCGCGGCACTGAGCCCAAGCACGGCCGGCACATCGACCGGCGCAGGCCCGCGGGAGACGACAAGCGCGACCTTGCTGCTGCGCCGCACCTTCTCTCCGACCGTCGGCTTGTGGCTGATCACCACGCCCTTGGCGACCTCCTCGGAGTACTTCCCGGACACCTCGCCGAGGGCCAGCCCGGCCGCCTTCAAGTCCTTCTCGGCGTCGGCCTGCTTGCGGCCGGTCAGGTTCGGCACGGCAAAAAGCTCCGGTCCCTTGGAAACGTTCAGCTCCAGGCCTTGAAACCGGCGGATCGTTTCCCCCGCGGCGGGTTCACTTCCCACCACGAGGCCGCGCTCGATCTTCTCGTCGAAAACTTCCTTGGTGGCGGCGGCGACGCCCTGGGACTCGAGCCGCGAGATCGCGTCGGCACTTGCCAGGCCCCTCAGTTGCGGAATCGTGAACGGTGCGCCCGGGCCCATGCCGAAGAACAACCCGACCGCCACGACCGCAGCCGCAAGCAGCGTCAGCAGCACGGCAATGAGCCACTTGCGCCGGGCCGGGGACTTCGGAGCGAGCTGGTGCGTGGGGATCTGGGCTTGTTTTTTCCACGCCAGTTCCGCGGCCCGGGCGTTCTTCTTGGCCTGCCGCGCCGAGAGCGGGCGCTGGCCCGGTGCCGGCACCGCGGCAAGCTGCCCGGTGTTGCCGCCGGCCGAACCCGGCCGCGTGGAAAGCACGCTGGTCTGGTCGGACCGGGGCTGCAGCAACGTGGTCTCCTGGGATGGAGCACCCATCGCCTGCGTCCGGTCATCGGAGAGCGGCGCCGCTTCCGGGAATCTGGATGCGGGTCCCGGGGTGGCGTCCGGCGCAGAGGCCGTGAGCGCGGCCGTGGCGTCGGACATCGACGCATCGGACATCGGCGCATGGACGGCGGTTTCGCCCGCCGCGCCGGCCAGTGCCGCGGCAGCGGTTTCGGCCGCGGAATTGCGGAACAGCTGTGCCTGGGCCAGCCGGTCATGGACCGTGGTGTGCGGGGCCGCGGACGGGGGAATGAGGTCGGTGATGCCGCCCAGGGTCTCCGAATCGAGGTCCAGCTGTTCGCGGGTCATCGACTGCTGGATCTGCTTGAGATCGCTGAGCAGGAACGATGCGTCCTGCGGGCGGTCCTCCGGGTCCTTGTTGGTGCAATAGGCGACGAGCTCATCGAGCTCGACGGAGAGCCCGGGCACGATCGCCGAGGGCGCCGGGACGCGGTCGTTGATGTGCTTGAACGCCAACCCGTAGGCGCTTTCGGAGGTGAACGGCTGCTGCCCGGTGAGCAGCTCGTAGGCGATGATGCCCACCGCGTAGATGTCGCTGCGCTCATCGGCCGGGTCGCCCACGGCAAGCTCGGGGGAGATGTAGGCGGCGGTGCCGAAGAACGTCGTGGCGTTGGTGTGCGCGGACGCGGCCCGGGCCAGCCCGAAGTCGGCGACCTTCACGCGTCCGTCGTCGGAAATCAGCACGTTGGCCGGCTTCATGTCCCGGTGGACGATGCCTTCGGCGTGCGCGACGGACAGGCCGGTGCAGATGGCCTGCAGCACGGCGAGGGTCTGGCGCGGGGTGAACCTGCCGCGTTCGGCCAGGACCTCGCGCAGGTTCAGCCCGCGCACGTACTCCATGACCAGGTACGCGGTGTCGCCCGAGACATGGTGGTCGCGAACTCCAACGATGTTCGGGTGCGTCAGCCCGGCGGAGATGATGGCCTCGGCGGCGAAGCGTTCGAGCACCACCGGGTCGGAGGCCATGTGCGCGTGCAGCACCTTGACGGCCACCGTGCGGTGCAGGCGGGTGTCCATGGCGCGGTAGACGGTGGACATGCCGCCGTCTGCGATGCGTGCTTCCAGGTGGTATCGGCCATCGAGCGTGGTGCTAATGCGTGGGTCGGTTCGGGGCTCTGTCACTTATCGATCGTAACTATTGGTGCGGATATCGGATCATTCCAACACGAATCAGTCCGGTTTGTTGCTGCCGGTGACCGGATCGGGATGGATGGAGGTGCAAAATCGGGGGCCGGCTCCAATGGAACCGGCCCCCGATCAAAATCTTGGTGCTGTGAAGCGTCAGGAAGCGCGACGGGCGCGTGCAGCCCGGCGCTTGAGCGCACGGCGCTCGTCTTCGCTCATGCCACCCCAGACACCGGCATCCTGGCCGGATTCGATGGCCCATTGCAGGCAGGTGTCGACGACGGGGCAACGTCGGCAGACACTCTTGGCTTCTTCAATCTGGAGCAGAGCCGGTCCGGTGTTTCCAACCGGGAAAAACAGCTCCGGGTCCTTGTCCAGACAGGCCGCGCGGCTACGCCAATCCATGCTTGATGATGCTCCTTGAAAGTAGGTCTGAGGAAGAACTGCCCAAGGCTTGCAGCCGGGGCGAAAACAGCATGACGGGAGAAATAGTCTCGCCCGAACGACTGCCTAACAAGGTTTTCATGTTACGTTCACGTAAACAAGGGGCCGGTGTTGTAAATACGGCTACAGTCCTGAGTGCTTCGTCACAAGCTGTCCAGGCGGGGTGTCGACTAACAGGTTTCGGCGCCGCTGACAAGGGTGTTGTTGGGCACCTTCGCCACCGTTTGGCCCGATTTCCGGTCCCCGACGCTTTCGCATCGCACGGCCCGCCCAGCTAGATTTGAGGGGTGATGAACCAGCCTGCAGTGCAACCAGCAAATCCCGTTCCCAAGCGCCGTCCGGTTTCGGTGATGCTGATCTGCGCCCTGCTGGTGCTTGAGGGTGCGGCGGTGCTGTTCTACGGGCTGAGCTACGCGTTGCAGCTGGGCGACGCCGGGGCGCTGGGCATGGGTGCGCGGCTGTTCATGCTGGTGCTGATCCTTGCCGCCGGCGTGTGGCAGCTGCTGGTCGCCCACTTCTTCTTCCGCGGGCGTGCCTGGACCCGAGCCGCCGCACTGTTCTGGCAGGTCTTCCAGATCATCCTGGCCTTCCCGTACTTCCAGACCGGTGACGCGCTGATGGCCTGGCTGTGGCTGGTTCCCGCCGCGGTTGTCATGGTGCTGCTTTTCGATCCGCGCACCACCGGATTCCTGGGCGACCGGCCTTCCGAGGGCCGGGCCGGCACGGGCCCCGGCGACGCCGAATAGCCCAACTGCGGGGCGCACCCGCTCAAGCACCATTCGCGCACTGGATCTGGCGCAGCGTTCCGTTGTCATTTACCAGCGCCCGGCCCGGGATGCTGCGGGGATCGGGAACGAACCTGAACCCGGAAGGGTCGGCGTCGGCGAGCGAGCGCGGATCGAGCGCCAGGAAGCTCTGCTGATCGCGCACCACAGCGCCGATGCCCAGTTCCATCAGGATGCGCGTGGACGGCTCGGTGCTGAAGACCACCTGGATCCGCGCAGCGCACAGGATTTCCAGGGCCCGGGCCGTCTCCCGCACCCGCAGGTCGGCCCGATCGATCAGGACCCGGCCAACCGGCGGGTCCGCGGCCGACAATGGCCCGGCTGTCATCGGTCCGTCGTTCATCGAATCGCCTTCCATCGGCCCGGCCGCGAAGCACCCCTCTTTCAGCTGGCCCGGGTGCGCGGGCAACGCATCGTCCAGCCCGAACCGCAGGCACCGTTGGCTCCCGGGCAGGCCGCACGATGCCAGGTGGCTGAACAATGAGCCCTTGCCGGAGCCTTCATGCCCGATGACCACGCCGAATGGCCCCGGCGACCACAGGAAGGCCCGGTTGTCCGGCCCGCAGACGCCGACCGGGAGCGACGACGGGCGCATGCCCGACCCGGTTCCGGTTCGCATCCCCGAAACCGGTGCCGAAACCGAAACCGCGGCGGGCCGCAACGCATTCAAATCCGCCGGATGCAGCAGCTCCGGCAACGGGTCTGAGCGGAGCCATCCGGGCGGAGTCGGTCCCGGGGGATGGCCAACCACGGCCGCGGGGTCGAGGAGCTGGAACTCGGTGCCAGTCTCCGGTTCGCCCGGGCCCACCAGCAGGCCGCGCCCCGGAAACGGGCCGACCGGCTTGAGCTTGGGCCAGCCCATCAGGACCTCGGGACCGGCGCCGCGTGGAAAATACCACCGCGATTCACACAGGGAGGCGACCCGGGAACCGGCCAGATCGCGGTCGCCGCAGAGCACCAGCACCCGCCCCGGCGACTGCGCCGTGCGCGCAAAGGTGCCCAGCGCGGCATCGAGCAGCCCAAAGGCGGCGGGCCCCAACGACTGCGCCCAGCCGCCGAGCCCGCTGACCACCAGCACCAACGGGTCGGTGCTTGCGGCATCGTCCAGTTGCCGGACCAGTTCCTGGATGCGCCAGGAATCCTGCGGCCCGAAGTACCCGCCGACCCCGGGGTGCGAGGCGAGCTCCCGCTGGCTGGCGTTGCCGTCGAGCACAAAGCAGGGCGCCGTCCATGCCCGCCGGTTCAGCGCCCGGACCAGCAGTTCCGGCACGGTTTCGATGCCGGATCCGGGCAGGCCGAACACCGCCAGCCCGCCGCACGAGCGGACGTCAAAGCGCAGCGCCGTGGGACGGGCGGATTCCACCCGGTCGACCAGCCCGACGACGGCGCCGTCCCCGGGGACCGACTGCAACGACGACCGGGGCAGCTGCAACAGCAGCTCCGGCAGCGCGGGGGAGAAGGGGTTTGCAGCGCGTTCATGACCAGACCAAATGTCGCGGATTTGCTCGAGGGCCGCCGCAAGCCCGCCGCCCGGAGTTTTCGCGCCTGGCACTTGGTCACCCGGCACCGAATCACCTGGCACCGAATCGCCGGGCCCTGATTCGCCGAGTTCCTGCTGCCACAGGGGTGCACGCAGGCTCCTGCCCCAAGCCCGGACGCTTGCCCGGGCGCCGGGCCCGGCATTGATGCGCGCTCTGAACTTCATCGGGGCCTCGCTGCCGAACCGAAGGAACGCCCACCCCGGTTTCCCGGGATCCAGGTGTGCCGCAGCGTCGGTGCCGATCAGGTCGGCCGACTCGAATTCGCCGCTGGTGCGCAGGGCGATGACACTGGAAATGTTGGCGCGCAGCTGTGCGTTAAGGGTGCCGGCGGGGCGTTGGGTGCTGAGCACCAGGTGGATGCCCAGCGACCTGCCCACGGTGGCCACCTGCACGATCTGTTCCAGCGCCCCGGGAAGCTCGGTGGCGAAGACGCGGAATTCGTCGACGACAACCACCAGGGCCGGTAGCAGCGGGTCGGCGTCGGTGCGCGATTCCAGGTAGCCGGCGATGTCGGTGGCCTGGTGCGCCGCGAGCAGGCGTTCGCGGCGGCGCAATTCGCAGGAGAGCTGTTCCAGCACGCGGTGGGCCGCCGCGGCATCGAGATCGGACACCAGGTTTTGCACGTGGGGCAGTGCGGCCAACGGGGCCAGCGTCGCCCCGCCCTTGAAATCGACCAGCATGAAAGCCAGTTCGTGAGGGCCGTGGCCGCGCGCGAGGCCAAGCACCAACGTGCGCAACAACTCGGATTTGCCGGACCCGGTTGTCCCGGCGACCAGCACGTGCGGGCCGTGGAGGAACAAATCCAGCAGGACGGGTCCGGAGGCCGCGTCTCCGATGACGGTGCCCAGGGCCCGCCGGAGCGGCCTGGGCTGCAGTGTGCCGGTGTCCGGAGGGAACCCCGGCGCGGGACGCCGCGGCCGGTCCTCGGTTCCCGCCGACAGCATCCGGCGGACCGCCCGGGCCAGGGCCTCAAAGCCAAGCGCAGCAGGTTCGATCCGCAGTCCCTCGGAGGTTGCCACCGTCCCGAGCCACGGGCTTCGGGCAAGCGCCTCCTCGTCGAGCAGCAGCAGGCCCGAAGCGCTGAGGGTGACCTGCGCGCGCACATGCTGTGGTGTCCCGCCACCGTACACCCATGCCACCGCTGCACCGGCAGTGCCGCCCGGCTCCGCGGCGGCGCTGCGCCGCGGAGCCGGCATGGCGGGGTGCCCGTCGACGTCGTTCCCCGAGGCGGTGTTTCCTTCGCCCGGTGCCACCAACACGATGGTCGGCACCGGCCCGGAGTCAACATTGGAACCGGCGCTCTTCGGTCCGATCCCGCTGGTTCCGGCCCCTCCGATCTCGACCCCGCTGAGCATGAGGAATTCGGCCGGCAGGAAATCCGCCGGACCAACCACGAGCACCCGCAGGGCCCCGCTGTGCAGCAACGGCAGCCAGCGCACCAACACCGCGCGCAACGCCCCGCCCCACTGGGATGTGCCGCCCTCAAGGGACAGCACCAGGCCGTCGTGGATGGCCAGCAGCACCGGGGAACGCCGCGCGGGATCGCCCCGGGTTCCGGGTGCCCCCGTGGCGGACCCCGGCCCGGCTGCGGCCCCGGATGCCGCGCGGATCCACGCCCGCTGCACCGCATGCCCCGGCACCAGCGGCGGGAAGCCGTCGGGTGCCGTGGTGGTGGCCGGGCACAAGCCGGCGGCCACCGCCCCGATCGGCGCCGCCAGCTCCTCGCGCCGTGCCGCGTCCCTGGCGCGCGCCAGCCCGGCGGAACGCCGGTGGGCCCGCCGGGCCCGGAGCATGAAAAACGCGGGCAGGCCCCCGGTGAGCAGGGAGAGCGTGGAGAAGAGCAGGAAAAAGGCGCTGCCGGTCATCAGGTAGAGCCCCCCTCCCAGCGCCAGCGGGGTGAACGCCCCCAGCAGCACGGTGCCGGGGTGCGATGGCGGCTCCCTTCCCTCAACCGCGACGGGCTGCAGGGGCCAGGGCCCGCGCCCGGCCTCGCGGGGCCGCGCGTCCAGCAACGCCAGGGTGCTGCCGCCGGCCGTGAACCGCTCCCCGAGCAGCAACCGGCGTTCACGGATCCGTGCCCCGCCGGACCAGAGCCCGTTGGCGGAGCCCTCGTCGCTGAGCACAATGGAGGTCCGGGACACCCGGATCACCGCATGCAGCCGGGACAGCCGCGGATCGTTGATGCGGAAATCGACGTCGCCGCGCCCCAGCGAGTACACGCCCCGGCGCAGGGGCAGCACCCCGCCGGGATCCGGGCCCTCCACGACAACCAGGGCGGCCGCTGCCCGGGGTCCGCGGGACTCCGGCGGCCCGCCCGCCGGGCCGTCCATCGGCATGTCGCACAGGAAGATTTCGCCGGACACGGGCAGCCGCTCGACCTCGGAAAGGGGGACCGGTCCCCAGTGCCAGCTCGCATCCGGCCAGTGCCCGCCCAACGCACCTGCCAGCTGCCGGCCGCTGCACTGCCGGGCAGAAACCAGCTCAAGCAGGGCCCGCCGCTGCGCGCTCTCGGAGCACAACCGGATGAATAGGCGATCGGCCATTGCGTGCCTTTCTTCGCAGATCCCAGGCGGCGGGCCCCAGCGCCCCGCCGCATCGAAAACCCCCTGGTTCCACAGTAGGAGCGCAAGTGGTGGTGCGGCGTCCGGGTGGTGCACACTGTGGATCACCGGTCATCACGGCCCGAATCGAGTATCAACAGATGCCGCCGCACCCTTGTTTGGCCGCGGCGGGCACGGGTATTCTCGCTGTAATTGTGGGGAAACCGGCGTCACATGGGGCAAGACAGTCAGCCCGAGGCGCACGCGCACTACGAAACGCCGGATTCCGCCGGACCTTTGGTGGAACGGCTTGGGTGGGGACGAACCGGGGGCGAAGACGTGGACGCAATAAACATCGTGGTCGATGAGGTGCGCGAGCTCATCCGCCGGCACGGGCTGGACCCGGCCACCCAGCTGGGGGACGTGCGCCGGCTGGCCGAGGACGTGGTGCACGACTACGACGAGCGCTCGCTCATGGGGGTGCTGCCCCCGCTGGGGGACCTTGCCGCGGCCAGGCGGCGCGTGCTGGATGCCGTAGCCGGGCTCGGGGCGCTGCAGCCGCTGCTGGATGACCCGGAGATCGAGGAAATCTGGATCAACGGCCCGCACGAGGTCTTCGTCGCACGCGGAGGCACCTCCGAACTCACCTCCCTCCGGATCCCCGAGGCCGAAATTCCGGCGCTGGTCGAGCGCATGCTCAAGGCCTCGGGCCGCCGGCTGGACCTCTCGCAGCCCTTCGTCGACTGCCAGCTGGCCGACGGCTCGCGGCTGCACGTGGTCATCCCGGACATCACCCGGAGGCACTGGGCGGTGAACATCCGCAAGTTCATCGTCAAGGCCAGCCGGCTGGAGCACCTGGTGGAGCTCGGGACGATCACCCCGCAGGGCGCCCACTACCTGGACGTCGCGGTTGCGGCAGGGCTGAACGTGCTGGTCTCCGGGGCCACCCAGGCCGGCAAGACCACGATGCTCAACTGCCTGTCCTCCTCGATCGGCAGCCGCGAGCGCGTGATCACCATCGAGGAGATCTTCGAGCTGAAGATCCACCTGCGCGACGTCGTCGGGCTGCAGACCAGGCAGCAGAACCTGGAAGGCACCGGCGAGATCGACATGCGCAAGCTGGTCAAGGAGGCCCTGCGCATGCGCCCGGACCGGCTGATCGTCGGGGAGGTGCGGCAGGCCGAGTCCCTGGACATGCTGATCGCGTTGAACAGCGGACTTCCAGGGTTGTCAACGATCCACGCGAATTCGGCGCACGACGCCGTCACCAAGCTGTGCACGCTGCCGTTGCTGGCCGGGGAGAACATATCTTCCGCGTTCGTGGTTCCCACCGTCGCCGCATGCATCGACCTGGTGGTGCATTGCCGGCGCGATGCCTCCGGGCGGCGCTACGTGGGGGAGATCCTGGCACTGGGGCGCCGGGTGGAGAACGGCGCCATCGAAACCACCACGCTCTTCGAGGCCGTCGACGGGGTGCTGCAGCTGCAGCCGTCCGCCGACCTGGCCCACCAGAAGCTGCTCGACGCCGGGATCGACGTGGCCGAACTCGGGAGGGCCGTGGCATGAGCCTGCTGCTGGGACTGACCCTGGGATCCGGGCTGCTGCTCATCTTCCGCTCCTTCACCCCCGCCAAGGCCCGCACCCGGGCCGTGCGCCCCTCGCGCATCGACACCCTGCTGTTGCACGCGGGGATGGACAAGGTCACCCGGGCCGGCTTCGTCTCCGCGTCGGTCACCAGCGCCCTGGTCGCCGGCCTCACGGTGCTGGTGCTCACCGGCGCGTTCATGATCGCGCTGACCTTCGCCGGGTTCGGGGCCTTTGCGCCGTGGGCCATCGTGCACCGGCAGGCCGGCAAGCGCCGCGCCGCGCTGCGCGAACAGTGGCCCGACGTCGTGGACCACCTGCGCTCGGCCATCCGCGCGGGGCTCTCGCTGCCCGAGGCACTGACCCAGCTGGGCCGGCAGGGGCCCGAGGCGCTGCGCCCGGCCTTCACCGACTTCGGGCTCGACTACCGGGCCACCGCACGCTTCGAGGAGTCGCTCGAGCGACTGGCCCAACGGCTCGCGGACCCTGTAGCGGACAAGATCGTCGCCGCCCTGCGCATCACCCGGGAGGTCGGCGGCACGGACTTGGGCGAGATGCTCGGCACGCTCAGCTCCTTCCTGCGCGATGCCGCCCGCACCCGCGGGGAGCTGGAGGCGCGGCAGTCCTGGACCGTCTCCGCGGCGCGGCTGGCCGTCGCCGCCCTCTGGGTCATCCTGTTGCTGCTGGCCGGCCAGCCCGCCGCTGTCGCCGCCTACTCCACCGTGACCGGCATGCTGGTGCTGTTTACCGGGCTGGCCGTGTCCTTCATCTGCTACCGGGCGATGATGCGCATCGGGCGGCTCCCGGCGGAGGAACGGGTCTTCGCATGAGCACCACGACGATCCTCGCGCTGGCCCTGGGACTGTGCATGGGCAGCGGCCTCTGGCTGGTGCTGGTGCGGCTGCCGGCCATGCGCCCGATCAGCTTCGCCGAGCGCATGGCCCCGCACCTGCGCACCGGCCGCACCAGCTCGCGCATGCTCGGCGAACCGCTCGCTGCGCAAACCCCGTTCGGGCCGCTGGGCCGCATCCTGGGCCCGGCGCTCGCCGACCTCGCCCGCTTCACCCACCGGCTGAACCCCGGCAACGAGGCGCTGGCCCGGCGGCTGGCCCGCGCCGGACTGTCGATCGGCGTGCTGGATTTCCGTGCCCAGCAGCTGCTCTGGTCCGCGGCGCTGACGCTTGCCGGCGCCGGGTTCATCGGGCTGAACCTCGCCGCCGGGCGCTTCAACCCGATGCTGGCGCTGGTGGTGCTGGTTTTCTGCGGCCTCGGCGGCTACCTGCTGCGCGACTGGTACCTGGGCGAACAGATCGCCCGCCGCAGCAAACGCATCCTGAACCAGTTCCCGACGATCGCCGAGCTGATGGCGCTCGCCGTCGGTGCGGGGGAGAGCGCCATCGGCTCCATCGAACGCGTGGCCCGCACCTCCAAGGGGGCGCTCAGCGAGGAATTCTCGATGGCCCTGGCCGATGTCCGCTCCGGCTCGACGCTGGTTGCCGCGCTTGCGGCGATGTCGGACCGCATCCAGCTCACCGCCATGACGCGCTTCGTCGACGCGATCACCGTTGCCAGCGAGCGCGGCACGCCGATCGCCCAGGTCATGCGCGCCCAGGCGCAGGATGTGCGCGACGCGGCCAAGCGCGACCTGATGGAAACCGCGGGCAAGAAGGAGATCGGCATGATGGTGCCGATCGTCTTCGGAATCCTCCCGCTGACCATCGTCTTTGCCGTGTACCCCGGGCTGTCGCTGATCGACATGAGCTACTGATGCCTGTCGGCCGGGGGAGTCCACACGGGCAACAGCACGATTGCACGCACAGCCACCTGCCCCTTCGCCGCAGCACAGACCCCGGGCGAAGGGGCGCAACCAAGGGTCGAACCCAAGGAGGAACCGTCATGAGAATGGCACACAGGATCGGGTATTTGATGTTCGGCGTTGGCTTGTGGGTGGCTGCCTGCACCGGCAACCTGGCGCGGAGGCTGCGGCGCGACGAGCGCGGGGACGTGCCCGGCTGGGTCATGATCACGCTCATGAGCGCGTTGCTGGTCGCGGCGTTGCTGGCCATCGCGGGACCGCGCCTGCAGGAGCTCTTCAACCAGGCGATCGACAGCGTTTCGGGCCTGGGCTAGAACGGCTGCGACCCCGCGCTATGTCCCCGCTCCGTGCATTTTCCGTGAACCGCGCAGTTTCCGCGTCCCGCGCCCTTCCCACACGCCGCACGGAATACCCGTGCCCTTCCGCGACCGCCTCTTCAACGGCCATGGGCGCCGGCGCCGGCACGTGCAGAGACGGCGGCCAGCGGGGTTCCGCGGTGGCCGAATTCGTCATGGTTAGCGCACTGCTGATCGCCGTCTTCCTCGGTGTGGTGCAATTGGCGCTGGCGCTGCACGTGCGCAACACCCTGATGGATGCCGCCGCCAGCGGCGCCCGTTACGGCACGCTGGCCGACCGCGGCGCCGCCGACGGGGTGCAACGCACCAGGGAATTGATCGCCGGGGCGCTGAACCCCGGGTTCGCCCGCGAAGTCCAGGGCCAGGTGGTCGAGATCGGCGGCCGTCCGGGGCTGGTGATCACTGTGCGTGCGGGAATCCCGCTGATCGGCATGGTCCCGGGATTCGGCGAATTCGTCGTGCACGGCGAGTCGGTGCGCTATGGGTAGGTGGCGCGCCGAAGTCCCCGAACAACTGTCCACCGGCACCGGCGATTCGGATCCCGCGGGCAACCGCGAAGCCGGATCGGCAGTGATCGAGTTCATTTTCCTGGTGGTGCTGCTCATGGTGCCGTTGGTCTACCTGGTGATCGGGGCCGCACAGCTCCAGTCGGCGACCTATGCGGCGGTGGGGGCAGCCGACCACGGGGCCAAGGTCTTTGTCACTGCCAAATCCGAGGCCCAGGCCGGCGACCGCGTGGCCGACGCGGTGAACCGGGCGGCGGCCAACATGGGCATCGACCGGGGCCGGGCGAACTTCAGCTACAGCTGCAACGGGGCTTGCCTTTCGCCGGGCAGCACCGTCACGGTGCGCGTCTCGATCGACACGGTCCTCCCATTGATGCCGCGGGGCTGGAGTTGGCGGACGGGTGAAATCAGTTCAAGCACCACCCACCGGGTGGACCGGTATGGGTAGCCCGGGCGCCAGCCGCCGTGACGCCACCGGCCACAGCAGCCGCCGCCGTGGCGGCTGCAGGATCCGCACCCGCGCGTGGGAAGGCAGTAATGCCGACGCCGAGGCCGGGCAGTCGATCATCCTGATTATCGGGATGATCGCCCTTGCGCTGCTCACGATCAGCGTCGTGTTGGCCGCCACGGCCGTCAACGTCCAGGCCCGGAAGCTGCTGTCGGTGGCCGACGGGGCCGTCGCCGCGGCGGCGGACAATTTCGAGCTCGATGCCACGGGGCAGTCGGAGGCGTCGCTTCGCCTGAACCCGGCCGAGGTAAGGGCCGCCGCGGGAAAATACCTCGATGACATCGGAGCCGGCGCGGATTTCGCCGATCTGCGCATTGTGTCGGCCGGCGTCCAGGGTGACGGGCTGACCGCGCATCTGCGGCTCGGTGCGGTGGTCCACCCGCCGATCTTCGGCTGGGTGGTCCCGACCGGCGTGGGGATCTCCGTGGAATCCAAGGCGCGCACCCTGCTCTCCAGATAGGGGCATTCCCCGGTGCCGTTCCACCGCAGGGGAGGGCCGAACACGCACTTGGCGGAAATAACCCGTCGTCCGCCAAGAGATGGCCCGCAAATGTCGTAGGCTGGAACCACCATGGCTTCAACTGACTTCCCCGCTGAAATCCGCGCACTGCGCTCCACCTACGCCTCGATCGAAGAGGTGTCCGATGTTCCGCGCATTCGAGCCGACATCGAGATGCTCTCCGAGGAAGCCGGTGTGCCGAATCTCTGGGACAACCCGGCCGCCGCCCAGGTCGTGACCTCCAAGCTCTCGCACCGCCAGTCCGAACTCGAGCGGCTGACCACCATCGCCACCCGCATCGACGACCTCGAGGTGCTCGTTGAGCTCGCCGAGATGGAAGCCGACGAGGATTCGCTGCGCGAGGCGGAGGACGAACTCAAGTCCGTCCGCAAGGCACTCGCCGACCTCGAGGTCGTCACCCTGCTGTCGGGCGAATTTGATTCGCGCGAGGCCGTGGTGACGATCCGCGCCGGCGCGGGCGGCGTGGATGCCGCGGACTTTGCCGAAATGTTGATGCGCATGTACCTGCGCTGGGCGGAAAAGCACGGCTACTCCACCCGCGTCATGGACACCTCCTACGCCGAAGAAGCCGGGCTGAAGTCCGCAACCTTCGAGGTCAACGCGCCCTATGCCTTCGGCACGCTGTCCGTCGAGGCCGGCACCCACCGCCTCGTGCGCATTTCCCCCTTCGACAACCAGGGGCGCCGCCAAACCTCGTTCGCTGCGGTCGAGGTCATCCCGCTGATCGAGCAAACCGACTCCATCGAGATCCCGGAAAACGAGATCCGTGTCGACGTGTTCCGCTCGTCGGGCCCGGGTGGCCAGTCGGTGAACACCACCGACTCCGCCGTGCGCATGACCCACATTCCCACGGGCATCGTGGTGTCGATGCAGAACGAGAAGTCGCAGATCCAGAACCGTGCCGCGGCCCTTCGCGTGCTGCAGTCCCGGTTGATGCTGGTGAAAAAGGCGGAACAGGACGCCCAGAAGAAGGAGATGGCCGGCGACGTGAAGGCGTCGTGGGGCGACCAGATGCGCTCCTACGTGTTGAACCCCTACCAAATGGTCAAGGACCTTCGCACCGAGCACGAGGTCGGCAACACCTCCGCCGTGCTTGACGGGGAAATCGACGACTTCATCGATGCGGGCATCCGCTGGCGTGCAACCCAGCGCCGCCCGGTCGCCTAGTAGCCAACCGCCGGAAAAGGCTTTTCCAGGCAAGAGGCCCTCGTTGATACGCGAATCGACGAGGGCCTCTTGCCATTCCGTCGCGTATCCGGGCCGAATCGCGGCCGGTGTTTTCCGCGCTCAGGAGCGGGCCGGGAGGGGCGGCATGTTTGGGCTCGGAGCGTTCTGCGATGCGGCACACAGTTTCGGGACACGCCTGCCATGAGCGCCGTGCAGCCGCTGCGGTGCCGATAGAGTTCAAGGGCTGGCCTTGAATCTCCCTTAAAACAAAAGTCCCGTTCCCAGGATCCTCTGCCGGCGATCCGACGGGCAGAGCTGTGATGATTAGATTCGAAAACGTCACTATGGTCTACGACCAGAAGTCACGTCCAGGTTTGGACAACATCAGTATCGAGATTGACCGTGGCGACTTTGCGTTCCTAGTCGGTGCCTCGGGATCCGGTAAGTCCACCTTCCTGAGCCTGGTGTTGCGGGAACTTGTTGCAACCAGCGGTTCGGTCCACGTGGCCGGGCAGAACGTGGCGCGCATTCCTTCGTGGCGCGTGCCCAAGCTGCGCCGCGGCATCGGCGTCGTATTCCAGGATTTCCGCTTGCTTCCCCAGAAGAACGTTTTCGACAACGTTGCCTTTGCCATGCAGGTCATTGGTGAGAATCGAAATTCCATTCGTGAGCACGTTCCCGAGGTCCTGAAAATGGTGGGCCTCGAGGGCAAGGAAAAACGCAAGCCGAACGAGCTTTCCGGCGGTGAGCAGCAGCGAGTGGCCATTGCCCGCGCCATCGCCAACAAGCCGGCAATCCTGTTGGCCGATGAGCCAACCGGCAACCTGGATCCTGCCACCAGCGTCGGCATCATGAATGTCCTGGACCGCATCAACCAAAACGGCACCACGGTCCTGATGGCCACACACGATGACGGCATCGTGAACTCAATGCGTCGCCGGGTGATCGAGCTTTCCGCAGGCAAGATCCTGCGCGATGAGACGGCCGGTGAATACACGTCGATGATCCCGGTGGTCAACCAGGACGGCACACGCGAATTGCGCGTTGCCGGTCCTGGTGAGCTGAGCAAAGGCGTACCCAGCAAGCAGGCCTTCGCCCCGTTCGACACAGAGGATGACATGCCATGAGGCTCGGATTTATTCTTGGCGAAGTAGGCTACGGCCTGCGTCGCAACCTTTCCATGGTGATTTCCGTCGTGCTGGTCACGTTCGTTTCATTGACATTCGTGGGCGCCGCGGCACTCTTGCAGATGCAGATCACCCAGATGAAGGGCTACTGGTACGACAAGGTACAGGTTGCCGTCTTCCTCTGTGGCGAAGACTACGGATCGGCCACCTGTGCCGACGGGGCAGTGACCGATCCGCAGCGCAGCGACATCCAGTCGATGCTCGAATCGGCTGCGGTCAAGCCGTATGTGGCCAGCTTTGAACATGAATCCAAGGAGCAGGCACTCGCGCATTTCCGCGAGCAGTTTGAAAATTCCGCCATCGTCGACACCGTCACGGCCGACCAGCTTCCCGAATCATTCCGCGTATCCCTGGTCGACCCCGAAAAATACGATGTAATCAACGAGCTCTTCTCATCCATGAAGGGCGTAGACGTCGTGATCGACCAGCGTGAACTGCTCGAAAAAATCTTCTCGATCATCAATATTGCTTCGGTCGTGGCCATCGGCATTGCCGGAGTCATGATCGTTTGTGCGGTGCTCTTGGTGGGAACAACGATCAGGCTTTCCGCATTCACGCGTCGTCGTGAAACAGGGATCATGCGTTTGGTCGGGGCGTCGAAGGCCTCCATCCAGCTGCCCTTCGTGGTGGAAGGTGTCATCGCCGGTCTGTTGGGTGCGCTCTTGGCCTCCGGAGTGCTGTGGGGCATGGCCACGTTCTTCATTGACGGAAAGCTTGCCAAGGAATATCCGGATACGGCATTCATCTCCACCGGCGAGGTATTCATGGTCGCACCTGCGTTGATCCTACTCGGAGTGGTTTTAGCTGGTGTATCGTCGATCGTGACCTTGCGGCGCTACTTGAAGGTTTAGTGCGTCGTTTTTTCATGTCTGTCACTAAGAATCTAACGGGACAAAGGAAACTAATGTTGGCCAAAGCAGTATGGTGTCGGGTCGCGCGTGCAGGAGTGGTGGGTGCGATTTCAGCTGCGTTGCTGGTCTCTGGCGGTGTCGGTGCCCACTCCGATGAGCTTGACGACCGCAAGGTCGAGATCCAGCAGAACATCGATGACCTGTCGGAAGACATGGAATTCCTTGACGCCGACATCAAGGCTGCCGATGCCGAGCTCCGGGGTTTTCAGGCGCAGCTCCCGAATGCCCGTCTGGCATTGGCTGATGCCCAGGGACGTGTGCAGCGAGCCTCCGATGAAGTTGCCGATCTTGAACGCCGGCTTCAGGCGGCCCGTGAGACGCGCGACCAACTGAATGTGAAGATGGCCGAAGACAAAGCCAAGCTAGAGGACACCAGGAAGATCATCGGCCAGATCGCCACCCAGGCTTACAAGCGCGGTGGTGTTTCTTCGGACTTGACCTTGATGCTCAATGTGAGTTCATCAGGCAATCTTGCGACCGGAATGGACCTGGCGGATCAGGCAATGCGTTCGCAGAACGCTGCCTTGGATTCCCTGAGCCAGCAGTCGGCAACGGACGCGAACTCGAAACTGCGTCTGGCGGCAGTCGAAAAGGAGATTTCCGATTTCAAGTCCCAGGCCGACGCAGCATTGGCCCGTGAAGAAGTCGCGCGCAATGAGGCTGAATCCAAGAAGCAGGAACTTGATGGAATCATTTCCAAAACCGAATCGCTGAGTGCCGAATTGTTGGCCAAGCGTCCGCAAATCCAGGAAAAGCTGGAAGCGGAGGAGTCCGCCCAAGCCCAGAACAACGCGGCCCTCAAGGAACGTCAGGAACGATTGATCCGAGAAGCGGCCGAACGGAAGCGCAAGGCAGAGGAAGCCGAACGCCAGCGGATCGCCGAGGCCAAGGCCAAATGGGAACGTGAGGAGGCCGCGCGGGCGGCGAAGGCCAAAAAGGAAGCGTCCGCCGCCAAGAAGCCGAACAGTTATGTGAAGCCGCAGTATGTTCCTCCCAAGGCTCAGGCTCCAGACGCCGAACGTAGTTCTTGGGGTTTGGTCAAGCCCGTCAGCGGTGGCCGCCAGACCTCGAGCTTCGGTTGGCGTCCCACTCCCGCCGGGACCATTGACTACGGCGGACGTGGAGGCTACGTGCACGCCGGTGTGGACTGGGGCTTTGGCGGCCAGTGCGGTTCGCCGGTGATGGCTGCGGCCGACGGTGAAGTTTGGTTCTCCGGGTGGGGTGGCACCTCCGGCAACAAGGTCACGATTAGCCACGGCGTGATTCGCGGCAAGGCCCTCGCGACGAACTACCACCACATGCAGAGCCTGAACGTCCGCAACGGCCAGCATGTCAAGCAGGGCCAAATTATTGGATACGTCGGCACCACGGGCAACTCCACCGGCTGCCACATGCACTTCGAGACCATCGTCAACGGCACGGCCGTGAACCCATTGGGACTTCTCTAGCGGTAAACTGAAGTTTCGCTGAACTATGAAGTCTTACGTGGAGAGGAGCTGCCGACGTGGCTAAAAAAGACTCGGAGGAACGGATCATTGCGAGCAATCGCAAGGCCCGGCATGACTATGAAATCCTCGATACCTTTGAAGCCGGAATGGTGCTTAGCGGCACTGAGGTGAAGTCGCTTCGCGAAGGCAAGGCATCGCTAGTTGACGGGTTCGGCCAGTTTTACCGTGACGAGTTGTATATCGAGAATGTTTACATTCCCGAGTACCTCAACGGTTCCTGGACCAACCATGCGGCCCGTCGCCGACGCAAGCTGCTGCTGCACCGCCAAGAGCTGACGAAGATCGAACGCAAGATCTCCGAATCCGGCCTGACGATCGTGCCACTGAGCCTGTACTTCAAGAACGGGCGCGCCAAGATTGAGATCGGCGTGGCACGCGGCAAGAAGGAGTACGACAAGCGCCAGTCGCTGCGTGAGAAGCAAGACAACCGCGAGGCGTTGCGCACCATGCGCGAACGCAACCGGGGAAACCGCGAGTAAAATAGGGAATAGACGTAACTCATTTGTGCGTTAGACTAGGTATCCACGGATAAAACCGTGGAGTTGGAGCGGTGCAAGCCGTTCGTTGACAACAAAATACGGGGATGATCGGTTTCGACGGTGTGAGTCGCGACAGGTGAAGCGGGCCGAGGATGCAAAGTTATCTCGTAAACGCTCTTTGCAAAACAATAAGTGCCGACTCAAATCGCACTGACTTCGCTCTCGCTGCCTAAGCAGCCAGACCAGTCCGTTAGCCAGGGGATGCTATCGCCCCTGTTCCTAACGTCATTTAGATAGCCACTGCGGGAAGTTAGCGTTACCGGAACGACCTGCATAATTTAGGTAACTGTGCTCGGATCAGCCGCTTGTTTGCGTGACGGCTGGAGCAGAGAAATTCCACTGCAAACTGCGCCCGGAGAAGACCTGGCAACACCACATCGGACGGGAGTTCAATTCTCCCCATCTCCACATAAGAAAACCCCTAGATCGCATTGATCTAGGGGTTTTCTTTTTGCCTGTTGCTTAAACCGGCTTAAATGTTGCCCAGAACGGCATGAAGGCAGGGTGGAACGGCCTGGTAACGATACAAGTTATCGAACGCAAGAAAGGCTCCGTGTACCGAGTCGTGTACCGGAACACAGATACGGGCAAGGTCGCTTCTCGGGTTTTCCCAGAGCAGGACAAAGCTGAAACCTTCAGAGATTTCTTGGAAGGCAACGGGCACGGCCTCAAGGCCGCGACGGAGGTAAAGCGTGTCTATGACAAGAAGCTTCCGCGTGTGCACGAAATTGTTAAGACACATATTGATCAGCTCACGAAGCCTCAGTCCGGAACCATCAAGCGCTATCGCAACCATGCGAACGGGCACATCAACGAGTCCGCCCTGGGCAAGATGGCAATCAACAAAGTATCCAAGCAGCATGTGATCGACTGGATTGACGGGCTCCGATCCGCCAAGGAATCAAACATCCCCGAGGGGTCGGAGCTTTCGCAGCGGACCAAGAAGAACATCCACGCGCTCCCGTCCAGCGCGTTTGATACAGCTGTAGACGCCGGGCTGATGAACAAGAATGTGGCCAAGGGGATGGGCGACCCGGACACGCACGAAGCTCGGGAGCCTGTCTACCTGTCCCCGGAAGACCTCGTGATCATCGAAAACGCGATGCCGGAACGTTACAAGCTATTCATCCGCGTCCTTTCCAAGACCGGACTTCGATACAACGAAGCTACGGCCCTTCGCAAGTGAGACATTCGCGTGGAGGGGGAGCGGTGCGTAATCATGATCACCCGAGCTTGGAAAAGCAGCGACATCGGCGAAGTGATCGGCCCGCCGAAGACCTCAATGGCGAAACGCAATGTCACCTGCTCCCTGGAGTTCTCCGCTGACCTGATTGAACCCATGAAGGACATGCGGCCCGGGGGGGGGGGGGGGGGGGCTGTTGTTCACTAGGGTTGGCGGCGAGTTCCTTCGCAACAGCTACTTCCACAAATACACATGGCAGCCGGTGATCAACAAGCTTGTGGCGGACGGCGACCTGGATGAAAAGCCGTGGATTCATGAGATCCGCAAGGCTCACACCACACACCTTCTTCAGAAGGGCGTGGCGGTGAACGTGGTGCAAGCTCGACTCGGGCATGAGAGGATCCCCAGACGACGCTCAAGATCTACGCGAGACTGACAAACGACGACGACCGTAACGCTGCCGACGTGCTCGGCTGATTCCTGGCAACAAAAAGTAGCCCCCGAACTCAACCGAGTTCGGGGGCGTTCTTGTGCTGACTAGTAGTGCATATGTTCTATTTAGTTACTTGAAAATCGTACACTTGTTCCCATGGAGGGTGTGGAGATTCAGTGGACGGCGTCGGGGAAGCCTTTGCGGGTGCGTCGTGCTGGTCGCGTGTGGACTGTGGTTGTTGAGCCGGTCTGCTGGTTTGAGTGGGTTGCTTGGTGGAGGACGGAATTGCGCGCACCGAAGGGTGAGCCTTTCCGGATTGAAGTGCAGGTGTGGCAGGTGCAAGTGACGCTTGGGTCGCCGGCCTCGGAGCCAGTGACATGGCAACTGATGCATCATCCGCAGACCGGCGGTTGGCAGGTCCGCGATCCAGGATGGCCGGTGCGCTAACGCAAAAGTGCCCACCGGGACAGGCTCAGCCTTCGGCCTCGGCGTCAGCCGCGGCTGCGAGCCCGACGGCGAAGCCGAGCGCCGCGGCGAGGCTGCTGGCTGCCTCCACGACCCGGGGCGTGCCGATGATGGGTGCAACGGCGACGAGGATGCCCTGCGCATCCTGCAGGGTGATTCCGAGCTCCATCGCTCCACCGGCGTTGAACAGGTAGGAGGCGGGCGGGGCGTCGACCGCCGCGAGGGCCGCGATCCGTGCCAGCATCAGCTCACGAGGATCGAGGCTGCAGCGATCCAGTGATGCGGTGGTGATCTCGACGAGGGTGTCGAGGACTGGGTTTTCTTCTTCGGCCATGGTCATGTCTCCATCCGGTTGCGGTGGTGTGGGCCGAGGGACGCGACGGGATCGGATCGCCCCGGCTCTACCCGCAAACCTAGTGCGCCGAGGCATGGGACGACATCACCCGCAGGGGGTGAGCCCACCGCCGGCTACCCCGGCATCCCTCAAGCCCGCTCCGCACCGCTGGTGCCGCAAGGATGCGAAGCCCGCAGAGCTGCCCGGCCCCGGCCGTACTGATGGACAGGCACAGACCCTGTCGGGGTGGATTTGCCTGGAACCGTCATCCGCCAAGGCGGCGAATCCAACCCTCTCGCAACCGATTGCGATGCGAGACAACCGAACGCCCGGTAGAGCGACACCAAGCGATCGCGGAACGCCGCCGCGAAGCGCTGAACTCCACACCCGACTAGCGACCGCGCATTTCGGGAACAAAAAAATCGCCCCACCCAATTCCTTTCGGATTGGGTGGGGCGATTTCGTTCAGGGCTGGTTACTTCCCCTTGAGGTCTTTGGCTGCGTCCTTGACGTTTTCGCCTGCCTGTTTGGCGTTTGCGACCGCTTTGTCCTTGTGGCCTTCTGCCTTGAGGTCTGGGTTGTTGGTGGCGTTTCCAACGCCTTCCTTGGCCTTGCCGGTTGCTTCCTTGGCTTTGTTGCTGATCTTGTCTCCGAGTCCCATGTGGGTTTCCTTTCGATGATCTGGCTTACCTCTTCGACCCTAGGAAAGTTTTCTGGACGTTCCCTGCAAGCGGGAAAATTGACGCCCTGCTGCCCTGGATTTTCTATTGCATTCAGGTGGGTTTTTTGGTGTTGTTTCCTCAACCAACCGAGTGGCATTCCGCCCCTGGATGATCAGGCAAAGGGGTTCCTATGACAATGCTTGAGGGTCAAGTGGCTTTGGCGTCGCGGGGATGACGGTCGTGGTGCTGGTGGCCTCGGGCCTTGGTCGCTGTTGGGCGACCCGTCGTGAGCGGCAGACCAAGACGGCGGAGTCGAGGTGGCAGGGGGCTGGCGCCGCTCCAGATTCCGAGATTTCCCCAGCCATACGCGAGATCCCGGGTTCATAGAGAGCACAACAATTGGCTCCCATCCGAAAAGGTCGAGTGGGAGCCATCTATTTACGGATCCTCCGCGGTAGGGCGTGGAAACGAGTCGCGGAGTTTATGGAGTTGTTCTGAAAAGCTACGCCGTCGATTGCCGCTTGTCTACGGGTTGTATCGCCCGGGATTAATGCGCTGGTGTGGCAGGTGCAGGTCACCCTGGGTGCCGATCGTCGGATCTGTTGACCTGGGAGCTGGTTCATCATCACCCCACCGGTGGTTGGCGGGTTCGAGACGTAAACCAGGGGGCCGCCTAACGACAAAATGAGCCCCACCCGTGAGGGTAGGGCTCATCTATTCGCAGATGCCATGACGGGCATGAGCGTCTACGAACGGTTGCGCAGGTCCTTGGGGGTTACCTGCGAACGGTTGCGCAGGTACTGGGGGGTTACCTGCGCAACGGCAACCATACCAGTGTTCTCAGGTGCCAATGAATGTCCCTACTTCGAGATCGAAGCCCCCACCCTTTCCGCGAGGGAGGTGCGGGGCTTTACCTTAGTTGCGAACTGCAATGTTAGCGTATGTACTAATTACAGAAAGGAGGTACGGATGTCACAATATCGGGAACTTCTAGACGGGCTAACCGGAGTGATCGCATCACTCGCACTGCTCGTCGGAGCCTACGCCCAACTGGTCGAGGCCAAACAGCCAGACCGGAAGCGAAAGCAGAAAAAGAAGTAGAGCCGGTTCCCGCCTAAACCAAGTAGGCGGGAACCGGCCCACCCCATAATTATGACACCAACATCATCATGAAGATCAACAAAACAACAGTCGCCATCGTAGTGATGGCACTAGTGGTATTTTTCCTTCCACTGCCGACCATTCCCCGATTCATCCTCGCCTGCGTGGCGCTCGGGGTTGCCATCCGATACTTGATCAAAGCGCGCAAGGAGTCACAGTGACCGTTCGCTATCTAGCCATTGCGGGCATCGCCACTCGCGTGGGAGTCTCGCCCAATACGATCAAGAAGTATGCCGATGACGGACGACTGCCTGAGCCTGATGCCATTACCGGCGACGGGCCCAAGAGCGTCCGCGGCTGGCTTCCCGAAACGATCGATGCTTGGAACGCCAGCCGCCCCGGCCGCGGGCGGAAAGCGGTGAACGACCAATGAGCGTACTCGACCAGATCCGCGAGGCCGCCGACGCTAAAGGCGAGGCACAGGCCGCTCTTGACGAGCGGTCCGAGGCGCTGAACGGGCTTGTGCGCGAAGCCTGTGCGCAGGGCCTAACGGCCGTGCGGATCGCCGAAGCAAGCGGACTGTCGAAGCCGCGGATCTATCAGATTCGGGATCACCGCTAGCCCGCGGGTCCTCCTGAACACAAAATAGCCCCACCCTTTCCTTTCGGATCGGGTGGTGCTATTTTGCTGTCTATTCGGTGGCGCGCTGTGCGTAGCGTTCGGGGGCGGCCCGCGTGGGCTCGTGATCACCACTGTGAACAGTGCTGTCATCGGTGTCATCCTGTGTAATTGCCTCGTGGCGGCCCTGTGCGTAGACAGGTGCCTTGGCGGAGCCGAGCACTGCACGGGTCAGCCAGTCGGGCAGCTTGGGTTCCAGCCAGCGCCAGAGCGCGTACCAGGCGCCGATGATGAACGCGCTGATGACTGGCACGGCAAGGTCACCGTAGGCCAGCAGGTCGGCACGCAGCGGCTTCAGCACCGGTGCGACACCGAGCAGACACACAATGAAGCTGCCCCACATTGCCGGGGCGATCGTTCGAAGAATCGAGATGAGCATGTGTGTCTCCTACTTCTTGAAGTACTGGGCTTGGTGGTTGAGCCATCCGATTTCGCCGCGGATGGTCTTGGCCTCGCGCTTCCCGTCGATGTACGCCTTGGACGGCAGGAACCCGTTGGCCACAAGCAGGGCTTGCAGGGCGCGAACGAGGACCGTGCCGAAGACCGGCTTCTTCCCGCGGTCGGCTTCGATGGTGCCCTTGTAATAGCCGAGCTTCTTGAGCCACCGCTGGAGGTTCGTGGTCAGCGACTTGTCCTTGTAGCCTTCGCGGCGCATGATTTCGCGCCATGCCTGGTCGCTGGCGAGGGTGTGGGAGTCGGTGGCCTTGAGCTTGCTGTTGGGCCACGACTTCGCCGGGGGTTGCGACCTGGGGATTCGGCTTGCTGGCGCCGGCCGGCTTCACGTCGCTGCCGATCTTCCATGCCCCGGCTGCCGAAGCCGCGGCCGTGTGGCGGATGCGCACGTGGAGGTGGGCGGTGTGGCCATTCGGGCCGGTGTACGGCTGCCAGCCCGCGGCGTGGGTCCAGATGCGGCGGTTCCAGATGACGTAGGCGACCCGGGGTTCACCGACGATGGTGGCCAGCAGCTCGTCGACGTCGATGCCGTCCTTGTCGAAGTCGAGAGCGCGGACCACGCCGCCGTCCGCATAGTCCGGGTTGTGGTCGGACGGTCGGGCCTGGTGGGACGGGTCGCCGATCCAGCCGTCGGAATCCCTGTCGCGGTCCGGCCAGCGTTTGTTGACCTGGCCGCGTAGGCGCATCAGGGATGGGGCAAGGTGATAGGCCATGGGTGCCTCCCGGGCATGAAAAAGCCAGCGCGTTGGCACTGGCTTGGGGCTATGGGGTGGATTGGTTTTCGGATCATTCGGGGGAAACGGGTGTGCCCGCCACGGATTGTGGCGGGCACACAGGGGAGTCGGCCAGTCCGGGTGTCAGCCAACCGCCACAAGGGAGCCGTTGCCGTTGATGCGGACATACGAGCCGGCGCCCCAGGTTCCAACGACCCGGTTGGTGGCGTTGGCGACCATGCCGATGGCGGTCGTGTCGGCGCACCCGGAACCGATGCGCACGCCGTTGGCCATCGTGGCGTAGCGGGAGCCGTTCTTGCCGATGGTGAAGCCCGTCGCGGTGATCCGGTCGTGGTCGATGTAGAGCCCCTCGTCGCGGCAGTCGTCAACGACGATGCCGGTCAGCGTGTTGTTCGGCTGTCCCACATAGACGCCCTTGGCGTTGTCCTGCGACTCGAAGCCGCTGACCACGCCGTAGCTGGATAACCAGTTGAGCCCCCAGCCGTCGCAGTAGAACGCCTTGGAGTTGGCCATCTTCACGTTTGCGGTGTCGATCTTGAAGCCGTCCCCGGTGACCGTGCCTGCGTGCACGTTGGAGATGAACCCATCCGAGGACGACTGGACCCAGATGCCGTGCCCGCCGATTTCGCGCAGCTGCACCCGGTCGATCATCCAACCGCGCTGGGCGGCGGTGCTCGTGCAGAAGAGCACGATGCCGTGCCGGTTCACGCCGCTGGTGAAAGCGCGGATGTAGACGTCTTGGATGGTGTGGTAGCTGTCGGGGTTGCTCGGCGGGTACTTGGACACGTCGGCGTTCGTGCTGCCGGTCATGTTGAAGTAGATCCCGGCGCTGGTTCCGCCGGAGGAATAGTTGCCGTTCAACCACACTTTTCGACCATCACCATGTGGTCCCCGGCCGAGGCCAGCATGATCATGCCCGCCGCGGTGCAGTTCACGGCGCGCAGTTCGGTGAGCCAGCCGGCGCCGGTCAGCCGCACGCCGGAACGCATCAGGATCGGGCTGGTGATGTTGAACCGGCCACCGGTCAGGCGCACCGTGCCCAGTTGGGCCGCGCCTGCCGGTGAGGTGTCGTTGCGCGCCTGCAGGGCGGCGGCAAGATCGATGGCAGCGTTGATGACGGCCCCGTCGTTCGTGCCGGTTGCCACGAGAACGTAGGTTCCCGCGGTGGCCTTGACCGCCGCGGGTGCGTCTGAAGAGATGACGATAACTTCCAATGGGAGCCTCCTGGGCGTAGGTAAAGCCGCCATAGATGGTTGATTCCAAGGGGTCAGTGGTCATAGGCGGTCAATGAACGCAGCGGATGGGCGCCGATGTTCAGGTTGTGCCAGATCGCCGCGGTCATGGCCAGGAGGCGCTGCAACACCCGCACGGTGACCCCGGCGACGGTTCTCCCGCCGTGGGCCTCGAGGCCCGGCTGGCCCTTGAGGGTGTCGTTGATTGACTCGATGACCTGCCGCAATGGCTTGAGGAACTCCCTGCCCGGCCGGGTGGGCCGGACCAGGACGATTCCGGCCTCGGCGAGGTCTGTCTCGAAGGCCCGACCGAAGTAGTTCTTGTCCGCCAGGATCGTTTGCCCGGCCCCGATCCTGGCGGGGGTGGAGTCCAGGATCCCGAGCAGGACCTCGCGTTCATCGGGCTTCGCCCCGGTCAGGGCGAAGCCCACCGGCAACCCCGGCCAGCGTGCACAAAGGGTGCAGGCGCAGGCCCCGGAACCAGCGGGAGTGCGAGGCGCAGTACCCGGTTTCGGCGAACCCGGCCAGCCCGGAGCGGTGGACCGTTTCGCGGGAGCGGCCGCATTCGACCGGTGTCGAGTCGGCCACCTGTGATCCCGTCGGCCCACAACCCGGTGTCCCGGCCCAGGTGTGCGGTCACGGCCTGCAGGGTTCCGCCCAGGTGCCGCAGGTGCTTGTTGTAGCCGGACTGGCCCGGCAGGTGCGGGAACCATTCGATCAGGTCAACCCGGGCATGGCGCAGCCACCGGCGTTCCGGGGTGTAGCCGGGCAGGGCCTGCAGCACGGTCACGATGACCAGTTCCGCGTCGGTGATCAGCGGTTGCAAACCGACCTCCGGCCGCCACGGGGCCGCGTCCGGATTGGCCTTCAAAAAGTCGTCCGTCGAGGAGTACAGTGCTGTTGCCAAGGGTGTCCAGGTCGTTGTCCATCAGAACTCTCCAGGTTCGAATGTTGGGTATTACACCTCGATTCTGGACACCCTTGCCTGCATAGTCACCCCTTGGAATCAATCATCTAGGTGGGGCGGCTTGAGCGAGTTAGATTGGATTGATGGACTACATATTCACTTTTCGTGGCGGCCCGCGTGACGACGAAAAGACATTGCTGGACGTCAGTGTCTTCCCGATGCACCTGCCCGGTGGTCGGTATGTCTGGAACGGGTTGTCGCACGCGCTTCCCTACGACGTGACTAAACTGTTCCCCGAACCGCATCATGCGACCGCCGTATGGAAGCCGAACAAATAATGCAGTCAGAGGTTGCGGCGCTGTTCGCGGAAGACGGTCCAGCCGATGCGCCAGACTGAGGCGATCAGCAGGACGTTGAGCGCGAGGCAGACGTGGGCGCGGCCGGGGAACTCCGGGAAGAAGCTGCTCGCGGTCGCCAGGGCGGTGATCGCGGACTGGGTGGCCAGTAGCCCCATGAGTGCGCGCCCGGCCGCGTGCCGGCGCCACACGCCCCGGGTGAGGACGTGCCAGCCGATCATCACGCCCAGCGTGGACAGGCAAGCGGACAGGACTAGGATCCCGGTCAGCGGTTGGATGGTCATAGCGGCCTGTCCCGAAACGCCTTGGTCAGGCTCTCGCTGAAGTGGTTGCGGTGGTTGATCCGCTCAAGCTGCACGGATTGCTCCCGGGCTTCGGCGAAACGGTCAAGCGCGGCCTTGTGGTGCACGCTGGCTTCGATCTTTGCGGCCAGCGCCTCGGTGCTGTCGTCTTGCGAGGGGCAGAATCGGCGGAACCATTTCATGTCCCGTCACCGTCCCGCGCCGCGCCCATCACCTTGATGACGGACTCGCCGACCATGGTTTGCTTCTCGATGGTGCGGGCTTGGACGGCGTTGGTTTCCTTCAGCGTTTCCGCTGCGTCCCGCCAATGCTCCTTCGCTCTCACCATCACGTCGTAGATGCTCTTCGGAACGAGCTGGCTGGTGAGGATCAGCCAGATCGCCAGCATCAACAGGCCGTAGGGGGTCAGGCCGCCGAGAGCCTGTCAGGGGAGGTCTGCGGTGTAGGCCATGGGGTCGTTGTAGTGCAGGGTGTAGTCGATTGGTTTGCCGCACTATGCGCAGGGGGAGTTGTTCGCGCTTGAGGCGTGCTTGCTTGCGTCGGTAGGCGCGATGCCCGCGACCATTGCGATGGTTGGCCATCACTCTCACTTCCATTACTTCGGCAATAGGTTGCCGGTTTGCCTTGTTTTGGTGTGAGCTCTGTGACTTGATCGCCCGAATCGGCCACATTTTGCCTGTGACTTATCCCGCCCTCACCAACGTGGGGGCGGGCTGCCGTCTTCGGCGTGCTGAACTGACCGTTTGGTAGGCTTGACTCTTTGGAAAATCGACAAAGGGGAAGTTTTGCAAGACATCAAGGAATTCAGTCCAGGCCTCGTTCCATGCGATTCATGTGGCATGTTGCTCCACTATGTTCTGATGCCTTTTGGTCCGGAGAGTTATGGTGCGCTTGAATGCGATGAGGTCACGTGCCTCAATTCGGAGTGCGGCAACTTCTGGCTCCAGTCTGCTCCCGGGTCGATGTCACTCGGTGAGCTGGCTGCTCGCGATCAGCAGTACGCAGGAATCAAGGCTCATGTCCGTGCCAAGCATTTGGCGCTGTCTGCCGCTTAGCGGCTAAGTAGCAGGCCCGACGGTGGAAGGCGCGTCGGGCCATGGTCTAGCGTCTGCGCGGAGTGGCACGTAGCAAAGCCCGCCCTCACGTTGGTGAGGACGGGCAATGGAAGGATCTTAGAACTCGACGAGCTCTAGGGATGCGAATGGGAACATTCGGAATTCGCCGGTCTCTTCAAACTGTACGTAGGCAGTCAGTTCATGCCCCTCGGAAGTTTTCATGAGGTGGCTGGGCCCTTGGTTGTAGGCCAGTCGACCAATTTCGCCGGTTGCTTTGATGCGCACGTGGCTGTACCTGTTTCGGGTGTTGCCGATGTCGCTTGGAATTTCTGTCACGGTAACTCCTTGGGGATGAGGGCGGCTTGTTCTGTACCCATACTGATCTGAGCATGGCCAGAATGTCGAGAGGTGGAAGGCTCCGGGCCGTGAGTGGGATGCCGCGCCTTGATCGCGCTGTCAGCCTGGCTGTCATCCCTGCCCGGCGGCTCATGTTCCGGTTGGGCTATTCAGTTGTTTCCTCTGCTTGTGCTTCCGATTTGGCTGAGGCGGTGTCCGGTGGTTGTGTGCCCTTGCTTGCGGTTCGCTTGACGAGTGTTGAAGTGCGTTGCGACTGCAAAGGTCTTGGGCCGGTTACGCCGGCTAGTCGGGTTCCTGTCGTCGATGAACCATGCGGGTGGGTTTGTTAGAGCGCTACCACCATGCGCGGTGTGGCAGGTCTGCGGCCGTGGGGAATGTGCAGACCTTGGGGGCGTTGTTCCGGGAGTTGGTCGGCACCTGACTTTGACCACGTTAACGAAGTAAAGCCGCCAACCTTTCGGCTGGGCCTATAGGCCTTTGCGCCATTCCTGGCGCTCACCATGTCGGCAGGGCTAGTCATCGGCGGCACATTGCCCGCCAATGCAGCTCCGGTCGCACCGATTGCCGCCGTTCAAGCTGCGAAGCCAGTGCCGAACAAGGTCGCGATCAGCAAGATCAAGACCGCCAAGGTGAACAAGAAGACGAAGAAGGCAACGGTCAAGCCATCGGTGAAGTCCTCCGGCCAGGTCAAGGTCTCCTCGTCCAAGATCACCGTGAAGCAGGGCAAAAAGACCGTCGCCAAGAACGTGTCCTCAGCCAAGCTCAAGGCGGGCAAGTACTCGGTTACGACAACTGCCAAGTACAAGACCTGGACCAGCAAGACGACCAGCAAGGCTGTCACCACCAAGAAGCTCGTTGCCAAGAAGGGCAGCAACGTTGCGGTCACCTGCAAGTTCAAGAACTCGACAGACGGTATAGCGCCCCTTGGCATTTTCACAGGAGATCCTGCCGATAAAGACGGGGTGGAAATCCTTCTCGTGACGACCACCTGCACCGGAGGATTCGACGGCTCCTTCGAGGTTCACGGAATCAGCGCCCCGGCAACGGAGGGAAACATCGCCCTGGACGCCGAGGGCTACAACGGCTGGGATCCGGCATTCGTCCCGGGCGGAAACCCGGGCGTCTTCGTTCCGGAGAACTCCAGCGAGACGGCCAAGCTGAACGTCCTGTCGCCGAAGGACCTGTTCAAGTCCACCAACACCGTTCAGAAGACCACCTCCAAGGTATGGTCGAAAGAACAGACCAAGACGATGAAGCAGACGTTGACCGTAAAGAAGTAGCAGCGGTTCGTTCGTGAAGGCGCCGGCTGGGGTTACCCGGTCGGCGCCTTTCTGCTTTGTCAGAGTCATGTGTCTGGGTAGTGGTAAGGCCACGAGCCGGGGAGTTTCAGATGATCGCGAAGAACGTGGCCCACCACGCGGTCAGCGGCGCGGTGGTTGGTCCAGGCTGTCGGCGTTCACTTTGAGTGCATCGGCGAGGTTCCGCGCTGCGTCTGGGGTGAGCGGCTTCCGGTACGTGCCGCCAATGAGCAGCACCTGCCCGTCGAAGCGTCCGATGCGGGGTTCGTTGAGGTGGGCGAGGGGTGCGCTCGAGTCCGGTTCCCCGTCCAGTGCGGCGCGCAGCAATCCGGCTTCGTGCGGCCCACTATGCTCCCACCTGTCCGCCAGGGCGTACGCCCGCGTTACTGCGTCTTCGGCGGCCTCGGCGCGGGCTTCGGCGTCAACGGCGCGCTCCTTCTGCCGTACGCCTTCGTTGAAGAGGTCGGCCGCGGCTACGTTCAGGCGTGCCACCGCATCGAGCAGGGCGAGCACTTCGCGGTTGGTCACGTGCGCTCGCTGCCCGGCGTCGTACGGCTCGACCTCGGCTCGTAGTGTGCCCAGGTCAATAGGGGTCGGGGTGGTGGTCATGCTTCATTCTTCCATTCTCGGCCCATGGCATCGGCAACGATTACTCCGGCTGGCCTGTACTTTCGACCTATCGGGTTGAAGTGATCGGCAATCATTCGGTGCCCTGGTGGACGACTGTTGCGGGCAGGTAGCGGGTGGCGCGTCCCAGGCTCAGCGGGGCAGTCTCGGGATGCCAGATCTTCCCGTTGAAGATGCTGCCCACGTCGCCCGAACAGTCCTCGATCACCGAGTTGTTCGGCAGTGAGGTGAGCTGTTCGCGCTCGGTGATGTTTGCGGCCAGATCAAGCGATCCGGCTTGGCCGCCGCCCGAAATATCAGCATTCATGCGTTGCTTCTCCTTTACCTAGGCGTGTCGACACACTCGGGCAATGCTCCCTAGTAGGGTTCTCTACGTGCATCGCGATCCTGATGCTGAACGACGTAACTTCATCCGAACGGAGAAAAGTCATGGGATTCATTGGTTGGATTGTTCTGGGCCTGCTTGCCGGTGCGATCGCTAAGGCGATCAAGCCAGGTGACCAGGGCGGCGGTTTGTTCGCCACCCTGCTGCTCGGTGTAGTTGGTGCCGTACTCGGCGGCTGGTTGGGCTCGTTGATCTTCGATGTGAACATCAATGAGTTCTGGTCGCTGTCGACGTGGTTGCTGGCCATCGGCGGAGCGTTGATCGTCCTCGTTGTCTGGGGATTGTTGACGCGCAAGAAGGCGTAGATTATGCATGTGGAGGAGGCTCTAACCTTTCGGGGTTGGGGCCTCCTTCGCGTTGTCACGCGGAGCCCCGGTGCAGGACGCGGGCGGGCAAGAACCGCCCAGCGGCACGCTCGAGGGTGATCGGCGCAGTCTCCGGATACCAAACCTTGCCCAGATGAACCGTGCCAATATCATCGGCTGAATCAATGAACGCTGAGCCATCCGGCAGAGCTTCCATCTGCTCACGCTCGGTGATGGTTGCGGCCTTGCCGAGTGCGCCGGCGATTCCGGGGTAGCGGGCGGGCTCAGGGATCCCGTTGACGTCGGTGTGCGGCAACAGTGCGTCGGCCGCTTGGATGCGATCCCGGGCCTCGAATAGGTTGATGCCAAGGACCTTCTGCAGGAATTCTGGGGTGTCCTTGTGCTGCGGCCTGCCGGAGGGAACCGTGTACGGGTCCTCCGGCAGTGCCTCGGCGCCCGAGAGGAAACCAGCGGGGTCGCTGATGATGCCGCGCAGGTGGTTCAGGGTCCGGGCAGGCAGTTCATGGGCGAGGGTGGACCGTGCCGCGTCCGCGGCAAGGATCTGGGTGAAGCCGATGCGCCGGTGGGCCCGTTCGGTGATCATGCCCAACAGTGCGGCCACGGTGGGGGAGCCGTGGTCGGCAGCGATGTCGGTGGCGAGGCCGACGAAGAGCTCTTCCACGGCGAGCAGGGCGCGCACCCGGTCGGCCCGGGACCCTGGGTGCCCGGGCCGGGCGTGTGGCGCGGGTCCTCCGCGCTCCCGGGCCAGCCGGTCGATGAACTGCTCGGTGTTCATTCCACGATCATGGGCCATGCGCGGTGTGTGCCGAAAGCGCGCGGCTGCGTGGTGTGGAAAAGTCGCCAACGAAGGGTGGCAGGAGCGGGGCGGCGGGAGCTCCGTTGGGGGTGCCCGGAGCGTGGACATAGACTTGAGATGTAAGTGTTGAGCTCGGCGAAGGCCGGGCAATGACGAGTTTTGGTGAGGTTAGGCCAACATGCAGAAGCAACCAGCGTCCAGCAACGGGAAACCCATGGAGAATTCCGGTGCCGCCGGTGCCAGAGACGATGTTGCGCGCCCTGCCACGGAGAGAATGACGGTCCCGAAGCCGGGGCCGCAGCATGGGGCCAAGGTGCAGGCGAAGCCAATGCCGAAGCCGGGGCCGAGGGTCGCTTCGAAGCCCGGTAAGCCCGGCAAACCGGTGGATGCGGTCATGCGCGTTGCCAAAACGGGCCCCGGGGAGGTGCCGAGGCCTGCCGCTGGCGCGAAGCCTGCCGTGCATGCGAAACCGGGGTCGGGCATGAAGCCGGGGGCCGCGAGTGCTGCGGGTTCCCCGACGGGGCGCCCCGTGGGTGGTCTGGCGACCTCCGTCGAGCGGCCTTCGCCGGCAATGATGAAGCCGCACCCGGTCCAGCCCGCGGCCAAGGCGGGTGCCGGCAACGAAGCGCCTGCCGGCCCGGCCGCGGCTGCACCGGGATTTGTTGCCGGCAAGCCGCAGGGTGCCTCGTCGGCGCCGAAGCCCGTGAAGCCGGCGGCGCCGAAGGTACCCGTGGCGAGCGGCGCAGCGCCCGAGGCAGTTGCAGCGCAGCCCGCAACCCCGGCGAAAGAGTTGTCGGTCAGTGCCGTTTCGGGCATGAATGCTGTACCGGACGTCAAGACCGTTCCGGGCGTGAAGCCTGCTCCGGCGGTGCGGGAACGCCACGATGTTCCCCCGGCAGCGGCCGCGGCCGCGGCATCCGTGCCGGGGGATCAGGCATTCCCCGTGGATGACGGGCGGCCGGCAACGCCGGAGGCCGTCGTTCCCGTTGCCGATGGATCGGCCGAAGCGCCCGCCGTCAAGGAGGCGGACGGGCCGGCCGGCGAAGGGGACCTCGGTCCGTCCGCGCTGGACGACACCTTGACCCCGTTGGCCGAAGTTGCGGCACCGGTGCGGGAACCCGGCGAGGAGATGCCGGTGGCGGAGCCGGCTTCGTCCAGCGAACCGTCGCCACCCATGAAGCCGTCGGCATCTACTGAATCCGATGAACCGGCCGCCGACTCAGGACCTGTTGAATCCGCCGTGCCTGTGGTTGCGAAAGCCCCGGCGGCCGCCCCGGCCGAGGGTCGAACGGACCGCAGCGGCGGCACCGTGGCGCTCACGGCGTTGATGGTGGTCTCGTTTGTACTGGAGGTCGCGTTGCTCGGCGCCGGCGCGCTGTGGGCCCTGGGGGCGTTGCCGCTGGCCCCCGCGGCCGCCGTGCTGGTCACGGTGATCCCGCTGATGGTCTTCTGGGGCCTGTTCATGTCCCCGAAGGCGCGTTTCAGGGTTTCCCCCGTGCCGCACGCGTTGCTGAGCCACGCGCTCTTTGCGGCGGGAACCGTGATGCTGGCTGTTGCCGGGCAGCCGGTGTTGGCGATCGCCATGGGCGCACTCACGGTGGCCAGCATCGTATTGACGCTGCTGGTTCGCGGCCGGGATTCCACCGTGGACGCAGGGAAACCGGGGCAGGTCGCGGCCGCGAAACGACGTCGGAAGTCGAAGGGCTCCGGGCGCCGCGCAGCCCGCTAGAAATTCCTGTGCTCCTCCGACACAACGGTCAGGTGGCCGGCGCCGTGGCCGCCCTGAAGGTGGCCGCGGTGCCCGGCCCGACGCCCGCGCCCTACGACCCGGGATCGGCGGGCAGCACCCACATCATGGTGGCGTCGATGTCGCTGAGCTGCGGGTGCGGAAGCTCGATGACGACGCCGGGAGCGATGCCGAGCTCGGTGCAGCGGCGCAACCAGGCGGGGTCCTCGTCGCTGATCCGGCTCACGATCGCGCGCGCCGGGGAACCCGCCTCGGCGAAGCGGTCAAGCCGGATCGCCGGGGGCATCACCACCGTGCCGTCGGGCCCCGGAATCGGGTCCCCGTGCGGATCCGCGGCCGGGTGGCCGAGCCGCGCCGCGAGCGCCTCGATGAAGCGGTCGGAGACGGTGTGCTCGAGCTGTTCGGCCTCGTTGTGCACCTCGTCCCAGGAGTAGCCGAGCTCGCTGAGCAGGAACGTCTCGATCAGCCGGTGCCGGCGCACCACCGAAAGCGCCGCAAGGCGCCCGGCGGGGGTGAACTCGATGGCGCCGTAACGCGGGTGGACGACCAGCTCCTTGCCGGCGAGCTTGGCCACCATGGAGGTGGCCGAGGCGGGGGCGACGCCCAGCTGCGCGGCGATGTTCCCGGTGGTCACGGGGTCGTTTTCCCACTCGGTGAGCGCATGGAGCGCCTTGAGGTAGTTTTCCTCGCTGGCGGTCAGCACGGGGTGCTGCGGGTGTCGCATCAGCGGCCGGCGTTCAGGATTTCCAGGGCGGCGTCGTGCAGCAGCGAGTTGCTGGCCACCGCGTTGCCGCCGTCGCAGCCCTCGACGCCCTCCACGGAGGTGAAGCGCCCGCCGGCCTCGCGCACGATCGGCACCAGGGCCGCCATGTCGTAGAGGTTCAGCTCCGGTTCGGCCGCAAGGTCCACGGCGCCCTCGGCGACCATGCAGTAGGACCAGAAATCCCCGTAGGCGCGCGTGCGCCAGAGGGCGTCGGTCAGCTCGATGAAGTTCTCCCGCTGCCCGCGTTCCTTCCAGCCCGAGAGCGAGGAGTAGGACAGCGAGGCGTCCTCCAGCTTGGCGACGGAGGAGACCTGCAGCTTGTGGGCGGCGGACATCGACTTGCCGGTGTAGGCGCCCATGTCCTTGGCGGCCCACCAGCGCCGCCCCAGGGCCGGGGCGGAGACCAGCCCGACCACCGGTTCCCCGTCCTCGATCAGCGCGATCAGCGTGGCCCAGACCGGGACGCCGCGCACGAAGTTCTTGGTGCCGTCGATCGGGTCGATCACCCAGTGGCGGTTCGACTTGCCGGTGGTGCCGAATTCCTCGCCGGTGACGGCGTCGCGCGGGCGGGCGCGGGCCAGGTGCGAGCGGATCGCTTCCTCCGCCGCCTTGTCCGCGTCGGAGACCGGGGTGAGGTCCGGCTTGGTCTCCACCACCAGGTCCACGGCCTTGAAGCGGGAGAGGGTCAACGAGTCGACCGAGTCCGCAATCACGTGGGCCAGGCGCAGGTCGTCGTTGTACGTCATCACATCGGAGTTCATGCCGTTAAACCTATCCCACCCGGGCCCTCGGGGACCGATCCGTGTCGGGCCCGTGGCGGGATCCGCGCGGTGCCGGCTAGAAGGAGCCCAGCTCCTTGGCCTCGGTGGTCTCGTCCTGGCCGAGCAGGCGGCGGAAGGAATCCAGCCGTGCGGTGCCGATGGGCCCCGCCTCGCCGGAGGCGACCCAGGCGTCCAGGGCGCAGTGCGGTTCGCTGGCCTTGTGCGTGCAGCCGCGTTCGCAGTCCGCGGCAATCGGTTCCAGGTCGTCGAACGCCTTGAGGATGTTCTCCGGGTCCACCAGGGCCAGGCCGAAGGAGCGGATGCCCGGGGTGTCGATGATCCAGGTGCCCTCCGGGGCGTCGTCCACGCGCAGCGCCAGCGCGGAGGATGAGGTGTGCCGGCCGCGGCCGGTGACGGCGTTGACGTTGCCGGTGGCGCGCTCGGCGCCGGTGAGCGCGTTGACCAGCGTCGATTTGCCCACGCCCGAGTGCCCGATGACCACCGAGACCTTGCCGGCGAGGTGTTCGCGCAGCATCTCCACGGGGGTGCCGGCCAAGCGCGCGGAGAGCCCGTCGGCGGACCGCGCGTCGATGCCCGTGGCGTCCTGCGCGGTGGTGCGGGAGATGACGATGTCGATGTCCAGGTGGCGGTAGTTCTCCAGGAACGGCTCCGGGTCGCGCACGTCGGCCTTGGTCACGCAGAGCAACGGTCGGATGCCGGCGTCGAACGCCGCCACCACGGCGCGGTCGATGAAGCCGGTGCGCGGCTCCGGGTTGGCCGCGGCCACAACGATCACCAGCTGGTCCACGTTGGCGACCACCACGCGCTCCACCGGGTCGGTGTCGTCCGCGCTGCGCCGCAGCAGCGTCGAGCGTTCCTCGATGCGCACCAGCCGGGCCAGGGTGTCGGGCTCCCCGGAGGTGTCCCCGACCAGCGCGACGAAGTCGCCGGGCACCACGGGGTTGCGGCGCAGTTCTCGGGCGCGGGCGGCGATCACGATGCGCTCGTCGGCCGTGTCCTCGTCGAGGATCGCGGTGTAGCGTCCGCGGTCCACGGTGATGATGCGGCCGATCACCGCTTCCTCGTAGGCGGGGCGGTCCTTGGTGCGCGGGCGGGTGCCCTTTTTGTTCGGGCGGGTGCGGACCGTGAAGTCTTCCCAGTCCTCAGTGTTGCGTGCCATGTGCTTAGTGTGCGGCCTTTCCGCTGGTCGCCAGCGTCATCCAGAGTGCGGGGAAGTCGGGCATGGTCTTGGCGGTGGTCGCGATGTCGAGAACGCGCACGCCCGGCACCGCCAGGCCGATGATGGCCCCGGCGGTTGCCATGCGGTGGTCGGCGTAGGTGCCGAAGTCCCCGCCGTGCAGCCGGGCCGGTTCGATCAGCAGCCCGTCGGCGAGCTCGGTGACCCTGCCGCCGAGGTTGTTGATCTCGGTTGCCAGCGCCGCCAGGCGGTCGGTTTCGTGTCCGCGCAGGTGCGCGATGCCGGTCAGCCGCGAGGGGCCGGCGGCCAGGGCGCAGAGCGCCGCGAGCGTGGGGGCGAGCTCGGAGGCGTCGGCGAAGTCGATGCCGTTGATCTCTTCGGGGCCGGTGACCTCCAGCGTGCCGTCGGCCAGGTGGCGGACCTCCGCGCCCATGGTGCCAAGGATTTCGCGCCAGCGGTCGCCGACCTGCGTGGTGGAGGCCGGCCAGTGCGGGATGCGCACGGTGCCGGAGGTGACCAGGGCCGCGGCCAGGAAGGGGCCGGCGTTGGAGAGGTCCGGTTCCATGACCTTGTCGAAGGCGCCGATGGCTCCGGGTTCGACTTTCCAGCTGCGCGCATCGGGCCGGGTGACGGTGACGCCGAGCTCGCCGAGGGTCTGCACCGTCATTTCGATGTGGTCCGGGCTGGCGATCGGGCCGGGGGCGGCGGTGATTTCCAGCCCGTCGGCGGTGCGGGCGCCGATCAGCAGCAGCGCGCTGATGAACTGGGATGAGCTGGCGCCGTCGACCACGATGGACCCGCCGGCAAGCCGGCCGGTGCCGGTGAGCGTGAACGGCAGCATGCCGTCGGCACCGTGTTCGGCCACCTGCACGCCCAGGTCCTTCAGAGCGGCGACGATGGGCGCCATGGGGCGCAGGCGTGCGTGCGGGTCCCCGTCGAAGGAGAATTCCCCGCGCACCAGGGCCGCCAGCGGCGGCACGAAGCGCATCACGGTTCCGGCCAGGCCGCAGTCGATGGCAACGGTTTCCGGCGCGGCTTCCGCACCGGCCGGTTCGCCGGCCAGGGCCAGCGGGGTGACCAGCAGGTCGATCGTGCCGTCGGGCTGCGGCAGCACCTCGATGCCCGCGCCAAGCGCGCGCAGCGCCGCGATCATCAGGTCGGAGTCGCGCGAGGCCAGGGCGTTGCGGATCCGCGAGGTGCCGTCGGCCAGGGCCGCGAGCAGCAGATAACGGTTGGTCAGCGACTTGGATGCGGGCACGACGACCGTGCCGTTCACTGGCGTGCCCGGGTGCGGGGCGTCCCATAACTGATCAACGGTGTTCTGCATGCTCATTGGCTGCCTCCGGTGGTGAACGTGTGGCCGGGGTGGGCCCCGGCCAAGGGGGATCGGGTGTGCTGTGGAAAACACGGGCCAACCGCGGAACCGGGCCTCTGGCCCGGATGCAGTGCCTGCCCTCAATCCTAGCCGTTCGGGCGGTGCGCCGGGGGAGCGGACAGGGGATCGGGCGCGGGAACCGGCAAGGGGCCGGAATAGCGCGGGGCGGTCCGGTGTTACCCCTATACCGGATGTTGCGTTTGTCCACTCCTGTCCCGTCGGTTGGGCGGCGGCCAAAACGCGATCGGCCGGTATGGATGGTTGCCAACAGGTGGAGGAACACATGGTTGTGCTAGAAGCCGCTGCCCCGAGTGCTGCAGTGGCGCCGCTACGCGTAGACTGGGCCGTGATGACCGAAGATATCCAGGGTACCGACACCGTACCGGCAGCCAATGAGACCGAAGCACAGCGCCGCGAGCGCTTCGAACGCGATGCCCTGCAATATGTCGACCAGCTGTATTCGGCCGCCATGCGCATGGCACGGAACCCCTCCGACGCGGAGGACCTGGTCCAGGAGGCCTACACCAAGGCGTATTCGGCGTTCCACCAGTACAAGCCCGGAACCAACCTGAAGGCCTGGCTGTATAGGATCCTGACCAACACGTACATCAACCTGTACCGCAAGCGGCAGCGCGAACCGCTGCGCACCAGCACCGACACCGTCGAGGACTGGCAGATGGCACAGGCCGCCGAACACACCTCCTCGGGGTTGCGCTCGGCCGAGGTCGAGGCGCTTGACCACCTTCCGGATTCGGACGTGAAAAACGCGTTGCAGGCCATCGCGGAGGAATTCCGGCTGGCCGTGTACTTCGTCGACGTGGAAGGCTTCCCGTACAAGGAAGCGGCGGAAATCCTCGGTGTGCCGATCGGCACGGTGATGTCACGGCTGCACCGCGGACGTAAACAATTGCGAGAATTGCTGGCCGACTACGCCCATGAGCGTGGCGGTGGCCAGCCACCAAAGACCCAAGGGGCGGCCAAGCCCGGAGCGGAGAAGAAGTAATGGGTGACTGCTATTCATTGGGCGATTGCGACGACAAACGCATCGTTCGTCTCTACGAGTACCTCGATGGCGCCTTGTCGCTGCAGGACCTCTCGGAGGTCAAGGCCCACCTCGAACACTGTGCCGAGTGCGCCGAGGAATACGACCTGGAGTGCATCATCCGTTCGGTGGTGCGCCGCAGCTGCCAGGAAATCGCGCCGGAGACATTGAAGTCCAAGATCATTTCCCGGATCAGCGAGATCCGCGTGGAAATCGGCCACGGCTAGATTCGCGGCACAAAAAAGTTGGTCCCCCGATTCCGGAACACCGGAGTCGGGGGACCAACTTTTTTGCTTCACGCCACCCGGCCATGCGGGCGGCGAACGGCGGACGGCGGACTAGCTGTTGGGACGCTTGCCGTGGTTGGCTCCGCCGCGCTTGCGGTCCTTGCGCTTACGTGAACGCTTGCTCATCTGCTGACTCCCTTGGTGTGATCTGGGCCATGTTTGGACTTTTGCCAGTCTTTCACACACCTGCCCGATCGACAAAGTGGGCCGCGACACAGTGCGCGGCGGCGCCCGGAAGTGTCCGGCGGTGGCCGTCAGCCGGCCGCGGGCTCCGGAAGTCCCAGCCAGGAATACCAGCCGCGGTGCAGCACCAGCCACGCCATGAGCCCGTAGCCGGCCTGGCCGGGAAGCCCGCCGTTGGCGTTCAGGTCGCTGCGCCACTGCGCGTGGTTCTGCAGCGGGGTGAAAGTGTCAACGTAATGGTGGCGCCGGCGCGTGGCCACGTCCCCATAGACGTGGGAGAGCTCGGCCAGCCGGTGGTTGCGTTCGGGGTCCAGGCCCGGGGCCGGGCCCACCACGAGTGCCTTGATGCTCATCTGGGATGCCGAGTCAAGGATGTTCGCCAGGTTCAAGCGGCTGCGCGCCGTAGAAAGACCCAGGTCAAGGTCCCGGTCTGAGAGCGCGACGACAAGCCGGTTGTCGACGTTCTGTCCGAAGCGGCGTGATGCCTCGTCGAACCAGCGGGTGCTCAATGCCTCGGAACCCTCGCCGGGTGCGGCGAGGGTGTAGCTCTCGATGCGCACCTCGTTGCTGGTGGTTCGTGCCAATACGCGCCCGTACCAGCCCAGGGCCCGGGGATCCCCGTGGCCGGCCAGGAGTTCGTCGCCAATGGCGGTGAGTCGGATAGTGCGGTATTCCACGAATGACCTTTCTGGGGCGGGTACGCACCAACACTAGCAGTCGGTTAAGTGCCTCAGGGGCGGGACACTGTCGCATCCCGCCCCTGAGGCACTGTCAATTCACCGTTTCACCGGTGCCTTTCCGCGTTCTAGCGCGCGAAGGCCTTGGTGATCAGCTGGGCCTGCTCCACTTCGTGGCGCTTGTGCGTGCCGGTCGAGGTGGCGGCGGAGGCCTTGCGGGATGCCAAGCGGATGTGCTTGTTCAACTCGCCCGGCAGGTTCAGTCCGACGAACGGCCACGGGCCCTGGTTTGCAGGTTCGTCCTGTGCCCAGACGACCTCGGCGTTCGGGTACTTGGCCAGCTCGGCGGCGATTGCCTCGGCGGGCAGCGGGTAAAGCTGCTCGACGCGGATGATCGCCGTCTTGGTGTCCTCGGCCTTGGTGCGGGCCGCGGCCAGGTCGTAGTACAGGCGGCCGGAAACCAGCAGCACGCGATCGACGTCGGCCGGGTTCAGGTTGGCCGTGTCGGCGATGACCTCCTGGAAGGTGCCGGTGGTGAAGTCCTCGACCGAGGAGGCCGCGGCTTTCAGGCGCAACAGCTGCTTCGGGGTGAAGATGACCAACGGCTTGCGGGGACGGGCGTAGGCCTGGCGACGCAACAGGTGGAAGTGGTTGGCGCCGGTGGAAGGCTGGGCCACCACCATGTTCCGCTCGGCACACATCTGCAGGAAGCGTTCGATGCGGGCGGAGGAGTGGTCCGGGCCCTGTCCCTCGTAGCCGTGCGGAAGCATCATGACCAGCGAGGAGCGCTGGCCCCACTTCTGCTCGGCGGAGGAGATGAACTCGTCGATCACGGTCTGTGCGCCGTTGACGAAGTCGCCGAACTGCGCCTCCCAGAGCACCAGGGCGTCCGGGCGTTCCACCGAGTAGCCGTACTCGAAGCCGAGGGCGGCGTATTCGCTGAGCAACGAATCGTAGATCGACAGCGGTGCCTGGTCCTCGGAGAGGTTCAGCAGCGGGTACCACTCGTCGCCGTTGAGGCGGTCGTGGAAGACCGCGTGGCGCTGCACGAAGGTGCCGCGTCGCGAGTCCTGGCCCACCAGGCGAACCGGCACGCCCTCCATGGACAGCGAACCGAAGGCGGCGATTTCCGCCATGCCCCAGTCGATGCCACCCTCGCGGCTCATCTTTTCGCGGCGTTCCAGCAGCACCTTGAGCTTCGGGTGGACCGTGAAGGACTCCGGGATCGCCACGTGCGCGGCGCCGATGTGGGCCAGCGTGTCGGCGCTGATCTTGGTCGGGTTCTCCTTGGCCGGTGCGGCCTCGTCGTCGCGCTGGGCTGCGGGCAGTTCCAGGTCGTTGACGGCGGAGGTGCCGGCGGTGATCACCGGGATCGGGGAGGTCTGTGCCGCGTGGGTCTCGGCGAAGACGCGTTCCAGGCGTTCCTGGTAGTCGCGCAGCGCCTGGTCAGCCTCGTCCTGCGTGATGTCGCCGCGGCCGACGAGGGCCTCGGTGTACAGCTTGCGGGTCGAGCGCTTGGCCTCGATCAGGTTGTACATCATCGGCTGGGTCATCGACGGGTCGTCGCCCTCGTTGTGGCCGCGTCGGCGGTAGCACACCAGGTCGATGACGACGTCCTTGTTGAAGCGCTGGCGGTACTTGAAGGCCAGCTGCGCGATGCGCACCACGGATTCCGGGTCATCGCCGTTGACGTGGAAGACCGGTGCCTGGACCTGCTTGGCGACGTCGGTGGCGTACACCGAGGAGCGCGAGGAGGTCGGGGCGGTGGTGAAGCCGACCTGGTTGTTCACGATCACGTGGATCGTGCCGCCGGTCTTGTAGCCGGGCAGCTGCGAGAACGCGAGGGTCTCGGAGACGACGCCCTGGCCCGCGAAGGCCGCGTCGCCGTGCACCAGGATCGGAAGCACGTTGAAGTCCTTGGACTCCGACTTGTCCTGCTTGGCGCGCACGATGCCCTCGAGCACCGGGTCGACGGCCTCGAGGTGCGAGGGGTTGGCGGCCAGATAGACGCGGGTCTGGTTGCCCGAGTCCGAGGTGTAGGAACCCTCGGTGCCCAGGTGGTACTTCACGTCGCCGGAGCCCTGGACGGAGCCCGGGGTCGCGGTGCCCTCGAATTCACGGAAGACCTGTGCGTAGGTCTTGCCGGCGATGTTGGTCAGCACGTTCAGGCGGCCGCGGTGGGCCATGCCGATGCCGACCTCGTCGATGCCCTCGTCGGCCGCATCGGAGATGATGCCGTCAAGCAGCGGAATCAGGGATTCGCCGCCCTCGAGGGAGAAGCGCTTCTGGCCGACGAACTTGGTCTGCAGGAAGGTCTCGAACGCCTCGGCGGCGTTCAGCTTGCCCAGGATGCGGAACTGTTCCTCGCGGGTCGGCTTGGAGTACTTGTGCTCCAGTTCGTCTTGGAACCACTTGCGTTCCACCGGATCCTGGATGTGCATGTACTCGATGCCGGTGGTGCGGCAGTAGGCATCGCGCAGCACGCCGAGGATGTCGCGCAGCATCAGGCGGTCCTTGCCGCCGAAGCCGCCGGTGACCCATTCGCGGTCCAGGTCCCACAGCGTCAGGCCGTAGGTCTGGATGTCCAGGTCCGGGTGGCGGCGCTGGACGTATTCCAGCGGGTTGGTGTCGGCCATCAGGTGGCCGCGCACGCGGTAGGAGTGGATCAGCTGCTGGATGCGGGCGATCTTGTTGATCTGCAGGTCGATGTCGACCTGGTTGTCGACGGCCCAGCGAACCGGCTCGTAGGGGATGCGCAGCGCTTCGAAGATCTCGTCGTAGAAGCCCTGCTCGCCCAGCAGCAGGGATTCGATCAGGCGCAGGAATTCGCCCGAGCCTGCACCCTGGATGACGCGGTGGTCATAGGTGGAGGTCAGCGTGATGACCTTGCCGACGCCCTGGAGCGCAACGGTCTTTTCGGCCGCACCGCGGAAGGCTGCCGGGTACTCGAGGGCGCCGACGCCGACGATGGTGGCCTGGCCCTTGGAGAGGCGGGGAACCGAGTGCACGGTGCCGATGCCGCCGGGGTTGGTCAGCGAGACGGTGGTGCCCGCGTAGTCGTCCGCGGTGAGCTTGTTGGCGCGGGCGCGCTTGATCAGGCCCTCGTAGGTGTCCCAGAACTCGTTGAAGCTCAGGGTCTCGGCGGCCTTGATGTTCGGCACGGCGAGCATGCGCGAGCCGTCGGGCTTGGGCATGTCGATGGCGATGCCGAAGTTCACGTGGCCCGGCTGGACGGCGACGGGCTTGCCGTCGATCTCGGCGAACGTGACGTTCTGCGAGGGGAAGAGCTTCAGGGCCCGCACCACGGCGAAGCCGATGATGTGGGTGAAGGAGATCTTGCCGCCGCGGGCGCGCTTGAGGTGGTTGTTGATGACCACGCGGTTGTCGATCAGCAGCTTGGCCGGCACGGCGCGCACGGTCGTTGCCGTCGGAACCGTCAGGCTCTGCTCCATGTTGGTGACGATCGCCTTGGCCGGGCCGCGCAACGGGGTGCGCTTTTCCTCGGCGGTGGCTTCCGGGGCGGCCGACTTGGGCAGCTGGGCCGGGATCGGCTGTGCCTTGGTGATCGGGGCGGGATCCGCCGGCACGCGCGGCGCGGCCGCAGCTGCGCCAGTGGCGGTTGAGGATTCCGCGGAAGAACGGGCAGTCGACCCGGTGACATCCACGATGCGTGCCTGGGTGGCCGCGCGTGGTACTCCCGCCGGTGCACTGGTAGCAGGCGCTGGCACGGCGGCCGGGGCCGCGGGGGCCGGGGCGTCGGAGGCGCTTGCCTGATCCGAATTGAGGGACGCAAAGATGTCCCACCATTTCTTGTCTACCGAGTTCTTGTCCTTGAGGAACTGCTGATACAGCTCATCGACTAGCCATTCGTTCCCGCCGAACTCTTCGGTGAGTCGGTGGTGCGATTGATCTGGCACGGTATTACGCCTCTTCCCTGATTTCCGTTTGTCCAAGCGCCACCGCAACACTGACTATCACGGGGGCATAGTTCTAGACCTGCTAAGTAGTCTAGTGACTATTGACCCGCAGATGGGAATCATTGAGTTGGGCATCACACGCCCGTTGCGCCAAGCGGTCTGATCCAGCGCCGAGGCGACCCGGACGCGATCGGGCCCGGGCAACTGCCGCCCGGTGCCGGTAAGGCATCGAGGCCCGGATTTACTCCTCATCAACATCGAGGTGCCGTGCGGGGCATGTTCGGGCCGAAGGCACCCTGCGCGTTGAACCTTCCGCGCCGGGCGGCGGGCGGGAGCCTCGGCTCCGGCGTGTCGCGGGCCCGGCAACCATCCGTTGGTGCCGCGGCGCAGGGCCCGCGTGCGGGCCGGATGGTCCGGGACGGTTTCCGCGGCGATTCGAGCGAATGCAGGTCGGGGTTCGGTTAGACTGATTCCATAATGGACAGCCACTCTCTGTGCCGGCCAGTCGTGAATACACGCGGTGCCGGCCATATACGTCATTGCTTGCCCAGTTCTGCCTCGCCATCGGAGCCTTCTAGTCCGGCGCAGACAAAGCATAAGAACTACTGCACGCCATCCACGATGCGCCTGTGCACTCCCGCCGCCGGGGCGGTGAAACACTAAATGGAATGGCTACTCCTGGTCGTCGGCCTCCTGCTGATTCTCGGCACGGGCTTCTTCGTCGCGGTCGAGTTTTCCCTTGTGGCACTGGATCCCGCCACGGTCGAAAAGGCCGTGAGGGGCGGTGACAAAAAAGCCGAAGCACTGCTTCGCTGCCTCAAGTCGCTCTCCACACAGCTCTCCTCCTGCCAGCTCGGCATCACCCTGACCACCCTGTTGACTGGCTACGTGATGGAACCCTCGGTCGGCAAGCTGCTCCAGGAACCCCTGCATGCCCTGGGCCTGGGGGATTCGGCGGTCCCGGTCAGCCTGGTCACCGCCATGGTGCTTGCCACGCTGCTCTCCATGGTCATCGGCGAACTGGTGCCCAAGAACCTTGCGATCGCCAAGGCCTTTGACATCGGCCGCGCCGTGGCGCGCCCCCAACTGATCTTCACCGCGATCTTCAAGCCCGGCATCGTGCTGCTCAACGGGTTCTCCAACAAGGTGCTGAACCTCTTTGGCCTGGAAGCCAAGGAGGAAATCTCCGGTGCCCGTTCCCCGGCGGAGCTGGCCTCGCTGGTCCGCCGCTCCGCGGAACTGGGGACCCTCGACAAGGATGCCGCACTGTTCGTGGACCGCACGCTGCGCTTCTCCGAGCGTTCGGCGGCCGACGTGATGACCCCGCGCACCAAGATGCGCACCATCGAACACGATGCCCATGTGCAGGACCTGATCACCCTGGCCAAGGAAACCGGCTACTCGCGCTTCCCCGTCACAGACGGGTCCAGCGACGAAATCAAGGGCGTCTGCCACGTGAAGACCATCATCGCCATCCCGCGCGACAAGCGCGGGGGCAAGGAAGTCGGCGAGAACAAGACCCCTGTGATCTTTGTGCCCGAGACCGTGCACCTTGACCACCTGCTGGTGCAATTGCGCACGGCCAACCTGCAGATGGCCATCGTGCTTGACGAGTACGGCGGAACCGCCGGAATGGTCACACTGGAGGACCTGATCGAGGAAATCGTCGGCGAGGTCGCGGATGAACACGACACCGCATTGCCGGAGGTTCGCCAGCTCGAGGACGGAAGCTGGATAATCCCGGGCATGTTCCGCCCCGACCAGGTCAATGAGTTGATCGGCGAGGTGGAGATCCCCGAGGATGCCGCCTACGAAACCGTGGGTGGATTTGTGATGGCCGAGCTCGGCAGGATCCCGGCTGTGGGCGACGAGGTCGCCACGGAAGGCGGCGTCTTTGTTGTCACGGCGCTGGACAGGCGCCGTGTCGCGGAGCTGCACTTCACTCCGCGTGCGGCCCCCGATGCCGACGAGGCCCTGGCCATCAGCCCCGACGAGGATTCGGAGGCCGGCGCATGAGCGACTGGGCGGGAATCTTCTGGCTTGTCATCCTGTTGCTGGGCAACGCGTTCTTTGTGGCGGCGGAATTCGCCGTCATGTCGGCGCGCCGTTCCCAGATCGAACCATTGGCCGATGCCGGCAACAGGCGCGCCATCCGTGCGCTGCGCGCCATGGAATCGGTGTCCCTCATGTTGGCCGTCTGCCAGCTGGGCATCACCGTCTGTTCGCTGTTGATCCTCAACGTGGCGGAGCCGGCCATCCACCACCTCTTTGTGGTGCCCCTTGAGTTCGTGGGCATCCCCGAGGCGCTGGCCGGAACCATCGCGTTCATCTTTGCGCTGCTGATCGTCACGTTCCTGCACGTGACCTTCGGCGAAATGGTCCCGAAGAACATCTCGGTGTCCATGGCGGACAAGGCCGTGCTGCTCCTGGCCGGCCCGCTGCTGCTCTTGGCCAAGTTGGTGCATCCGATCGTGGTCTCGCTGAACTGGCTTGCCAACGTGTTCCTGCGCCTGATGAAGGTCGAGCCCAAGAACGAGGTGAACTCCGCGTTCACCGCCGAGGAAGTGCAGTCGATCATTGCCAGCTCCGCGAAGTCCGGGGCCATGGAGAAGGAAGATGCGCTGATGCTGTCCAAGGCGCTGGAGTTCTCCAACCTCACGGCCGAGGGCACCATGGTCAAGCGCGACAGGGTGGTGAGCCTGGGGCTCGGGGCGACCGTGGAGCAGTTTGAGCGCACCGTGGGCCGCACCGGGTTCTCCCGCATCGTGATCAGCGACGGCAACGACTTCATCGGCTACTGGCACTTGAAGGACGTCATGTCCCTGCCTGATTCGCAGTACCGCGAGCCGGTGTCCAACGTCGAGCTGCGCACCATGGGCGTGGTGGCCCCCGGCGCGGAGATCGAGGATGCCATGGAACAGATGCGCGCCGCCGGCGAGCATCTGGCCCGCGTGGTGGATCCGTCCGGCAACACGCTCGGGGTCCTGTTCCTTGAGGATGTGCTGGAGCAGTTGGTCGGCGAGATCGACGACCAGAACCAGAAGCGCGGCATCCGGCGCGAGAACCGGAGCGCCCAATAATGCGAATGACTCGCATTTGAGATAGTCTGGTGTTCCAGCTTCCTTCGAAAGGGCCCGCGAACACCGCATGCGCAGACCACTGAGCGTCCTCACCGTCCTCGTCTCGGCTTTGCTGCTTTCCGCTTGCGCCTCCACGGCGCCGGCGGAAGGCGCGGCCGGGACGGGCGGTGGGGACGCCGTGCTTAACGTGGTCGCCTCGACCTCCGTGTATGCCGACGTGGCCCGCGCCGTCGGCGGGGAAAACGTGGCGGTGAAGGCGATCGTCGACAAGACCTCGCAGGATCCGCACTCCTACGAGGCCACGGCCCGGGACATGCTTGCGTTGTCCAAGGCGGACGTGATCGTCGCCAACGGCGACGGCTACGACCCGTTCATGGATTCGCTGGCCGGCGGGCTGGAACTGCCGGAGGGCGCGATCCTGCATGCCGTCGACTTCGCCGAAAAGAGCGAATCCCACGAGGGCCATGAGGAACACGACGAGCATGCCGAACCCGATGCGGCCGAGGAACATGCCGAACCTGCCGGGGGATCCCACGCCGGGCACGACCACTCGGGGCCCAATGAGCACGTCTGGTACGACGTGCACACCGTCGGTGCCCTGGCCGAGGGCCTCGCAGCCAAGTTCGCGTCCCTCAGGCCGGAAAAGACCGCCGAGTTCGAGGCCGCGGCGCGCGCCTTCGAAGCCAAGGTGGATTCCCTGGCCGGACGCATCGACGCACTGCGGCCCGCCACCGAGGGCAAGACGTTCGCAATGACCGAACCGCTTGCCTACTACCTGCTCACCGAGGCCGGGCTGAGTGACGCAACGCCCACGGGCTTCAGCGCCGCGATGGAATCCGGCGACGACGTGTCCCCGCTGCTGCTCAAGCGCCTGAACGACGGCCTGGTCAACAGGCAGTACGCGCTGCTGGCGCTGAACACCCAAACCTCGGGACCGCAAACGGACAAGGTGCGCTCCATCGCCGAGTCCGCCGGCGTCCCGATCCTGAGCATGACCGAAACCCTGCCCCCGGGGCAGGACTACATTTCCTGGATGGATTCAAACGTGCAACAACTCGAGGTGGCCCTTGGAAACCAGTGACCCGATGGTCGAACCCGTCGTCCGGCTGCGTGATGCCTCGCTGAGTTTCGGGAACCGCCTGCTCTGGGACGGGCTGAACCTTGACATCGCGCCGGGCGAGTTCCTGGCCGTGCTGGGCCCCAACGGCTCGGGCAAGACCACGATGCTCCGGACCCTGCTGGGGCTGCAGCAGCTCTCCGGGGGAACCGTCGAGGTGGCGGGGAAGCCCGCGACCCGCGGGTCGCGCCTGGTGGGAACCATCCCGCAGCAGCGTCCCTTTGCCGAGAACACCCCGTTGCGCGCCCGCGACCTGGTGGCCCTGGGCATCGACGGCCACCGATGGGGCATCAGGCTCAATCGCAGGGCCATCCGCAAGCGCGTCGACGAGCTGCTGGAACTGGTCGGCGCCTCGTCCTACGCGGACCGGCCCGTCGGGGTGCTTTCCGGCGGCGAGCAGCAGCGATTGCGCGCTGCCCAGGCGCTGGCGGACAACCCGCGGCTGCTGCTCTGCGACGAGCCCCTGCTCTCGCTGGACCTACACCACCAGCAGGCCGTCTCCGGGCTGATCCACCGCCAGGCCTGCGACCGCGGTTCCGCGGTGGTCTTCGTGACCCACGAGATCAACCCGATCCTGCAGTACGTCGACAGGGTGCTCTATCTGGCGGGCGGGCGCTTCCACGTGGGAACCCCCGCCGAGGTCATGCGCTCGGACGTGCTGTCCGAACTCTACGGAAGCCCGATCGAGGTCTTCGAATCCAACGGCCGCATCGTGGTGGTCGGCATGCCCGAAAACGTCAGCCACACCCACCCGTCGGCAGGAGCCTGACCACATGGATCTCTCAGATATCTGGAGCACCGTCTTCAGCTTCCAGGACTACGCCGAAATCCTGCCGCTTGTCACCAACTCGCTGATCGCCGGCGCCATGCTGGGACTGGTGGGAGGCATGATCGGCATCTTCGTGATGCTCCGCGACATGGCCTTCGCGGTGCACGGCATCGCCGAGCTTTCCTTTGCCGGCGCGGCCTTTGCGCTGCTGATCGGCGCCAACGTGGTGTTCGGTTCGCTGATCGGGTCGGTCATCGCCGCACTGGTGCTGGGCATGATGGGTGCCGCGGCCAAGGACAGGAACTCCATCATCGGGGTGCTGATGCCCTTCGGGCTTGGCCTGGGCATCCTGTTCCTGGCCCTCTACGAGGGGCGCAGCGCCAACAAGTTCGGGCTGTTGACCGGGCAGATCGTGGCGGTCGACCAGGTGCAGCTGGGCCTCTTGGCCGTCTGTTCGGTGGTGGTGATGGTCGCGCTGATTGCCATGTGGCGTCCGCTGACCTTCATCAGCGTGGACCCGGCGGTCGCGACGGCCCGCGGCATTCCCGCCGCAAAGCTCTCGGTGGCCTTCATGCTGGTGCTCGGCCTGGCCGTGGCGCTGTCCATCCAGGTCGTCGGTTCGCTGCTGGTGCTTTCGCTGTTGATCACCCCGGCGGCCGCGGCAATGCGCGTGACCGCAAACCCGGTGCTCACCGTCGGCCTTTCGGTGTTCTTCGCGGTGACTTCCGTGGTGGGCGGCATTCTCCTGGCCTTGGCCGGCAGCCTGCCGATCAGCCCGTACGTGACGACGATTTCGTTCCTCATCTACGTCGTCTGCCGGCTGGTTGCCTGGCGCCGCGACAGGGTGCGGCATATCAAGACGGTGGCGCTGGCGGCCTAGGCCTAGGCCTGTCGCCGGGCCACGAAGGACCGCCAACGACCTCGGGCGGAACCCCCATCCACTGGATGGGGGTTCCGCCCGAGGTCGTTTAAGACGTGTGGCGGGTCTTGCTATTTGCCTGCCTGCGAACAGGCGGGGCACAGCCCGTAGATCTCCACGGTGTGGGTGGGATCCGTGAAGCCGTTCTCGGCAGCCACGCGGGCCGCCCACTGCTCGACCGCGGGTGCCTCGACCTCGACGGCCTTGCCGCAGGTGCGGCACACCAGGTGGTGGTGGTGGTGCTCGGCCTGGCACTGGCGGTACATGGACTCGCCCTCGGCGCTGCGCAGCACATCCACCAGGCCGTCCTCGGCCATGGACAGCAACAAGCGGTAGACGGTCGCAAGCGAGACCTTGTCGCCCTCGTCGACGAGCCAGCGGTGGAGCTCCTGGGCCGTCACGAAGTCATCGACTTGGCCCAGGGCCGCGACAACCGCCAGCCGCTGTTTTGTCACACGCTGCTCGGAACCGCGCCGCTCGGTCGTGGGATTGGTCATGGGTGGAAGCACTCCTATAGATCAGCACAACATCGTCGGTGGGCGCCATGGACGCCGGAAACGGCGCGGCAACAAAACACCGATGACTCCCCAAGTTTACCAGTGGGGACCCAGCACCGTAGGGGCAATCCGGGCTCTGGTGCGAACGAGGCCCGCGCAACTAGGGTGGCACCATGGATCTGCAAAAGTTCTCCCACGCCTGTGTACGCATCCAATCCGTGGGCAGGGCCCTGGCGATCGACCCGGGCAACTTCAGCTCGGTGGCCGATGCACTGGCCGGGGTCGAAGCGGTGCTGGTGACCCACGAGCACGCCGACCACCTGGACCTGGACCCCGTGGTTGAGGCCCTGAAAACCCAAACCGGGCTGAGCCTCCACGCGCCGGAACCGGTGGCGGCGCGGGTCCTGGAGGCGGCCGTCGCGGCCGGCGTGCCAGAGGCGCAGACGCGCATCCACGCGGTGGCCGCGGGGGAGAACTTCAGCGTTGCCGGTATGGAGGTCTCGGCCCACGGCGGTGAACACGCGCTGATCCACGCGACTCTCCCGCGGGTTGCCAACCTCGGCTACTTCATCGACGGGCGGCTCTACCACCCGGGGGACAGCTACCACGTGCCCGAGGGCATCGACGTGGAGACCCTGCTCATTCCCGCCCACGCGCCGTGGGCGAAGATCGGGGAGACCATCGATTTCCTGGTCGCGGTCGGCGCAGCGCAAAACTACCCGATCCACGACGGGCTGCTCAACGCCCGCGGCCTGGCCATGATGGACGCGCACCTGACCCGGGCGGCCAACGAACACGGACTGTCCTACCGGCGGACTGCCGACGGGGAACCCGTCTCGCTGGACGGCTAGCGGGCCCGGGGCGGCACCGATGGACCGAAAGAAGCGGTGGGTCGCGGCGGCCGCGCTGGGAGGTGCGCTGCTGGTCCCCGGATGCGCCGGCCAGCCGGCGGACGCGTGCCCGGAGCTGGCCCTGCTGGAGGGGTTTCCCGTGGTGGTGGAAGCCGGGGTTGCACCGGCCGGGTTCGACTCTGTCATGGTACGGGCCTGCCAGGGCGGAACCTGCCATGCCCAGGACGTCGATCTGGTGCCCGGCAGCACCAGCGTGGATGCGGGCTGTTCCCCGGCGGTTCCGACGAGCGCGGACACCGCCTGTTCTGCCTCGGCCGTGCCCGACGGGACGTTAGTGGGCTACTGGGTCACCGGGGACTTCAACCCCGGCCCGATCGACGTCGAGGCCTCCGCTCCGGGGTTCGGCCCGGTCCGCGGCACCGTGGAAGGACGGCTGGAAAGTTCGGGCAGCGGAGCCTGCCTGCAACGGGTCTTCCAGACGCCCCTGCACATCGGCGCCGATTCGATCACATCACCGGTGAACTAGCCCCAGACGCCGGTCTCCAGCAGTCGTTCAATGCCGCAGGTATGGGACGGTGTTCGAGATTAGGTCACGAGTGCAGGAGCTTAGACGCCCGCATGTTCTGGTCGTGGGAACCAGTCCGCCGGGATGCTGGTCCGCACCGGGAAATCGACGTGGCGAACACCTAGCCGGAGGATCCAGAGGACGCGGTTGATCCAGGTTGATGCAGGCTGTTTAAGAATTTACTGCGAGTCGCTGGAGGGACGTGGGGTGTGGCAGGATTTCAGGATGGAGAACAAGACCTCACCCGTTGAGTCCGTGGACCGCGCCCTCGTGCTGATGATGGCCATGCGCGACGGCGGACCGCTCTCGGTCAAGGCGGCGGCCGAGCTCTTGGGAGTAGCACCCTCGACGGCCCACCGGCTCTTGAACTCCCTGGCATACAGGGGTTTTGCCGCGCAGAGTCACGACCGGACCTACAGGCAGGGGCCCGAGTTCTCGGGACGAAGCGCCCAACCGGTATCAACCGAACAGATTCGTCAGGTCGCTCAGGCGGCGATGCAGCAACTGCAGGCCGCGGCCGGCGAGACGGTGCAGCTCATGGTGATGTATGGAGGGCATATCCAGTTTATTGACGGCGTCGAGTCGAAACGGACCCTGCGCATCGGGAAGCTCGTGGGAAATCTGATGCCTGCCTTCGTATCGGCAGGCGGTAAGGCCATGCTGGCGAGGATGACGAATACCCAGCTCGAGGACCTATACCGCTCGGGGCTGCTGTCCTGGTCCACCAGCAAAATCACCACGCCATCACTGCTCAAGAGGCATATGACCAAGGTCCGTCGAGACGGGTTCGGCGCCAGTATTGAGGAAACGGAGCAGGGAGTGATGGGATTGGGCGTTAGTATCAACGATCCTCACGGAGTGCCTGTCGCTGCGCTGACTATCGCCACGCCGAGTGTCCGTTTTGATCGCTCGGCGGTGAATGCCAACGTCGAGGCATTGCATCGCGCGGCCGCTACCGTGACGGAAGCGCTGTACCGCTGAGCCGCGTCGACGTGGCCACGGAGATGCGCCCGGGCACTGCCGGGCGCATCTCCTGTCGTTAGGCCAGCGACAGAACCTGCGTGACGCGTTCTATGGTGTCATCGAGGTCTTGGGGGTTGACCAGGACGCCGGTGTCGATGACTGCCCTCGGGGCACCCTGAACCAGCCTCTTGAGGGGAATTTCTAGACGTTTTCCGGTGCTGGTCCGCGGGACGCTGCGCACGAACAGCACATGGTCAGGGACATGACGCGGCGAGAGTTGGGTGCGCAATGCGGAGCGGACAGAACGTTCCAGGGCCTCCGTGTCAGTAGTACGCCCTGCCACGATCAGGAGCAACAGCTGACCCATGGCGCCACCTTGCTCGAAGTGCGTCACCATTGCATCGTTGACGCCCGGATGGCCCTCGAGCATCGCGTAGAACTCGGCGGTTCCCAACCTCACGCCGCCACGGTTGAGCGTGGCGTCGGAGCGGCCGGTGATGACCCATGTGTCGCGTTCGGTGCGGACCAGCCAGTCGCCGTGTCTCCATACGTCGTCAAAGGTGTTGAAGTAGCTGGAGTGGTAACGCTCCGATTCGTGATCACCCCAGAAGAAAACCGGCATGGATGGCATTGGCAGAGTGGTCACCAATTCGCCGGGTTTCCCGCGCAGTGTGTTCCCTGCGGCGTCCCACGAGTCGACCGCGACACCGAGCGGGCGACAAGCCATTTCCCCAGCATGAACGGCACTCAACGGGCTGCCACCCACGAACGCTGCACAGATGTCGGTGCCACCGGATGTTGGCGCAAGCATGATCCCCGGGGAAATCTCGTCGTAGACCCATCCGGAGACGTCGGCAGCGAGCGGAGAGCCGGAGCATTGGATTTCCCGCAGGCGCGACAGATTCCATGTCGTGCCAGGTCGCACCCCCGCATGGGCGCAAACGGCCAGATATGCGGATCCCGTTCCCATGTAGGTGGCTTCGGTTTCCTCCATGACGGCCCATTGGGACCAGGGTCCGCTGAGGGATGGCCAGTTAGGGTCTCCGTCCTGCAGAACGACGGCCGCGCCCACCAGCAGGGACGAAACGCCCATGGTCCACACCATCCAACCGGTGGTGGAGAACCAATAGGCTGTGTCGTTTTCGGTCAGGTCGAAGTGCAGACCCATGGCCTTGTAATGCTCCAGCAGTAGCCCGCCGTGTGAGTGGACGATGGCCTTGGGTGCCCCCGTCGTGCCGGAAGAGAACAGCACCGTCAGCGGATGCTCGAACGGAACCGGCAGGGTTATCGCTTCGGCTCGCTCTGAAGTGAAGACTGCATAGGACTCCGAACGCTGTGCGGCGACCGACACATCAATACTGGTGTCGAGGTAGGGCAGAAGAACGGTGTGAGTATCTGGCAACTCGGCGCGGATAGCAGCTAGGTCTTCGAGCTTGGAGATCTGTTTGTCTCCCCATCGATACCCATCAATGGCGAGCAGCAGGCTTGGCTCCAGTTGCCGGATACGACCTAGCGCACCATCGGCACCCATTTCCGGTGGCACGCAGCACCAAATTGCACCGAGAGCCGTGACTGCAAGATAGGTGGCCAACGTCTGCGGGATATTCGGTAGGTATCCGGCAACGCGGTCCCCGGACTGGATCCCGTGGCGGATTAATCCCTGCTGTATGCGTTCTATCTCTTCGGTGAGTCGCGCACCCGTCCAATTGATGCTGCCGTTGGTCTGGCTGCGTGACTTGACCATGACTCGGTCGGGGTGGCGGGCGAGGCTGCGCAGGATGTGTTCGGTGTAATTGATGCGAGCACCTTCAAACCACACCGCACCGGGCATGCTGCGTTCTGCGAGTACCGAGGCATAGGGCGCGTGTGTGATGATTTCGAAGTGGTCCCACACCTCCGACCAAAAATCCTCAAGGTTCTCCACCGACCAGGTCCATGCCGCTTCGTAGTCGTCAAAGCGTCGACCGGTCTTGGTTTCGATCCTTTCCAAGAATCGTCCCATTTCACTCTGGGACCAAGCCTCACGTGCGGGCGCGGGCCGCAGCATGGCCCCGGGTTCTGTCATCTTCATGGTTCAGTCCTTCAAAGGTGGTTCGTGTTCTCACAGATTCCCCGGCATTTAGCCGAGGCGCTTGAGAGGCTCCGGTTTCGCGGAAGTGATGTTCGGGCATTGGCGCGACGCGGTTGGCGGCCTCAACGTCGCGGTCTCTTTGCCGGTGTTGGCGTATCGACACCGCAGCAATGAAATGCCCTCAGGAAACGGCTACGGGTGGCAAACCGCTTGTCTGCGGAGTCTGTCGCTTGAGCGAATAGCCCAACGCGATGATGGACAATGCGGATGCCGCCAGCGGGATGGTGAAAAGCTTGAAGATATTTTCTGCCTCCCAGCCGCCGGCCAAGAGGTAACCGACGGCGATGGGGGCAACGATGGAGACCAATCGCCCCAGCCCGATCATCCAGCCAACTCCAGTGGCACGGGCGCGAGCGCTATAGATGTCGGGGGAGGCGGAGTAGAAGCCGGCGATGCCAGCGTTGGTGAGGAGGCCCAACAAACCTGCCAGGACAATCGCGATGCTGATCTGGGCGAAGAACAACGAAAATACGAGATACGCCAGCGCCGCTCCGAGCAGCGAAAGCACCAACAAGGGGCGACTGCGGAATTTCGTCGCCAACGCGCTAAATACAAAGCAGCCTAGGATGCCGCCGGCATTGGCTACCATTCCCGTGGTTACGCCCAACGAGTCGTTGTTGGATGCCGAGGCCATAATCTTTGGTGTCCAAGTGTTGGCAAAGTAGTAGGCGGCAACCAGCATTCCGTACCCGGCCCAAGCATGAACGTTCGGAAGCGGATCGGGCTGGTCAGCACTTCACGGATCGCTGATTCTCCCGTGATTTCGGAACTGACCGGAGGAAGTTCACTTAGGTTTGGGCGCCGCATCTTGGAAAGAATGACGTTCACCCGTTCCAGGGCACCGACCGGTCGGCGGATTAACAGGTAGTCAAGGGATTCGGGCAGCCAGATCCAGGAAATGACAAGCATCATGATCGTCAGTCCCGCACCGATCGCGAAGATCGAGTGCCAGCCGTAGACGGGGATGAAGGGGCCAGCCACCAAACCGCCTATTGTGGCACCGATCGGATATCCGGCCGTGTAGATCCCCATGATGGAGCCTCGGCGCTTGTTTGAGGAGTATTCGGACACCAGTACGTTGAGATTGGCCATCATGCCTCCAACACCAAGGCCTGTCAGGATCCGGAACACCAGCAGTTGAGACGGATTTGCGCTGAAGACGGACGCTACCATGCCAATGCTGATGATGAGCAGTGAGATCAACGTGAGGCGACGACGACCAATCTTGTCGGCCAGCGGCGTGAGGAAGATGGATCCGGCGGCCATGCCGAATAGGCTTGCGCTGAGCAAGAATCCAAGTGCAACAGGGGCTATCCCCCACTCGCGAGAGAGTGCCGGTGCGGCGTAGGCCATTGCTGCCACATCAAAGCCGTCGATCAGAATTAGAGCCAGAGCGATGGCAACGGCCATCACCTGGAATCGGCTCATTGCCGAATTGCGTATTTGCTCGAGTGTGTCCATGGGGAGTGTCCTAGGTTTGTCCGGCGAGATATCGGACGACTTGACGACCGACGAATGTGACCCTAGCCATAGGAATTTGTTTGTTCCATGATTTTTGCCAACATTCCTTGATAAGGAATCTCAAACGCAACGCTTGGGTGCCGTCTATCTGGAGGTAGATGACATGGGTGGGTTGAAAATTCGCCAAACAAGATCAACAAACTGGTTCAGATTCCGACTGAAGGAATCTTGATCCGTGGTCGTTGAGGACCGATGGGTAGCAGCAATCGTGGACGCCAACCATGTACAAGGCGGTAGCACGTTCTTGCTGAAGTCGGGGCTTCAAAGTACAGACTCAAGGTTCTTGGGTGAGTTGTCAGGGGACAACTACCGGCTGCTCGCTGTTCGATAGCCGGAGCGCCGGCTTAGGCAGCTGTGTCGGCGTCAGCGATAGATTCCCCCGGTCACGGTTCTATCGCCACGGAATCGGGCTTCTGAGCGTCTCGCATTTGTGAGTCTTTCAGTCCCAGTCTCTTGGGCGCGCGACTCTCTTCCGACCGTGCAGGAGACTGATCTAGTGGCACCGAATTTATCGAACCCGGGTGGCTGGGAAGACCGGTGTGGGGCACAAGGATGACCCAGTCTAACGGCCAACGTGAAGCTGGCCCATGGAATCGGGCGGACGCCGATTCCATGGGCCAGTAATGATGAAATGAAGAGCGGCACCGGACGCGATGCTCCACGCTCGAACGCATTCGTGGCGAACTAGCCCCAGCTGCCGGTTTCCAGCAGGCGTTCGATCCGTCCGGCATACGGTGCCGGGTCCAGCCCCGCCCCGGCCAGCCAGGACTCGTTGTAGTAGGACGCGGCGTAGCGGTCCCCGTTGTCGCAGAGCAGCGTGACAACCGAGCCGCGCTCGCCCTTGGCGCGCATGTTGGCAATGATCTGCCAGGCCAGCCAGAGGTTGGTTCCCGTGGACGGGCCCGCGGACAGGTGCGCGAAATCCTGCAGGTGGCGCATGGCGGCCACGGAGGCGGCATCCGGCACGGTGGCGATGAAATCGATGACCGAGGGCACGAAGCTCGGTTCCGGGCGGGCCCGGCCGATGCCCTCGATGCGGCTGGCGCGTCCGGTGGCGAGTGCCGGGTCGGTTCCCTGGTCCCAGGCGTGCCACGCGGGGGAGAACGCCGAGCCCTCCGGGTCGGCGACGGCCAGCCGGGTGGTGTGGCGGTGGTAGCGCGCGTAGCGGCCGATGGTTGCCGAGGTGCCGCCGGTTCCGGCGCCCACAACGATCCACGACGGGATCGGGTGTTCCTCCATGGCCAGCTGCTCGAAGATCGATTCGGCGATGTTGTTGTTGCCGCGCCAGTCGGTCGCCCGCTCCGCATAGGTGAACTGGTCCATGTAGTGGCCATTGGTTTTGGCCGCCAGCTGCTCGGCCACCTGGTACACGCTGGACGGGTCCTTGACCAGATGGCAGGTGCCCCCGGTGGCCTCGATCAGCGCGATCTTCTCACGGCTGGTGCTTGCCGCCATGACGGCGATGAACGGCAGCCCGAGCAGCTTGGCATAGTACGCCTCGGAGACGGCGGTGGAACCGCTCGAGGCCTCCACGATCGTGGTTCCCTCGGTGATCCAGCCGTTGACCAGCCCGTACAGGAAGAGCGAGCGGGCCAGGCGGTGCTTGAGGCTGCCGGTGCGGTGCGTCGACTCGTCCTTGAGGTACAGGTCGATGCCCCATTCGCGGGGCAGCTCGAGTTTGTGCAGGTGGGTGTCGGCCGACCGCACGGATTCGGCGTCGATGGTGCGCACCGCTGCATCGACCCAGGTGCGGGAGGATGAGGGTTCGGGCAGTGAAATCAGGGGTGTTTTGTCCACGCTTCCACCCTACATACATTCGTCCGTGGCTTGGAGTGGACACGGCATCGGGCGCGGGTAGAGTCGTGGTGCCGATTGCTTTTCGAAACCGTTCAAGGAGATTGTCCATGGCACAGCATCCGCTCATCGAGGCACAGGAACTACGCGGACTGCTGGACGGGCAGCGGGACGTTGTGCTGCTTGACGTACGCTGGGCGCTGGGGGATCCGGACGGCCACGCCCACTACCTGGCAGGGCACCTGCCCGGGGCCGTGTTCGTCGACCTGGAGCACGAGCTATCGGCCTCGGCGACCCCCGAGGCCGGCCGCCACCCGTTGCCCTCGGCACAGGATTTCCAGGCATCGGCGCAACGCTGGGGCATCAACCCCGGATCCGAAGTCATCGTCTATGACGCGACGCGTGCCCTAGCTGCGGCCCGCGCCTGGTGGCTGCTGCGCCATGCGGGTTTCGAGAACGTGCGCGTGCTCAACGGCGGGCTGGATGCCTGGACCGGCGCCGGCTATCCGCTTGAACAGGGCGAGCACACAGCAACTGCAGGAACAGTGGAGCTGGACTGGGACCGGTTGCCGACCATCGACATCGACCAGGCCGAGCATTTTCCGGGCGCATTGCTCGATGCGCGCGCCTTCGAACGCTACACCGGTGCCACCGAACCCATCGACCCCCGCGCCGGCCACATTCCCGGCGCATTGAGCAATCCGACCACCGAAAACCTGGGCGTAGACGGCAGGTTCCTGTCTGCACAGAAACTCGCCGAGCGCTTCGCTGCCTTGGGAGTTCGTGTAGCGGATAGCGCTGTGAAGCCGGTGGCAGCCTATTGCGGGTCCGGAGTCACCGCGGCGCACCAGATCCTGGCCCTTGAAACCATCGGCATCAAGGCAGCCCTTTTCCCGGGCTCCTGGTCGCAATATTCATCGGATCCAGCGCGCACCGCCGCCACCGGCGAAACCCCATAGCGCACGGTGTGCAGGACCGGGGCCGGAACCGACTTAGAGCTTGCCGTTCACGGTGCATGTCCACACGTCGCCCCAAAAGTAATTCCAGCGGGTGGCGGGCGAGGAACAAATATCGTCGATCTGCCGGAGCAAGTCGCTGCTTGGCGCATTGAGCGTCGTGACGGATATCTTGGTTTCCTCGGGTCCGGCTTCGGTGCCCACGGCCGAAGTGACCTGTTGAAGTTGTCCAAGTTCGCCGGCGATGATGTCCGCCTTTTCTTCCCGGTTGGGTTGGGTGAGAAGCCCACGGGGAAGGCCGTATCGACGATGTAGCGGGCTTCCTTGGGAGTCCGCTCCAGCATGAATGCGCCGATTCCAACTACTGTTCCTACGCACAGCAAGGTCATGCCGAGTACGCCGGCAACGATTTTCGCCAAGATGGCCGGAGCCTTCATGAAGCCCAGCCTAGCTGCCCGGCGCAGATGGGGTTTGATGGTCCAACCGATACGGCGGCGTAGCGCGCTGGCACCCGCGGCCGCCAAGGAGTAAGTTCAAAGGCATGATTGGTCGCCCGGTACCCCCGCCACACAATGCCGCCCAACGCATCAACGCCCGCGCCGAGGCGCTCGCCCGGCAGGCCAAGGACGCAACGGATTCTCCGCCCCCCGGCCCGGAGAAAGTCAGGGCGATGGGCATCGTCGAAGAACACGGTCCGCTCACCGCGCTGGAAATCGAGCGACGGCAGCCCGGTGCACGCGACGTTGTCATCGAGCTGGAATACTGCGGGCTGTGCCACAGTGATGTCCACGCAGGCCGCGGCGAGTGGGGTGCCACCAGGCTGCCGTTGGTCCCCGGCCACGAAATGGTCGGCATCGTCCGCGAGGTTGGCGGGCAGGTGCGCGACCTGGCCATTGGGGCGCGTGTGGGCGTCGGCTGCCTGGTGGATTCCTGCCGCAACTGCGATGCCTGCCGCGAGGGGCTGGAACAGTTCTGCCGGAACAGCGTCGGAACCTACGGGGCCACCGACCCGAACACCGGCGAATACACGCAGGGCGGCTATTCGCAGAGCATCGTGGTGAACCGCGACTTCGTGCTGCGCATCCCCGACGCGCTGGACCCGGCCGCCGCGGCCCCGCTGCTCTGCGCAGGCATCACCAGCTACTCGCCGCTGCGCCACCACAAGGTCGGAACCGGCAGCAAGGTCGGCGTGCTGGGCCTGGGCGGGCTTGGCCACATGGCCGTCAAGCTGGCCGGGGCCATGGGCGCGAGCGTCACGGTGTTCACCCGCAGCGAGGACAAGCGCGAATCCGCGCTGGCGCTGGGTGCCGAAACCGTCGTCAACACCTCTGACGCGGAGCAGATGAAAGCCGCCGGCGACTTGCTGAACCTGGTCATCGACACGGTCTCCGCACCGCACGACATCGGCGTGTACCTTCGGACGCTCAAACGCGACGGGGCACTGGTGCAGCTCTCGCTACCTGCCGAGCCCATGCCCGCCTTCGACATCCGACCGTTTCTCTTCAAGCGCCTGAGCTACACCGGATCGCCCATCGGGTCGATCGCCGAAACACAGGAAATGCTGGACTTCTGCGCCGAGCACGGCATCGCCAGCGACATCGAACTCACCGACGCAAACCACATAAATGAGGCCTGGGACCGCATGGTCGCCTCCGACGTGAAGTACAGATTTGTCCTAGATATCGCCACACTCGGCGAGACAGCCAAGGAGGGTGCATGAGCACACTGTTCACCAAGATCATCAACGGGGAAATCCCGGGCCGCTTCGTATGGAAGGACGAGCACGCCGTTGCGTTCCTGACCATCGGGCCGATCACGCACGGCCACACCCTGGTGGTTCCGCGGGTGGAAGTCGACAAATGGACCGAGGCCCCGGCCGAGCTGATGAACCACCTCACCGACGTCGCGGGCAAGATCGGTCAGGCCCAGGTGCGCGCCTTCGGTGCCGAACGCGCCGGGCTGATGATCGCGGGCTTCGAGGTTCCGCACCTCCACCTGCATGTGTGGCCGACCAACTCGTTGGCGGACTACGACCTGGCCCGGGCGGATGCGAACCCTAACCCGGCCACGATGGATGAAAACGCCGAGAAGCTGCGCACCGCACTGCGCGAAGACGGCCACGGGGAATTCGTTCCGGCCAGCTAGCCGACGCACAAAACGATCAGGCCTCCGGCAGGATCCGAACGATCAAGCCGGAGGTTTTCTGCTGCCCGGACCCGCTTGCCGTTTGCCTGGCCAGATGGCTAGCGGTCCGAGGATTCGCCGTTGGCCGTTTCCTCGATCCAGTCCACTGCCGTATCCGAGAGGAAGAACCCCTCGGCATCGTCGGCCCCGGCCCATGAGTCACGTGCCGTGGATTTGCCCGCCACCGACATAATCCGCCCCAAGATCTCAGGCGGGACCGCATCCCCGTTGTTGTCGATCATCCATTGCCGGGTTTCGGGATCCAGCCGGGGCCACCAATCTTCAATGCGCATGCCCCCATCTTGGCATCGTCCAACCGCCATCGGAACCGGCGGGCGGAGTCCTGGTCGACACCCGCCCGCCGAGTCGACCGACATCGGGGCATCAGTTCCAGAATTCCCTGAGCTGCCCGGCAAGGGCCTTGCCTTGGTCGTAGCCCGCCCGGGCGGCTGGCGGCCGCGTGGCCAGATCCATCATGTTGCTGCCGAAAGCATCCACGGAGGCGGCATCGGGCAAGATGGTCTCGACCCTGCTTCCGCCGGCGCGGAGCTCGGCGACCTGGGTGGCAAGATCCATGCCCCAGGCCAGCGACGCCCGTGACCGGCCACCCAATGGCGAGAGCACCAACACCCGCCCGTATCCGGCGGCCAGGTCGGCGTTCTCGCTGGACCGCCGGTAGCCGCCGTCGATGTACCAGCCCCCGCCGATGCGGTAGGGAGGGGCTCCGAAGCCGAATGAGGTGCTGGCGGCGACGGCATCCACCATGTCGACCCCGCTGTCCCGGTCGAACACCACGGGGTCGCCGGTCCCGGCATCGACCGCGGTGATGAGCACGTCTTGGTGCGGCCAGTGCGGGCCGGGCAGCCGGCCGGCAACGATGGAGCGCCACCGAGATTTCCAGGATCCCTCCGGATCCGCATCCATCTCGAGTGAAGCCGCTCCCAGCCGCCGGCGCATGTCCGCCGGATCGCTGGAAGCGGCGATGATCTCGCCGGTCCGGCGCATGTTGTCGGACGCCGACGCCGGGGGAATTCGTCCATTGCCGCCGGATCCGGCCCCGCCCGTGGGTTGCGCGGGCGCAGCCGAGAGGATGTCGGCCAGCAACTGGGTCGGGCTCGCGCCGGTGATCTGGGCCGCGGCCGTCGCCCCGGCAGAGGTGCCGATGAGCAGGTCGGCAGTGGTCGCATCCAGCCCGCCCTCAAGCAGGCCTGCGATGACGCCGATCAACCAAGCATTGCCCGCCGATCCGCCGCCCCGAGGACCAGCGCCCGCCGGTCAGTGGCGTGCACCGGAGCGAGGGCGTCGAACAGCGGCTGTTCCCGGCCGGGCCCCGTCAGTCCGGGGGGGTGCCCCTATCTTTTTCGCAAGCCCCTTTCGGGGGTTTTGCCGAAAATCCTTGGGCGACGTTTCCGGGCAGGCTTCGCGGTCCGGTTCAGCCGGCGTGAATCGGATGACGTGCCCTTTGCGGGGTTCGGTGCTCAGGCGACGGCGGCCTCCGGCGCCTCATAGACGGTGCCGTCGCGCAGCATCGCGAACAGGACGTTGCACCGGCGGCGGGCCAACGCGATCACGGCCTGGTTGTGTTTCTTTCCCTCGGCGCGCTTCTTCTCGTAATAGGTCCGGGACGTGTGGTCCTTGCATTTGAGCGAGGCGAACGCGGAAAGGAAGAAGGCCCGTTTGAGGGTCTTGTTGCCCTTGCGGGAGGAATGGTCCCCGCGGATGGAGGTCCCGGATCTCCACGTCACCGGCGCCAGCCCGGCGTAGGAGGCCAGATGGCCTGGTGTGGCGAATTCCTTGCCGACGACCTCGGTGAGGATCCTGGCTTGGGTGCGGATCCCGAACCCTGGCATGGAATCAAGGATGAGGTGCAGCGGGTGGGCCCGGACGATTTCCTCGACCCGGCCCAGGACCGCGGCGCGGGCTGCCCGGGTTTGGGCGAGCATGCGGGCGAGTTCGGGAAGGACGATTCCTGCCGCGTCGGTGCCTGAAACGACGACGCTTTGGGCTGCCAGCGCCGCGCTGATGTCCCTGGCCCAGCCCTTCCACGCCCGCGGTGCGTGCTTGCGCAGCAGGGCACCGATCCGGGCTTCCCCGGCCCGGCGCAGGGCGGCCGGCGTGGGGTATTTGGCCATCAGCTCGGCCATGGCCACGTGGTCCAGGTGCTTGCCGATCACGCGTTCCAGGGCCGGGTGGACCTGGGTGAGCAGCCCGCGGATCCGGTTGGAGGTCGCGGTGGCCGCCTTGGCCAGGTCGTCGTCGAATCCGCAGAGCATGGCCAGCTCCGCCACCTGAGCCTCCGGGACCTCGACGGTGCGCAGGGCGTGCGGCATGGTGCGTGCCGCGTTGGCGATGATGAACGCGTCCCGGGCGTCGGTCTTGGCTTCGCCCGGGTGCAGCTCGGCGATCCTGCGCATTGCCAGCCCGGGCAGGTATGCCACCGGAATGCCTTGGGCCTGGGCGACGGCGACGGGCAGGGCGCCGATGGTGGCCGGCTGGTCCACGACGAAGAGCAATCGCCCGTGCTTGGACAGGGATTTGATCAGGGCGTTGAGCTTGGCTTCGTCCTGCGGCAGGGCCTTGTCCAGCAGCTTCTTGCCCGCCCGGTTCAGGGCCACCGCGTGGTGGTTGGACTTGCCGACATCGACGCCGATGAACACGTCGATGGTTTCATGGTCCTTGATCACTGCGCACCTCATTCGTGGGGCCACCGGTGGGCGGCATCGGATGAAACGGTGCTGGCTTGTCCTGCGGCTCCACGGCTCGGCATCCACGTTACGACCGACAATTGGACGGGTGCTGTCCTGTCCCGATCCGGCCCCTATTTGCGATATCCCCGGTGCCTCCCGGTCCCGGTGACAGCACCCCCGGATCATGGATGACAGGGGGAGTGAATCATGCCGGGACCGACAGGCCAGCAACCCCAATCCTTGCCCATGGGGCTCGGTTAAGGGATTACAAAAAAGGTAACGGGGGGGCGTGGTCGAGGTGATGTGCAGGGTTGAAAAAGGTGATGAGTTCATGGGAGTCGCCTTTCGCGAATTGCCTGGCGGGCGCTCCCGGTCGCGGCTAGACCCGTCGCGCGATCGTGGACTGCGGGGGAGCGCCCATTATGGACACTGCGTTCATGGGTCTCACCTCCTGCCGATTGATCACGATCACCGGAAACCTAGCACGCCGGCGAAGTCGTGCGCAACGGGCATCTTGCCGGTCGTCGCCGACCTCGCTGCAGACCGCCGGTTCCGGGATCCGAGATGGGCCAGCCAGCGCCAAGCGCCGTCGCAGGGGATTCCGCGGGGCGGTGTGGAATGACCTGATGCGGGATTCAACCCACCGCGACGAGAACCGCCAGAATGCTCAAGGCCAGCGACACGGTTGTCATTTTCCTCTAAGTCGACTGCACAGTCAGAAGTCGACTGCACAAGCTCGAGGCCTGAACCGTTCGAAAAGGCACCGTACCCAGAGGGTGACCCATTGGTTGTGAATCGCAACGGTAAATGGTTCTGGCACGAATTTCGTGAACCGGGGACCGGTATCCGCGGTCCGGCGCCGGCGACGGCGGCCGTGCGCCCGCCGCGACAGCACCCCGCGGTTCGGTCACGGGAACCCCAGCCACTGTCAGGCCAAGCGAGGCATGGGCCGTCTTTCTATACTTCTTGCCCGCGGGGTGGTATGAACCAGACGAAACCAGACCAGCAGCCAGCGACACGGCGCCGCAGACCTGGAACAACCAACCGGAGACTATCCCGACCCAGGTGGAGATGCGTTCGGCAACTCTTCCAATCTTTGCCCATCCCAGAAACCGGTGACTTCGTTTTTGTTGATGGGGTCTTGGGGGGCGTAGGTGATGTTGCCGCCGTGACGGGGTCGCGGGTAGTGAAGAGCCCGGCGAGGATGTTGTAGAGGCGGGCTCCCATGAGGATGCGTTGTCCGGACGATGCCGTGGTGCGTGCGACCATATTGGGTGTGAATGACATGGGCATGGCGCAGGCCGAGCGGGAAGACATCGAGGACCTTCTGTCGACCTTCACGCCCGAGCAGTGGGACGAGGCCTCGCTGTGCGGGGGCTGGCGCGTGCGCGACGTGGTCGCCCCATATGGTGTCCTACGACGGCCTCGACCGCACCGGTCTCCTGCGCCGGTTCGCCAAGGGCCTCCTGATCCGGGCCAATCAGGTCGGGGTCGACGAGACGGCGCACCTGACGATCGACGGACTGCTCGACGTCGTCCGGGTCCACCTGCGGCCGTGTGGACTGACGGCCGGATTCGGTGGCCTGGTCGGGCTCGTCGACGCCACGATCCACCACCAGGACATCCGCCGTCCGCTCGGGCTCCCGCGGCAGATTCCGGCGGACCGGCTGGCACGCGTGCTCACGGCCGTGACGACTAATCCCCGCCTCGAGGTCTGGCGGCGGATCCGAGGCGTACGGCTCGTCGCGACGGACCTCGACTGGTCCCACGGAAAGTGGCCCGAGGTCCGCGGCACGGGCGAGTCGCTGCTCATGGCCATGATCGAATCGAACATGCTCGCTGTCGAATGCCACCTGCATCGCAAGCACGTCCCGCCGTGGTGCTACATCTCCATCCGGGACCCTGACCAGATCGGCAAGGAGCTCGCTCCGGGGGAGGGGGCCATCGCCGTACTGGACGCCCTCAACACCAGCTACCCCGGTTTCCTCCTCACCGACGACGTGGGCGACGTCGAGACCGGTACCTGCGGGTGCGGGAGAACCGGCCAGGTCATCAACTTCCGCGGTCGGGGGCCGGGTGGCGGGCTTGGCCATTGCCCCGTCAGCATCGAGCGCTACCTCGGTTCGGGCACCACCGCCCACGATGAGGCGGCGGCCCTCGTGAAGGCCTGAGTTCGCGGCGCCTCAGCCGGCGCCCTCCTCCGTTGCCGCGCCCATGGCCAGGCCGCCCTCGATGCTGCCGAGCGAAACCGTCGCGCTCATGAGCGTTTCGGTCATCTGCTCCAGCATGGCCATGTCGACGTTCTCGATGGTGTCGCAGGCCTGGTGGTAGCACTCGTCGTACTGCTCCCCGGCCTGCCCGCCGAAGGTGCGCGCCTCGGCCTCGCTCTTGGTCCCCGCGTCGCCGGTGAACAGGCCCCCGGTCGGGATGCCGCCCTTCACGAACGCGTCGTAGTCCGAATCCTCGATGAACCCGAACGGCAGCGCCTGGACCCCCTCGGCCCGCAGGATGTCCTGGAACACCCGTTCGATGGCGCCAGACCCCTCGGGCCCGGCCTCCTCGCTGTCCGAGCCGTCGCCGTCGTACACGAAGACCACCGCGTTCGGCGAGCCCACCACGTCGACGTTCAAGTACGCGACGTGCGCGGCGGTTTCCTCGCGGGAGAGTTGCTCGACGTAGTATTCCGAGCCGTGCATTCCGTCCTCCTCGCCACCCCAGAACGCGAACCGGATCCGCTCCCGCGACACGGCGCCCTCCTCCGCGAGCCGCAGCGCGACCTCGAGCACCGCGGCGACCCCGCTGCCGTTGTCGTTGAGCCCGGGTCCCTCCTCGACCGAGTCCAGGTGCGCGCCGAGTACCAGCACGCTGCCGGAGCTACTGCCGGTGTCGGCCAGGATGTTGAACGCGTCCACGGGGTTGCGCCGGCCGTAGCTGAACTCCTGACGCCGCGGCTCGTACCCCGCCGCACGCAACTGCTCCTCGACGTACGCCGCGGACGCCTCGTAGCCCTTGGTGGCGTCGGCCCGGTTCCCACCAGTCGCGTCCGCCGCATCCTGGAACGCCTCCAGATGCCGGGTCAGCGCACTGGGCTCCACCACTTCCTGCACGAAAGAAGGGGCCGGCGGGGCCTCCACCCTCACAGGCGGCCGTGGCTCGCCCGAACATGCGGCAACGCCGCCAGCCAGTGCCGCGCACAGCGCAACGGTCCACAGCCGGGTGCGGCGATGAGGATGGTTGTGGAAACGCTGCGGAACGGATTCTGCATGTCGCATGTGATCTCCCCCAAGTCTGCGTCTTCGACGCTCATGGACACATTCTAGGGCGGGAGGGCTAGCCCCCTACATAGCACCTGCCTGTGCCTTTGCTGTGAGCGGCTGGCCGGTGGCTGACCCTTGGGCGAGGTGTGCCCGCGGTGACGATTGTAGCCGTGCAGCCAGGCGCCGATCGCTGCGACGCGTTCGACCTCTGACCCGAATCCGCGAGTAGTGGCTTTTGGGGCTGGATTTTCCGTGGGGGCCTGAATTTCGGTGGATTCTTGGGTCCGGGCCATGACGATGGCCCGGTTCCCGTGCCGGGTGGGCGGAGGTTCCATGGCCTCGGGTGGTCTTTCTCTTGGTGTGTGGAACAAGAGGAATCCGTGCGTCAGCCGGGGGACGGGGACGGCAGTTCTTGTAGGGGTGGGACCCAAGTAAGCCAGAAACCTGCCACGCTCCATGGCGGGGAATGCATGGTTCTAGATTCGGGACAGACGGATGAGCGGTACGGAAATTCACGCTAAGCGGTTCAGCCCTGACCAGACCGTCCTTGCTCTGAACATAACCATCCCGTAAGGGGAACCTTCCATCGGGATGGTGAAAGAACGAGGCTTCATCCCCTCGAAAAATCCCCTGAGTATTCTGGTTGTGAATACGTGGGATACTAATCGGTCGCTGGAAGGGTGCATGAACGTGTGGAAGTGGACGGTAATGACGCCCGTTCAGGCATTGCGTTGGATGATTCCTGGCGGGCTGGCGTCACTGACCTTGTTCGGGCTCTTGGCCTTCAATACGCATCCACTGATGATCCTGGTAGTTACGATCGTCGGCCTATTGCTTTCCCTGGTCGTGTTTGTTTGGGGGACCACCAAATTTCGCAGCTACTACGAGATTCAACGCACTCGAAGCGATTATTGGACAATGCTCTACGCGACCCTGATTCAGATAGCGGCAGTTGCTGTCTCGGCATTCTTGTATGTTCAATTACTCGGCGCAGCTGAACGCATGAATGCCTAGCATCAGGCCCTTGTATTGTCATTTTCCTCTAATTCTTCTTCATTGGTTTTCCCGGAAAATGACAACAGGAGTCATGGCCAGTCGTTCGCGGCTGCTTTTCGAGAAGAGGTTCTGCACGATGCTCAGTACCAGGAAAGCGGTGCTGGCCCTCATGGCTGCGGTGCTGAAGCCGGTCCCCGGGAACGAATGAATGATGCCGGCTCGGTCTAACGCCACCATGGCGAACAAGGCATAGATCAAGATCGCCAGGGCGCTGCCAACGCGCGTTCGAGAGGGGAGTACTTGGTGCCGGCCGCCCCAGGCGAAAGACCCCCCACGGTGCGCCAAGTACAAGCATGAGTTGTAACAGCGCCAAGAGGCCGAGCAGTCCGAGGAACAGCATCAGGGGAAGGATCATCATGCTCCGAAGACGCATGGAAAGCTACCGACGTCCCGTGTTCATGGTGCCCGCGCCTGATTGAGGTGCACAGCGGTGCAGTCCGAGTTAAGGAACCATTCCACGGGGTTGCCTGCACCCCAAGCAAATGGGCCATGCTCGGCCGAACGTGCAACCTGCCTGACCTTGCGGACCCGGCACTACGCATTGATCACAATGCCGCACCCAAATGCCAACATAGGATCCGACAGGGCAGGCAGTTAGCCGTGATCCACCAGAAACCCGGCAGCATGAAAGTTCGTGGCTAGCTCTTCGTGCCTCTCATCAATTGCGGAACTTGAGCTCAACTTCAATGTCAGAATCAATGCCCTGGACGATGTTCTTGTAGTAGACGGACGTCTGATCTTTCAAATCCGCTTCATTGGAATCAATGTACTGGTCTTTGGCCTCGTCGCTGAGGATGTTGTTGACCATTTCGACAGCGTCAATTTCTGGCGTAATCCAACTCAGAACACCATTGTTCTCGGTGACCAACCGAAAAGTCTCATCGTCGTGGCCGATGAAGATGAACTTTGGAAAGGAAATAAGAATCTTGTCTCCAGACGACTCGTACTTCACGTCCTTGCCATCGAAGCCGAGTTTCGCCTTGAAGCCATACTGAATTAACGAGACTCTCGAACTTCCGGGAACTTCGATTCCGAAGAAATTGCTTTGACCGTTCTTTTCAGAAATGCCCTGGATGCCCAAACTCAGCAGTACGACCTGCTCCTCGCGGGTAAGGGAGTCGATGACTTGTGAATTGCGGCTTTCGGAATTGTTGCTAAAGGGAAGGAAATTGAGCATGCCCTGCGGTGCCCTCAGTGCGCCAACCGCAGCCAGCCCGAAAACCACAGCTATGCAGAGACCGGTAAGCAGAGCACGCCACAAAGGCACTTCTTTTCTAAAGAAACTCATTGATATTTCCAAACCTTCATTCGGCTGTTTTGCTTGTTGCAACGGTCCATCGTAATACTCGCCTGAGGCTGTGACAGCGAGGAAACATGCAATGTTGCCTTCTCGTGGTCATGCGCGATTCCATCGACCACGGCAAGGTCGAACACAACCACGTGAGCCACGGCATCATCGACAACGGTTCGGGCCACTGTTCCAGGGGCGCAACCGCGGGTCCGCCAAGCCAACGATGTTGGGATCCTTCAGGCCATCAGTTGCGCAGCTCTTCATGGTCACGTTCACATGAAGCTTGGAAGATGACAGGTGGGTCACGCGCAGGGCGTCTGCAAAGTCGCCAAGCAGCCTCGAGTCTTAAGATGTGAGACGAACCCGATGACCCCTTTTAATGAGTAGGAACCCCTGTTAAGCATGTGAATATCAGCCCACATGTTTTACAGGAGTTCCTACGTGCCATCTTCGCACCTGCAAGAGTTCATTGCCCAATTCGACGGCCACGCACCTGTAACCCTCAACCCGCAGGAGGTCCTTGCCGCGCTGGCCGGACTGCCGGATCCGCGGGCCAGGCGCGGTGTTCGCCACGGGTTCGCCCACCTGCTGGTGATCATGGTCTGCTCGGTGGTGGCCGGCGCGAAGACCCTGGTGGAAATGGCCGAATGGGCCGCGGACACCGCACGGTCGGAGTTGGCAGTCCACGGAATCGGTTCACCGCATGCGACCACGCTCGCCCGGGTTTTCGAACGACTCGATGCCGCGTCCATGGACCTGCTGGTCTCGGACTGGGCGCAGCAGCGGAGCAATCCGGCGGCGATCGCCGTGGACGGCAAGGAACTGCGCGGTGCCAAGAATGGCAAGGGAACCCGCGTCCACCTCATGGCGGCCATCGACCAGGACACTCACGAGGTGCTGGCCCAGGTGTCGGTGGACGGGAAAACCAATGAGATCACGCAGTTCCCGTCGCTGATGGACCACTTCACCAACCTGAAGGGCGTGGTCGTCACCGCCGATGCCTTGCACACCCAGACGGGCCACGCCCGCTACCTGGCCGGCCGCGGAGCCCACTACATCTTCACCGTGAAGGGGAACCAGCCCACCCTGCTGGACCAGTTGGCGCAAAGCCCCTGGGAGCAGGTCCCGGCGGGCAACCGGAGCAGGTCCAAGGCCAACGGCCGGCAGATGATCCGCACGGTCAAATGCGCCACCCTGAACCCGGGCATCGGCTTCCCGCACGCGGAACAAGCCATCCAAATCACCCGCAAATCACGGGTCGTCGGCGCCACTACCTGGCACCTCGAGACCGTCTACGCCGTCACCTCGCTGCCCACCCACCAGGCCAGCCCGGCGCAACTCGGCGCTTGGGTGCGTGGACACTGGGGCATCGAAAACGGCCTGCATTGGCGCAGGGATGTCGTTTGGCAGGAGGACAAATCCCAAATCCGCACCGGAAACACGCCCCGCGTGATGGCCATCCTGCGGAACATCGCCATCACCCTGCTCAAGCGCCACGGCCACAACAACATCGCCAAGGCCACCCGGAAACTCAGAAACCACCCCGGCCAAGCGCTCGAAATCGCGGGAATCGGCTCACGCTAACGACTTTGCAGACGCCCTGGGGTCACGCGATGTCGACGGAATTGTCGTTGACGATGCCCTGCACCCTCCGGTGTGCCAAGGGATAACCGGAGGCGTGGAAAGTTCTGTCATGTTCCCACGTGGCTTAAAGCCGAATGGCCGGGCAGGCTGCGATGCCGCAGGCTGCCCGGCCACCGTGGCGCGGAACAGGATCGAACTTTCAGCTGCCTTAGCGGGCGGCGGCCAAGCCTTCCTTGATGGCTAGGCGGATCCGCTTCTCGGAGACCGAATAAGCGGTTCCGAGTTCCTGGGCGAAGAGCGATACGCGGAATTCCTCCAGCATCCACTTCACCGAGGCCAGCAGCGGGGGAGTGCTCATGCCCGGGATCAGCATGTCCAGCGCGGCGTCGTACTCGTCCTCGAGCGCCTGGATCTGCAGGGTTGCGGCATTGTCGCGGGTGACGTTGCCGGCCTTCAGCTTTTCCAGTCGCGTTTCGATCGCGGTGATGTAGCGCGGCAACTGGGCCAGCTGGGAGTAGCCGGTGGCAGCCACGAAGCCGGGGTAGACCAGCTGGGACAGCTGGGTCTTCACGTCGTTGAGCGCGTTGATCAGCGCCATCGAGGACGCCGACTTGATCTCCTTGTTGATCCGGCGGGTGCCCGAAAGCACCTTCTCCACGATGGCCGTCACTGCGAAGACCGTGTCGATCAGCTCGGCACGCACCCTCTCGTAGAGGGCGTCGAAGTCGGCCTTGTTGAACGGCAGGGCCTCGGGCACCAGCTTGTCGACCGCCGCCATGGTGCAGTCCTGGATCAGCGACTCGACGCTGCCGTGCGGGTTCTGCGTGAAGACAAGCTTTTCCTTGTTGCTCAGGTGGTCCAGCACATACCGCGACGGGGACGGCACCTTGAGCAGCAGCAGGCGGATCACGCCGGTGCGGTGGGCCGCGAGCTGCTCGGCCTCGTTGCGGAACACGGTGAGCCGGACATTGGTCTTGTCATCGCGCAGGGCCGGGTAGGCGGTGACCTGCTGGCCGGCGACCTCGGAGACGACCTTGAGCGTGATGGTTCCATTGATGCCGAGCTGGGCATCCCAGTCGGTGAGTCCCGTGCGTTCCCACACCGTGGTGGCCACCGCGGCGGACTTGCCGCGGGCTGCCTGGGAATTTGCGGGTGCGCGCTTCCCGTTCTTGCCGGCGGTTCCCTTGGCACCTTGGGGCCCGGCCGGCTTGCCCGAAGGCATCGAGGCACCCGGCTTCACACCGAGCGAGCGCGCAAGGGCGGAGCGGTTGGCCGCGGCAAGGGTCTGCTGCAGCATCGCCAGGTCCTTGGACTCGTCCAGGATCTTCGCGTCGGAGTCGATCACCTGAAAGGAGAACTTCAGGTGCTCCGGAAGGGCATCCCAGTTCCAGGAACCGGGCGGGATCACCACGCCCTTGAGCCGGCGCAGCACCAGTTCCAGGGACTCGGCCAGGTCGTCGGTCTCCGGGTTGAAGTCCTTTTCCAGCGCGGCGACGGCAAGGCGCGCCACGTCGGGTGCCGGAACGAAGTTCTTGCGGATGACCTTGGGCAGCGACTTGATCAGCGCGGTGACAAGTTCCACGCGCAGCCCGGGGATGAGCCAGCGGAAACGCACAGGATCGAGCTGGTTCAAGAAGAGCACGGGCACGCGCACGGACACGCCGTCCGATTCCCCGGCCTTGGCCGCCGGGTTGTACTCGTAGGCCAGGTCCAGGTCCAGGGACCCGTGGCGCCAGGTACGCGGGAATGCGGTCTCGTCGAGTTCCTGGGCGTCGGCGAGCAGCAGGGCCTCGGGGTCGAAGTCCAGCAGTGTGGGGTCCTCGTGCCGGGCGGCCTTCCACCAGCGGTCGAAGTGCCGCTCGGAGACCACGTCGGGGCCGATCCGCTTGTCGTAGAACTCGAAGAGGTCCTCGTCGCTGACCCGCAGGTCGCGGCGGCGCATGCGGGTCTCGAGTTCCTCGATGTCCTCAAGCACTCGGCGGTTGCGGGCAAAGAATTTGTGGTGGGTCTTCCAGTCGCCCTCCACCAGCGCATGGCGGATGAACAGCTCGCGGCAGAGCTCGGGATCGACCCGCGAGTACTGGATGCGGCGGCGCGGGACGATCGGCAGGCCGAAGAGCGTGACCTTCTCGTACCCCATGACGGCGCCGTTGTTCCGCGACCAGTGCGGTTCCGAATAGCTGCGCTTGAGCAGGTCCCCGGCGACCTCCTCGACCCACTTGGGGTCCAGGCGGGCGGCGGTCCGGGCCCAGAGGCGGCTGGTTTCCACCAGCTCGGCGGCCATGACCCACTCTGTCGACTTCTTGAACAGGGCGGAGCCGGGGAAGACGGAGAAGCGGGTTCCGCGGGCGCCGACGTACTCGCGCTTGCGCTCGTCCCAGGAGCCCACATGGCTCAGCAGGCCCGAGAGCAGGGAAATATGGATGGCGTCCTCGTGGCCGGCCGGGTCGACCGGCTCGGGGGAGAGTGTGATGCCCAGCGGCTTGGCCAGCTGGCGCAGCTGGGCAAAAAGGTCCTGCCATTCGCGCACACGCAGGTAGTTGATGTATTCGTTCTTGCACAGCCTGCGGAACGCGGAGGAGGAGAGTTCCTTTTGCTGCTCCTGCAGGTAGCGCCAGAGGTTCAGCAGGGAGGAGAAGTCAGATTTGTCGTCGACGAAGCGCTTGTGCAGCTCCTGGGCGCGCTCGCGCTTGCCGGTTTCCTCGCTGGGGCGCTCGCGCGGGTCCTGGATGCTCAGTGCCGCGGCGAGCACCATGACTTCCTTGGCGCAGCCCCGCTTGCCGGATTCGACGATCATGCGGCCCAGCCGTACATCGACCGGCAGCTGGGCCAGGTGCTTGCCCACCGCGGTGACGGTGGCGTCGGTGCCGGTGTTCAGGGCGCCGAGTTCGCGCAGCAGTGCCACGCCGTCGGCGATCGACTTGGAATCTGGCGGCTGGACAAAGGGGAAGTCTGCGACGTCGCGGGCGGTGCGGACAACGCCCATCGAGCTCATCTGCAGGATGACCGCGGCGAGGTTGGTGCGCAGGATTTCCGGGTCGGTGAACTCGGGGCGCGACTCGAAGTCTTCCTCGGAGTACAGGCGGATCGCGATGCCGTCGGACACGCGCCCGCAGCGGCCCGAGCGCTGGTTGGCGCTGGCCTGGGACACTCGTTCGATGGGCAGGCGCTGGACCTTGGTGCGGTGGGAGTAGCGCGAGATGCGGGCGGTGCCGGTATCGATCACGTACTTGATGCCGGGCACGGTCAGCGAGGTTTCTGCGACGTTGGTGGCCAGCACGATGCGCCGGGCGGAACCGGGGTGGAAGACCCGGTGCTGTTCGGCCAGCGAAAGCCGCGCAAACAGCGGCAGGATTTCGGTGCCGGAGAGACGCTTGTTGGTCTGCACGCGGGCGCGCAGGGCCTCGGCGGCGTCGCGGATTTCGCGTTCTCCGGAGAAGAAGATCAGGATGTCGCCGGGGGCTTCCTTGGCCAGTTCGTCGACCGCGTCGCAAATGGCGTCCAACGGGTCGCGGTCCTCGACCTGGGCGTCCGGGTCCAGCTCGTCCTCGTCCATGCCGTCGGCCGGGTTCAGCGGCCGGTAGCGCAGCTCGACGGGGAAGGTTCGCCCGGAAACTTCGATGATGGGCGCCGGCACGGGCTCCGCGCCGTAGGCTCCTTCCGCCGCGAAGTGTTCGGCGAAGCGCTCCGGGTCGATGGTCGCGGAGGTGATGACGATCTTGAGGTCGGGGCGCTTGGGGAGGATGCGGCGCAGGTAGCCCAGCAGGAAGTCGATGTTGAGGCTGCGTTCGTGGGCCTCGTCGATGATGATGGCGTTGTACTTCTTGAGCAGCTTGTCGCGCTGGATCTCGGCCAGCAGGATGCCGTCGGTCATCACCTTGACCTTGGTGTTGCGCGAGGTTTCGCCGGTGAATCGCACGTGGAAGCCGACCTCGTCGCCGATGGTGGTGCCAAGTTCCTCGGCGATGCGTTCGGCCACGGTGCGCGCGGCAAGACGGCGCGGCTGGGTGTGGCCGATCATGCCCTTTTCGCCCAAACCGAGCTCGAGCAGCATCTTGGGCAACTGGGTGGTCTTGCCCGATCCGGTTTCGCCGGCCACGATGACCACCTGGTGGTCCTTGATCGCCGACTTGATGTCGTCACGACGTGCGGAAACGGGCAGTGATTCGGGATATGAAATCGTCAGAGCCATGGTCCCTCCAGTCTAGGCCAGCCCCGGCTCCCTCCCCGTTCCGTCGGCTCCGCCCGTGCCGGAGCCGACGGAAAACCAAGGCCGAACGGCAGGTGGCTTGCGGTTTTAGTGTTGGGTGCCCGAAATCATGGCGAAATTCCCGAGTATCCGTCTGAAAGATGGTGCGGTGAGATACAAAATGTCCATTTTGGCCGTCTTTGGATTGTATTTTTCACCGAAGGGGTTATTTTCAAGATCAATTCGTCTTGTATTTCACGGTCGATGGAAGAAATGTGAGTTGATTCACATGTAGTATCTAGGTGATTCATGAGGAGAACTTCCGGCCGCAGGCAGGGACGTACGAATCCTGAACACGCCCCGACGCGGCAATTGTCGAAGACCGGGCATGACTCGCATGTCGTGAAAGGAAAAACATGAAACTCTTCAAGTCCGCCCAGATCGCTGCCGGCCTCGCCGCCACCGCTCTGGTGCTCTCCGCCTGTGGCGGTTCGACCCCCGAGCCGGGCGCCTCGGGCGCTGCTTCGAGCCCCGCAGCCGAGGGGCCGGTTGTCATCGGCATCGGCCAGTACGTCTCCCACCCGTCCCTCGACGCCGTTGTCACGGGATTCAAGAAGGGCATGGCAGATGCCGGCTACACCGGCGACGACAAGGTGAAGTACGACTTCGCCAACGCCCAGGCCGACCAGGCCAACAACACCGCCATGATCGGCAAGTTCGCCGCCGACAAGGACATGGACCTCGTGCTTGCCGTCGCAACGCCGACCGCCCAGGCCGCGGCCCAGGCCGTCACCACCATTCCGGTGCTTTTCTCTGCAGTGACCGATCCCCTGGCGGCCAAGCTCGTTCAGAGCCTTGAAGCCCCGGGCGGCAACGTCACCGGCACCTCGGACAAGAACCCGGTCAAGGAGCAGCTCGAACTTCTCAAGAAGATCAAGCCGGAAGCCAAGACCGTCGGCATCGTCTACTCCTCGGGTGAAGTGAACTCGCAGGTACAGGTCGAATGGGCCAAGGAAGCCGCTGCAGAGCTCGGCTTGACCATCGAAGCGAAGGCCATTTCGGCTTCCTCCGAGGTCCAGCAGGCCGCCGCCGGCCTGAACGTCGACGCCTTCTACGTACCGACCGACAACGCGGTTGTTTCGGCACTCGAGGGCCTGCTGCAGGTCTCCCAGGACAAGAAGATCCCCGTCATCTCCGCCGACGGCGAGTCCGTCAAGCGCGGCGCCACCGCCACCTACGGCCTGAACTACGAGAAGCTCGGCGAGCAGACCGCTGCCATGGCCGTGAAGCTGCTCAAGGGCGAGGCAAAGCCGGAAACCATGCCGGTTGAGACCATCACCAAGGTCGAGCTGTACATCAACACCGCCGCCGCGGAAAAGATCGGCCTGACCTTCCCGGCCGACGTGCTTTCCGAGGCAGTCGAGACCTACACCAAGTAATCCCGACCGGATTCTCGGTCTTCCGGTGGCCGGTCGGTCAACACCGACCGGCCACCGACATTAACCCAACACTCGAAACGCAAGGATCCACCCATGATCACCGCGGTTGAACTAGGCCTGATCTACGCGATCATGGCACTCGGGGTCTACTTGACCTTCCGCATTCTCGACTTCCCGGACCTGACGGTCGACGGAAGCTTCACCACGGGCGCGGCTGTCGCCTCCATCTCGATCGTCAATGGCGTCAACCCGTACATTGCCACGATCCTCGCCTTCTTCGTCGGCTCACTCGCCGGCGTTGTCACGGGCCTGCTCCACACCAAGGGCAAGATCGATGGCCTGCTTGCAGGCATCCTGACGATGATTGCCCTGTACTCGATCAACCTGCGCATCATGGGCAAGGCCAACACGCCGCTGTTGGGCGAAACAACCGTCATGTCGTTCCTGCGCGAAAACAAGCTGCTGGGCACCTGGACCTCGGTTGCGCTCATGTTCCTCGGCTGCATGGTCGTCGTGGCACTGATCGTCTGGTTCCTGCGCACCGACGTCGGACTGGCCATGCGCGCCACCGGCGACAACGAGGAAATGATCCGTTCCTTCGGCGTCAGCACCGACAACCAGAAGATCCTGGGCCTGGCCATCTCCAACGGCTTTGTTGGCCTCTCCGGAGCCCTCATCGCCCAGTACCAGGGCTTCGCCGACATCGGCATGGGCATCGGCGTCATCCTGATCGGCCTGGCCTCGGTCATCGTCGGCCAAGCGATCTTCGGCCAGAAGGCCATCTGGATTGCCTGCATCGCCGTGGTCTTCGGCTCCGTCATCTACCGCCTGGTCATCCAGCTGGCGCTGAACGCGGGCTTGGAGGTCAACGACATGAAGCTGATCTCCGCAGTACTGGTTGTAGTCGCGCTGATCCTGCCACAATGGAAGGGCTTTTCGAAGTTCGGCAACCGCATCCGCATCAACGGAAAAGCGGTTGCTCCAAAGGAAGACGCGGTGAAGACCAATGCTTGAGATCAAGAACATCAACAAGACATTCTTCCCCGGCACCGTCAATGAGCGTAAGGCCCTGCGTGATGTGAACCTCACGCTCAACGACGCCGAATTCGTCACGGTCATCGGTTCCAACGGCGCAGGCAAGTCGACAATCCTGAACATGGTTGGCGGCAAGCTGCGCCCGGACACCGGTAGCGTGACCATCGCCGGCAAGGACGTCACCAGGCTTCCAGACCATGCGCGCGCCAAGTACATCGGCCGGGTCTTCCAGGACCCGATGGCCGGCACCGCCCCGAACATGTCGATCGAGGAGAACATGTCGCTGGCCCTGGGCCGCGGCAAGCTCCGCGGCCTGGCCATGGGCGTGAACAAGGCCAAGCGCGAGTTGTTCGTCGAGGAACTGAAGTCCCTTGAGCTCGGGCTGGAAAAGCGGCTCAAGTCCAAGGTGGGCCTGCTCTCCGGCGGACAGCGCCAGGCGCTGAGCCTGCTCATGGCCACGTTCTCCGGACCGAAGATCCTGTTGCTCGATGAGCACACCGCGGCGCTTGACCCGCAGCGTGCCGCCCTGGTGGCCCGGCTGACCGAGGAAATCGTCGAGCGCCACAAGCTGACCACGTTGATGGTCACGCACAACATGGAACAGGCGCTGCGCCTAGGCAGCCGCTTGATCATGATGCACGACGGTCAGATCATCCTGGACCTGGATGCGGAGCAGAAGGCCAAGATGACGGTTCCGGACCTGCTGCACGAGTTCGAGAAGATCAAGGGCGCACAGCTCGATGACCGGACCCTGCTCCAGTAGCTCCGGAACGATCAACAAGACATAAACAACGCAGGAGCCGCACCCCACCGGGTACGGCTCCTGCGTCGTCTGTGCGCCTGGCGGGAATCGCGGCGGCGCCTCACCCGGCCAAGCGCTTGCGCAGGGCAAGGACGCTGCGCGGGGTCAAGCCCATCCCGAGCACCGCCACCTCGGTTCGTCCCTCGCCGCCGAGGTGGCCGTGGAACACCAGTTCCAAGCCCTTGGCATGGGGCAGGATTTCCGTCCATGCGGGGCAGAGGTCGACGAAGATCGACAGGCTGTAGTTATGGGCCGGCGCGGAGATCACGCCGTCGCGTTCCAGCGGGGACAGGACGTCCAGACGCCACCCGCCGATGCCCGCGTTCCGGGTGACGCCCGTGATGACTCCGGAATCGCTAACGAAGGCCATGTCGGTTTCCCCTCAAGGCCAGGGCGTGATCGAGGCCGAGGCTCAGGGCCGTGACGTGGAAGGCGCCCGGCCCGGTCATGCGGAGGTAGCCGCCGAAGACGATGTAAGCCCCGACAAGCTCGTCGGCAAGCTCGAGCAGGTAGGTGGCATCTTCGGCCTCAGCCGGAACCAGGTCGACGGTCATGCCGTTCGAACACTCGGCACGCAGGCGGATGGCATCCCCGGCAACTTCGACCCCAAGGATGCGTGCCCGGTCGTGGATGAAGGCCATCGCCGACTTGTGGTTGTCCATGCGGGAGTCCGTTTCGGCGTCGTCGCTGCGCGGAAGGGAGCCTATTGCAGTGCCGAGGTGAGGCGGGCGAGGTTGTCCAGCACCGTGGAGCGCAGCGGCTGCTTGAGCCATTCGTCGAGGGTCAGCAGCCGGCTGATATCCCGGTAGTGGCCTTCGACCTCGCGCATTTGGTGCACGAAGCCGACATCGCGGACTAGCATCGAGACCTCCATGTTCAGGCCGAACGAGCGCATGTCCATGTTGCTGGACCCGATCAGGGCCACGTCGTCGTCGACGGTGAAGTGCTTGGCATGCAGGATGTAGGGCGCCGGGTACATGTAGATGCGCACCCCGGCCCGCAACAGCTCCTCGTAGTAGGAACGCTGTGCGTGGTAGACCAGAGCCTGGTCGCCGATTTCGGAGACAAACAGGTCAACCGGAACGCCGCGGGCCACAGCCGAGGTGATCGCGTACATCAGCGCCTCGTCGGGCACAAAGTACGGCGAGGTGATCACGATGCGCTGCTGGGCTGCGTGGATCATGCCCAGGAACAGGCGGAGGTTGTTCTCGCGTTCGAACCCGGGGCCCGAGGGGACCACCTGGGTGAGCATCGTTCCCCGGTCCTCCCGGTGGTCGATCAGCGACCCGCCGAGCCGGCTCAGCGAGTCGCCCGCGGCGACAAGTTCGGCGCGGCGCACGCTCTCGGTGAGCACCTCCCCGGTTTCCGAGTACCAGTCGGAAATGAACACGGCGTCCAGGGCCGCGACGCCGGGCCCGCGGAGTTCGAGGACCAGTTCCTGCCACTTGAGGCCGCGCTCGATGTTCTTCTTCACGTTGTAGGTACGGTCGATCATGTTCAGCGAGCCCATGTAGCCCACGCTGCCGTCGACGACGAGGATCTTGCGGTGGTTGCGCAGGTCCGGGCGCTGGTACTTTCCCTCCAGGGGGAGCAGCGGGAGCATCAGCGCCCACTTGGCGCCCATGCTGTCCAGGCGTGCCTTGGTTTCCTTGTAGAACGGCTTGCCGCGGCAGGCCCAGTGGTCGAAGAGGACGTTGACCCGCACGCCGCGCGCAACCGCGCGTTCGAGCGCATCGAAGAACGGGCTGGTCGTCGCGTCCATGCTGAAGATGTAGAACTGCACGTGGACATAGTCCGTGGCGCCGTCCACCGCCTCGGTCATGACCGCGATGGTGTCCTCGTAGTCTTCCAGCAGGCGGCCGCTGCTTCCGTGCGTCAGGGGGAGCCCGCCGTAGGTCGTGTTCATTTCGGACAGGGAATTGAACCAGGCAGGGTTTCCCGAGAGGTCCTGGTTGCGGCGTTCCTCGATGGAGACGGCGCGCATGAAGGCGTTGATTTCGTCTTGGATCTCGCGGCGTTTGCGGGGGAGCTTGGGGCTTCCGATCAGGAGGAAGAAAATCACCCCGACGTAGGGGATCAGGAAGATCGCCAGCAGCCAGGCCATGCCGGAGGTCGGACGGCGGTTGCGCGGCACGAAAATGATTGCCAACACGCGAATCGTGATGTCAATGACGATGAGCGTGATGGCCCACCACAGCGCGTTGTTGAACATTCGTGCTTCTTTCCCCTACTGAGAACCGTGATCTTAGGGTTCACGCTAGTCGATGGGGGAAGGTTTCGGGGAGTGCCCGGAAGGACACAGTTACCCGAGTGCCTCGCATTCGTCGTCGCGAGGGGAGAAGAGAACCGGATTTTTCTTCCCGTCAAAGGTCTTCACCGGCCGGCTGAAGTCCCAGGCCGGCCATCCAGGATCGCCCATGGTTGCAAAGCAGACCCAGGCCTCGTGCATGGAGCTGGCCAGGGAATGGGGTGCGGCATTGCCAACCAACCCAACGGAATCGGGCAATGTGACGTTGTCGAAGACAAAGGGAAGATCCACCGCATGGGCCGCGCCAAGTTCCTCGACAGGGCTCTTCCAAGCGAATTCATAGACGTGGGTTTGTGCCCGGGCGTGGTAGCGGGCGTCGGCAACCTTGCTCATCGGCACCCGAAGCAGTTTGTCCGTCAGCAGGGCACCGAGGATCTCTCCCGGAGTGGCACCGGGGCGGTTCCGTTGGAACAGTTTCAGGGCGGAGCGTGGAATCCCGGCTTTCCGTCTGGCCATCGCCAGATAGAGTCCGTTGATCCGGGCGTCCAAACCCGTGGGGACCAGCCACAGCCGGGCCTCCTCGGTGGTGGTTCCGATCATGAGCGGCACGTTGCTGCCCTCCCCGTCAATCAGCGCGGCCAGCGGATCAATGGGAACCAACTCCGGGTCGATGGCCAAGGCGAATTGGGGCCCGCCGGACAGCGCGGTGACCCCGGAGAGGACCCTGGCTTGCGAAGCGAGAAGTTCGGCAGGGGTCTTCGCCATGAAATCCTCACGGGCATCCTGGATTCCAAGATCCTGGGCGATACGCTGGGAAATCCGCCGGGCCTTTGAGGCGGGCTGCGCACTCAACGGGGCGCTTTGGATAATCGCCCGCGCCATCAGGCTGTTGGCCCGGGGATGGGCCAGCAAGGCGGCAAGTGTATTGCCGCCAGCGGATTGCCCACATGCCGTGACCTGGGCGGGATCCCCGCCAAAGGCAGAGATATTGGCCTTGACCCACTCAAGGGCTGCAATTTGATCGGCAAGTCCAAGGTTCAACGGTGCATCCTCAAGCACCGAAAAGCCTTCGACGCCCAAGCGGTAATTCACCGAAACGAAAACAACAGCATCCCGCGCAAAAGCGCTCCCGTCGTACCCGGGGAGTGCGTTGGACCCGTGGCTCAAGGAACCGCCATGAAACCAGACCAGGACCGGCCGCAAGGTGTCACCGCGGCGCGGCGGGGCAAAGATGTTCACATTCAGGTAGTCGTCTCCTGAAATGATGACCGTGGGCAGGAGTCGTCCCAGGGGTCCTTCGTAGGCAACCTGCGGTGCCGTGGGCCCGGGGTCCGTGGCGGGACGGGGCTCGGTCCAACGCTGTGGCAGGACCGGCAGCGCGAAGCGAAGTTCCCCGACCGGCGCCGCTGCGTAGGGGATGCCCATGAAGCGCTCGATCCCGCCGGCCAGGACTCCCTCGACCGGACCGGAGAGCGTTCGCCTGATCACCGGAACGACTTGCTGTTGATCGCTTACGCTCATGAGTTTTCCCTCCCACCTGTTTGTGTGGCCAGTCCCCAAGACCAGATTAGCGGTGCAAGGTGGACATTGGCAGGGGGCGTATGCGACCGAATCCTCCCGCTCCGGAGTGCGGGGTTTCACGGACCGTGCCGGGGCTTTGCAGCGTTCTGGCCGGGAAAGCGAGACTGGCCGCACGGCTGCGGCGAATTCTATTGGCGCGTGAACGCACAGGTGGTCTGGCGATTGGAGGGGATGACCGGCTCGCCCGCGGCCGGGAACGCGCATGAAGCTATCTGGCTGCGCTCGCCGAAGCACCGCTACCCGAACGTTTCGCGGCGATATCCCCGGATGCCCCGATCGGCTTCGAATCGTGTTTGTGGCATGCGGCAAGGACGAACCACTCACGTGCACGCCGGGGCAGGCTTAGCGGTCGCCCATATAGGTCCAGTGCCACGGTTCGCCTTGGACCGTGTTCTTGAATCCAAAAGATCCGGCCCGCGTTTCCATCCACTGCAGCGCCTCGCTGGAGAGCTTCAGGTCGACGCTCAGTCCCAAACCGTGCTCGCTTTCGCCCGCGGGTGCCGCGGTTCCTCCGTCCGAAAGCAAGCCCTGGCGCTTGACGAGCCGTTCTTGCTCGGCCAGGGTTCGGTATGCGGAATTGACCTGAAGCTCGTGCCCGTCCTTGTGCAAGGCCTTTTTCATTTGGATGAAATGCTCGGCCGCCGCGGGTACCAATTTGCGGCCGGGAGCTATTTCCTCCAGCTCGTTTGTGGGGATTTTCCCGTTGCCGTATTTCGCACCGAGCAGGCCGATATTCTCTGTGCCATGCCCGACCGCCGTGGCGGACGTTGGATTCGCAAATCCGGAGGCCACCAGCTCCTTCTGTGGCCACAACGCGTATGCGAAACCGATCAACGACGCAATGACTATCGTCAGCGAGGTCGCCACAATGCCAATTCGCAGGATTCGGGAGAAGAGCGAGCGTGGTGTTTGCGAAGGAAATCTCATCATGTTCCAATTCTTCGCGTTTCCGGGTTCTGGCACATCAGGCCACGGTAGCTACATGAAAAGGCGCATATGGTACCCAAGGCTGAGGCTCCCGGTACCGCAGGCCGATAACGCCGGCACGCAACTACGCATAACGTTGGAGTATGCAGATCCCTGTTTTTTTCGTCGTCGGCGTGGTGCCGCTTCCGCAAACCTGTGCGTCGGCTCGATTGGATTCAGGCATTTGGGCGTGAAGAAGTCCCGGCCCGACAAGCCAACGCGTTCCTGGATCCGATGGCAGCCCGACGCAATAATTGCCGTTGTATTCATCTCCGTCGTGGTTTTCGGGCATGAGTATCTTCTTGGATGGCCCGGTGTTTGGAGATGGTTCCAGCCCACCAACCCCGCCGACGCCGTCGTGTTCATCGGTATCGCCGCGCTCGCGGTGGCATGCGCCAGGGCCATGCCGGGCCTGGCGATTTCCTTGGTCTGGCTTTCGACATTGCTGCAAGTGAACAGCAGGTTCGATATCCTGCTCAGCCAGCTGGCCGCACTCTATGTGGTGGGCATGGCCGCACGTTGCGGCAGCCGAACCTGGGTTGCGCTTTCGGGATTGTCAATCCTCGTGGGCTCAGTGCTCGGCACGCTGTACATGATTCGCATCGACTCATGGCTCGTGGGTCCGGTCATCCGTGCGGTGGAGTACAACCAATGGCCCAGCAACAACCAAGTGATCGCGGTGTTTGTCGCGACGGCGTCGATGATGACCCTGCCCTGGCTGCTTGGTTTGATGATCAGGCTCTTTGCCGGCAAACAATCGGCCGAGCTGTACACGGCCCAGGCACGTGAAGAGGCCGACAACGCGCTGGAACTTGCCCGGCTGCGCGCCGAGAACGCCGCGCTGGCACGCGACGTACATGACGTGGTGGGACACTCCCTGGCCGTGATCATCGCCCAGGCGGATGCAATCCGCTTTATCCCGGATTCGGATGTCGCAAAGATCCGTGAAACGACGGGAACCATAGCCGACGCGGCTCGCCGTTCCCTGGGGGAAGTGCGCCACGTGCTGTCGCAAACGGCCGAGGCGACGACGCCCGATCCGGGGAACGATCGCAGCATGGCCCTCAAAACGGCGCAGCTCGGTCTCCTGCCGCCGAGGACCTCGGACGTCTCGGCGATCCTGCACAACGTCAGGGCGACAGGATACGAAGTCACGGAGGAAACCCTAGGCGAGCCCGTGCCGTTGCCGGCTGGGCTGCTGCCGGTCATCAGGCGCATCGTCCAGGAGATGCTGGCCAACGCCCTGCATCACGGGACGGAAACCACGCCCATCTACGTGCGCCATTACTGGGGCACCACAAGCTACACCCTCAGCGTGACAAACTATTTTGAGGTTTCCGCACCGAATCCGCGGAGCGGAACCGGCCTCGGAGGCATGCGTGAACGGCTTGCCTCCGTCGCCGGAACGCTCAGCATCGATACGGATGAAGGCGTCGAAGGTGCCCCGAGCATATTCACGATCGCCGCGACTTTCCCGCTAAACAATGAATGGACAGCCCGTTGAACGACCAAGAGATCAGTGTGGTGTTGGTCGATGACCAGCAGCTTTTCCGTTCCGGGCTGGCGATCATCGTAGGTGCGCAAAAGGACATGGAAGTCGTGGGGCAGGCCGCAGACGGCACCGAAGCGCTGGAAGCCATTGCCGCGCACCAACCGGACGTGGTGCTCATGGACGTACAGATGTCGCCCATGGGCGGCGTCGAGGCAACGCGCAAGATCTTCTCGGACACCACCGGCCGATTCGGGAAGGTCCCGAAGGTCATCATGCTCACCACCTTCGACTGGGACCAGCATGCCGCCATGGCGGTCCGGCATGGAGCCAGCGGGTTCCTGCTGAAGGACAGCACCCCGGAATTCGTGTGCGAATCCATCCGGGCGGTGCATGCGGGGAATTCGGTGATTGCACCGCAGAATCTTGCCGCGCTGCTTGAAGCCGAACCGGTGCCCGTTCCCGAAGTTCCCGCGCTTTTCGACGACCTCACGGAGCGGGAAAAGGAAGTGTTCGCGGCTGTGGCGCTGGGGCTGGCGAACCAGGAAATCTCGGCAAAGCTGTTTCTGAGCGAATCGACGGTCAAAACCCACATCGGGGCGATCTTGCGCAAGCTCGACCTGCGCGACCGGGTCCAGATTGTCGTTTACTCATACGAAAGCGGGATCCGCCGCTAACCGGAATCGGCCCGCCGCCTGGCCGATGTATCGAGCATCACGTGGCGAGGATGCGGGCTATTGCAGGCATTGGCTGTAAAGTTCGAAGCAGCCAATACGCCTTTCTCAAGGTTTGTTGCGGCTAGGCCCCCACTGAGATTCGCCGTCGCTGTGGGGGCCGCTTTATTTAAGTTGTGCCGGCGGATCCGGCAGTTCAAGCAGCGACCAAGTCGCTTCCCGTGAGAGTTCCCGGGGGAACGTGCGCCGCGCGCACCGGCCATGCCCCAGCCTGTGACCTCCACCCCAATTGGGTGATGATTTCCCGGCCGAGATGCCTATACCTTCGCAATAGCGGGTGTGCCTATGCCCGGACGAAGGTAGTCACTATGGCCGAGATGCTTGATTCGATGAACAATGACGTCTCCCCTCAGCGAGACGCCATGCCCCTGGCTGGTCCGTGCCTCCTGCAATGCCTTGGCGTTGTGCGGCAGCGGTTCCGGCTGACAACGAACCCGCGAAATGCACTGGCCGGAACTCCTCTGGCATTCCCTTCGATTGGCTTTGGAACGAACACGGCCCATCCTGCTTCGATCCATCCGTCGGCGGCCGACCCGATGCCTCGTCCAGACACGATATCGCCCGGGAAGCAACCGGTATTCGCGGGAGCCGATGCGAACCACGCGCGGGTGCAACCCGCCCCTCCTTTTGCCACAGACCCTGTCGCCCCCTTCGAAACGAACGGAACTGTCGTGACAACAGCGAAGTCCGTGGAGGGTACCCTCTTCCAATTCGCCGGATCGGTTGAAGATTCGCCGGTTTCCGGCGTGTTTGTTGCGACTGGTGAGAAGGCCGGGATCGTAGACGGTCTCGAGTCCGCGGAAGATGGCGCGCTCACCGGCGCGGGCCGCATTCCAGACACCACCACTGAGGACGGTCTCCCTGTCACCTCGCGGTCCAGCGGGCCCTTCGGGGCCGGTCTCGCAGCGGAGGCCGAATCGATCGCGCTCGCGACGAACGCTGGCTTCACGCCGCTTGCGCTGCCGGCAGGCTCTCCCCATTTCCCGCAGGACGAGGCTCTCTTCGCCGGCGGTTCCGTACCGTCCCGACTTTGCTCGAAGTCCGGAACCGTCCCACCCACGAGTGCGGCTCCGAGGACCGTTTGCCAATTCGCTGACCACTTCGCCACCAACTGACAAGGGGAAACATCGTATGCCTGGCGTATCGAACGAAGAGCTCGCGAAGCGCATCGCGGAGCTTGAGGAAGAGAACCGCATCCTCAAGAACAAGGGCGGTGTATCGCCTCCGGGGTCCCTGCAGGCGACCACCGAACCCACGCCCCGCAAACCGCGCAGCTGGCCGTGGACGTTGCTGGCGACCGTTCTGATCGTGATCGGGGCGCTCCTCGCCCCGACGGCGATTGCTGCCTCCTGGGCGAAGATCGAGCTCACCGCCACCGACCGCTTCGTCGCCGCATATGCCCCGCTGGCCGACAATCCTGCGGTTCAAGCGTTCGTGGCGGACGAAGCGTCCAAAGCCATCGACCAGCACATTGACGTCCACAAATTGACTTCGGATATTATCGACGGCGTCACGGCACTCGGCACCGGCCCGTTGGCGACGAAGGCGCTCGAGTCCATGAAAGGTCCGGCTGCAGCGGGCATCCAAAACCTCATGCACAGCACCGTCGCCAACTTCGTCTCCTCAGATGCCTTCGCCGTCGTCTGGAGGGAAGCCCTGCGGGTCTCCCACAGCCAATTTGCCGGCGCCATGCAGAACGACCCGAATGCTGCGTTGCAGGTCGGCGGGGACGGAAGCCTTGGCATTGAACTCTCGCCGGTGATCGCCGCAGTCAAGAAAGCGCTTGTGGCGCAGGGCATCGACATCGCCAACCAAGTTCCCGAAGTAAACAGGACGATCGTCGTTGCCCAGTCGGATGCGGTGCCACGGATCCAACTCGCCTACGGGTTGGCTGTCGCGGCCGGCACCTGGTTGCCGTGGGCGTCGCTGCTCTTCCTTGCGGCGGGCGTCCTTGTTGCCCGGCGCAAGGTGGTGGCATTGATCTGGGCGGCCATCGCGTTGGCGCTGGCGATGGCGATCACGGTGGCGGCTCTCGCGGCCGGAAACATCGTCTTCCTTGCATCCGTCAGCCCGTCGCTGCTCCCGGGTGACGTCGCCGGCCCGGTGTATGCAACTGTGGTGGAATTACTGCAGACAGTCAGTACGGCCATCCTTGTGCTCGCCGTCGCTGTCGCCGTTGTCGCTTGGTACGCCGGGCCGTTCCGCACGCCACGGCGCCTTCGTGGATTCTTCGGGCAGGGGATGAAGCAGGTCCGCGAAGCCGCACAACGCCACGGAATAAGCACCGGACGCACGGGGGAGTGGCTCTATCGCCAACGGCTACTGCTCCGCCTCGTGATCGCCGTTGCAGGGGCACTGGTCATTCTCTTCGTGCGGCCGCTGACGGCAGGCGTGGTCATCTGGACGCTGGTGGCAGCCGTCATTGCTGTGGTGGTTCTTGAATTGCTCCAGCGTCCGGCCGGCGATGCGCTCCCGGCTGCGGATGCGGAAACACAGGTCCCGGTGGCGTAGCGGCAGGCAAACCCTGGACCGCCGGCGGCCGCTGCAAGATCCTTCGCCAAGTCTTAGAGGGCGCATTGTTTCCCGGGAGGGGGCCGTTGGCATCGGGCCGACCCGGACCGGAGGCATGTTTGCGGAGTGCGACGCGTCAATTGGCAGCTTCCCCGCCAGCGGTGCCGGATGCATTTTTCGTACCGCATAGGGCCTTTGGACCCTCTGCCGGCATCGACGACGGGCCTACATTTAAGGTATAGATCCAAGCGCTTCAAGCGTAACCTTCGCGGCGACGGGTAATGACCGGCCGCCGGCGGTTCCCTGTGAGTTCAACGTCTGGATAGAGCAGTCGTCCCAAGGACATGCCATGGTACTCACCATCGTCATCTACGTGGTTGTCATTTTGCTGGCAATCCTGCTTGCCGTGCTTGCCATCCACGTGGTCAAGCAATATGAAAAGGGCGTGGTCTTCCGTCTGGGCCGCGTCATCGGCGCAAGGAAACCGGGTCTGGTGATCATCATCCCCGTGATCGACCGGCTGACGAAGGTCTCCCTGCGAATCATCACGCTGCCCATCCAGTCCCAGGGCATCATCACGCGGGACAACGTCAGCGTCGATGTCTCGGCAGTCGCGTACTTCCGTGTCGTTGATGCTGTGAAGTCGGTGGTTGCCATCGAAAACGTCAACGCGGCCATCGACCAAATCGCCCAGACTACCTTGCGCAAGGTGGTTGGCCAGCACACCCTTGATGAAACGCTGGCCGAGACGGACGTCATCAACTCGGGGATCCGCGAAGTCCTGGATGTGACGACGCTCGAATGGGGGGTCGAAGTGACCCTGGTCGAACTCAAGGACATCCAGCTTCCGGACAGCATGAAACGTGCCATGGCCCGCCAAGCTGAGGCCGAACGTGAAAAGCGGGCAAAGATCATTGCCGCGGAGGGCGAGTCCCTGGCCGCCGCGGCGCTCGGCAAGGCCTCGGACACCATGATGGCCCACCCGTTGGCCCTTCAATTGCGGAATCTCCAGACGCTGGTGGAGCTGGGGGTGGACAAGAACTCCACGGTTGTCTTCCCCGCCCCGTTGATGAGCACCATCAGCGAATTGGGAACGTTCCTGGCCCGCGAAAACGATTCGGCAAGCCGTGCCGCGGGATCCGTGGCGGCGCTTGCCGTGAAGCCTGCCGAGGAGGAAGGGCGCCACCTGGCCGCATAGGGCGGGGTCCGGCCCCGGGCTGGATCCTGGCAAAACAAAAAACCCCTTGCTCCGCGCATGATTGCCGCGAAACAAGGGGTTTTCCTTGGTGCCCTCGAAAGGATTCGAACCTTCGACCTTCCGCTCCGGAGGCGGACGCTCTATCCCCTGAGCTACGAGGGCGTGCCGGACTTCGACAACCGATTTCTCGGAAAACGAATCATTTCCAGCTGGGAACGTAAAAGAGCTTAGCAGGTGTGAAGTGCCGAATCACAAATTGGCGGCCAGCGCGGCGGGGGAGCGGGTCAAATGCGGTGTTGATGTGTGCGACGTCGCGGCGTCACAACGTCGGTGGAGCCGTTGCGCCCCGGTTATCCTTGAGGGGTGACTCCTGAAGAACTCTCCACAGCCATTTCCGCTTGCCTCCGCGACGCTGTCGACGCTGGCCAGATTTCCGTTGAAGTACCCGAGATTGTGCGTGTGGAGCGACCGAAGAGTCGCGAGCACGGCGATTGGGCCACCAACATCGCCCTGCAGCTGGGCAAGAAGGCCGGGATGAACCCGCGCGACTTCGCCCAGATCCTTGCCACGCGCCTGGCAGACGCCAGCGGCGTCGCCAAGGTTGACATCGCCGGTCCTGGCTTCCTGAACATCACCCTCGAGGCCGGTGCCGCGGGCGAGCTCGCCAAGACCATCGTCGAGGCCGGTGCCGCCTACGGCACCAACGAGGCCCTGGTCGGCCACAACATCAACATGGAGTTCGTCTCCGCGAACCCGACCGGCCCGCTGCACATCGGCCACACCCGCTGGGCCGCCTTGGGCGACTCGATCGCACGCGTGCTCAAGGCCAGCGGCGCAACCGTCACTTCCGAGTACTACATCAACGACGCCGGCAACCAGATGAACATCTTTGCCCTCTCCGTCTACAACCGCCTGCACGGCCTGCCGGTGCCGGAGGGCGGCTACCCGGGCGAGTACATCAAGGAGCTGTCCCACGCCGTTACCTCGGCGCACCCGGACATCCGCATGCTCACCAAGGAAGCGGCCCTGCCGATCATCCGCCACGCCGCCTACGTGGCGCAGATGGCCGACATCAAGGAGACGCTGAACGACTTCGGCGTCGAGTTCGACGTGTTCTTCTCCGAGGAGGAGCTGCATGCCGGGGGCGCCGTCGAGGACGCCGTGGCACGCCTGCGCGAACAGGGACACATCGACGACACCGACGGCGCCGTGTGGCTGCGCACCACGGACTTCGGCGACGACAAGGACCGCGTGCTGATCCGTGCCAACGGCGAGCCCACCTACTTCGCCGCCGACGCCGCCTACTACCTTTCCAAGAAGGACCGCGGCTATTCCGAGAAGATCTACCTGCTCGGTGCCGACCACCACGGCTACGTCAAGCGCCTGGAGGCCATTGCCGCCGCCGCGGGCGACGACCCGAAGGTCAACATCGAGGTGCTGATCGGCCAGCTGATCTCCGTGAACGGCGCCCGCCTGTCCAAACGCGCCGGCAACATCATCGAGCTGCGCGACTTGATCAACTGGCTCGGCGCCGACGCGCTGCGCTACTCGCTGGGCCGCTACCCGGCCGATTCGCCGATGACGATCGACCCGGCGCAGCTGAAGAAGAACACCAACGACAACCCCGTGTTCTACGTCCAGTACGCCCACGCGCGCTCGGCCGCAGCGGCCCGCAACGCCGTCGAGAAGGGTGTCACCCGCACCGACTTCGATGCAACGCTGCTGACCCACGAAACCGAAAACGACCTGCTGGCCGCGCTCGGGCAGTTCCCGTCCGTGGTCGCCCAGGCCGCGACGCACCGCGAGCCGCACCGCGTGGCCCGCCACATCGAGCTGCTCGCCGGCGCCTACCACTCCTGGTACGCCGCCTGCCGCGTCACCCCGATCGGCGACGAGCCGGTCGAGGCCATCCACCGCACCCGACTATGGCTGAACGACGCCACCACCCAGGTCCTGGCCAACGGCCTTGGCCTGCTGGGCGTGTCCGCGCCGGAGAAGATGTAATCACATGGCTTTTTCCCCCCTTGCACCCCAGTGGCTGTCCTTCCCCGAGGACGCCAACGCCCTGCGCCCCATCGAGTGGGCCGCGGGCGTGGCCCGTACTGCCGGCGGGGAACTGGCCGTCCAGGGCCTGCCGGTCTCGGAACTCGCCAAGGAGTTCGGCACCCCGCTGTTCGTGCTTGACGAAAACGACTTCCGGGCCCGAGCCCGCGGATTCAAGCAGGCATTCGACGCCGCCTTTGCCGAGTTGTGCGGCGGCGTGGATGTCTACTACGCCGGCAAGGCGTTCCTGAGCACCGAGGTGGCCCGCTGGGTCACCGCCGAGGGCCTGCGCCTGGACACCTGCTCCGGCGGCGAAATGGCGGTCGCCCGCGTGGCCGGCGTGCCCGCGGAGAACCTCTCGCTGCACGGCAACAACAAATCGGTCACCGAGATCAGCACGGCAATCGAGGCGGGCCTGGGCCGCATCGTCGTCGACTCGCTCGACGAGCTCGAGCGCGTCGCGGTGCTGGCCCGGGGAACCGGCAAGCGCGCCAACGTCATGCTGCGGCTGACCCCCGGCGTGCACGCCAGCACCCACGAGTTCATCGCCACCGCGCACGAGGACCAGAAGTTCGGGCTCTCCATGATCCCGGTGGGCGGGGACGTTTCCCCGGCCGCCGCGGCCGTCAGCTTTGCGCTGGAGCACGAGGAGCTGAACCTGCTGGGCCTGCACGCCCACATCGGCTCCCAGATCTTCGAGGCCGAGGGCTTTGCCCTGGCCGCGCAGAAGATGCTCGGCTTCCTGGCCGGGATCAAGGAAATCCACGGCGTGGAACTCCCGGAACTGGACCTGGGCGGCGGCTACGGCATTGCCTACACCGAGGTTGACACCCCGAGCGCCCCGGCAACGCTTGCGGCCGCCATGGCCAAGGTCGTCGGCGAAACCGCCCTCGAGCTGGGCATCGCCGTGCCGCGCATCTCCATCGAACCGGGCCGCGCCATTGCCGGCACCTCCACCTTCACCCTCTACGAGGCCGGCGTGCGCAAGAGCGTCCAGGTGGAGACCGGGGACGGCACCCTGGTGCCGCGCCGCTACGTTTCGGTCGACGGCGGCATGAGCGACAACGCCCGCCCGGTGCTCTACGACGCCGACTACACCGCCGTGCTGGCGTCCCGTGTGACGGCAAGTGAACCGATTATTTCCCGCGTGGTTGGCAAACACTGCGAGTCCGGTGACATAGTCGTAAGGGACGTTTACCTGCCCGAGGATGTTGCCGCCGGCGATCTGCTCGCCGTACCGGGAACCGGGGCGTACTGCTGGGCATTGGCCAGCAACTACAACTACCTGGGCCGCCCGGCCGTCGTTGCGGTGCGGGACGGTGCCGCACGCGCCATCATCCGCAGGGAAACCGAAGCCGATCTGTTGGCCCGCGACTTGGGAGCATAGTTAGAAACGTGAAGACACTGAAGGTGGCCCTGCTCGGCTGCGGCAACGTGGGTGCCCAGGTGGCACGCATCCTGCTGGAAGACGCATCGGTGCTTGCCGACCGCGCAGGGGCAAAACTCGAATTGACGGGCATTGCAGTACGCAATGTAGCAACCCAGCGCGACGGGCAGATTCCCGCCGAGCTGTTCACCACCGACTCGGCCGCCCTGGTCGACGACGCGGACATCGTCATCGAGCTGCTCGGCGGCCTCGAGCCCGCCGGCGAGCTGATCGGCCGCGCACTGAGCCGCGGCGCCTCGGTCATCACCGGAAACAAGGCGCTGCTGGCGGCCCGCGGTGCGGAACTGAGCGCCCTGGCCTTCGCCAACGACGCCCAGCTACGCTACGAGGCAGCCGTCGCCGGCGCCATCCCGATCCTGCGCCCGATCTCCGACTCGCTCTCCGGCGACCGGATCACCAAGGTCATGGGCATCGTCAACGGCACCACCAACTTCATCCTCGACGCCATGGACACCACCGGCGCCCAGTTCGACGACGTGCTCGCCGAGGCCCAGGCCCTGGGTTACGCCGAGGCGGACCCGACGGCCGACGTCGAGGGGCACGATGCCGCGGCCAAGGCCGCGATCCTCGCCTCGCTGGCCTTCCACACCGATTTCGCCCTGGAAAACGTGTACTGCGAAGGCATCTCGAAGATCACCGCCGGCGACGTGGCTGCCGCCAAGGACGCCGGAATGGTCATCAAGCTGCTGGCCATCGCCGAACGCGGCGAGAACGGCATCGGCGTGCGCGTGCACCCGACGCTGCTGCCCCGCACTCACCCGCTGGCCGCCGTGCACGGCGCGTTCAACGCGGTCTTCGTCGAGGCGGAAAACGCCGGCGAACTGATGTTCTACGGCCGCGGCGCCGGCGGATCGCCGACCGCCTCCGCGGTGCTGGGCGACACCGTCGCCGTGGCACGCCGCGTGGTTTCCGGCGGCCCGCTGCCGGCCATCGCCACCCAACAGTCCGTGCAGGTCATGGACTTCGCGCAGGCCGCCACCAGCTACGCCATCGGCCTGCGGGTCTCCGACGAACCGGGCGTGCTTGCCTCGATCGCCTCGATCTTTGCCACGAACGGCGTCTCCATCGAGGCCCTGCGCCAGACCGTGAACCGGGACTCGGCGCCTGCTGTCGCCGAGCTGCGCATCGTCACCCACCGCTCCACCGAATCCGCCCTCTCCGCCACCGTTGCGGCAGTGGCGGAGTTGGCTGCCGTCCAAGAAGTAATCTCTGTCCTGCGAGTTGAAGGAAACTAAGTGGCCCACCAGTGGCGCGGAGTCATCCGCGAATACGCCGACCGCCTGCCCGTTGACGAAAACACCAAGATCGTCACCCTCGGCGAGGGCGGAACACCCCTGGTGTTCGCCCCGGCGCTGAGTGAACTTACCGGTTCAACCGTCTACCTGAAGGTCGAGGGCATGAACCCGACCGGGTCCTTCAAGGACCGCGGCATGACCATGGCCATGACCGCCGCCGTTGCGGCCGGCGCCAAGGCCGTTGTCTGCGCCTCCACCGGCAACACCTCGGCCTCCGCCGCCGCCTACGCAACCCAGGCCGGCCTCAAGTGCGCCGTGCTGGTCCCGGACGGAAAGATCTCCATGGGCAAGATGTCCCAGGCGATCGCCCACGGCGCGGACATCATCCAGATCGACGGCAACTTCGACAACTGCCTCGAGGTCGCCCGCAAGCTGAGCGAAAACTACCCGGTGTTCCTGGTGAACTCGGTGAACCCGGCACGCATCGAGGGCCAGAAGACCGGCGCGTTTGAGGTTGTCGACTACCTGGGCGACGCCCCGGACTACCACGTGCTGCCGGTGGGCAACGCGGGCAACATCACCGCCTACTGGAAGGGCTACAAGGAGTACTCCTCCGAGTACACCAACCAGGCCGGCGACGTGCTCGCACCGGTGTCCACCAAGACCCCGATCATGTGGGGCTTCCAGGCCGCCGGCGCCGCACCCATCGTGCTGGGCCACCCGGTGACCGAGCCGGATACCATCGCCACCGCCATCCGCATCGGCAACCCCGCATCCTGGAAGCAGGCCGAGGAGGCCCGCGACGAGTCCGGCGGAATCATCGACTCGGTGACCGACGAGGAAATCCTCGCGGCCCACCGCTGGCTCTCCTCCCGCGAGGGCGTCTTCGTGGAGCCGGGCTCCGCGGCGGGAGTCGCCGGGTTGATCAAGCACCACGCCGCGGGCGACGTGCCAACGGGCAAGACCATCGTGATCACCGTGACCGGCCACGGCCTGAAGGACCCGGACTGGGCCCTGAAGACCGCAGACGGTTCCGAGGTTTCACCGACCAAGGTCGAATTCGATGTTGTCGCCGTAGCCGGCGCACTCGGCCTTGCCTAAACGCAATTCACCAAGGGAATAAACGCAACATGGCGCAAATACAGGCCGGACAGACCATTGCCGTGCACGTGCCGGCAACGACGGCCAACCTGGGGCCGGGCTTCGACGTGTTGGGCATGGCGTTGTCGGTGTTCGACACGCTGGTGGTCCACACGCTTGCGGAGCCCGGGGTCGTGGTCCGGATGACGGGGGAGGGCGCGGAGTCGCTGCCCACCGACGAGACCCACCTGATCGCCAAGACCATCCTGGAACGCTGGGCCGAGCTCGGCTACGAGGCCTGCGGCCTGCGCCTTGAAGCGACAAACCGCATTCCCCACGGCCGCGGCATGGGCTCCAGCGCCGCTGCCATGGTCAGTGCGTTGGCGGCAGCCAACGCACTGCTTCCCGCCGACGCGCAGGAGGGCCTGGAGGAAATCTTCCAGGCCGCCGCGCGCTGGGAAGGCCACCCGGACAACGTGGCCCCGGCCATCTTCGGGGGGCTCACTCTGTCCTGGGTTGCCGGGAGCGGATTCGGCACCCTCAACGGGGTGCTGCACGAATCGATCGTCCCGGTCATTGCCATTCCGGACGTCGAACTTTCCACCCATGCGGCCCGCGGCCTGCTGCCGGAGACGGTTCCGCATGCAGTTGCCGCCGCAAACGGCGGGCGCGTGGGGCTATTGATCCACGCATTGGCCCACGAGCCAAGCGCGTTGCTGCTTGGAACCGAGGACTTCCTGCACCAGTCGTTCAGGGCCCCGGCCATGGCCCCGAGCGCCGCACTGATCACACACCTGCGGGCCCTTGGCCACGCGGCGGTCGTATCGGGTGCCGGTCCCACGGTGTTGGTGCTGTGTGCGGGGAACGAGGAGGCCGAGGCCGTGGCGCGGGCCATCGCGGGACATGCCGCGGATCACCGCGAAACTTCTTGGCGTGTCCAGATTCCGTCTGTGCCGCAAAGCGGTGTTAGAGTAGAAGTGCTTAGCACAAGTCCCTAAAAGAACCATCCCAGATCTTGGGAATGATTCATTGCGTTTAGTGCAATCGTCGATCGCCGCGTTTTCGCGGCGCCTGACCGCCGCCAAACCACTTTTAGCCAGGCGCGCAAGCACCCTCACACCATCCGATTGAGTTCATCGTCTTTGATGGGCATCCAATCCTTTGATGTGTCCCACGCAAGATCGACCGAGGTATTGGCCTTCACCGGGTCCATGCACGGTTCAACCTTTTCCGCATCTGACGCGGGCAAAGGGCAGTCAAACGTTGCGGATCTCTCTGATGCGATCCGCCCGACGAGGGGGAAGGAACCTTCGTGACCGAAACCACCAGCCTGAATGCAGGCGTGGAAGAAAACAACGCATCCAAGGGCGGCGGACTTGCCGGCCTTAAGCTTGCACAATTGCAGGCGCTTGCGTCCCAGCTGGGTATCACCGGCGGATCCCGGATGCGCAAGAGCGATCTTGTCACCGCGATTTCCAGCCACCAGCGCGGTGGCTCCGTAGCCGACCGCGATGCCAAGGCCAAGGCCAAGGCCGAACCGAAGGTGGAAGCGGCAGCGGAAACCAAGACAGAGGCCAAGGCCCCGGCCAAGCGCACCGCCAAGGCTGCCGCGGAAACCAAGACCGAAGCTCCGGCCGAGGCTTCAGAGGCGCCCGCCTCCGAGGACCGCGTACCGCGCCGCGGCCGCAGCCGTCGTGCCGAATCCACCGGAACCGTGGCCGCTCCGGCCGTGGCAACGGAAACCGCCGAGGTCGCCGAGGCGCCCGCCGCCGAGGAACGCGCACCGCGTCGCAACTCCCGCAACCGCCGCGCCGAGTCCGCTCCCAGCGCGCCCGCAGCCGAAGGCAAGCCTGCGGCGGCAACCGCCGAGACCGCCGAGTCCGCGACCGCCGTTGCAAGCGAGGGCGAGACCGCCGAGGGCACCCACGAGGGCCGCCCGGAGCGAAGCGAGCGCAACGACCGCAACCGCAACCGCCGCGACCGCAACCGCAACCGCCGCGAGAGCAACGTTGAACAGGCCGAATCCGTGGAGGCCCCCGAGGCCGCCGAGGAAAAGGCCGTCGAAAAGCCTGCCGAGAAGGCCGAGGAGCGCGTGCGCGAGTCCGCCGAGGACCGCAACGCCAACCGCCGCGAGCGCAACCGCGAACGCAACGAACGCAACCGCGAGCGCAACCGCGAACGCAACGAGCGTGGCGGCAACGAGCGCGGCAACGACCGTGGCGAACGCAATGAACGTGGCGATCGCAACGACCGCAATGACCGTAACTCCCGCAACCGCCGCAACCGCAACCAGCCGGATGTCGACGACACCGAGATGAACGAGAACGACGTGCTGCTGCCCGTCGCCGGCATCTTGGACGTGCTGGACAACTACGCGTTCATCCGCACCACCGGCTACCTTGCCGGCCCGAACGACGTCTACGTGACCCTGAACCAGGTCAAGAAGTACAACCTGCGCAAGGGCGACGCCGTCGTTGGTGCCATCCGTGCACCGCGCGAGAACGAGAACGCCAACACCCGCGCCAAGTTCAATGCCCTGGTGAAGCTGACGGCCATCAACGGCAAGACCCCGGAAGAGAACGCCAACCGCGTTGACTTCTCCAAGCTGGTCCCGCTGTACCCGAAGGACCGCCTGCGCCTGGAGACCGACCCGAAGCTGGTCGGCCCGCGTGTCATCGACCTGGTTGCCCCGATCGGCAAGGGCCAGCGCGGCCTGATCGTTTCGCCGCCGAAGGCCGGCAAGACGCTGATCCTGCAGTCGATCGCGAACGCCATCACCATCAACAACCCCGAGGTCCACCTCATGATGGTGTTGGTTGACGAGCGTCCCGAAGAAGTCACCGACATGCAGCGCACCGTCAAGGGCGAGGTCATTGCCTCGACCTTCGACCGCCCGGCCGACGACCACACCACCGTCGCCGAGCTCGCCATCGAGCGCGCCAAGCGCCTGGTGGAAATGGGCATGGACGTCGTGGTCCTGCTGGACTCGATGACCCGCCTGGGCCGTGCGTACAACCTGGCGGCCCCGGCCTCCGGACGCATCCTCTCCGGCGGCGTCGATTCCTCGGCGCTGTACCCGCCGAAGCGCTTCTTCGGTGCAGCCCGCAACATCGAAAACGGCGGCTCGCTGACCATCCTGGCCACCGCGCTCGTCGAGACCGGTTCCAAGATGGACGAGGTCATCTTCGAGGAGTTCAAGGGCACCGGCAACATGGAACTCCGCCTGTCCCGCAAGCTCGCGGACAAGCGCATCTTCCCGGCCGTCGATGTCAACGAGTCGGGCACCCGCCGCGAAGAGAACCTGCTGTCCCCGGACGAGGTTCGCATCATGTGGCGCCTGCGCCGCGTGCTCTCGGGCCTCGACACGCAGCAGGCACTGGAAACCCTCACGGGCAAGATCCGCGAGACCTCCTCGAACGCCGAGTTCCTGATGCTCATCAACAAGACCACGCTGGGTTCCAAGAACGACGCCTAGCTACGCCATACGCCCGGTTTTGCCGTGCCCGCTTTTCGCGGGCACGGCGGGATCGGGCGTCGGTCGTTAACACCGAATTCCCCCTTTCGTTCCTTAGAATGGAACCAGTCGTCGTGAAAGAAGTTGAAACCCATGTTTGAGTCCGTCAAGGGACTACTCGATGAGCACGCTGCCCTGCAGGCCCAGCTCTCGGACCCCGCCGTTTACCAGGACCAGGGCCTTGCCCGCAAGCTCGGACGCCGCTCCGCCCAGCTCAACGGCATCGTCGAGGCGCACAAGCGCTGGAAGCAGATGACCGAGGACCTCGAGGCAGCCCGCGAAATGGCCGAGGAAGACCCGGACTTCGCCGACGAGGTCGCCGAGCTCGAGGAGGCCATGCCGGCAGCCGAGGAAAAGCTCCGCCGCCTGCTGATCCCGCGCGACCCCAACGATGCACGCGACGTCATCCTCGAGGTCAAGGGTGGCGAAGGCGGCGACGAGGCCGCGCTGTTCGCGGCGGATCTGCTGCGCATGTACACCCGCTACGCGGAAGCCAAGGGCTGGAAGACCGAGATGATCTCGTTCAACGAGTCGGACCTCGGCGGCTACAAGGACGCCCAGGTTGCCATCAAGGGTAAGTCGAACGACCCGGCTGAGGGCGTGTACGCGCACCTGAAGTTCGAGGGCGGCGTGCACCGAGTGCAGCGCGTGCCGCAGACCGAGTCCCAGGGACGCATCCACACCTCGGCCGCCGGCGTGTTGATCCTTCCCGAGGTCGACGAGCCCGAAGAGGTCGAGATCCACGCGAACGACCTGAAGATCGACGTGTACCGGTCCTCGGGCCCCGGCGGCCAGTCCGTGAACACCACCGACTCCGCGGTGCGCATCACCCACCTTCCCACGGGCATCGTGGTGGCAATGCAGAACGAGAAGTCGCAGCTGCAGAACCGCGAGGCGGGCATGCGCGTGCTGCGTTCGCGCATCCTTGCGCACCAGCAGGCAATCATCGACGCGGAGAACTCCGACATCCGCAAGTCGCAGGTGCGCACCATGGACCGCTCCGAGCGCATCCGCACCTACAACTACCCCGAAAACCGCATCGCCGACCACCGCACAGGGTACAAGGCCTACAACCTTGATGCGGTCATGAACGGCGACCTTGATCCGTTGATCAACTCCTGCATCGAAATGGACGAGCAGCAGCGTCTGGACGCCATCGGCGGGGACAAGGACTAAACAGCCATGTCCGACAAGTGTTTCGGCCAGCCCCTGGCTGAGGTGTTGGCCGAAGCCACGGCAACCCTGGCCGCGGCCGGCGTCCCCTCCCCGGCGGTGGACGCCGAGCTGCTGGCCGCCCACGTGCTGAACACCAGCCGCGGGCGGCTCAAGAGCCTGCAGATGATGGGGGAGTCCTTCTCCGTCGCGGACGATGCCGCCTATGGCCGACTGGTGGCGCGGCGGGCAACCCGCGTCCCGCTGCAGCACCTCACCGGCGTCGCCTACTTCAGGTACCTGGAGCTCGCGGTGGGCCCCGGGGTGTTTGTGCCGCGTCCGGAGACGGAGACCGTGGTGCAGATCGCCGTCGACTTCGCCCGGGAACTGCCGGCCCCGCGCCTGGTAGACCTGGGCACGGGTTCCGGCGCCATCGCCGGTTCGCTGGCCCACGAGCTGGCCGGCGCCGAGGTGCACGCGGTCGAACTTTCCGACCTCGCCTTCCCCTATGCACAACGCAACCTTGCCCCGTTGGGGGTGCACCTCATCCAGGGCGACATGCGGGACGCGTTTGCGGAACTGGACGGCACCTGCGACGTGGTGGTCTCCAACCCCCCGTACATCCCGGCCAACGCCGTTCCGCGCGAGCCCGAGGCCCGGGAGCATGACCCGCAGATGGCACTCTACGGCGGAGGCGACGACGGCATGGTCATGCCGCGTGCCGCCGAGCGCTCCGCGGCAAGGCTGCTGCGCCCCGGCGGGCTGTTCGTGATGGAGCACGCGGAGGTCCAGGCACCCCAAATGGCCGCCCTGTTTGAGGAGGGCGGCGTCTGGAGCAACATCCAGACGCACCGCGATCTGACCGGCCGCGATCGCTCGACCAGCGGAATCCGCCGCTAGCAGGACCCTACACATGGAAGAATGGACCGCGTGACTTCACGTTTTGACGCCCTAGATAGCCAGCAACGCGATGCCGGACTGGCGGCCGCGCAAACCGCGCTCTCCGCGCAGCGTTGCATTGTGATGCCCACGGACACCGTCTACGGCATCGCCGCCGACGCATTTTCCGCCCAGGCGGTGTCCACATTGCTGGCTTGCAAGGGCAGGGGACGGAACATGCCGCCTCCGGTCCTGATTCCCGCGATCCAGACCATGGACGGGCTTGCCGTCGATGTGCCGGAGGACGCCCGGGCGCTTGCCGAGGAATTCTGGCCCGGCGCACTCACCCTGATCCTGCAGGCCCAGCCGTCGCTGACCTGGGACCTGGGGGAGACCCGCGGAACCGTGGCGTTGCGGGTTCCCGACGACGAGGTGGCCCGCGACCTGCTGGCAGTCACCGGCCCGCTGGCCGTGTCCTCGGCCAACCGCACTGGCCATCCCGCCGCGGCCACCGCGGCCGAGGCCTTCGAGCAGCTTGGCGAATCAGTCGACGTCTACCTCGAGGCGGGGCCGCGCCCCGTCAGCGGCGAAGCCCTGAGCTCCACCATCATCGACTGCACCCTGAACCCGCCGCGCGTGGTTCGCGAGGGCGCGCTCGGCCTGGAAGCATTGCGCGTGGTCGTTCCCGGCCTGCTGGGCCTGGGCGAAGTGCCTCCGGCGGAGACCCCCGACGACAGCGCCGAAGCCGACGCAGCCCCCGAATCCGACGCGCCTGAAGATACCGGGGAAACCCGCGGGGCAATGGAGTCGACCACCGACTCATGAGAACTTATCTCCTGCTGATCGGGGTCGCGTTCATAACCTCATACTTGCTGACGCCGGTGCTGCGCGCCGTCGGCGCCCGGTTCCTGCCCGAGGATTCGGTGCGCAAGCGTGACATGCACAAGCGTCCGACGCCCAAGCTCGGCGGCGTGGCAATAATCGGCGCGATCTACCTCGGTCTCGCGATGGCCAGCCGGATCCCATTTCTGGACGGAGTGTTCAGGAACACCGAACCGGTCCAGGGCGTGGCCATCGCGCTGGCCGTGGTGCTGGTCATGGGGGTCCTCGACGACCTGATGGACCTGAAATGGTGGATCAAGCTGATCGGGCAGATATCCATCGGCCTGATCATCGCCAGCCACGGGATCGTCATCAAGGCGCTGCCCGTCGGATCGGTGCATTTCGATTCACAAGTGGCGCGAGTGGCGGTCACGATCCTCCTGATCGTCTTGATCATGAATGCCATCAATTTCATGGACGGCCTCGATGGGCTGGCCGCCGGGGTTTCCGCAATTGGCGCGGCAACGTTCTTCATCTACAGCTACTACCTTGCGACGCGCGTGGACGCCGAGGACTACTCAAACTTCTCCGCACTACTGTGCGCGATACTCCTGGGCGCCACGCTCGGATTCCTGCCGCACAACTTCAACCCGGCCTCCATCTTCATGGGGGAGAGTGGTGTGTTGGCGATCGGGTTGCTGCTTGCCGTTTCCTCAATCGCTGTCACGGGCGACGTGCTGGGGGAGGACGCTTTCCGATTCCGCAACGTGCCTGCCTACATGCCGGTCATCCTCCCCGCAGCGGTGATCATGCTCCCGCTCTTGGACCTGGGGCTATCCGTCATCCGGCGCATGTCCCGGGGGCAGTCGCCGTTCCACGCCGACCAGGGGCACATGCACCACCGCATGGTCCAGGGCGGGCACAGCGAGCAGACCACGGTCATCCTGATGTATCTGTGGGCGGCGCTGTGTGCCTCCGGGGTGATGGCTTTCTCGCTGGGGAACCGGCGAATCGTTGTTCCCGTTTATGTTGCGGCAATTGTTTTTGTGGGATTGGCCACGTGGTGGCCGAAGATCCGGGAAGGCTACACGCAGCTGAAGGCCGATCGCGAGAAGTAGCCGGTGCGGCGATCGGGCAGGGGAGGAACCCCCAAGTCGAGCAGTCGTTCTATCTCGTGTAGAATTCAATGAGGCTTCCACTGGAGGTCAATCCCCATCAAACTCCTTGTTGCGCAGATACCCTGTGCCAGGGGCCGCTGTATACAAGGGAATAGGATGCAGATGATCAAGCCGGTTCGCGGCTCGAAAGCCAACGGTGCGCTTGCCGCGTCGTCGGCTCCGCGTTCCCCTTGGGCGGGCATCCTGAAGACCTGCACCGCCTACACGATCAGTGTCGGCGCTGCCGTTTCCCTGGTGCTTTGGCCGATTCTTGGCGCAGACATGGCTGGTTCCATTGGGTTTGCCGTGGGTCTGGTTATCATCTTCTTTGGCGTCAGCCTGCTCATCGCCGAACTGGTTGGCCGATATCGCAGCAGCTGGGCCTTGCCGGCCTTCTTGTTCACCTATGTGCTCAAGATCTTCGGCATGGGTTTCCTAGTGCTCTTTTCCGGGCTTCCCGACTGGGTTAACCGTCCCGCATTCATGTGGGGGGCCATCGGTTCCTTGGTCCTTTGGCAAATTGGTGAGATCCGCGCCTTCTCCAAGGCCCGCCTCCCCATCTTTGCCGACGAGGAGCCGACCCCGCCCGGAAGTGGGGAGGACCAGCATGGAAGCCCACGCTAAGCACCCCGATGAAATGCCTCATGAACGCCCGGTGCGTGAATTCATCAACTACATCGTTGGCGGGCTCATCGCTTGGGGTTTGATAGGCTGGGGTCTGGATCTTTTACTGGACACCCGATGGATACTCTTCGTTGGTGCGCTGCTTGGTGCCACCGCGGGATACTTCTTGGCTAGCCATCATCAACGGCACCGACGCCGCGAAGACAGTACCGAGTAATGAGATCGACCACCAGAACTTCACACGGTGAGCGGTGCCCTGCGCCGAGTCACCAACTTTGCCCCATGACCGAAACTGCAGAGAGGACAGCGCGTTGACCGCGTTTGCGCTTCCGACGGCCACAGAACCATATGTCCCGCCGACAATTTCCGACACCCACCTTCCCGAGGTGTTTCCTTGGCTAGCCGAGTACGGGACCGGTTTCGGCAAGCAGATGATCATGATCATCCTTTCGATCATCTTGATCGTGTGGTTCTTCAAGTCCGCAATTAAGAACCCGAAGTTGGTTCCAGGCAAGGCTCAGTTCCTTGCAGAGAGCGCCTACGGATTTGTTCGCAACTCCGTGGGCCGCGACATCATCGGCGAAAAGAACTTCCGCCCCTGGGTGCCGCTGCTTTTCGCAACCTTCTTCTTCGTCCTGCTGAACAACCTCTTCGGCGCGATTCCGTTCCTTCAGATCCCATCGTTCTCGCACGCTGGTTCGGCGTACGCCATGGCGATCATCATCTACGGCACCTGGATTGCCGTCGGCGTGAAGAACCACGGTATCCGCTACTTCAAGCTCGCAGTCGTTCCTTCCGGCGTGCCGGGCTGGATCTTGCCGCTGATGGTGCCGTTGGAAATCATCTCCAACTTCATCGTTCGCCCGCTGACCCACTCGCTGCGTTTGATGGCCACCATGCTGGCCGGCCACATGATCGTGATGCTCGCCGCCACCGGCGCCCGTTACCTGATCATGGTCCAGGATTCGCTGGCAATGAACGCCGTTGGCGTTGCGGTAATCGCCGGCTCCGTAGCGATGTACTTCCTTGAACTCTTGATCATGGTCCTGCAGGCCTTCGTATTCACCCTGCTGACCGCCATCTACATCCAGGGTGCCCTGGATGCAGACGCCCACTAAACATTCGGGCTCGCACTAAACCAACACAAAGCTTTCCCCTTCAACAGGGAATGACCTCACAACCTGCCGACAAAGTGTCGGTATCTTGAAAGGAACGAAATGGAACTCCACGGCTCCCTCAACATGATCGGCTACGGCCTGGCTGCTATCGGTTCGGCCATCGGCGTGGGCATGATCTTCGCTGCCTACATCAACGGTGTGGCTCGTCAGCCGGAAGCACAGCGCATCCTTCAGCCAATCGCCATGCTGGGCTTCGCCCTTGCAGAAGCACTGGCAATCCTGGGCTTGGTCTTCGCCTTCGTCATCGGCGCTTAGTTTCTTTGGTGGTGGCCCTGCCACTATCGCAGGGCTATTGCAATTGGAACCTAAGAGATAAGGAAGAGTGAGAATGATCAGCAACGAATTGATCCTCGCTGCAGGTGAGGGTGCCAACCCTCTGCTTCCGAACCCGTGGGAAATTCTTGTCACTGCTGCAGGCTTCGCTGTCCTGTTGTTCATCGTGGTCAAGTACATTGCCCCGGCATTCGAGAAGTCCTACCAGGACCGCGTTACGGCCATCGAAGGTGGACTTGAGAAGGCTGAAGCCGCACAGGCAGAAGCCAACGCCACCCTTGAGCAGTACAAGGCCCAGCTGCTGGAAGCACGCACCGAAGCCAACCGCATCCGTGAGGACGCGCGCGAAGAAGGTGCCCAGATCCTGGCTGAGCTGAAGACCAAGGCCTCCGAGGAGTCCGCTCGCATCACTGAGCAGGCCCACCGTCAGATCGAAGCCGAGCGCGTTGCAGCAGTTACCTCGCTGCGCGCCGAGGTCGGAACCCTGGCAACTTCGCTGGCCAGCAAGATCGTCGACGACGCTCTTGAGAACGACGAGCGCGCAGCTCGCGTGGTCGATAAGTTCCTGGCAGATCTGGAAAACCAGCAGAACGCAGGTGCATCGAACTAATGGCAGGTGTATCGAGCGAGTCACTCGCCGCGGCGCTGGCGTCGTTGGAAACCAAGCTTGCACACGCGTCCTTGGAATTGTCGACAGAGCTGTTCGGTGCCCTTCGGGTCATCGACGGCGATGCAGGCCTGCGTCGCGCACTGACTGATCCCGCCCGTGGGGCTTCGGACAAGGCGGGGCTTGTAGCCCAGCTGTTGCGCGGAAAGGTTTCGGCCGACGCCGAGGCCACCGTCGCTGGTCTTGCCACTTCGCGCTGGAGCTCGGCACGAGACATTGGCGATGCATTGGAGATCGTGGCAGCTAACGCTGCAATCATGGTCGCCGAACGTCAGGGCGGTTCCGCTGGCTTGGAGAGGCTCGAAGAAGACCTCTTCGCGTTCATCCGTGTTGTTGGGTCCAGTCATGATCTGCAGCGTGCACTTGATGATGCTCAGGCAACGACGGAAGCGAAATGCGCCTTGGCGCTGAAGCTTGTCCCGACTGCCAGTGAAGCATCGGCACTGCTGATCCGCCAGGCCGTCGCTTCGCCGCGTGGGCTCAAGCCCGTCGCACTTCTGGAGCGCTTCGTGGAATTGGTGGCTAAGCGTCAGGATCGCTGGATTGCCCAGGTAAGCGTCACTCGTGACCTCACCGCCGAGCAGTTCGCGCGCCTGCAGGCAGGCCTGAATAACCTTTACGGTCGAGACTTGAAAATCAATGTCAACATCGACCCGGAACTAGTCGGCGGCATCCGCGTGAAGGTGGGCGATGAAGTGGTAGACGCTTCCATCGCAACCCGCGTGTCGGATCTTCGCCGCCGGTTGGCAGGCTAGGTAGACCCCCTTCAGGGGTCTACCTGCCAGCCAGTCACCATAGACTGAATCAATTTTCGGTTACCGCACACGATTGATCGCGGTAATCACAACTTAGGAGAGCAGGGACTGCAGATGGCCGATTTGACCATCAACGCCGACGACGTCCGCAATGCCTTGAATGAGTTCGCAGCGTCCTACGAACCGGGCAAAGCTGAGCGCACCGAGGTCGGCCGCGTAACCACGGCAAGTGACGGTATCGCCAAGGTGGAGGGTCTTCCCTCCGTCATGGCAAATGAGCTGCTTCGCTTCGAAGACGGCACCCTGGGCCTGGCCCAGAACCTTGACACCCGCGAGATCGGTGTCGTCGTCTTGGGCGACTTCACCGGCATCGCCGAAGGCCAGCGCGTAGAGCGCACCGGCGAGATCCTCTCGGTACCAGTGGGCGACGCCTTCCTGGGACGCGTGGTTGACCCGCTGGGCGAGCCTATCGATGACCTGGGACCGATCGCGTCCACCGGACGTCGCGTACTGGAAGCTCAGGCTCCAGGCGTCACCGAGCGCAAGTCGGTTCACGAACCGCTGCAGACCGGCATGAAGGCCATCGACGCGATGATCCCGATCGGCCGTGGCCAGCGTCAGCTGATCATTGGCGACCGTCAGACCGGCAAGACCGCTCTGGCCGTGGATGCCATCATCAACCAGAAGGCCAACTGGGCTTCGGGCGACACCAACAAGCAGGTCCGCTGCATCTACGTGGCAATTGGTCAGAAGGCTTCGACCATTGCCGCAGTGCGCCAGACCCTTGAAGACCACGGAGCACTGGAATACACCACGATCGTTGCCTCCCCGGCATCCGATCCGGCTGGCTTCAAGTACCTGGCACCGTACGCCGGTTCGGCCATTGGCCAGCAGTGGATGTACGACGGCAAGCACGTTCTGATCGTCTTCGATGATCTGTCCAAGCAGGCCGAAGCCTACCGCGCCGTTTCCCTGTTGCTGCGCCGTCCGCCAGGACGCGAAGCTTACCCGGGCGACGTGTTCTACTTGCACTCCCGCTTGCTTGAGCGTTGTGCAAAGCTCTCCGACGAACTCGGTGCGGGCTCGATGACCGGTCTTCCGATCATCGAAACCAAGGCAAACGACGTATCGGCGTTCATCCCGACCAACGTCATTTCCATCACCGATGGCCAGATCTTCTTGCAGTCGGACCTCTTCAACGCCAACCAGCGTCCGGCAGTCGACGTGGGCGTTTCGGTGTCCCGTGTTGGTGGCTCGGCGCAGATCAAGGCCATGAAGAAGGTTGCCGGTACGTTGAAGCTTGAATTGGCTCAGTACCGCGACATGCAGGCCTTCGCCATGTTCGCCTCGGACCTCGATGCCGCTTCCAAGCAGCAGCTGACCCGTGGTGCACGCCTGATGGAACTGCTCAAGCAGGGACAGTACGCACCGTTCGCGGTCGAGGATCAGGTTGTCTCCGTGTGGGCCGGTACCAACGGCTACCTGGACGATGTCCCGGTTGAAGACGTTCGCCGCTTCGAGACCGACTTCCTGGCTCACTTGCGTCACCGCACCAACGTGCTGACCGTGATCGCCGAGACCGGCAAGCTCGAAGATGAGACCGTTGAATCGCTCAAGTCGAACATTGCCGATTTCAAGGCCGGCTTCTTCGGTGAAGGCGACGACAAGCTTGTCGCCGCTGGCCACGAAGAATTCGACGCCTTGGCCGAGGGATCCGTCGACCAGGAAAAGATCGTCAAGCAAAAGCGCTGACATCGCCTTTGAGTAAGGGTTGCCGCGCCACCTTGCGCGGCGCGGCAACCCCTACAAAGGGATAAGGAAAGGACAAACATGGGAGCCCAGATCCGGGTCTACCGCCAGAAGATTGCATCGACGACGTCGATGGGCAAGATCTTCAAGGCGATGGAACTGATCGCTACTTCCCGTATTGGCAAGGCACGTGCGCGTGTCTCGGCATCGCTGCCGTACGCCAATGCGATTACCCGTGCTGTTACTGCCGTCGCGTCACAGTCCGAGATCGATCACCCACTGACCACCGAGCCGGAGTCAATCCGTCGCGCGGCAGTCTTGGTAATGACCTCGGACCGCGGGCTCGCCGGGTCCTACTCCGCCAGCGTCTTGAAGCAGGCAGAGCACCTCGTTGAATTGCTCCATGAAGAAGGCAAGGACGTCAAGACCTACTTGGTCGGCCGCAAGGCTCAGGCGTACTTTGAATTCCGCGGACGCGAATACGCGAAGGTGTGGACCGGTGGAACCGACGCCCCGGAGTTTGAAACCGCACGCGAACTGCGCGAGGTCCTGCTCAAGGACTTCGCCGACGAATTTGAAGTGGGCGGCGTGGATGAAATCCACGTTGTATTCACCCAGTTCAAGTCCATGGTCGTTCAGGAACCGACGGTCATTCGTTTGCTGCCGCTCGAGGTCGTCGAGGAGGAGTCCGAGACTCCTGCCGATGAACTGTTGCCGCTCTACGAATACGAGCCGGAACCGGAGCAGGTGCTTGACGCACTGCTTCCGCGTTACATCGAGTCGCGCATCTTCAATGCAATGTTGCAGGCAGCAGCTTCCGAGCTTGCCGCACGCCAGCGTGCCATGAAGACCGCCGGTGACAACGCCAAGGAACTGATCAAGAAGTACACGCGTCTTCGTAACAACGCCCGCCAGGCCGAGGTTACCCAGGAACTCTCCGAAATCGTTGCCGGCGCTGACGCGCTGAACGGCTAACCGAGATCTTCCCAAACACTTACATCCACGCCATCTACACAAATGAAGTGAGAGAGAGATGACTGCCCAACTTAACGAGCAGGGTACCGCTGCCACGACCGGTGCAACCGGCCGTATCGCACGCGTTATCGGCCCGGTTGTCGACGTCGAATTCCCCGCCGACTCCCTGCCTGCCATTTACAACGCTCTTTCCGCTGAGATCACCCTCAACGGCGAGACCAAGACCATCACCTTCGAAACCAGCCAGCACCTCGGTGACTCAATGGTTCGTGCGATCGCCCTGCAGGCCACCGACGGACTTGTCCGCGGTACCTCGGTGCTCGACTCGGGTGCCCCGATCTCCGTGCCAGTAGGCGACGGCGTCAAGGGTCACATCTTCAACGTCCTGGGCGAGCCCCTGGACGTTCCTGCCTCGGAAATCCAGGTTTCCGAGCGCTGGCCGATCCACCGCAAGCCTCCGGCATTCGCGAGCCTCGAAGGCTCGACCGAAATGCTGGAAACCGGCATCAAGTCGATCGACCTTTTGACCCCTTACATCAAGGGTGGCAAGATCGGCCTGTTCGGTGGCGCCGGTGTTGGTAAGACCGTGCTGATCCAGGAAATGATCACCCGTGTTGCACGTAACTTCGGTGGTACCTCGGTATTCGCCGGTGTTGGCGAGCGCACCCGTGAAGGTAACGACCTCTGGGTCGAAATGGAAGAAGCCAATGTTCTGAAGGACACCGCCTTGGTGTTCGGCCAGATGGATGAGCCGCCAGGAACGCGTTTGCGCGTGGCACTGTCCGCTCTGACCATGGCGGAGTACTTCCGCGATGTCCAGAACCAGGACGTTCTGCTCTTCATCGACAACATCTTCCGCTTCACCCAGGCCGGTTCCGAGGTGTCGACCCTTCTGGGCCGCATGCCTTCGGCCGTGGGTTACCAGCCGAACCTGGCCGACGAGATGGGTCTCCTCCAGGAGCGCATCACCTCGACCAAGGGCCACTCGATCACGTCGATGCAGGCCGTTTACGTGCCTGCGGATGACTACACCGACCCGGCTCCGGCAGCGACCTTCGCCCACTTGGACGCGACCACGGAACTTTCCCGTGAAATCGCTTCCCGTGGTCTGTACCCCGCCATCGATCCGCTGACCTCCACGTCGCGAATCCTTGACCCGCAGTACGTCGGTCACGACCACTACAACACCGCCGTGCGCGTCAAGCAGATCCTTCAGAAGAACAAGGAACTGCAGGACATCATCGCCATCCTCGGTGTCGACGAACTGTCCGAAGAAGACAAGATCGTTGTCTCGCGTGCACGTCGCATCCAGCAGTTCCTGTCGCAGAACACCTACACTGCAAAGCAGTTCACCGGTGTCGAGGGCTCGACGGTTTCCATCAAGGACACCATCGAAGGCTTCAACGCGATCTGCAACGGCGATGTCGACCACATCGCAGAGCAGGCATTCTTCAACATTGGCGGCATGGACGATGTCGAGCGCCAGTGGGCCAAGATCCAGGAATCGACCAAGTAATCATGGCCGAACTCCAAGTCGAAATTGTTGCTGCCGACCACTTCGTGTGGTCCGGCGCGGCAAAACTGGTCAAGGGACGTTCCAGCGAAGGCGAGATCGGGATCCTTCCCGACCACGCGCCGATGTTGGCCGTGCTAGCTGCCGGTGATCTGGAAATCGTCCCGGTTTCCGGTCCCCGGTTCACGGTCCAGGTTGACGGCGGGTTCTTCTCCGTTGATGCCAACCGCGTTGTGATCGTTGCCGATAACGCCGTCATGGCCGAATCTGCCCCGGCGGGAACTCGATAGTCCTGCCTTGAACGAACTCGGCATTCCTGTACTCATCGTTCTGGCAGCCTTGCTGCTGGTGGTGATGTTCTTGGGCGCCATGGGAGTGCGCCGTATTCAATTACGGCGCACTCTTGGCACATTCGACGCTTCGATCTCCACGGCCCCCGGGAAGTGGATGATGGTTGTCGCTCGTTATGGAGCCGGAGAGCTTGAGTTTCTCAAGCTCTTTTCCGTCTCCCCGATTGCGGTGCACAAGTTTTTGCGAAGTTCCATCGAACTCAATGGATGGCGAAAGCCCGCAGAAGAGGAAAAGCACCTGGTACAGCCTGGTAGCGTCATCGTGATGGTGACCTACGAAGGCCGAGAAATATTGATTGCCATGGACTACGGGACCTATAACGGTCTCTCGGCCTGGCTGGAGGCCGGCCCCGTTGCGGGCGTCGGCACCTGGCGGCAAGACTAAACGCAGTAAAGCAGTGGGGCGGGATGATAAACATCATCCCGCCCCACTGCTTTAACTATTCTTCGGCCCGGGCCGCGCTGGCACCCTTGGCCAGCGTGTGAAACGCCGGGGTGTTGCAACGGCCCGAGGGTTCAAAGAGGTTGTGAAGTCCTAGAGACCGACAACGCCGGTTGCCTGAGGACCCTTGGCACCCTGGCCAACTTCGAATTCCACGCGCTGGTTTTCTTCCAGCGTACGGAAGCCATTGGTCTGGATCTCCGAGTAGTGAACGAAAACGTCAGCCTCGGCGCCATCCGGAGTGATAAAGCCAAATCCCTTTTCGGCGTTAAACCACTTCACGGTTCCCTGAGCCATGTATTTCTCCTCATTTAGTGCGAAAAACCGACCGGCGCACCGTGCGCCGGTCGTGATTGGTACAGAAGTGAGAAGAACACTGACGTGGATTGAACCGCATCAGTCGCTTCACACCCGCAACCTAGCTTTGGCGGGTATGACTAACCAACACAAAGACTGAGTCCAGCATCACATAGGCATGTGATCTGGGTCAACACCTTTGGTATTGGTGCTAAACAGAAACTTCATAAATTGTTTCACCGTTGCGGATGACCTGCATCAGGTTGAGATTCTCATCCAGCAAGAGCAGGTCGGCGACGAATCCCTGGTGGAGCTGCCCCGCCTCGTCGACCAGCCCAAGCACCTCGGCCGGGACCTTGGTGGCGGAGGTCAGGGCCTCGGAAAGCGGGACCCCTCCGGCAACGGTAGAACGAAGGACATCGAGCATGGTTGCAGTGCCTCCGGCCAGCGAGCCGTTGGAGGCCAGGCGTGCCTCGCCGTTGGCAACGGTCACCTGTGCCGGGCCCAGTGCATAGTCCCCGTCGACCAGGCCGGCTGCGGCCATGGAGTCGGTGACGAGCGCGATCGAGTCTGCGCCGACCAGGTTGAACACGGTGCGCACCGTCACGGGGTCGAGGTGCACGCCGTCGGCGATGAGCTCGACGATGATCTTGTCTGCCGCGGCAAGTTCCAGGCAAGCGGCAACCGGGCCGGGGGAGCGGTGGTGCAGCGACGGCATGCCGTTGAACAGGTGTGTCACGGTGGGGCGTTCGGTGAATCCGTCGACCCCGGCGCTGCCAAGCTCCTCCCGGGCAAGTTCCAGCGAACTTGTGACCGCGGTGGCATCGGCATCGGTGTGGCCCAGGGAGGGCACGACGCCCTGGGAGACCAGCTGCTCGAGCAACGCGTCCGAGCCCTGGCGTTCCGGGGCGTAGGTCATGGTGCGCAGTTGCCCGGCCGCAGCCTCGATCAATGCATCGACGAAAGCGGGTTCCGGATCTGACAGGAAGGCCGGGTCCTGCGCGCCGCAGCGGACGTCCGAGAGATACGGGCCTTCGGCATGGATGCCGGCAATGTCTCCGCGCTCTGCGAACTCGGCGAGCACCCTGGCGGAGGTGAGCATGTCGTCGCGGTCCGCCGTGACAAGGGATGCCAGCAGCGTGGTGGTCCCGGCGCGGTGCAGGAAGTCGATGGCCTTGCCGATGGCCTGCGCGTCTCCGGACGGGAAGTCCCCGCCCACGGCGCCGTGGCAGTGCAAGTCGATCAGGCCCGGGGTGATGATGGTTCCCTCCGGGGTCGTTAGCAGTTCAAAGCTCTCGGCCTCCTCGAGGAAGGCAAACTCCGTTGCGTTCCCGGCAAAGGCGATGCGGTTGCCGTCGACTGCAACGATGCCGTCGGTGATTTCGGTTCCGTGCGAGAGAAGGCGTCCGGTGAGCGCGTAGCGGGCCGGGGAGGCTGATGGAGTCATGACCCCATTCTAGGTGTGCGTGCCCGGCTGGCCACGGATTGACGTCAGCAAATGGCTGCGCGCCAATCGGTGCCGCGGTGCCGGCGCCTACGACGAAGGGTTGCAGTTCTCCGCTGGAGAGCTGCAACCCTTCGGTTCGTGAACGCGTCTAGAAAAGCCGTGCGGCGCTGTCATCGACTCCGCGCATGGCGTCGTAGTCCAGCACGAGGCAATCGATGCCGCGGTCGGTGGCCAGCGTGCGAGCCTGAGGCTTGATCTTCTGCGCGGCAAATACCCCCCGCACCGGCTTGAGCAACGGGTCGCGGTTGAGCAGTTCCAGGTACCGGGTCAGCTGCTCTACGCCGTCGATGTCGCCAACGCGCTTGAGCTCGATGGCGACGGTGGAGCCCCCGGCATCGCGGGCCAGGATGTCCACCGGGCCGATCGCCGTCATGTATTCGCGGCGGATCAGGGTGAACCCTGCGCCGACGGTCTCGATCTGGTCGGCCAGCAGGCGCTGCAGGTCGGATTCGACGCCGTCCTTGATCAGGCCCGGGTCGGTGCCGAGGTTGTGCTCGGTGTCGTGGATGATTTCCTTGATGTGGACCACCAAGCGGTCATCGGACTTCTGGTGGGCGACGTGCCAGAGCTCGACGTCGCCCTCGGCGGCCTGCTCCTCGTCCGGTTCCACGATCCGCATGACGGCGGGCGGGCTCATCCAGTTCAGCGGCTTGTAGCTGCCGCCGTCCGAATGGACCAGGACCGAGCCGTCGGCCTTCACCATCAACAGGCGGGTCGCCAGGGGGAGGTGGGCACGCAAACGGCCCTCATAATCAACTGAACACTTGGCAATCACTAAACGCACACCGTGCACTCTACCGGGTTTCGGGCCCCGGCAATGGCCAAGAGTGGGCAGCGGCACAGGCGCCGCTGAGACTTGGGGGAGAATTGACATATGGCCCGCTCGAATCGCCCCCGACGTTCAACCGCCCCCGCACCGCGTGGGGGACGGTCCAACAAATGGACCCGCCCGGAACTCGGAAGCGACGAGCCCTGGCTGGAGAAGGCCCGCTACGGCGTGCAGCGCCTGCAGGACGCGCCGGACGGGCAGTGGCACGTGCGCAAGATTTCGGCCACGGGGGCCGCCAAGACCTACAAGTGCCCGGGCTGCGACCAATTCATCAAGCCAGGAATCGAACACGTCGTGGCATGGCGCGCAGACCACTGGTCCGGTGACGACGCCTCTGCCGCCGCCCGCAGGCACTGGCATTCCAAGTGCTGGGACTCCCGTTCCTACAAGTACTAGCCGGTACTAGCCGGCGCCACCTGCTGCGGCTAGCGGTGGTCCTGACGGGCGATGAAGACCTCGCGCAGCAGCAACATGGCGGCGGCGGCCGTGGGAATGGCCATCAAAGCCCCGGCCACGCCCATGAGGGTGCCGCCGGCGATCACGGAGATGACGGCCACCGCACCGGGCACGGAGACGGCCTTCTGCATGATTCTCGGGGAGATGAAGTAGGCCTCGAGCTGCAGGTAGCCGAAGTAGCAAATCGCGTAGACGGCCGCGGTCTGCCATCCCAGGGTCAGCGAGATCAGCGACACCAGGATGCCGGCAATTGCCGCGCCGACCATCGGGATGAACGCCAGGATGGCGACCATCAGGGTGAGCAGGGCGGCGAACGGGACGTTGAGGATGCTCATGAGGATCAGCGCGACCGTGGCGTTCAGCACCGCGACAACGGCCTGGCCCATGACGTAGTTGCCGACCGAGCGGGTGATGGTGTTGCCAAGCTTCTCGGTCCTGGCCCGCTTGGAGCGCGGGGCAAGCCTGTAGCAGAAGGCCATGAACGCCGGAAGCGAGGCGAGGAAGTAGATCGCCAACACCAGCACAATGAAGACGCCGAACAGGCCCTGCGCCACCACGCTGCCGACACCCAGGACGCCGCCGAAGATTCCGCCCACGGCACCGGTGTCGGTGAAGAACTTGCCGATTTCCTGGCTGATGCGGTCGGAGACCTGGTATTGCCGGTCCAGGGAAACGAAGAATTCCGACTTCAGGAAATCGTCGACGATGCTCGGGGCCCGTTCGATGAACTGTGCCGTCTGGGTCACGATCGTCGGGATGATGATGCCGATGAATCCTCCGGCGACTCCCAGAAGCAAGGCCATGGTGATCAAGACGGCGGCGATGCGTGAAAGGCCCCTGCCCACAAAGTAGCGCACCACCGGATCCAGGCCCAGCGCGATGAACAGGGCGATGGATATCCAAATCATCAGTGAACCCACGTTGGTGAGCAGGAAGAATCCAAGCAATGCGAGCCCGACACCGACGGTAAAGAGGAATCCGAAGGCCACCGGGTGCGACCGGGAACCGTTGAGGGTTTCGGGCTCTGGTTCCCCGAGCTCGTGTCCGGGATCCGGAGGGAACCCGAAATTCTCCGGAGGCTTGATGCGCGAATCCAAGGTGTGTTGTGCCCGGCCGATCACGCGACGCCACCACGGTGCCGTCGATGCTGCGCCATCTCCCGCTTGGGTGCCGGACTGCGTCGGGTTATCCGTGAGTTTCCCGGGAATCTCGGGGGTCGCGTCGGTGGAGTCGTTTGGGCCGTTGGGGGGCACTGCCGGTCCTTTTGCTTCGTCCCCATCATGAGTAGTCACAGCCCGAGCCTAGTACCTTTTGCGCTTTGCCAGAGGCATTGGGCGGTGGCGTGTAGGGGCATCGAACCGGCTGGGTCCGGCGTCGAATACTGTGGTGGTTCTGGTTACATCTTGGAACACTTGGTGGTGCCCACTCGTTAGACTTGGGGTGTGCCACCATTTCGAATTATTTTCGGTTGGCGCACTGAGGCCGATTCTCGACCCCCGTTCCGTTAGGTGTAATTGTGCGAAAGATCTTTTCAGCGATCGCGATCATTCTTGGGCTGGTAGCCCTGGTAGTGGGCATCGGTCAGCGTACCATCTGGGCTCCGCCCGAGACGCTGACCGCTTCCTTCTCCCAGCCTCCGGCCGCAGCCCCAGTGACTCTCATCCAGTCCGACGTGGGCAAGGTTTCCGGGCAGCCGGCGGTGATCACCATCAACGGCGAAGGCAAATTCAGCGCATCGATGGTGCGTAGCTCCGACGCCGAGGCATGGGTGGGCAAGGCTGCGCACACCAACGTCACGGGCGTCAACGCCGCCGACCAAGTGCTTGAAGCGAGCGCCGTGACTGGCGAGGAAAGCGTGCCGGATCCCGTCGGGGGCGACATCTTCGAAGCCACCGAAACGGCCGACAAAACCCTGACATACCACTGGACGAACCCCGACGACGGTTCCTGGACTCTGCTTGTGGCCGCAGACGGCAAGGCCGCTGCTCCGACCGATATCACCGTCACCTGGCCCGGCGACACGGCGACCCCGCTGTCGATGCCACTGATCATCATCGGTGCGCTCCTGATTGCCGGCGGCCTGGCCGGGATGGTTTTCCGCCCCAAGCCGCGTGGCGGTTCCGGCGGCGGACGCCGTGCGGCAAGCCGTGAAGCCGAAGCTGCAACCGGGACGCTTCCGCAGGTTGAGGAACCCCAGGACCCCAAGGGCTCCTCGGCCACGCAGAAGGTTGTGGCAACCCTTGGCGTCCTCGCCCTGGTTGTGCTGCCCTCAACCCCGGCACTGGCCAGTGCTGCCCCGAGCCCCAAGGAGAGCGCGAACAAGGAGCAGGAGGTCTACCCCGTGGTGATGCAGGCCCAGCTCGAGCGGATCCTTGAAGCCATCTCGACATCCGTTGCAACCGCCGACAAGTCCAAGGACGCCAAGGACCTCGACGAACGCACCGCGGGTGCACTGAAGATCCTGCGCGCCGAAAACTACGGACTCCGCAACGACGGGGTGAAGCTTGATCCCCTGCCGGCGGTCAACACCTCTGTCATCCGGTCGGCGGCCGTGCCGACCCAGAGTGCCTCCACGTTCCCGCGTTCCATCATGGTTGTCACGGCCAAGGACTCCGAGGCTTCGACGATCCCCATGGCGATGACCCTGACGCAGGCCGGACCCCGCGAGGACTACAAGCTCGTATTTGCAACGCCAATGCTCCCGGGTTCGACCTTCCCGGGCATTGCCGTGGGCGACCCGGCGGTGCAGATGGCAACCAGCGATGCCGAGGGCCTGACCATGACCCCGCAGGAGGCGTTGACCCGCCTGGCAAGCGTCATGGATGACGAGAAGTCCAAGTTTGCCGACGACTTCTCCAAGAGCGCCTTCCTGACTCTCAACGCCAAGGGCCAGGCCGACCTGGTGAAGGCCAACAAGGACGCGAAGATCGCGTTCAAGCGCACGGTCAACGACAAGCAGACCACCGTTCTGGCCGTTCCCGGCGGCGGTGCACTGGTCTCCGGCCACATCACGTCCGAGACCACTGCCAGGCCCAAGGAAACCGGCGGAACCATCGGGCTGGATTCGACAACGGCAAAGATCACCGGGGCCAAGGAAACCAAGAAGGGCATTTCCATCACCTACGGCGAGCCGATGTTGCTGTTCATCCCGGCCGCGGATTCCAAGGAGAAGGTGAGCGTCGTTGCTGCCGAAGTCGTCACCAGGCGTGCCAGCCTGCTGAAGTAACCACGGCGGGCCCGTTCGGGCCTGTCTGGCCAGGGCGAAGTGGATCGAAAGAAAATTTCGGTCCACTTCGCCTTTCTTGTCGGCGCAGGTTTTCCCAGCGGGCGTGCAGCGGCCTAAAGTAGAGGCATGACCTCCAGCATGCCTGAACCCACTGCACCATCGTCGCGCGGCGCCATTGATCTGGCGGCCCTGAAAAAGGTTCACCCGGAGCGGATCGATGCTCCGGAGAACAACGCCCCCAGCTGGGTGCGCACGATCAACCAGGAACTCTTCCCGGAAATCGTTGCCATTTCCCAGCAGGTTCCGGTGATCGTGTCCCTCGGCAGCCCGCGCTCTCCCGCCTCGGTCCAGCTCGACGGGCTGCTGGCCTCGGTGGTCAACGCCAAGAACGGCTCCGTCGTCATGGCCACCGTGGATGCCGAAACCGAATCGACGATCGCCCAGGCGTTCCAGGTCACCCAGGTTCCCTCGGTCATCGCGCTGATCAACGGGCAGCCCGTTCCGATGTTCCAGGGCAGCGCCGAGGTCTCCCAGATCCAGTCGCTGCTCGACGAATTGCTGTCGTTGGGCATCCAGCACGGTGTCTCGGGAACCGTTGCGCCCTTCAGCACCGGGGCGGCGCCCGCAGAGGCGCCGCTGCCGCCGCTGCACCAGGCGGCCCTTGACGCCATCGAGGCGGGGGACTTCCAGGCAGCCGAGATCGCGTACAAGCACGCCCTGAACGACAAGCCCAATGACACCGACGCCGCCATCGGCCTGAACCAGGTGCGCCTGCTCATGCGCACCCAGGACCAGGACCTGGCCGCGGTCCGCGCCGCGGGCGCCGCGAACCCCGACGACCTGGAGGCCCAGCTGGCCGTGGCCGACATGGACGTCGTGGGCGGCCACGTCGAGGACGCCTTTGGCCGGCTGGTGAATTTCATCGGCCGCAACTTCGGCGACGAGCGCGAGGTTGCCCGGGCTCGCCTGGTCGAGCTGTACTCGATCGTGGGCGTCCACGACGAGCGCGTCGTGGCATCGCGCCAGAAGCTTGCACGCGTGCTCTTCTAGCAGGACCCGGCGGTCGGATCCGCCAAGGCAAGCGAATGGGGAGGCCGGTCTTGGACCGGCCTCCCCATTTTGCGTGTTTTCAGCTTCCGGACCTTCTCAGTTTCCGGTCCAGCGCCGCAGCGTGCTGTTGAGCAGGCCGATGAGCACCGCTGTCCACCAGCAGGCCTGGGACACGGTGAGGGCGACCATCAGCCGGGCGCGCAGGCCGCGGGCGACCTCGCCGAACCGGGTGGTGCTGGGCATGGCCAGCAGCCAGTGCATGAGCGGCGCGATGGCCAGGCCATTGAGCATCAGCACCAGCACGCACACCAGCTTCACGCGGGTGGGAATGCTGCCCAGGTCCGGGTTGATGAACGCGCCGGAGGCCAGCAGCATGGCCAGCCCTCCCCAGATCAACGGCTTGGCGGCCGACTCAAGCCGTCCGGGTTCGTGGATCTCGCGCTTGCCCATGAGCCAGAGCAGGCCGATCCAGTCGATCACCAGGATGGTGCCGAACGAGATGACCAGCGCCAGGATGTGCACGGCCAGCCCGATGCGGTGCACCTCCTGGGCGGTGTCCATGTTGTGGCCGACCAGCACCGACGCCGACCAGCCCGCCATGCAAAGGCCGGCGAGCGCCGCGCGCCGGGCCTGTGCTTTCCCGGAAGCCCGCAAGGCACGGGATGCACGGGCCTTGCGGGAAGGGGCCGGCTCGGGGCTGGTCACTTCCCCGACAGGGAGCACGGGCTGCTCGGCGGCAGGCGCCTGTGCCAGGGAATCGATCATGGTTGTTCCTTCGGGATGCTCTCTGTGCTGCGGCCGGACCGCCGGTTTGCGAGGAAGCATTCGGCCAGGTTCATGGCCCGGGTGGCGAGGGTGCCGTAGACGATGCCGACAACCAGCGAGACCGCGACGGCCAGGGCCGGGTACTTCTTGTCGAACAGCGGGAAGACCAGCCAATGGGAAACGTAGATGTACAGCGAGGCGCCGGCCAGCACCGATACCGCGCGGTGCAGGAAACGCGGGACGGGGATGGTGGCGATCCAGATGACCATCAGCATGCCGACCATGATGGTGGCGTTGCGCAGGTCGTTGTCGAACAGCCCGGGAACGGAGAGCAGCGTCACCGCCGAGACGGCCGCGCGCTGCCACGCCGTGCGGGAGGCCGCGGCGGCCCAGCCCAGGGCAAAGAGCCACAGCATCGGGCCCTGCCACGGCATCCGGAGGACAATCACATCGAAGCGCAGCAGCAGATCGAGCCCGACAAGCGCCATCGGGAACGCCCAGGGCCACCTGCGCAAGGCCCTGTCGGCGGCGGGGACGGCCAGCAGCACGGCAAGCCCCAGCAGGATGTAGACAAGGGCCTCCACGAACCAGAAATGCTCGTTGGTGCCGAATTTCGGTGTTCCCAGCAGCGAGTTCAGCAGGAGTATGTTGGTCCAGTTGTACTTCTCTGTCACCATCAAGCCCAGCGCGACGATCGACACGGTGGGAACCACGATCCGCACCACGGCGCGCAGCTGCCGGCGCAACCGTTCGGGCCGCGTGCCCGCCAGCATGAAGCGCGCAAAGTTGTAGCCGGCAAGTCCCATGAGCACATGTGCGGTGCCCTGCCATTCAAACAGGTCGATGTGCGAGGAGATGATGAAGACGATTGCTACGGCGCGCAGCACGATCCCGGTGTCCATCGGCGGCACCAGCGACCGCAGCGCGCGAAGGGCCTTGTTGCCGGTTTCTTCCCGGCGCGGCGCCCCGGCAAGTGCTTCCAGCTCCGCCACCGGCATCAGGTGCCATCCGGGCGGCAGGGTGCCCATCAACTGCTCGAGGCGGACGGAGGCCGCGACGTAGGACAGTGAATCCCCGCCCAGGGACACGAAGGTGTCGGTGCCGGCGATGTCCCCGCGCTCCAGCGCGTCGGCGATCGCCAAGCGGACGGTGTCCTGCCGCGTGGCCGCCGACGGCAACGAGTCCGGGCAGGAGGGCGAGCCGGGGGAGGACGTGTCGGCTGAGGCGGGCGTGCCGCCCATGGCCAGCACCGCGGGGTAGTCCGGTTTGCCGTTGGCCAGCCGGGGGAGTTCCTCCACCGGGTGCAGCGCCACGGCCCCGCGCGGCAGCCCCAGCTCCCGGGCCAGGATCCCGGCAAGCATCGGCAGGTCGTGGCCGCCTTCGACCGCCGCAACGATGCGCTCGTCGGTGCCGGCGACCGACGCCGCAACTCCCAGGGCGGTGAGCTTGCGCTCCACCTGTCCCAGGTCCACGCGCAGCCCGACGATCTTCACGAAGCGGCTGCGCCGGCCGGTGATTTCATACAGGCCCTCGGGGGTGCGCCGCGCCAGGTCGCCGGTGTGCAGCCTCTCCACCGTGCGTCCGGCGGCCAGGTCCCCGGGGGATTCGGCGTAGCCGAGCATGACGTTGGGGCCGGTGTAGACAAGTTCCGAGGCGTCAAGCCCGGGAACCGGTTCAAGGTGGAATTCGCCGCCCGGGATGGGGACGCCGATTGACGCGGGGTGGGTCTCGGCGAGGTCCGGCGGCAGGTAGGCCATGCGCGCCGTGGCCTCTGTCTGCCCGTACATGACAAACAGGTCCCAGCCGCGGCCCTGGCCCAGCTGCGCGTAGGAGCGCACCTTCTCCGGGGCAAGGCGCCCGCCCGCCTGGGTGATCTGGCGCAGGGCCGGCAGTTCCATCTCGGCGAACCCGACCCGTTCCAGCAAGTCGAAGGTGTAGGGGACGGCGGCGAAGGATGTCACCTTCCGCGCGTGCATGAGCTCCCAGAAGCACGGGTCGACCACGGAGGCATCGGTCAACGCGATCGCGGCACCCACGGCCAGGTGGCTGTTGACCACCGACATTCCGTAGCAATAGGACAGCGGCAGCGTCGTGGCCGCCACGTCGCCGGGGCGCAGGCCGAGGTATTCGGCGATTGCCTGCGCGTTGGCCTGGATCCCGGTGGCGGAGAGGCGGACCAGCTTGGGGGAGCCGGTGGAGCCCGAGGTGCTCAGCAGCAGTGCAAGTTCGGGGTGCAGCCGGTGGCCGGTGCCCTCACGCCGCTCCTGCACCCGGGATTCCCGCCCCGCCGAGGTGATGACCACGTCCGGGTCGTAGGCTTCGATGAGCGCGGCCGCGGCATCGCCCCCGCCCGCGGGCAGGATCAGCAGCGGGTGTCCGGCGGTGAGTGCTGCAAGATAGGCAACCAGGGATGGCAGGGTGTTCCCGGCCTCGAGCGCGACGAGCCGCCGCACCGGCCCCAGGGAGCGTGCGGTCGACTCCACGCGGTCGGCAAGCTCGGCATAGCTCAGCGAGCCGCGGTCATGGTGGATCGCGGTCCGGTTCCCGAAGCGCGCCAATTCGGCGGCGAAGACGACTGCGGCCAGGGCTGGTTGTATGCTCATCGCCCGACAATTTATTAGGCATGGCTAACCTAACGCAAATGGATTAGCTCCCGCGAGCATACCGTTAGTTGCGGAAGCCCGGGTTGACCTCTGGATTAGTCCGTTCGGATGACTACTTTGGTTCCGTCACACTGGTACTTTTTAGCCATGAGCAACTCTTACCTGGATCCCGGCACGGCGGCCCTGTCGATTCGTACGCTGGGCAAGCGATTTGGCGAAAAAGTAGCGGTGAACGGCATTTCCCTCGATGTGCCCACCGGATCATTCTTTGGCCTGGTGGGGCCCAACGGCGCGGGCAAGACCACCGCGCTGTCCATGGCCACCGGGCTCATGCGCCCCGACACGGGCCAGGTGTGGATCCACGGGATCGACGTCTGGGCCGAACCCGCGAAGGCAAAGGCCTCTTTGGGCGTGCTTGCCGACGGCGTGCGCCTCTTTGACAGGCTCTCGGGCCGCCAGCTTGTCACCTACTCGGGACTGCTACGCGGCATGGACCGGGCAACGGTCGATACGCGCACCGACGACTTGCTGCGCGTGCTGGATTTGGCCGATGCGGGAAGCAAGCTGGTTGTCGACTACTCGGCCGGCATGACCAAGAAGATCGCGCTGGCCACGGCGCTGATCCACTCCCCGCGCGTGCTGGTGCTCGATGAGCCGTTCGAGGCCGTCGACCCGGTCTCGGCGGCAAACATCCGCGACATCCTCAGCGACTACGTTGCCCACGGCGGCACCGTCATCGTTTCCTCCCACGTGATGGACCTGGTCCAGCGCATGTGCAGCCACGTCGCGGTGATCGCGGACGGCAACCTGTTGTCCGCGGGATCCGTGGACGAGGTTCGCGGCGAAATGTCCCTGGAAGACCGCTTTGTCGACCTTGTCGGCGGGCGCGGATCGAATGAGGGGCTCTCGTGGTTGCACACCTCCTGACCCTCAAACTCCAGCTGCTGCGCAACTCATTCAGGCGCAGCCCCTGGCAGCTGGTCGGTGTCATCATCGGCGGGCTCTACGGCCTGGGCATCATCGCCATGCTCATCGTCGGGCTGGTGTTCCTGGCGGACATGGAACCGAGCGACATCGCCATGTACCTGGTGCTGGCCGTTTCGCTCATCACCCTGGGCTGGGCCGTCATCCCGCTGGTCGCCTTCGGCGTGGACCTGACCCTTGACCCGGCGCGTTTCACGACCTTCACGATTTCCCGGCCGAAGCTCGCCGCCGGGCTGCTGCTTTCCGGGTTCATCGGCATCCCGGGCCTGCTCACCCTGCTGCTCATGGGCTCGCAGTTCCTGGCCTGGCGCTTTGACGCGGCGGCGTTGGCGGCCGCGGTGGTCTGCGGCGTCCTGGCGGCACTCATGTGCCTGGCCCTGGCCCGGCTGACCACCACTTCCATGACCCGCTTGACCGGATCCAGGCGCTTCCGCGACGTTGCCGGCATCATCGCCATCGTCCCGCTGATCCTGCTGGGCCCGATCATCGGAACCGTTTCCGGCGGATTCGAATCGGCGCTCGGCTGGCTACCGCAGGTCGCCGAGGTGTTGGCTTGGACGCCGCTGGGCGTCTTTGCCGCCGTCCCGGGAGACCTGGCCTCCGGGACGCCGCTGCCGGGCCTGCTGCGCTTCCTGCTGGGGCTGGCCTACCTTGGCCTGGTGGTGTGGGCGTGGGAGCGTTCCCTGCACAAGGCCATGGAGACGCCGGTCGCCCCGGCCGCCAGCGGCAAGGCCGTGGGCATGGGTCTCTTCAACTTCTTCCCAGCCACTCCCACCGGGGCGGTGGCTGCCCGCGCACTGACCTACTGGCTCAAGGACCCGCGCTATGCGGCGAGCATCGTGATTGTCCCGCTGCTGCCCGTGATCCTCTGGTTCGCTTCCTCGAACTCGGGAACCGGAACGATCATGCTGGGGCTCGGCCCGTTCCTGGCCATCCTGTTGGCGTTTTCGATCTCGGCCGATGTCTCCTACGACTCGACGGCGTTTTCCCTCCACGTGCTCACGGGTGTCAGCGGCGTGGCCGACCGTGCCGGGCGGGTGATTGCTTGCGGTTTGTTTGCGCTGCCCGTGACGCTGCTGGCGGCGATCCTGCCCGCGGTCTTCCTGGGGCGCACGGAACTGCTGCCTGCCTTGATCGGGCTCTCCCTGGGGGCGCTGCTTTCCGGATTGGGCGTTGCCTCGGTCTCCTCGGCCCGATTCACCTATTCGGTGCCGTTGCCGGGGGAGAGCCCCTTCAAGACCCCTCCCGGTGCCGGGGCTCGCATGGCGGTGGTGCAGCTTTGCACCTTCGGCATCATGTTCGTGCTGCTGGTTCCCGCACTGGGCTTCACCGTCGCGCAGGTCGTCACCGGGCAGGCGCTCTACGGCTGGCTGGCGCTGCCCGTGGGCATCGTCCTTGGTGTGGTGCTGCTCATTGTCGGCATCCGGCTGGGCGGCCGCTGGCTGGAAAACCGCATGCCGGAACTGATGCAGGCGGTCATGGTCAACAAATAGGCATCCGGTGGTGCGACTTACCGCACCACCGGATTCACCCTGTTTCGGTGTCCGGGTTGTTAGACTGGTGGACATGAGCATGCCCCTAGATCCGTTCAAAGACGACCCGCGTACGACTTCCGGCGGCGGTGCCACGACCATCGAGCGCACCGAAGTTGCCCAGGAAGTGGAGGCCGGCGACCACGAGCGCTTTGCCCACTACGTGCGCAAGGAAAAGATCATGGAGTCCGCCTTCTCCGGCGACCCGGTGATTGCCCTGTGCGGCAAGGTCTGGGTTCCGGGCCGCGACCCGAACAAGTTCCCGGTCTGCCCGGAATGCAAGGAAATCTACGAGTCCCTCTCCGGCGGCGGAGACAAGGGCAAGAAGTAACACCCACACCAATCAAGTCCCTGGCCAACCCGTGCGCTTTTGCGCGGGCGATGGTTCCTTAGCGCCACGGAGGGTGTGTGCATGACAGATACGTTGTTCTCCCTTGGAGACAAACTGCCCATGGAGGATCGTCTTCCTCCGGCTTATCCCGAACGAGCCGCCTGGGGCACGGGCCCCAAGCTGCGTGCCTGGCAGGCCGAGGCACTCGATAAGTACTTCACCACCCAGCCGCAGGACTTCCTGGCCGTGGCAACCCCCGGTGCAGGCAAGACGACCTTTGCACTGCGACTTGCCAAGGTGCTGGTGGACGCAAAGACCGTCAACCGCATCATCGTCGTCGCCCCCACCGACCACCTCAAGAAGCAGTGGGCGGATGCCGCGGGCCGCGTGGGCCTGTCCATCGACCCGAACTTCAAGAACGCGGACGGCCGCCACGGCGACGGCTACATCGGCGTGGTTCTCACCTATGCCCAGGTGGCCTCCAAGCCGCTGCTGCACCGCGCCAAGACCGAGGCCGCGCGCACCCTGGTGATCCTCGACGAGATCCACCACGGCGGCGACGCGCTTTCCTGGGGCGACGGCATCCGCGAGGCCTTCGAGCCGGCCACCCGACGCCTGGCCCTGACCGGAACCCCCTTCCGCTCCGACACCGCGGCGATCCCGTTTGTCGACTACGTGGAAGGGCCCGACGGCATCCGCCGTTCCAAGGCCGACTACACCTACGGCTACGGCAACGCGCTGAAGGACCACGTGGTCCGCCCGGTGCTGTTCATGGCCTACTCCGGTTCCATGCGCTGGAAGACCAGCGCCGGCGAGGAAATGGAAGCCCAGCTCGGCGAGGGCTTCACCAAGGACATCACCGCGCACGCCTGGCGCACCGCGCTGGACCCGGCCGGCGAATGGATCCCCTCGGTGCTCGCCGCCGCGGACAAGCGGCTGACCCAGGTCCGCCGCACCGTGCCCGACGCCGGCGGCCTGGTCATCGCCACCGACCACGAGGACGCCCGCGCCTACTCCGCACAGCTGGAGAAGATCACCGGCGAAAAGGTCACCACGATCCTGTCCGACGACGCCGGCGCCTCGAAGAAGATCGACGAGTTCTCCGCCGGCGACAGCCGCTGGATGGTCGCCGTGCGCATGGTGTCCGAAGGCGTCGACGTGCCGCGCCTGTGCGTGGGCGTGTATGCGACGTCGACCTCCACCCCGCTCTTCTTCGCCCAGGCCATCGGCCGCTACGTGCGAAGCCGGAAGCGCGGCGAGGTCGCCAGCGTGTTCCTGCCCTCCGTGCCGATCCTCATGGCCCTGGCCAACGAGATGGAAGCAGAGCGCGACCACGCGTTGGACCGCCCCGAAAAGCACGTCGATGACCCGGACTACAACCCCGAGGATGCCCTCGTTGCCGAGGCCAACCGCGAGGAAAAGGCCAGCGACGAGCTGAACAAGCAGAAGTTCGAGGCCCTGCATTCCAACGCGTCCTTCGACCGTGTGCTCTTCGACGGCGGCGAGTTCGGCACCGGCGGCGCGGTGGGCTCCGAGGAGGAACAGGACTTCCTGGGCATTCCCGGACTCCTGGACGCCGAGCAGGTGGGCGTGCTTCTGCGCCAGCGCCAGGCCGAACAGGTCACCCGGCGCAAGGTGCGCAAGAGCCACGAGGAAGCCGCGGCGGCACCGGTCATCGACCACCGCGCGCTCATGGACATGCGTTCCCAGCTGTCGAAGAACGTTTCGGCCTGGAGCGCACGCACCGGAACCCCGCACGGGGTCATCCACACCAAGCTGCGCGAGGTCTGCGGCGGCCCGGCCGTTGCCCAGGCCAACGCCGAGCAGCTGCAAACGCGCCTGAACAAGCTGCAGGGCTGGTTCATCGGCAAGAAGTAGATCAAGTAAGAAGGTGGTGCAAGGCGGCTCTCCGAGGGAGTCGCCTTGCACCACTTCTTTCTCCAGCCACGGATCCAGCTGGCCTCGTGCGCAATCCGTCGGAGTTTGCGCGCCCGGGCGAGGAAACGAACAGTTCCTGATCTCGGATTCACCGACCGTGGAAGCCACCGATGTCGGCGCCGGGAACCCGGGCAGCAGCCAGCCGCAAACCGGAGCCCGACAGCGCTAAAGTTGGTCACCTGGCAACTTTGGCGGCCCACAAGCTACTGGTTGGCCTGCATGAGCACTTTGGCGTGGCTCGTGGGTGCCAAGTTATCGACGGGCAGGTTTTCGACGAGGTCGAACGCTGGGCATTCAAGGTCGGCGACCATCAGCACAACGCATCAGCCGGCGTCCTGAACACAGGGGCGCCCACTTGTTATGGGAACGCATTGAGAGCAATAGCCAGGAACCAGCGAATGGATACCAACATCAGCCAGGCCCAACCAACAAAGTCCTTCGAAGGGCACCTCACGCTTGGCAACATCCTCGACACCACTGGAGTCGAGCCCAGCAACATTCTGCTCCTGCGGCACACCTACACGGCCACGGGCCTGACCGGGCCCGCGGACCTGACGCCGGAGAAGATCCTTGAATACGTGCGTTGGCAGGGGCGGACGAACAAGGTGGGCAAGAAACCGCCATTCATCTGGCTGAACTTCATCGCGGCCGGCGGCCGGCGATCGAGATTCCTCGGCGCCTACGAGAACCACGGCGAAGTCATGGAGGACCGCACGGAGGTTCGTCGCAGCTTTGACCTCCGGCCATCGTCGATCCTTGCCGCGTTTCAAAACCGGTTGGTCGTCGAATGGTCCAACGACCCGGTCAACTGGGCGAAACGAGCCGAGCAGGGTACCGGCTTCGAGGTAAAAGAGATCGCTGACGCCCAGGCCGAAGCTTTCCCCGGTTTCGACAACCTCCTCCTCTCGTTCAGCGAGCTGCAGGCGGTCATTGAGGACTCCCGCTACGAATCCTGGCGAGAAGTGCTCAAATCCGTTCAAGGCGTCTACCTGATTGCGGACACCAGCACCGGACAGCTGTATGTGGGAAAGGCCGACGGGGCAGAGCGCATCCTGGGGCGCTGGAGCTCCTATGCGAAGACCGGCCACGGCGGCAACGTCGCGCTGCGCGAACTGGATGCCCTGGACATGTCGCATCGGAAGCACTTCCAGTTCAGCATCCTGAGGGTGTTCAGCCCCGGCACCTCGACGGCAGAAGTCGATGGTGCCGAGGCGCACTACAAACGTGCGTTTCTCACCAGGCAGTTCGGGTTGAACCGAAACTGACCGCGGCGCGGGCGCGGTTGTTAGCCCAGGCTCAGCACCGTGACGCCCGCGGCGCGCAGTTCCGCGAAGACGGCCGCGTTGTTTGCGGGATTCACCGATGCCGTGAGCGGGGTAATCACCGTCGTATTGAAGCCCAGTTTCCGGGCATCAAGGGCCGTGGCACGCACGCAGTGGTCGGCGGCGATGCCCACCACGTCCACGGCGGTGATGCCCTGATCGCGCAGCCAGTCGCCCAGCAGCGGTCCGGACTCGTCGTCGTCCCCGGCACCGGCGAGGGCAAGGCGCCCCTCGAACCCTGAGTAGGCCGCGGCGAAGCGCCCTTTGCGGAATGCCGCATCGACCAGGTGCACGGCCGGGGCCAGGTTCGGGTGAAGGGCCGCGCCATCGCTGCCCGCGACGCAGTGCACGGGCCAGGCCTCAACGAAGTCGGGTGTTTCGGAGAAGTGGCTTCCCGGATCGATGTGCCAATCCTGCGTGGCAACCACCACGGAGTAGCTCGCACGCCGCGCCAGCAGGTCCTCCGCGATGGCGGTCGCCACCACGGAGCCGCCGGCAACGGCGAGCGAACCGCCCTCGCAGAAGTCGTTCTGCACATCCACGATGACCAGCGCGCGTGCCGCGGGGTGCGGTGCCGCGGGGGACCCCGCCTGGTTCATTGGTTCGCTGCTCATGGTTGCTTTCCTTTCGGTGTGCGCACAACGCCGCCGGCGGGCACCGGCCCGGGGGTCAGTCGATGTAAACGGTCGGGATGACCGGCTCGCCGCGCTGCAGGCGCCGCGAGCTGCCGGGCATCTCCAAGATGGAGTCCTTGTGCCGCTTGGCCGCCCGGCGCACGCCCTCCGCGCCGGTCCAGCCGGCCTGGATTTCGCCGTTGACGACGAATTGTTCAAGCAGCACGCGATCGTTCGCGTCCGCCGCGGGAAGCTCGCCGACGCCGATAAGTTCCTCGGTGGCGCGCCCGCGCTCGTTGAGCCGGCGCAGCGCGAACTTGCGGCCGCCGACCGAGGCCTTGTTCTTTGCGGCCTTGGCCACCGAGACGAATTCCCCGGCGTCGTTGTGGCGGGCCACCAGCTTGTAGACCATCGAGGCGGTGGGGTGCCCCGAACCCGTGACAAGCGAGGTGCCCACGCCGTAGGCGTCAACGGGGGCGGACTGCAGCGCGGCGATTGCGTACTCGTCCAGGTCGGAGGTGACAAGGATGCGGGTGTTCTCGTTGCCCAGGTCATCGAGCAGGTCGCGGACCCAGCGGGCCTGCTCCACCAGGTCGCCCGAGTCAAGGCGCACGGCGCCGAGCTCCGGGCCGGCGACCTCAACCGCGGCCCGCACGCCGGCCTCCACGTCGTAGGTGTCGACCAGCAGCGTGGTGCCGGCGCCCATGGAGGCGACCTGGGCCTTGAAGGCGGCGCGTTCGGAATCGTGAAGCAGCGTGAAGGAGTGGGCTGCGGTGCCGACGGTCTTCAACCCGTAGCGGTGGCCGGCCTCCAGGTTGGAGGTCGAGTCGAACCCGGCGATGATCGCGGCGCGTGCGGCGGCAACCGCCGATTCCTCGTGGGTGCGCCGTGATCCCATTTCGATGCACGGGCGGGTGCCGGAGGAAGCGATCATGCGCGAGGCCGCGGAGGCGATCGCCGAGTCGTGGTTCAGCGCCGACAGGATGAAGGTCTCCAGCACGCAGGCCTCGGCAAATGTCGATTCGACGATCAGCACGGGGGAGTTGGGGAAGTAGATTTCCCCTTCGGCGTAGCCGTAGATGTTTCCGCTGAAGGAGAAGTTGCGCAAGTAGTCGAGGGTCGTCTCGTCGACCACCCGGGTTTCGGCAAGGAAGGCCAGCTGTTCCTCGCCGAAACGGAACTCCTTGAGCCCCTCCAGGATGCGCCCCGTTCCAGCGACCACGCCGTAGCGCCGGCCCTCCGGCAGGCGGCGGGCGAAGGCCTCGAACACGCTGGGCCGGTGTGCGGCGCCGGAGTGCAGGGAGGCCTGCAGCATGGTGAGCTCATAATGGTCGGTGAACAGGGAGGTTGGCTGCTGCCACATGCGGTTGGCTCCTCGCAATGGGGAAGTGGTGGTGCTGCCGCTCAGGCAAATCCCACGGGCTCGTGTTGCCGGAGGTCAGACGCATGTGAGCTGGTCAGGAGCGTGCTGCGCCGCCGGTATCTTAGTAGATACTCTAGACCTGCCAGCCGGTTTCCGCCCCTTGGCGGTTGCCGGGTACGGCGGTTCGCGCGGACCGCGCGCGGTCGTAGAATGGGAGCATGCCATTCATGACTGCGATGCCCGATGTGCTTGAGCACGTAGAGCAGGTTCAAGCGCTGCAAGCCGACCAACCCTATGTCCTGATCGTCTGGAACGACCCGGTCAACCTGATGAGCTACGTCAGCTACGTCTTCCGCTCCTACTTCGGCTATTCCGAGGCCAAGGCCGACGAGCTGATGATGCAGGTGCACCAGCAGGGCCGCAGCGTGGTTTCCACCGGCACCCGCGAGAAGATCGAGGCCGATGTCGCGGCAATGCACGGCTTCGGCCTGTGGGCGACCCTCTCCAAGGCGGACGCCGCATAACCATGGCACGAGCGTTCAAGAACACCATGCGTGGGTACTCCGCATCCCTGGAGAGTGCCGAGCGAAAGCTGTTGCGCGGGCTCTTCGAAGACGTCATCCAGCTGCTCGAACCCGAACGCGAGGCGGACGAGGACCCGTTGTGGGCGATGGTGGGTCTTGACCCCAACGCCCACAAGGACCACTTCGCGGCCCCCACGGACCGGGCCACCAAGCGCCTGCTTCCCGATGCGGACCCGAACGACCCGATCGCGGCCCTGGAGTTCCGGCGCCTGAGCGAACGCGGCATCCGGGAACGCAAGATCGGTGCGCTGCGCGAGGCCGCGCTGCTCATGGAGTCATCCACCCTCCTGCTCAACGAGGAGACTGCCCCGCGCTTTGCTGCGGCAATCAACGACGTGCGCCTGGTGCTGGCCGAGCGGCTGGGCCTGGAATCCGAGGAGGACGCCGAGCGCATCCACGCCCAGGACGACTGGTCCAAGGCCGAAACCGTCGACGAGTACCTCGCCCTTGTCTACAATTTCGTCACCTGGCTGCAGGAATCCCTCATGCAGGCCATGCTGAAATCATTGTGAGCTGGGCTACAGTGTGGCGTGCTTGCTAGTTGTTAGGCGCGCCCACCTAGTAGTCTTCGTAGACCATGACAAGTGCGTCCACCAGCGAAACGTTCCCACTCGACAGGCCCCGGGCCAGCGCCCCGCTCGGCATCTTTGATTCCGGCGTCGGCGGCCTGACCGTTTCGCGTGCCATCATCGACCAGCTTCCCGGCGAATCCACCATGTACGTGGGGGACACCGCGAACTCGCCCTACGGGCCGCTTCCCATCGCCGAGGTCCGCGCCAACGCGCTCGGCGTCATGGACGAACTCGTCGATGCGGGGGTCAAGCTGCTGGTCATCGCCTGCAACTCCGCCTCCGCCGCCGTTCTGCGCGATGCCCGCGAACGCTACACGGCCCGCTACGGCATCCCCGTGGTCGAGGTCATCCAGCCCGCGGTGCGCCGCGCCGTCTCCGCCACCCGCAACGGCAGGATCGGCGTCATCGGCACCCTGGCCACCGTCGGATCGCGTGCCTACGAGGACGCATTTGCCGCGGCCCCGCACCTTTCGATCACCTCTGCGGCCTGCCCGCGCTTCGTCGAGTTCGTCGAGAACGGCATCACCACCGGTGCCGAGCTCATGGAAACCGCCGAGGAGTACCTGGCCCCGCTGAAGGCCGCCGGCGTCGACACCCTGGTGCTCGGCTGCACCCACTACCCGCTGCTCACCGGCGTGATCTCCTACGTCATGGGCGAGGACGTCACCCTGGTCTCCAGCGCCGAGGAAACGGCCAAGGACGTCTACCGCGCGCTGATGCGCCACGAATTGGCCCGCAACGAGACCGCGGCCCCCACACACCAGTTCCTGGCCACCGGGAACGCGGCAAGTTTTGAGGTTTTGGCCCGGCGTTTCCTGGGCCCCGAAGTCTTGGCGGTTGAACAGGTCGACCACGTCGCCGCCCACTATCCGACCGGCTCCATTGCCATGATCACTCCGGCAATGGTCGCCCTTTCGAAAGCGAGTGTGTCATGAAGCTGACGATCATAGGCTGTACCGGGTCATTCCCCGGTCCGGGATCGCCCGCCTCCTGTTATCTTGTCAGTGCGTTCGACGGTGAACGCCAGTGGAAGATTCTTCTGGACCTGGGCTCCGGGGCGCTTGGCGTGCTCCAGCGCTACACGGACATCAAGGACCTGGACGCGATCTTCATCTCGCACCTGCACCCCGACCACTGCATGGACCTGTGCGGCATGCACGTTGCCATCCGCTGGGATCCGGCCGGCTGGGGCCGTGATCGCATGCTCGTGCACGGCCCCGCGGCGACGGCGGACCGCATGGCCACGGCCTACGGCCTTCCGCTGGAAGAGGGCATGCACCCGGACTTCGACTTCCAGAACTGGAAGGCCCATGAGCCGGTGAAGATCGGCCCGTTCTCCATCACGCCGTACCCGGTGTTGCACCCCATCGAGGAGTCCTACGCGCTGCGTGTTGAGGCCACCGAGCCGATGGCGGACGGCACCATGCGCACCTCCGTGCTGACCTACTCCGGCGACACCGATTCCTGCCCGGGCCTGATCGAGGCCGCCCAGGGCGCGGACATGTTCCTCTGCGAGGCAGCCTTCCAGGAAGGCCGCGACGATTCCATCAAGGGCGTGCACCTGACCGGCCGCCGCGCCGGCCAGGCCGCGACGGAGGCCGGGGTCGAGCGCCTGCTGCTGACCCACGTCCCCGTCTGGACCGACATCAACACCGTGGTCAAAGAGGCCAAGGAGGTCTATTCCGGCGGCATTGCTGTGGCGGTCTCCGGTGTCACCTACGGCGTCTGGTCCGGTTCCCAGCTGGGCACCCCCAAGGCGCTGCCGACCGCACCGGTCTCGATCGTGCGATCGGCGCCCACCCGCGAGTGGCAGGGCATCGACCCCAGCAAGAAGTAGGGCCGCGCCGTTGCTTGGCGCGAAGGCGCATCCGGTCCCGCCGTATGTCGGTGGAACCGGGTACGCCTTTGCCGTCCCGCGGCCACGCCGGCTCCGAGGGGCACCGGGGTGCGGTCCCGTTGGATGTGCGCACTAGACTTGAAGCCATGACTTCAGCATCGACTTCCGCAGCAGTGCGCGCCGACGGGCGCGCGGTAGACCAACTCCGCGAGATCACCATCACCCGTGGCTGGTCCAAGCAGGCCGAGGGCTCGGCCCTCATCGAATTCGGCAACACCAAGGTGCTGTGCACCGCCTCCTTCACCGCCGGCGTGCCGCGCTGGCTCAAGGGGGAAGGCACCGGCTGGGTCACCGCCGAGTACGCGATGCTGCCGCGCGCCACCAACACCCGCAACGGCCGCGAATCGGTCAAGGGCAAGATCGGCGGCCGCACCCACGAGATCTCCCGCCTGATCGGCCGCTCGCTGCGAGCCGTCATCGACACCAAGGCACTGGGCGAGAACACCATCGTCCTCGACTGCGACGTGCTGCAGGCCGACGGCGGCACCCGCACCGCCGCGATCACCGGCGCCTACGTGGCGCTGGCCGAGGCCATCGAGTGGGCCAAGGCCAACAACCTGGTCAAGAAGAACGCCACGGTCCTCACCGACTCGGTCTCCGCGATCTCCGTGGGCATCATCGCGGGCACCCCGATGCTTGACCTTCCCTACGTCGAGGACGTCGACGCCGAGACCGACATGAACGTCGTGGTCACCGGTGGCGGCGACTTCGTGGAGGTGCAGGGCACCGCCGAGGGCGTACCGTTCAAGCGCGCCGAACTGGACGCGCTGCTGGACCTGGCGCTGGTCGGCACCACCGAGCTGGCCCGCATCCAGCGCGAAACCCTGGGCGAAAACGCATGAGCGTAAGCCCGCGGTTGGTGCTTGCCACCCACAACAAGGGCAAGCTGCGCGAATTGCGCGAGCTGCTGCGCGGCCAGGTTCCCGGGCTCGACGTCGACACCCAGGTGGTTGACGCCTCCGCGGTCGGCGCACCCGACGTGGTCGAGGACGAGGTGACCTTCCAAGGCAATGCGCTGCTCAAGGCCCGCGCCGTCACCGCCGCCACCGGCCTGATTGCCATTGCCGACGATTCCGGATTGTCCGTCGACGTGCTGGGCGGGGCTCCGGGCATCTTCTCGGCGCGCTGGTCCGGCCGCCACGGCGACGACGAGGCAAACATCGACCTGCTGCTGGCCCAGCTTGGCGACGTCAAGGACGAGCATCGCGGTGCCTCGTTCGTGTGCGCCGCCGCGTTGGCAACCCCGGGCGGGTACTTTGCGGTGGAGCTCGGGCATCTGGCCGGCACGCTGCTGCGCGAGCGCCGGGGCAACGGCGGCTTCGGCTACGACCCGATCGTGCAGCCGGATGGCTACGACGTTTCGGTGGCCGAGCTGACCAGCGAGCAAAAGAACGCGATCAGCCATCGCGGGCGCGCATTCCGCGGCCTGCTGCCGCAGATCGTTCGCGCGCTCACCGAAGACCAGTCGCGCTAAACGCAACGAACCCCCAATGCGTTGGCGCCCCGAAAATCCGGGGCGCCAACGCATTTTTTGCTTCCCCGCCCGGTGACCCGCGATCGGATCCTTGACCGGGGCGCGGGACACCGGGTAGACATTGGGCATCGGAGAACGCGGGAATCGGGGCAGCATGAAAAAGTTTTCACTCACGGCCATCGCACGCACGCAGATGCGCACGGCCGCGACGGCTTCCAGCGGGCGCAGTGCCAGCACCGTCTTCGGCGGGCACGAACACACGCTGCGGCAAACCGTCATGGGCCTGGCGGCCGGCACCGAACTCAAGGAGCACATCAACCCGGGCGAAGCCACGGTGATGGTGCTCAGCGGTCGCATCCGGCTGAGCTCGGGGGAGCAGCACTGGGAAGGCCGCACCGGCGACCTGCTGGTCATGCCGTCCGGAACTTCGCAGATCACCGCCCTCGAGGAATCGGCATTGCTGCTCAGCGTCGCCAAGACGGACAGGGGCGTGCCGTCGGCGACCTCCTGAGGCACGCGGCGGGGAACCCATGGCCGGGTGGCAGACTACTTTTTGCCCTTTCGAGACTTTGCCAGGTCCTTCGAGTACCCCCTGCGGGTCAAACACCGCACCTCTCAGTGGCGCATAGGCGTAGTAGGGGCCATCCTTCAACATTTCCCTAAGATCCCGGGCCGACTGCCGTTTGGCTACCACCAGATCGTCGAAGCACTTGGCTGCCGCCGGGTTGGACGCGGTCCCCGGGCCTTGGAAAAACACGGGGTGTTTGAGTAATTTGGCATCGAGATACTCGATGACATGGCCGGAACCGATTTCCGAGGAAACCAGCTTGGCGAGGTGAATGCCTGCTTGGACGAACTCCAGCTCAAGCTCCCTCGAGCGAAATGCGTAGTCGCGGTTGAGCCCGTCGTAGTAGGACTGCTCCCATGCCCGCAGGCCGTCAACAAGTCCCGCGCTCAACCCGGTTTCCGAATAATCGACCGGACCGTCGACCCAGAGCACGGTGTCGGCATAGTCGGGAAACATGCGAATGATTTCCGGGTTCCGGGCGCTTGCTGGCTTCATGTGCTGATCATATGTGTGTCATCCGTGAGGCGTTCGCCACATCACGGCGATCGTCACAGGAAACTTCCGGACAGGTAAGGGACACTATGTAGTGATGACGACTCTGATTGCGCTACAGGCCGCCACCGCCGATTCCTCCGGCGACAGCCTGATCACCCGATTTGCCGACTGGGCCGTGGGCCTGATGGAAATCATCGGCGCCCCCGGCGCCGCGCTGGCCATCGCCATGGAGAACCTGTTCCCTCCGCTGCCCTCCGAGGTGATCCTGCCGCTTGCTGGCTTCACCGCGAGCCGCGGATCGTTCTCGCTCTTCGAGGCGCTTCTGTGGACCACGCTTGGCTCGATTTTCGGTGCCTACGCCCTCTACTGGGTGGGCCGCGCGCTGGGGCGTGAGCGCACCCGCAAGATCTTCGGCTGGCTTCCAATGGTGGACCTGGACGACGTGGACAAGGTCGAGGGCTGGTTTGACCGCAACGGTTCCAAGGCCGTGTTCTTCGGCCGCATGATCCCGATCTTCCGTTCGCTGATTTCGATTCCGGCGGGCATCACCAAGATGAACCAGGGCAAGTTCCTGGGGCTGACGGCGGCCGGTTCGCTGATCTGGAACTCGATCTTCGTGCTTGCAGGCTTCTACCTGGGCGAAAACTGGCACATAGTCGAAACCTACGCCGATGTCTTCCAGAAGATCGTCATCGTTGCCGTTGTCCTGCTAGTTGCCTTGTGGCTGGTGCTCAAGCTTCGCAAGCGCAAGAGCAAGGACCTACCGCTTCAGCCCGAGTACGAGAGCGAAAACGTCGACTAGCGGGCACGCCGTGTAATCGGATTTTTCGGAACCCGGTCGTCGCCGCCCCCTAACGGGGGTGCGCAACGACCGGGTTTTTTGCTGCCCGGAAAACCAACGAGGCCGTGAAATACGTTGTCGTTCGGATCTTGACAGTGGGCGCACCCGAATCTAGGTTAGTTACATGAGTAATGAACCACTGAACCAACCAAGTGGTTGCGAATGGGAATCCTCGGAGGTAGTGCCCCATGGGCGTGTTCGATGATTCCCGGCCGATCTTCCTGCAAATCGCCGAGCTGATCGAAAACGACATCGTTTCGGGAATTATCGGCGAGGAGTCGCAGGTTCCCTCCACCAACGAATTCGCGGCCTACTACCGCATCAATCCAGCCACCGCCGCCAAGGGCGTCAATCTCTTGGTTGAAAGTGGAATCCTGTACAAGAAACGTGGAATTGGCATGTTTGTTTCAACCGGAGCAAGAGACCGATTGCTCGACCTCCGCCGCAAGGATTTTCAGGCACAGTACATCCAGCCGCTGGCCCGGGAAGCACGGAAGCTCGGCATTGGCGGCGAGGAGCTGAGCCTCATGATCAAGCAATCACTGATCGCAGAAACAGCTGAAGGGAGCGGCATCCGATGAACGACCGACCGGTACCCGCCATCGAGGTTCGCAACCTCGTCAAGGCCTACAAGGAACTCAATGCGTTGGACGGCATTTCACTCACGCTCCAGGAAGGCAGGATCCACGGATTGCTGGGGCGCAACGGTGCCGGCAAAACGACCCTGATGTCCATCCTGACCGGACAGGGGTACCCCACCAGCGGCGAAGCGCTGATCTACGGAAGCAGCCCGTTCGAACGCGATGAAACACTCTCTCGGATCTGCTTCATCCGCGAATCCCAGAAGTACCCGGACGACTTCACGCCGAAGCAGGCGTTCATGGCGGCCTCGCTCTTCTTCGGAAACTGGAACCAGGAACTTGCCGACCGCCTGGTGGAAGAGTTCTCCCTGCCGCTGAAGCGCCGGATCAAGAAACTCTCCCGCGGACAGCTTTCGGCAGTTGGCGTCATCATCGGCATGGCGTCCCGGGCCGAAATCACCTTCTTCGATGAGCCGTACCTCGGGCTCGACGCGGTGGCGAGGCAGATCTTCTACGACCGCCTGGTGGAGGATTTCTCGGAATATCCGCGCACGATCGTGTTGTCCTCCCACTTGATCGACGAGATCGCGAACCTGCTTGAACACGTGGTGGTCATCGACAAGGGCAGGATCATGCTCGATGAGGATGCAGAAATGCTGCGGGGATCCGCGGTGGCCGTCACCGGCAACTCGGAGAAGGTCAGCGCGTTCATCGACGGCTACGAGGTGCTGCACCGCGATTCGCTCGGTTCCCTGGCCTCGGTGACCATCAAGGCCAGGCTCACCGGCACCCAGCGGGAGATGGCAGCCGAACTGGGACTCGAACTCTCCCCGGTTCCGCTGCAGCAACTAGTGGTTCGCACCACGCTTGCGGAACAGTCCAAGGAAAACAACGAGGAAAGCCTGGAGGCCCTCAAATGAGCCGCATCGTCAACGTTGCGCGAATGCAACTGATCAACAAGTGGACCTTCCTGGGCATTCCGATGGTGATCCTGCTGGCAAGCACAGCCTTCACATTCGCCATTTGGGCCATTGTGCCCAAGGATGAAAGCACCGGGGTCCTGATCTCAGGATCGGGGCAAGCCGTCATGTGGTATTTCCTGGCGCTCGGGATCCAGTCGTTGACGTTGACGTTCCCGTTCTCCCAGGCCATGAGCGTTTCGCGGAAGAGCTTCTACCTGGGAACCCTGGGCCTGTTCGCGGTGATCGCGCTGGCCTACTCGGTGCTCTACTACGTCCTTGGGCTCATCGAAAAGGCAACCGGCGGGTGGGGCATGAACGGACAGCTCTTTGCGCTGGGATGGATAGCCGAGAACAACGCCGCGGTCCAGATCCTGTTCTACTTCGTTGCCATGGTGCTGCTGTTCATGATCGGATTCTGGTGCGCCACCGTGTACCTGCGCTGGAAAGCCACCGGCATGCTGATTGTGGGCATCGGATTCGCGGTGGTCCTGCTGGCCCTGCTGGCGATGGTGACATTCAACGATTGGTGGGTCCTCCTCGGTGGCTGGCTCGGCTCGTTGACCACCCTTGGGGTAGCCCTGATGCTGGGTGCCGTCTGCGTGCTGCTCGCCGGGGGATCGTACGTGACCCTGCGGAAGGCAACCACCTAGGGTGTTCTCCCGACACTCTTGAAGCCGATGGTTGGCTCCCCGTTGCGACATACGGGGAGCCAACCTTTTGTTGGGCGCGCAGGGGGCGTGAGGCCGGCGAGAACACTGTCATTCCCGCCACATACGATTGTCGCGGTTCCAAGAATGACGGTCATCGGCTGTATCGTTTCACACGTGGCTTTGGACTTTACATCGATCGACTTTGAGACGGCTAACGGATTCCGCGGCTCTGCCTGCAGCGTGGGCCTGAGCAAGGTCCGCAACGGAAAAATCATCGAGGAAGTCTCCTGGCTGATGCGCCCGCCGGCCGGATTCGACCATTTCGATCCGCGCAACACGATGATCCACCACATCACCTCCGAGATGGTTGCCGATGCGCCGCGCTTCGGCGAACTGTTCATCCCCATGGCCAATTTCATTGGCAATGACACCCTCGTGGCACACAACGCGGCCTTCGACCTCGGCGTGATCCGCTCCGCCTTGGAGGTCTCCGAACTCTCCGGCCCCGCCTACGACTACGCGTGCACCGTGAAGATGGCCCGGAAAACCTACGAGCTTTCCTCCTACTCGCTGCCCTTCGTCGCGGAGGAAGCGGGCTCGCCCATGGTGAACCACCACGATGCGCTCGCCGACGCACACGCCTGCGCCGCCATCATGGTAGACATCGCCCACCGCCAAGCGGCGGATTCCGTTGTCGCGGCCGCCGAGAAATTGAAAGTCAAGATGGGCTTCGCCCAGGCGTACGCCCCGGGGGATGAGCTTTCCAAGGCCACTCGAGATGCCCAGGGATGGGCGGCCCGGGGAAACTCCGTGCCGGTCCAGCCCGACTGGGCAGCCTGGCCGCAGGAAGGCAACGATCCCGAGCCGAACCTCGAAGCCGATCCGGCGCACCCGCTGTACGGTGAAACCGTTGTTTTCACCGGCAACCTGAACATCAGCCGGCAGGTGGCCAAGGACCGAGCCGCCGAACGTGGCGCCACCACCGCCAGCCGGGTCACCAAGGCCACCACCGTACTGGTGGTCGGCGACGGGTTTGTTCCCGAGGACCTTGCCAACGGGCGGCTCACCGGAAAGGCCAAGCGCGTGCTGCGCCTCCAGGAAGCCGGCCAGCGCGTGGCCATCCTGGCCGAAGGCGAATTCCTTCAACTCATCGACGGGTTCTCGGCCGCCTAACGCCGCTTTGCGCGCATGTCGCGAAGTGCGCTGAATCCCTCACGGGCAAGCTGGCTCATCGTGGCTTCGGGCAGGAAGGCGCGGGTCAACCCGCCGGCAATGCGCGGAAGATCGCTCTCATCCCGGTAAACCAAATACATGGGCTCGACCCGGGGATTGAACTTGGCCTTGAAAGCGTGCAAGGAACCAAAACCGTAGAGCGGTTCCAGGGCCTTGGAGAGTGACGCGAGCACCTTGTCCACCGGCTCCTGTGCAGCCGTGTGCTGGGTGCGGGCCAATGGTGCCCCCGACAGCGAGGCGAATCCCGCTCCGGAGGCCGAAAAGTGCTTGAGGGATGAACCGATGAGGAACTCCATGATCGATACGAAGCCAAAGTCGCGACGACGCATGAGGTCCAGCGTCCAGCCGGAAACCTCTCCGCCGGGGGCATAGACCGGCAGCCAGCTCAGGAATCCCTGAACCTCACCCTGCGCATTTTCCGCCAGGGCAAGTTTCACCATGGGATCGGCCGCCTCCTCGAGGGTGCCAAGGGTGAACCGGATCTGGGGCAACGATTTGTCGCCGACCCATGCCTTGGAAATCTCTTCGAGCTGGGATCTGACGCTTGCCGGTTCATCTGCCAGCCGGGTGACCCTGAACGAAACATCCTCACGTGCGGCCCTGTTGAGTGCCGTGCGGATGTCCGACCATTTCTTTCCGGCAAACTCCAGCCCGGGCAAATCGATCAGGGTGTCCTCGGCGATTTGCATGGCACGCCAGCAGTCGGGCGGCGTGGCAAGCGGTGCGCTGACGGAAAAGAAGAACGGGCACAGGCCGGCCTTTTCTGCGGCCGAAGAGAAGTGCGTCATTGCACCATCGCGGTCCTCGGGCGGGCCGATGGGCTCGGCCAAGCCGATGGCGCAACCCATGTGTACCTGGTACGTCACCACTGAACCACCGGGGGATCGGTAATGCTGGTTCCCGCGCCAGGTACTCATCCACGAGATGGTCCCGCCGCCGTACCTCCGTAGCTGGGCGAGCACCGCTGCAGGATCCATGCCCCGGTGCCCCACGGCATTTGGCAGGCGCCGGTGCCTGCGTACGCCGAAGGCGCGCCAACACACCACAAGGTAGACAAGCATGAGGGCCCACAACGCCGCGTGCGCCGCGGCAAACGACGCAATCCCCGACCCCTGCTTGAGCTCCGGCCCGAGGGTCACGATGAGCGTCAAACCGAGGATTCCACGCAGCACGTTCAGCACTGCCAGCACGATGGCCGCGACCCAGGCGACGCGTCGACCGGAACGCAACCCGCGAGACAGGACTATGGCAAGCAGCGCGTCGACAATCACGGCGATGCGCCCGCCACCGGCCTGGGTGGGGCCAAAGGGGCCGTTGGTGGGAACAATGATTGTCAGGATTTGGATGGTGACCAGTGACAGAAGGCCTACCCAGGCGATGAACCGCTGTTCGCGCAAGTTGGGCTTTGAAATGGTTCGGAACTTCAGCAGGAGCACCAAGCCGATCGCAGCGGCATGTTCCAGGTCGCTGATTTCCCCGACGAGTGTCACGCTCACCACGGCGAAGCTGATCAGGAGAAACTGCCAACGCAGCTTCCACGGCTGCCTCAGGTAGCAAACCGCCAGGGTGAGGCATGCGAAGATGCCGCCGTTCGGACCTGTGTCCAGGTCGCGGGACAACTCATCGATCCAGCTCGATCCCAGGTTCCTAAAGAGCAGCAATATGACTGCGACGACCGCAAGGGAGGCGAACTGGCCGAGGAAAAATGTCAGGACCGCGGACTTTGTTCCGCGGAACACCTCCAGCCATCCCACGCTGAGCGGGATCAGGATCAGCACAAGAAGGTAGGAGCCCGGTTCGCCGAGCACAAAGGTTCCCGTGATTGCCGTAAGCCAGTCCCCGCTGCTGAAGGCCGGCAATCCGTAGGCCAGGTCCTCGAACCACCTGTTGTTGCCAACTGTCCTGAAAAGCGACCTGGTGATCAGGCCGCTGAGCAAAATGGCGCCCATGAGCGCCACGGTGAAGGGAGCTTTGGAGACCGCACCGTATACAGTGGCCCGCGCATTGTCGACGAACTCGGGCAGGCTACTGCCCTTGGAAACTTCGGCGGGCGGCTTGCCTGGTGAGCCATTCGCGGTCATGTGTTGCCCCTTTGCCCCATGCTTCGCTGAGATGCCGTCCGACAGGTGGTTCTACCTTGATTCCGCACGTGTTGTTGCGTTTCCACGCCACAACGCATTATCACCCGGAAGGGGCCGGGCACTGCATGCCCAGAGGTGAACCCCTGCAATTTGCGGTCGCTTCAAGATGCCCCGCGAAGTCCAAGGTGCCGGACCGTGGAGCAAGGCGCTCCACGGTCCGGCACCGGTTGCTGCTAGCTTCCCACCGTCAGCTTGATCCACCGCTCGTGCATTTGATCCAGGATGGGATCGAGGACCGACGCGGGGCGGTGTGCCACGGCATCCGTTCCCAGCACCGCTGCAAGCAAGGCGCCTGCGTAGGAAGCCGTTTCGACATCCGGTTCTTCCCCAAGCAATTCATAGAGTGCGTCGTACGCGGCCTGCGGGTCGGTGTTTTCCAGCGATTCGGTGACAAAGGCCACCGCTGTGCGCAGCGCCTCGGCCGCCGTACCCTCGAGACCAGCAACCAGCTCGGCCCAGCGGGGCGCGGATGCCGAGCCGTTTTCCAAGGCTGCGCGCACGACAAGCGCAGCCTGCCCGGCCGCGGCGTGTGCCAGCGGGGAACCGTGGGTCAGGGCAGCGGCGTCCGTTGCAAGCTTGTGCGTCGTTGCCTCATCCACGCGCGGCAGCAACGCCATGAATGCCGCACGGCTCAAGACACCCGAGGTGTCGGCATTCGGGAAGGCCGGGCGGCCAACCGAAGCCATGTCGGGGTTCACCAAGGCAATCAGGTGCTGGGGGTCCCCGGGGGCAAAGTCCTCGGCACCCTCGAACGCCTCGTCGATCCAGCGTGGCTGCGGTTCCGGTGCCCCCTCCGGGAAGGACTTGATCACGAGTTTGTACCAACGCAGCCCGGCCAGCCACATGCAGGCGGCCTCGTCCGAGGCAACGCCGTCGTTTGCCCATTCCAGGGCCTCGAGCAATCCATCAAGCAGGAACAGGGACAGCGTTTCGCTTTCGCCGGGTTCGTGGCCGTCACGGGCATGGGTGGCACCGTCGACGGCGGCAAGCAGCACGCCGAAAACTCGGTCGGAAAAATCAGCGGGAATCGCATACGGATCGATTGAATCAGTCACCCCACCAGTCTATGGGTTTTCCCCGAGGCGCCGAGTCGGTTAACAAAGCGTCCGGTGCCGTCGCTAGGCTTGGAACCATGCGTATCTTGCACACCTCCGATTGGCATCTGGGCCGCTCCTTCCACGGGGCTTCCCTGCTGGCGGCACAGGAAGAATTCATCGACCGGCTGCTGGAGACCATTCGGGAGGAAAATATCGATGTGGTTCTGGTCGCCGGAGACGTCTACGATCGGGCCCTGCCATCGGTTGACGCGGTGTCGCTCTTTGACAGGTCTCTGGTTCGGCTGCGCCAAACCGGCGTCGAAATTGTCATTACCAGCGGAAACCACGACTCGGCCCTGCGCCTGGGATTTGGCTCGGCACTGCTGGAACATGCCGGATTGCATCTGCGCACGCGACTCGAGGACATTGACAGGCCCGTGGTCATGGACGGCGAAGGCTTCGCGCTCGCCGTTTACGGCTTGCCCTACCTGGAGCCGCGCATGGTCGCCGAACGCCTGGGCGTCGAGGAACCCGGCCATTCGCCGGTCATCAACGCGGCACTGAACCTGGTGCGCGAGGACCTGCAGGCCCGCCAAGCGGGCTCGGAGCAACCAATCCACAGCATTGTCATGGCACACGTCTTCGCCGCCGGGGGAGCGGGCTCGGAATCCGAACGTGAATTGAGCATCGGCGGGCTGGACATCGTGCCCACCGCGCACTTCGCCGACTTCACCTATGCCGCGCTCGGACACCTGCACGGGCGCCAAAAACTTGACCCGAGCATCCGCTACTCGGGTTCCCCCATCCCGTACTCCTTCTCGGAGGCGGGCCACAGCAAGGGCGCCTGGGTCCTTGAAATGACGGCCGAGGGACTGGGCGACGTCAAGAAGGTCGACTGGCCCGCCCGGAAGCAACTACGCATCCTGCGCGGGAAGATCGACGAGCTGCTCACCGACGAGCAGTACGCCTCGGCCAGGGACGCCTGGTGCCAGGTCACGCTCACCGACAAGCACCGCCCGGCCGGTGCCATGGAACGGCTGCGCACCAGGTTCCCTGACACCCTGGTGCTGAACTTCGAGCCCGATGAAAAGCCCGACGACACGGCGCACAGCTATGCCGACAGGCTCGCGGAGGCCAAGTCGCCGATGGAGGTCTGCTCGGGATTCGTCGAGCACGTACGCAAACGCCCACTCAACCAGGCCGAAGACGACCTACTCGTCTCCGTCCTTGCCCAGGTACGCAGCGAAAAGGTTGAAAAATGAGGGTCCACAGTCTCGAAATCGAGGCCTTCGGGCCGTTCGCCAAGCGCGCCACCATCGACTTCGATGCACTCTCCGAGGGCGGCATCTTCCTGCTCAACGGTGAGACCGGTGCCGGCAAGACAAGCGTGCTCGACGGCATCTGCTACGCCCTCTACGGCTCGCTTCCCGGGGTCCGCCAGGGCAGCAAGTCGCTGCGCAGCGACCACGCGGAAGCATCGGTGGCCCCCGAAGTCATCTGCGAATTCTCCACCGGAGGCCGGCGCTTCGAGGTCACCCGCTCGCCCGCCTGGGACCGGCCAACCAAACGCGGCAAGAACGGCACCACAACGGCCCAGGCGCAGAGCCGCCTGCGTGAACTTGTCGGCGGAATCTGGGTCGAAAAATCCACCCGCAACGACGAGGTCGGCGCCACCCTCAGCGACATCCTGGGCCTGGACAAGGAACAATTCACCAAGGTGGCCATGCTGCCGCAGGGTGCCTTCGCAGCCTTCCTGCGGGCCAAGGACAAGGACCGCGAAGACCTCCTGCGCTCGCTCTTTGACACCAGCGAATACGCACTCACCGAAAAGGTGCTGGCAGATCGATTCGCCGAGGCCAAGGCGGAAGCCGAGGCCGCCGAGCGAAACCAGCGGGCGACAATCGACCAACTCGTAGCCGATGCGCTGACGACCCTATACCCGGACGAAGCCGAGCTGCCGGAGGACGCCGCAGGGTTGCGCGACTCGGGTGACTTTGAGACGCTGGGCGAATTCTTCGGCACCACGCTGTCCGGTGCCCGGCAGAAGTTGCAGCACGAACTCAGCGAAGCGGACGCGCAGTCGGGGGCCGCACGCACCGTGGAAACCAAGCTCAAGGAACGAGGGGCCCGGCATGCGCAGCTTGCCGAACTGTCCACGCTCCGCCGGATCCATGAGGAGCAAGGCCCCGATGCTGCGGATCTGGCCGGCAGGCTGAAGCTCGATGCGGCCGCGGCCGCACTCAAGCCGTACCACCAGCAAGCACTCGGTGCCGCCGAGGCCACCGCAAACGCGGAGGCCAAGCTGCATGAAGCGCTTTCCAATGCCCTCGATTCAGGTGCAGGAACCCTGGCGGAAACCCAAGGGCCCGACGGGGAGGAGGAAGCATCCGCCGGGCTCCTCGCCGCGGCACAGGCTCCCGGGGTCGCGCTGGACACGGTGGTGCAGCTCGCCGAGCATGCCAAGGCCTCTGCGACTTCCGCCGTGCAGAAGGCCGCGGTCATCGAGGCAGCACTGCCTGATGAGCGGGAACTCGAAGCGACCCGGACCGAATTGGGTCAGCTCAAGATTGCACTTGAATCCGAATCGGCGCTGCAGTCCCGGCGCGCGAAAGACATCCAAGAGCTCAAGGCCGGACTCCCAGCCCTCCAGGAGGCATGCACCACCGCGGACGCGCTGCTGGCTTCCCTGCCGGCGCTCCAGGAGGCGGTCGATGCAGCGAGCGAACGCCGCGACCAAGTGGCGACGCGTGGCAGGGCCGAACGCGCCCAGCTCAAGGCACACTCCGAATTCAACGATGCCAAGAGCCACACGCTGACCCTGCGTGAGGCCGTGACAGACCTTGTCTCCCTGCGCCTGGACCAGTCGGCCGCAACGCTCGCCGCGGCGCTACGCGACGGCGAAGCCTGCCTGGTCTGCGGTTCCGACGAACACCCCAAGCCCGCGCCCCTGCCCGAGGGTGAGCTCGTCGACTCCGACGCCATCGAACAGGCCCAGGAGCAGGCCGCCAAGGCGGAAGCAGCCGAAAGCAAGACCGCTGCCCAGCTGGAAAAGGCCAACACCGTGCTTGCACTGATCCGGGACCGGATCGGCGATCTCGACCAGAAAACCGCCACGGCGGATTTCGACGCAGCCTCCCTCAATCACCGGGCTGCCGTCGAATCCTCCGCGGCCGCAACCGACGCCGCCGCGGAGCTCGCCAAGGCAACCAAAAAGCTTGAATCCCTACAAATCGATGAGGCCAAGGCCGCCACGGCCTTCGAAGTCACCGGCACCAAGATTGCTGCAGCCGAGGCTCGCATCGCCAAGCTCTCCGAGTCCCTCGCGGCGCTGAGCAGCGACGGGAAGGGCCTGCAGGAACGCCACACCGCGCTCAAGGCCCGGGCGGCGAGCTTCGAGTCCCTCGCGGCGGCGGCCTCAGCGCTGGCCGCAGCGCACAGCGCGGAAGCGGCCGCGGACGCCCAGTGGGAAGCGAAACTTGCCCAGGCCGGCATCGCCGACACTGCCGCGTGGTTGGGACAGCTGCTGCCGCCGGGAGAACGTGCCCGGAGCCAGGAGCTGGTCGATGCCCACAACGAGCAGTCCGTGCGCATCAAGACGCTGGCGGAGGCCCCGGAAACCGCACTCGCACGCACCGAGGCCGACTCCGGCACGGGAGCCCCGGATGCCGATGAACTTGCTGCCGCTGCGGCCGCGGTGCGGGAATCCCTGGATCGCCGGGACGCGGTGCTGGCAGGCGATGCGGTGCTCGAAAGTTACACCGCCAGGCTGCAGGCCGGCCGCGAGAGGCTTGCCGCCCTGGCCCGCGAGCAGGGGCCGGTGCTTGATCGCTTCAACACACTCAAGTCGATGGCAGACTTGGCCCGCGGGCTGGGGGAGAACCGGCTCAAGATGACGTTGAGCACCTATGTCCTCGCTGCCAGGCTGGAGGCCGTCGCACTTGCGGCAACCCAACGCCTGCTGCTGATGACCGGCCAGCGCTACTCGCTGGTGCACGACGACACCCCGCGCGGAAACAACAAATCGGGCCTCGGCCTGCAGATCCTCGATTCCTGGACCGGCGTCCGGCGCGACACCCAGACGCTCTCCGGCGGGGAGTCGTTCATGGCCTCGCTGTCCCTGGCACTTGGATTGGCCGATGTCATCCAGCACCAAAGCGGCGGCATCGACATCGAGACGCTGTTCGTGGACGAGGGCTTCGGTTCGCTTGACGCCGAAACGCTCGAGCAGGTCATGGACGCCCTCGAGGCACTGCGCAGCGGCGGCCGGGTCATCGGCGTGGTCTCCCATGTGGCGGACATGAAGCAACGGATCACCACCCGGCTCAACGTCCACAAGGGGCGCAACGGTTCGACGGTATCCATGGAAATCGGAGGTTAGCGCCGAGGCGCATCTCGGCTAGACTAATAGACGTCTGAAAAGGGTTTTGTGCAACGGGAGGCAGGGACGGTGCACGCACGTTAGTGGAGTGCACCCATTTTGAAATCCAAGACAGCCCCCAAGAGACCAAACACCCAGGGTTCGCCCTATGCGGCGTTGCCGCCGCTGGTCGGCTGGGCCTTTTTCCCGCTGGGCTTTTTCGCCCGGCTGCCGCTGGCAATGCTCACGATCGGCTCGATGACCCTGCTCATCGATTCGACCGGATCCTACGCGATGGGCGGCTTGGCAGCGGCCATGGTCGGCCTCGGTTCGGCCGTGGGCGGACCCACCGTCGGCTACCTCTCCGACCGCATCGGCCAGCGCCGCGTGCTGATCCCCGTCGCCATCCTGCAATCCCTGTTCATCACCGCGTTGATGTGGTTCGGCGGATCCGCCGCGCTGGCCCCCGTGGGAGTCATCGTCCTGCTGTCCCTGCTGGCAGGCGCCACCGGCCCGCAGGTCGGCCCGCTGGCCCGTGTGCGCTGGATGGCCCTGACCCGCAAGCGCGAGTCGGGCGGCCGCGAACTCTCCGCGGCGCTGAGCTATGAAAGCATGGTCGACGAACTCGGGTTCGTGTTTGGCCCCGCAGCCGTCGGGCTCTTCGCCGCGCTGATCGCCCCCTGGTTGCCGCTGGCCATCGCCGCCGCCCTGACGCTCATCTTGGTGCCGCTCTTCGCGGTGCACCGCACCGAAAAGGCCGTCGTTCCCCATATCAAGAGCACGACCAAGACCAAGTTGACACGGAACCAGGTCGTCGGAATCGCACTGGCCGTCACCGGCATGATCGGCATGGGAACCTTCTTTGGGTCCAGTGCCGCCGGCACCTTGGCCTTTGCCGGTGCCCAGGGCAACGCAAACATCGGCGGACTGCTCTACGCCGCCGCCGGTGCGACAAGCGCCGCCGCCGCGCTGTCCGTTGCGTTCTGGCCACATGGTTGGCCACAGGCTGCCCGCTGGCTCGCCTGCGCCATCTTCATGGTGCCCGCGGCCCTGCTGCTGCAGGTTCCTTCAGGGATCGGTTGGATGGTCGCGGCCCTGTTGCTGGTCGGGATCCCCGTCGGGCCGATCCTTGTCACCATCTTCACCCTGGGCGGCGAGATCGCACCGTCCGAACGCCTCTCAACCGTCATGACCCTGTTGTCATCGGGCATCGTTGTCGGGACGGCCATCGGCAACGGCTTGGCCGGAGCTTTCGCCGATTCGCACGGCTATGCCGGTGCGTTCGGTGTTGCCGCAGCGGCCGCAGTGCTCCTGCTGGTCTCCGGCGCCGGCATGGCTTTGCTGCGTTCACGCGCGCAGCGCCGCATGTTGGCTGCCTAACTGCGGCCCCGGCACTGCGCGAGCGGAAACCCCTGCTACCCGAGCTCCGCGGAGATGGCTCGGGCCGCTTCGCGCAGGCGGGCGCCGATAGCCTCGACGTCGCTGGTGTTCGAACCGGTGCTGTAAACGACGGCGACGGCGGCCGGAAGCCGGCCCGGCACCTCGATGGGCGCGGCCACGGAGGACAGGCCCGGGATTACCTCATCGATGCTTGTGGCGTAGCCCCTGGTTCGGGCCAATGCGGCATTCTCCCGGTACGGGGTCTCGTGGTTCAACGCGTTCCACTGTTCCTCGGTGAGCGTGGACTGCATCGCGATGCCGGGGGCGCCGTGGCCGAACGGGTGCCGGGTGCCGGGGTGCTGAACCACCGTGGCATGCACGTGGCGCGGTTCCACCGTCACCAGCGTGGTGCAGTCGGGCTGGTCCCACACGGCAATGAATGCGCACATCTTCAGTTCGTTGGCCAAGACCGTGAGTTCCGGCAGCGCAGCGCTTTGCAGGTCCCGTTGCACCCCGCGGGCAAGCACGGCGAGGCCCGGTGCCCCGTGGACGCGGCCGGATTCATCGCGGGTGACCAGCCGATGCGATTCAAGGGTGCGCAGGATCCGGTAGGCAATCGAACGGTGCACGCCCAGGTCGGAAGCCAACTGAGCAATGGTTCGGGGCCCCGGGGCCTCGGCCAGGAGCTCCAGCATGCGAATGCCCCTGGAAAGGGTCTGTGAAGCTGGTGTGGATGTGTCGGAGGGTGTCATGGGCGCGTGGGACCCTTTCGCAATTTCGTTTCCCGGGCCACTGGCTTCTTGTTTGTCCAGTGAGTCTCAACTAGGGTTTTAATCACAATTTCGCTATGAGAACCCTAGGTTCGATATTAGAACACTACGTGTCTGAGTGCGAGCCGGTCGGGGCAGCGGGAAATCCTGGGGAAATTCATGATGGTCACACGCAGGAAAGTGGTCGCCGAGGGTGGCATTCCCAAAAAGCTCGACGGCGCGACGTTGCATCACTTCCGCGGGAGCTTGGGCCGATTTGCCACGGGCGTTGCCATCGTGACCTTCGACGGCGTGACGCGGCGCCACGGCATCACCGTGAACTCCTTTACTTCGGTCTCGATGGACCCTCCGTTGGTGCTGGTGTCCATTGCGCGCAGCACCAAGGCGCACGACGAGCTTAAGGATCGCCCGTTCACGGTGAACATCCTCGGGGCCGAGCAGCAGGCCCTGGCCATGCATTTTGCCGGGCGCCCAGGCAGGGATCCCATCTGGGTCGAAGGCGAAACTGCACCGCGGCTTTCAGGCGTCCTGGCCTTTTTCTCATGTACCCCCTGGGCGGCCTACGACGGCGGCGACCACACGCTCTATCTGGGCTTGGTCCATGAATTCAACTACCGCAAGGGCGATGCCCTCGCGTTCGCGAACAGTTCCTTCACCACCATCCCCGAAAGCCAGCTGGGCGTCGAAGAGCTTCTATGAGGCGATTTGCCGGCCCGCGGGTGCCAACCGGCACCAACCCAGTCCCGAACACCAGTGAATCAAAATCGCAGAAGAGGTTGGAAAATGGGCATCCGTACCGGTCGGCAGTTTCTGGACAAGCTCAACTCGATGACCCCTCACCTGGTCATCGACGGAGAAGTGGTCTCCGAAAATCTCACTGAGCACCCCGCGTTCAAGGAGCTGGCCCTCACCTACGCCAAGCTCTTCGACATGCAGCACGACCCCAAGTACCAAGACGCACTGACTTGCACCTCGCCAACCTCGGGGGACTTGGTCAACGCCTCGTTCCTGGTGCCGCGTTCGGCGGAGGACTTGAAGAAGCGGCGGGCGGCGACCGCCGCCTGGGCCGAATACTCAAACGGATTCCTGGGCCGCACCGGAGACTACATGAATGCCTCGCTCACCGCGCTGTCCACGGCCAAGAAGTTCTTTGAAAAGGCGGACCCGAAGTTCGGCCAACGCATCGAGGCCTACTACGAGTTCGCCCGCGAAAACGACCTGCTGGCGACCCACACCCTGATCCCGCCGCAGGTCAACCGATCGGTCTCCGGTTCGGAGCAGCTTGGCGGGCAGCTCACGGCGCGGATCGTCGAGGAGCGAGACGGCGGCATCGTCATCAGCGGTGCCCGCATGCTCGCCACGATCGCGCCGATCGCTGACGAACTCCTGGTCTTTCCCTCCACCGTGCTGCGCGGCACCCCCGAGGACGAGCCCTTCTCGTTTGCCTTCGCCATCCAGAACGACGCACCGGGCCTGCGCTACCTGTGCCGCACGGGCCTGCACAACGGCGGCAACAAGCACGACGAGCCCCTGGCGAGCCGTTTCGACGAGATCGATGCCGTGGTGGTGTTCGACGACGTCTTCGTTCCCGCCGAGCGCGTCTTCATGCAGGGCCGCCCCGACCTGTGCAATGCCTGGTACCAGGAGACGGGTGCCGGGGCGTTGATGACCCACCAGGTTGTCACCCGCACCATTGCCAAGTCCGAGTTCTTCCTGGGCCTGGCCTCGGAGATCGCCGGGACCATCGGCATCGACGGATTCCAGCACATCCAGGAGGACCTGGCCGAGCTGATCCGCTACGTCGAAATCGGCAAGGCGCTGGTCACCGCCTCCGAGGCGCTCGCGGCGCCGAGCGAGGACGGGGTTTTCCTGCCGCATTGGGAGACCCTGAACGCCGCGCGCAACTGGTACCCGAAGGCATCCCAGCGCTTTCCGGAGATCATCCGGAAATTCTGCGCCTCGGGCCTCATGGCGCTTCCGGGGCAGGCTGACCTTGAGGTGGCGCGGGAGGACATCGAGATGTACCTGCAGGGCAAGAGCCTGACCGGGCCGGAGCGCATCCGCCTGTTCAAGCTTGCCTACGATGCCTCGATCACGGGTTTCTCCGGCCGCCAGGCGCTCTATGAGTACTTCTTCTTCGGCGACCCGGTCCGCATGGCCGGCGCGCTGGTCAACAGCTACGACCGCGAGCCCGTCCGCGCGCGCATCCGCGAGTTCCTGGCCCGCGAAGACTAGGGCGGAACCGCGCGGCCGGGCCGCGGAAATGGCACGCCGAATGCCGGCCCGGATTGGCACTCGGCGCGTCGATCGTGAATAGCCGCACGTCGGATCGCACTTTTTTCAAAAAGTGCGATGGAGCGACCGTCCGCCCGCTCGTTTCACTTTTCGACCGCAGGGGTGAGTGAAGTCACGAATGTGCGGTATCATGATTCTGATCACATTACCGTCCGAACGGTCGGTAACAAGTGGTTCCCCCTCATCATTCGCAGCGCTCAGCGCCCCACACTTGGAGTTCCCATGGCTTCAGCTTCCCTGGCCGCAAACGCCAAACGTTCCGAGGAACGTCGCGTCCTTGCGGGCACCCTGGTAGGAACCACCATCGAGTGGTACGACTTCTTCATCTTCGCGCAGCTCACCGCGACGCTGCTGACCCCGCTGTTCCTGAAGCCGTTGGGTGAATCCAACCCGGGCCTGGCCCAGATCCTGGCCTTCGCCATGATCGGCATCTCCTTCCTCTTCCGCCCGCTCGGCGCCATCGTCGCCGGCCACCTGGGTGACAAGTACGGGCGCAAGCGGGTCCTGGTCGCGACGCTGATCATGATGGGTGCGGCCACCGCGCTCATCGGCCTGCTCCCGACCTACGCCCAGATCGGTTTCTGGGCCCCGCTGCTGCTGGTGTTGCTGCGCATCATCCAGGGCTTCTCCGCTGGCGGCGAATGGGGCGGCGCGGCACTGATGGCCGTCGAGCACGCACCGGAAAACAAGCGCGGCTACTTCGGTGCCTACCCGCAGATCGGCGTGCCGATCGGCATGATCCTGGCGACCGGCATGCTCTACATCCTGCGCATCTCGATGACCCCCGAGCAGTTCCTGGCCTGGGGCTGGCGCATTCCGTTCCTGCTCTCCGTCGTGCTGATCGTCGTCGGCTACCTGATCCGCAAGGCCGTCGAGGAATCCCCGATCTTCAAGCAGCTGGCGCTGCGCAAGGCCTCGGAGCACACCCCGCTGAAGCAGCTCTTCCAGTCCAACACCAAGGAGGTCATCCAGGCCGCCCTGATCTTCATCTCCAACAACGCCGCCGGCTACCTGGTCATCGCGTTCCTGATCTCCTACACCACCAAGGTGCTGGGCATGCCCGCCGCCCCGGTGCTTCTGGCGACCACCGTCGGTTCCTTCGGCTGGCTCATCTTCACCCTGATCGGCGGCTGGCTTTCGGACATCATCGGCCGCCGCAACACCTTTGTGCTGGGCTACGCGCTGATCTTCGTCTGGATGATCCCGATGTTCATGCTCATCGACACCGGCAACATCTTCCTCTACGGACTCTCGGTCTTCATCCTGACCATCGGCCTGGGCCTGTCCTACGGACCGCAGTCGGCCATGTACGCCGAAATGTTCCCGGCGCACATCCGCTACTCGGGAATCTCGATCGGCTACGCCCTGGGTGCGATCCTCGGCGGCGCCTTCGCCGCAACGATTTCGCAGGTGCTCCTGGAAGAAACCGGGAAGTCGATCTCGATCGCCATCTACATCATGGTCCTCACGGTCATCTCCGTGGCCGCCGTCCTCTGGGTCGGCGAGACCAAGGGCAACAACCTCCACGTCCAGGACGTCGACCCGGACCTGCAGGCCGCCTACGACAAGGAACAGCACGGCCAGAAGGCCTAAGGGCCAAGTTCCGGAATAAAACCAATCGGGCCGGCCGATTCGCATCCTCCCGCAGCGGGCGAGGGACAGCGAGTCGGCCGGCCCTTTTGTCGTGCCGGGCCCTTGGTTGTTGTCCGGCAGGGTCTCAGAGGTGCGGGATCAGCGCAACGACTTCGTCGTCGGACACCGCATCGAACCGGGAGTAGAACGCGCTCACGGTGTTGAACACCTTCGGCGTGATGGCGCAAAGGAATTCATCGGCTTCCGCCTCGAGTTCCTGGCGGGCGGCCAGCGTGGCCACCGGGACCGCAACGACGATGCGGGCCGCACCCGCATGCCGCATGACTTCGACCGCCGCAAGCATGGTGGCACCGGTTGCCATGCCGTCGTCGCAGAGAATCACGGTGCGATCCTTCACGGGCAGCACGACCTCACCGACCAGCCTTTGCTGCAGGTCCTTGAGTTCCGTGCGGGCCGCGGCCTCCACCTCGGCCAGGACCGCCGTGGTAAAGCGCTGTTGGGCAGGGCCCCAGACCCGGGCAACGTACTTCAGGGACACGTCGTCCCCGTAGGCCGCCAGCGCCGCATAGGCGACGGTGCTCCGTTCGGGCAGGACGAGCCCGCTGACGGCGAGGGCGTCGACCTCGACGCCCAGTTGCTTCGCGATGGCCGCCGCGACCGGGACGCCGCCGCTCAACAGTCCGAGGACCACCACGTTTTCATCGGCGGCATGGTGCTCCAGTTCGGCAGCCAGGTACTCGCCGGCCTCGGCTCGGTCGGAAAAACGCGTGGGTGCAACGTGGTCCGGTCTCATGATCCCAGTCTGCACCCTGGGCCGGGCTACGGCGATCGCCGCAACGCCGCGGCGTGGCGCATGCGCATTCCGGTGGAACGGATGCGGACGCGAATTGCGGCTGTAGCATGTGACCATGAAACGAATTGCAGCGCTTTTGCTTGTTCTGGCCGCCTCCTTGGGCCTCGCCGGATGCGCGACGACCCAGGGGCAGGACGGCTCCTCGGTCGTCGGCCAGTGGGGTGGAGTGCCGGCCAACTCGCCCGTCCTCGTTTTTTCGGGTGAGGGCTCCTTCACCGGGAACGACGGTTGCAATACGTTGACCGGTTCCTGGAAGCAAGCCGACGATGCCATCACCCTGGAAAACATGGCCGCGACACTGATGGCATGTGCGGGCGTCGACACGTGGCTTTCACACGCGTCCACCGTCAAGGTCGATGGAACGAAGCTCATGGTGTTTGATGCACAGGGCAAGGAAATCGGTGTTCTGGCGCAGGAAGGCAACAGCAACTGACCCGGCTGGACCCCGGGGAATCGGCTGCATGGCCGCATGGCCGCTAGCGGCAAGCTGCCCGCGCCGATCCACGAAAGCAGTGCCCTTCAAGTCGTGGCACAAAAACGTGGCACAAAAAAGATCCGGCAGTGCCCCCTGCGAGGGGCACTGCCGACACCTGATTTTTTGTCAGTGCGCGGCGCGGTGGCCTTCGCCGCGTCCCTTCACGAGTCCATAGGTTCCGGCGACAAGGACACCGCCGAGGATGGCCAGCACCCAGGTGCGGATGTTGAAGAACCCGCCAAGCCCCGTGTTGAAGATGAGGGATCCGAGCCATCCGCCCACTACGGCGCCGACGACGCCAAGCACGAGCGAGGTGATCCACCCGCCGTTGACCCTTCCGGGCATGAATTCCTTGACCAGGACCCCAACGATGAGTCCAAGAATGATCCAGCTGATGATGCCCATGATCCGCTCCTTCGATCAGAGGCCCGGCCATCACGGTGACGGTGGGGCCGATGTGCCGATAGAAACCAGCGGCAACAACCTACGCTCGTTCCGGTGCCGAAGCAATGGGTCGATCGGCCCTATACACGGGCACGCATTTAGGCGTCTTCGGGTGCAGGAGGCCGGGAGGCTTGGGGTTGCCCGGCGCCGCGGACCGGCAGGTCCGGTCCAATCGGTTGTCGGCGGGCGGGACAAGTGCCTCGGGCGGCTACTGCGTGGTGCCGGATTCCGCAAGTAGCCGGATGATCTCCGGCTCGGAGACTTGTGAAAAATCCTCGTAGTAGGTGCCCACCGACGAAAAATCCGGTGGTGTGAGAAAGCAGACCACGGCGTCTGCATAGGCGGACAGTTCGCGCAGGACCTTGGCGGGGGCGACGGGAACCGCCACCACCAGGTTGTCAGGTTCCAGCCGGGACACCACCCGAAGTGCGGCTGTCATGGTGGCGCCGGTGGCCAGGCCGTCATCGCACAACACCACGGTCCGCCCCGCGCAGTCCGGGGCGAATGCATCGAAGGTGGAGGCCAGTCGCAGGAGCTTGGTGTTTGCATGCCGCTCCACGGCGGCCAGGGCCGCGGGGGAATACCGGCTCACCGCATACTCGTGGATCCGGGGGACATGGTACATCACGCGTTGCCGTCGGTAGCTGGCGACGGCGCCGAAGGCGACCTCCGGCTCGTCCGGGATGCCAAGCTTTCGCACTGCCAGTGCACCCAAGGCTGCGCCCAGGCGCGCGGCGACCGGTGCCGCGACGGGGACCCCGCCGCGCAGCAGGCCGAGTACGACGGTGTCCGTGCCAAACCCCTGGGCGGCCAGCAGCTCGCCGAGAATGGATCCGGCCGCCAAACGGTCGGCAAATCTATGTGGGCCAGCGGTGTTCATGGCATCCAGTTTCCCCGCTTTGGCCCGCTACCACCATGCCCGCCACCGGTATGCCCGCTGTTCGCCATACCCGGCTGGCCGTCTGTTTGGGGAGCGGGCAACGCAACAACGGCCGGTGGCCGGTTTCCGTCCCCCTTCGCGCATGGGAGGGAGCGGAAACCGGCCACGGGGACGGTGCCTTGGAAGGGCGACGGGTTAGAGCTGGTGGCCCATCTTGAAGCCGACTTCCTCGCCCGGGTCCCCGGTCATGGCGTTGCCCGGGGCGCGGGTGTAGGAGAAGCCGTCGGCTCCCACGGTCACTGCCATCTCCGAGGAGTCGGTGCGTGCGATGACTTCGCGCGGGTTGCCGTCCAGGTCCAGGACCAGGGATGCCTCGGTGTACCAGGACGGGACCACCGGGTTGCCCCACCAGTCGCGGCGCTGGTTGTCGTGCACGTCCCAGGTGATGACCGGGTTGTCCGGGTCGCCGGTGTAGTAGTCCTGGGTGTAGATCTCGATGCGGTGGTCGTCCGGGTCCAGGATGTAGAGGTAGAACGCGTTGGAGACGCCGTGGCGTCCCGGGCCGCGCTCGATGCGGTCGGACATGCGCAGCGCGCCCATCTTGTCGCAGATCTGGATGATGTTGTGCTTCTCGTGGGTGGAGAAGGCCACGTGGTGCAGGCGCGGGCCGTCGCCACCGGTCAGCGCGGTGTCGTGCACGGTGCCCTTGCGGTGCATCCAGGCCGCGTAGGTCACGCCCTTGTCGTCCTGGATGTCCTCGGTGACGCGGAAGCCCAGGTCCTCGAGGTACTTGCGGCCGCGCGGAACGTCCGGGGTGACCTGGTTGAAGTGGTCAAGGCGGACCAGCTCGCCGGCCGAGTAGATGTCGTAGCGCATGTGCAGGCGCTCGACGTGGGTGGTCTCGAAGAAGAACTCGTAGGGGAAGCCCAGCGGGTCCTCCACGCGGACCGCGTCGCCGATGCCCTTGACGAAGCCCTCGGTGCGGCGCTCGGTGCGGCAACCCAGTTCCTTGTAGTAGGCCTCAGCGGCGTCGACGTCCTCCGGAGTGCGCACGCGGAAGGCCATGGCCTTCAGCGCGGCGACCGGGCCCTTGGTGAGGACGAGGTTGTGGTGGATGAACTCCTCGAAGGAGCGCAGGTAGATCTGCTGGTCGTCCTCGTAGGACACGTGCAGGCCCAGCACATCGACGTAGAACTTGCGCGAGGCGGCCAGGTCGGTGACGACCAGTTCGGCGTAGGCGCAGCGCAGGATGTCCGGGGCCGGGACGGACGGCTTGGGGATGGTGTTGGATTCGGTGGTGCTCATGGTTCGCTCCTTTGCGGAAAAACTCTTGAAGTGGGGGAGGGGGAAAGGCTAGGCGCCGAACTTGGGGGTGTGGACCTCACCGAGGGTGATGTGCACCGCCTGCTGGTCGGTGTAGAAGTCGATCGAGCGGTAGCCGCCCTCATGGCCCAGGCCCGAGGCCTTCACGCCGCCGAAGGGGGAGCGCAGGTCGCGCACGTTGTGGCTGTTGAGCCAGACCATGCCGGCCTCGACGTCCTGGGCGAAGTTGTGCGCGCGCTTCAGGTCGTTGGTCCACACGTAGGCTGCCAGGCCGTACTTGGTGTTGTTGGCCAGCTCGAGCGCCTCGGCGTCGGTGTCGAACGGGGTGATCGCGACGACGGGTCCGAAGATCTCCTCCTGGAAGATGCGGGCATCCGGTGCGACGTCGGCGAAGACGGTCGGCGCGACGTAGGAGCCGTTTTCCTGGCCCTCGGGCAGGTTCTCCGGGCGGCCGCCGCCGGCCACGACGCGGCCCTCGGTCTTGCCGATCTCCACGTAGCCCATGACCTTGTTGTAGTGCTCCGGGTGGACCAGCGCGCCGACCTGGGTGGTCGGGTCGTGCGGGTCGCCGACCTTGATGTTCTTCGCGCGGGCCGCGTAGGTCTCGACGAACTTTTCGTAGATCGGGCGCTCGACCAGGATGCGCGAGCCGGCGGTGCAGCGCTCGCCGTTCAGCGAGAACACGCCGAAGAGGGTGGAATCGATCGCGGCGTCGAAGTCGGCGTCGGCGAACACGATGGCCGGGGACTTGCCGCCCAGCTCCATGCTCATGCCCTTGAGGTTCTCCGCGCAGTTGCGGAAGATCAGCTGGCCGGTGGAGGATTCGCCGGTGAAGGAGATCAGCGGGACCTTGGGGTGCTTGACCAGCGCGTCGCCGGCTTCCTCGCCGATGCCGTTGACCAGGTTGAACACACCGTCCGGAAGCCCGGCTTCCTTGAAGATGGTGGCCCACAGCGATGCGGACAGCGGGGTGAACTCGGCCGGCTTCAGCACCACGGTGCAGCCCGAGGCGATCGAGGGTGCCAGTTTCCAGGACTCGAGCATGAACGGGGTGTTCCACGGGGTGATCAGGCCGGCGACGCCGATCGGCTTGCGGTTCACGTAGTTCAGCTGGGAACCCGGGACCTTCAGGGCGGTGTCGTGCTGGGCGACGATCAGGTCCGCGAAGAAGCGGAAGTTCTCCGCCGCGCGCTGCGCCTGGCCGCGGGCCTGGGTGATCGGCAGGCCGGTGTCGAAGGTTTCCATCTCCGCCAGGCGGTCTTCCTGGGCGACGACGGCGTCGGCGATCTTGTACAGCACCTTGGCGCGGGCGCGCGCGCTCATGGTGGGCCACGGGCCGTTCTTGAAGGCCTCGGTGGCCGCATTGACGGCGGCGTCGATGTCGGCCTTCTGGCCCGCGGCGGCGGTGGCGTAGGTCTGGTTGGTTACCGGGTCGAGGACCTCAAAGGTTTCCCCGCCGATGGAATCGACGAACTGGCCGCCGATGTAGTGCTGCAGGTGGGTTGGCAGGTTCTCCGGAACGAAGTGCTTGCTCATGTGGTGTCTCCTTTGGTGTGACAAGTTGTGAGGAAGGTCGTCGTGCTAAGTGCTAAGTGCTAAGTGCTGGGTGCTTGGCGCCCGTTGTCCTGCGTTAGAGCGGGGAGGCCGGCAAGTTGGCCGCCGCCAGGTACGCGTTCAGGGTGTTGGTGCGGTGCGCCCGCGCCGCCTGTTCGATCTCGCCGGCCGGGGCATGGGCCTCGATCATGTCGAGCAGCTGTGCGTGCTCCCTGACCGATTCCCTGGCGCGCCCCGGGATGTGGGTGAAGGACGATGAGCGCATGACCGCCAGCCGGTTCCAGCCGCGGTGTACCAGGTCCAGGATGTGCGGATTGGGGCAGTTGCGGTAGAGCACCTGGTGGAACTCGTTGTTCAGCTCGGTGAAGCGCGGCGGGTCGAAGTCGGTGAGCAGATCGGTCATCGCCTGGTTGATGGCCCGCGCCGCCGCCAGCTGGTCGGCATCCACGAAGGGGGCGCTCAGCGCGGTGGCGGCGCCCTCGATGATTGCCAGGGTCTGCATGGTGTGCAGGTAGAGCGCGTTGTCGGCCGCGGCGACGGTGGCCCCCACATTGCGTTCGAAGGTCACCAGCCCCTCGGCCTCGAGGCGGCGGATGGCCTCGCGCACCGGCACCACCGAGCAGCCGAGTTCGTTGGCGATGGTGCCGAGCACCAGCCGGTACCCGGGGGTGAAGGTGCCGTCGGTGATGCGGGTGTGCAGCAGCTGGTAGGCGACCTCTGATTTGCTCGCGTTCATGGCCGGCCTAGAAATCCGGTTCGCCGTCGGCGACCCACTGGTTGTACTTGGCCTTCCAGTCGGCGTTCATCGGGAACAGCCCCTTGATCTCGGCGCCGTTGGACACGTTCTTGAACACGAAGGTGTCCTGGCGTTCGGATTCGACGACCTCGTCGGCGATCTCTGCTGCCAGGTGCGGCGGGATGACCAGGATGCCGTCGGCGTCGGCGATCACGATGTCGCCGGGCTGGATGGTGGCGCCGCCGCAACCGATGGTCACGTCGGTGTCCCACGGCACGTGCTTGCGGCCGAGCACCGCGGGGTGCGCGCCGTTGTGGAAGGTCGGGATGTCCAGGGCCGCCACTGCATCCAGGTCGCGCACGCCGCCGTCGGTGATGATGGCCTCGGCGCCGCGGACCTGGGTGCGCATCGCCAGGATGTCGCCCAGGGTGCCGGAGCCCTTTTCGCCGCGGGCCTCCATGACCAGGATCTCGCCCGGACCCACGGAGTCGATGACGCGCTTCTGGGCGTTGTAGCCGCCGCCGTGGGACTTGAAGAGGTCCTCGCGGTTGGGCACGTAGCGCAGCGTGCGGGCGGTGCCGATGACCTTTGTCATGCCTTTGGTGGCCTGCAGGCCGTCGACCGAGACGTTGTTCAGCCCGCGCTTGCGCAGCGCGCCGGAGATGGTGGCGGTGGCGACGGAAAGCAGCTTGGCCTTGACCTCGTTGGTCAGCGCCTCCTTGCCGGTGATCGGCAGCTCGATGCCGGCCGCGGAGGCCGTGCCGAAGGCGTCGATCCGGTCCGCGTCGGTGATCTTGGGTTGGTTGCCGAAGTCCGCGAAGGTGGCGGAGCCCTCGACGACGGTGGTGGCAAGGCGGCCGGTCGACAGGCCCGCGGCCTCGTCGTCAACCTCGACCTCGACGGTATCGCCCGGGACGATCACGGAGGAGCCGGCCGGGGTGCCGGTGAGGATCACGTCGCCGGCCTTCAGCGTCATCTGCTGGGACAGGTCGGCGACGATCTGCGCGAAGGAGAAGATGAGTTCGGCGGTCGTGGCGTCCTGGGCGATCTCGCCGTTGACCCAGGTGCGGATGCGCAGGGCCGCCGGGTTCACCGAGGCCGCGGGGAGCAGTACCGGGCCCATCGGGGTGTAGCCGTCACCGGACTTGGAGCGGATGTTCGAGCCCTTGTCGGCGTACTTCATGTCATACACGCCCAGGTCGTTGGAGGCGGTGACGGAGCCGACGTGGCTCCAGGCGTCCTCCACGGACACGCGGCGGGCGTCGGTGCCGATGACCAGGGCGATCTCGCCCTCGAAGGCCAGCAGCTCGGTTCCGGCCGGGCGTTCCACGGTGGAGCCAGCGGCGGCCAGCGAGGAGGAGGCCTTCATGAAGTAGGAAGGGAAGGCCGGGGTGCGGCCGCGCTGGGCTGCACGCGAGGAGTACGAGAGATGGACTGCAAGCACCTTGCCGGCTGCATCGAAGACTGACTGGTCGACCTGGACCAGATCGGTGGCTGTGGCGTCGCTGCTCACGTTTCCTCCTGTGATGTATGAAATCGTATATGATCCAGTGTGACGGCGGTCTCCGGATTTGTCAACACTCGAAGTGTGCTTCAGCGCTACGCCGCCAACCACCTCAATCACCTGATCCAGATCCCCACGCGAATCCACCGCACCTGCGTATCATTGCGGATGGATTCCAAGGGCGGGAAACGCTTGGGAACCAGTTCCGCATCCGGCGGATATGTGCGCGAACGGGCCAAACGGCAGGACCGGCCCCGCCGCAGCAACGCAAGAATCTTCCGTCGTCGCGGCCGGGTGTCTCGGTGAAATCGCGGGTCCCGGCATGCAAGCAACGGGATACTTGATGTCGTTTCCACACTCGCTCCGTCGTCTTGGGTGGCCTGTGACGGAACCCTGCCACTTTTCCACGTCCAGTCTCAGCTACCGGATCCCGGACACGGATCCTCGATTCACGAAATTCGTTCCGGAACCACTGAACGTTGAAAACCGAAGTCCGGGCCGCAGTGGCGCTGCCTCCTACACGGGACTTTGGTCCCTGTTCAGGCCATTCGCGAGCTGGGAGGCTGTGGCTGTAATTGCTTGATCAGGTCAGCTCGCCGGTGAACCTGCCGGGGCGACTCCAAGGGGAGGCGACATGTTCGGCTGCAAGATGAATCTGGGCGAGGCGAGCCGGAACGACGGCTCTCGATGAGTTCGCCAAACAGTGGAAATACGGAAACTGAGCCGTTCAACCGATTGCTGGCGCTGTTGCTGGCGATGGCGATGTTCGTGCTCGTCGTCGACACGTCGATCATGAACGTTTCAATCTCCGCCGTGGTGCACGATATCGGGGTAACCGTCAGCGGTCTCCAAGCGACTATTGCTCTCGAAGCGCTGGTGTCCGCGGCCTTCATTTTGATCGGGGGCAAGGTCGGGGACTTGATCGGGCGCAAGCTTGCCTACGTGATCGGTCTGTGCTGCTACGCGCTCGGTGCGCTGGCGATGACGCTGGCCCAGAGCCTGCTCCCGATCATCATATTCTGGGCGGTGATCGGCGGGCTGGGTGCCTCGCTGCTGCTTCCCGCCATGCAGTCCCTCATCCACGGCAACTTCGAGGGAGAGGCCCAGAAGCGGGTCTACGCCCTGGTCGGGGCCTCGGCTGCCATCGCCGCGGCCGTCGGGCCGCTGCTCGGCGGGTTCATCACCACGTTCCTGTCCTGGCGCGTCGCCTTCCTGCTCGAGGTCCTCATCATCGCAGTCGTGCTCTGCGGCATCAAGCTCGTTCACGACGTCCCCTTCCTGGGGCCCAGGACGCTGGACGTCGTCGGGTCGCTGCTGTCGGTCGTAGGCATGGGTGGCATCGTGCTCGGCATCCTGGTCTGGCAGGAGGGCGGCGAAGCCGTGGGCGCGCTCCTGGCCGTGGGGGCCTTCGGGCTGGGAAGCCTGGTCTACTGGCTCGTTAAGCGCAAGCGGCGCGACAAGCCGACATTGCTGGACCCGGATCTGTTCCAGTCGAAAGCCTTCCGTCTTGGTGCCACGGGGCAGATGCTCCAGCAGATTGCCCTCGGTGGCACCATGATCGTGCTACCCATCTACCTCCAGATGGTGCTCGGATACAACGCCATGCTATCGGGGTTGTCGATCGCCCCGCTCTCGCTAACGATGTTCGCGGTTGCCATGCTCGCCGGTAAGAGGAGCGGGTCGCGGCGTCCGGCCAGTCTCATCGGATGGGGCTTCCTGCTACTGGTGGTGGGCCTGGGGGTGCTCGTGCCGATCGTGCCGCGCGCGGATTCGGGCTGGTGGCTCCTGCTGCCGCTGGTCATCTCGGGAGGCGGACTGGGACTGTTGGTATCCCAGCTGAACAACTACACCTTGTCTCCGATCTCGGACGAGCGGGTCAGTGAGGCCGCAAGCGTGAACTCGGCCGCAGGGTCGTTTGGTCTTTCGTTCGGACTCGCGTTTGCCGGCGGCATCATGCTGGCGGCGCTGTCGATAATCTTTACCAGCATGGCGACGTCGAGCACCGTGCTGCCGCCCGATGAGCAGCAGCAGGTCGCACGGGTTTTGGAAGACGACGCCCAGATAATGAGCAACGCGCAACTCGATGCACTGCTTGAAAGTCAGCCGCAGGAATACCAGGACGAGATCATCCGCATCAACACCAGCGCGCGGCCCATCGCCCTTCAGATCTCGCTCCTCATTCCGATGCTCGCCGGTATTTTCGGCCTGCTTACCGCGTTCCGCATGAAGCGGCTTCCGGACCCCAAGTCCTCCGGAACCGGAGAGGGAATGATCCTAGGCTGAGCCTTGTGTGCCGAATGGGTTGTTACAGGGCGCGCAGAAGCACCGAGTGCAGGTGTGGCGCGCCAGCGGTGTCGCGGCCCGTCACCTGTGGACCGACTGGACGGCAACCCCAAACGTTGCTCAAGAAGCACGACCACGGGGCTGCCAAAAAGGTGGTGGGCAGCCTCATGTGGGTTGAGGGTACACGAGAGGCCGCGACAACCCATTCCGGGCGGGCCGCCTGATCCACTGAATTCAGGGTGATGCCTGAAGCTAGTGGTGAACCAACGAGGCTATTGGGCGAGGAACTCCACCGCGGCGTTCTTGAACTCGCGGCTAGTCACCGCGTTGGCGTGGTCGCGGCCCTGCAGCCAGAGCACGGACTTCGGCGTCTGGCGGGTGCCGAGCAACTCGGTCAGCCGCGGCATGGTGGTGGCCAGCGAATCGCCGTCGCCGGCAACCAACAGGGTCGGCATGGTCGGAACCATCTGTTCCGGGGCGAACGGCTCGGTCTTGATCGCCTGGATCATGCTCATAAGCGAGAACATGTCGTTGGACGGCACGGTCTGCGCCATGCGCAGCAGGTCGGCTGTAGCCTCGTCGGCAATGGAGCTGCCGTCGGCCAGGAACTGCTGGGCCGCGTCCAGGTCGAAAGCCGCCAGCGGGTCGATGCTGGCCGGGCCACCCAGCACCAGCCGGTTCACCAGCTGCGGCTGGGTGCCTCCGAATTCCCAGGCCAGGCGGGCGCCGAGCGAATAGCCGACCAGATCCACGCCGCTGTGCGGGTCGCCGTCCTTGAGCGCCAGGGCGCCGTTGTCCATCAGCAGCTGCAACAGGTCCGCGCGCATCCGGCTGGGCGTGTAGGCGTCCAGGTCCTCCGGTGCCGGGGACGTCCCGTGCCCGGGCAGGTCGACGGCCAGGACCCTGCGGCCGGCCTCGGTGAGCGAGCGGATCCAGCCGGATTTCACCCAGTTCAGGTCGCTGGAGGACGCGAAGCCGTGCAGCAGCACCACGGGACGGAGCCCGGCGGCGTTCTCGGATACATAGGTGGTCAGGCTCAATGCGTTTGCAGTGCCTTCGACGAGGTGCTCATGTGTGGATCCCATGGGCAAATCCTGTCAGATCGGACATGGATTTGCGAGTTCCGCAGATCACACGGGCGCTGCGAGGCGACGGGGGCACCGTCCGCGAAAACGCCGCGCCACGCGCTCGGCCCGCTTCGGGATGCAGACCTACAAGGCCAGCAGCTGCCGGGCGGTCCGCGCCGCGGCCGAGGACCCGGTGAACCCGGTCAGCCATTCACGCAGCGCCAGGTCTTGGGGAGTTTTCGCGAGACGGACGCTCTCATCAAGCAACACCGACATGAGCTTGCCGATGCCATGGTGCCCGTGTTCCAATGCCGGCAACAGGCGGCCCAAGACCTCGGTGACGGCCCCGGCCGCCCGCCCGGAGATACTGGCAGCGTCGGCCAGCGAGCCGGCCCAGCGCGAGAGCGTGCAGGCCGCGGCGCAATTCGCCATGCCGATGGCGAATTCCCGTGCCGCCAGGCGATCCGGCACGGCGGCCGCGAACAGTTCCGCGGCCCTGATGCGGATGTCGGTTCGTTGTGATGCAAGCGCGAGCGCGAGGAGCTCCGCGGTTGCCTCATGCCAGATGCCGGGATGGTTCTCGAGGGCGGCGAGAATCTGGTCCTCCCCGGAGGGACTGGTCGAGTCAAGTGCCTGCTTCATCCGCAACATCGACGCCGCGGCAAATGGCAGCGTGCTGGCCGGCACCGCCAGCGCGATTTGGAGGTAGTCCAACGGCGATCCTTCACCGGACGCGTCGGTACGCGACGGGATCACCGTCGGGAAATCGGCCGGGGACTTGCCCCTCGGTCCGGCAACCATGTTGATGGTCCACCAGGTGTAGTGGTGCGTCTTGCCGCGCTGCTCGTAGGAGTCCCGGGTTCCTTCCCACCTGATTGAAAGCGTGGCGGGGTCGGCCTGGCCCGGCATCATCAATCCGGCCGCGCGTAGGTGCTCGTCACCTTGGCGCGGTGCACGGGCCCGCGCCGCGGCAACCCACCACGGCGCATTTTCGATTTCCTGGGCCGGACCGCCGAGTGCGTACGCCAGCGCGTTGCGAGCCGCGGCATTCGCCGACCCGACGCCGGAGGATTGCAGAGTCGCCAGCGCCCCGGCGCGGCCGTCCGGTCCCACCCGAAGCAGTGCGGTGATCGCGTCGAAATGCAGGCATGCCAGGCCCGCGGCGTCCGCGTCCAGGAACCTGCGGACCAACACGGCCGGATCGACCCACCCGCACGATTCGGTGGGCGTTGCCAGGAGGGTGCGCCGTTCCCCACGGTTTTGCAGGATTTCGACGACCTCGCGCACGCGCTTGTGGAACACCGGGACGACCGAACGGTCCTCCGGCCAGTCGTTAGGCGTGCCCTCGGATGCCCAGAAGCGCTGCTTCCTCCGGTTTCCCGGGCGGAAGACATGCCCCGGATCCGTTGCGGCCAGCGCCAGGTCCACCATGATGTTTTCGTTCGGGCCCTCGGGGTCGTTGAGCTTGGCGGCGCGGCGGGCCAGCGGTTGCAGAACCGCCGAGGCCTCGTGGGCGGCAAGCCAGGCCAGGGCCAGCTCGAATTCGATGGCATCGTTCGGGTTCTCCAGCAGGGCGGCGAAGCGTTCAAGCGCCTCGTCGTCGGTCCAGATGCTCACCGGCTCGGGGCGCGGCGGCGCCGGAGCCGGGCCCACGGCGGCCATGGGATCCTGTGGCTGGGTGGCTGCAGCGGCCCGGGGCATGAACTGGGCGGCCATGGCGGGGGAGAGCGAGTCCATGCCCGCCTCCAGCAGTGCCGTCCGTTGGTGCTTGACCAGCAGGGTCGCCGCCGCGTGCTGCACGTCCCGGTGCGGATGCGCCAGGCCCGTGGCCGCGGCATCGAAGAGCGCCGCTTCGGCAAAACCCGCCCCGCCGGCCATCCACGGTTTTGTGGATGCCAGCGAGCCCAGGATGCCAAGGACCTTCAGCGCGGACGCCTTGCTGCCGGCGACCGCGGGGGAGCACTGGCGGACGAACCGGTCGGAATCCAGCATTCCCGCTTGATGCAGGACCGCCAATTGGCGCACCGCCAGGGCAACCGTGGCCGTGTTCGCCGAGGCCATGAGCCGGAGCAGCTGGTCTTGGTTGAGTCCGGCCTCGGCGGCGTTTGGCTTCAGTGCGTCGTACAGCCTGGAAAACCAGCCGGCGCGGTAGCTGGAGAAGTCCCGATTCAGGGCCTCGAGGCAGCTGCGCATGGTCCGGTCCCGGTCAAGCACTCCGTCGTCCACGAGGTCGACGACGATGGCCTTCCACGAGCCGTCCTCGCTGCTGAATTTGTCGATGTTGGCCAGGGAAATCTCCCCGCCGCCCTCGACCTCGAAGAAGCGCCAGAACACGTTCTCGCGCAGGTAGTGGTCGTGGGTGAGCATGAACGTGCGGATCCCGGTGGTGTCCGAGCGGCCGCCTAGGTGCCCAACCGCGGCCAACACGTAGTTGTCGTTGTGTTCAAGCCTTGCCCCGTGGAAAAGCTCCGCCAGCCGCAGGGGAACGAAGGACGGGCCCTGGGTCCACCGTCCGGCTAGCTCCGCAACGGTCCGCTGGTCGGCCTTGGTCATCCGAGCCTCGGGGTCATCGACCTTGAGCATCTGTTCGTTCAACGTTTCAAGCGTTGTCGACTCGCGCCCGACCAGTGCGGCGAGGTCCCTGTTGAAGTCCCAGTGGTCGTAGATCCCGTTGCTCAAGGTGTTTCCCGTCCGTGGCCGAGGGTGGCCGGGTCGGAGTCCCGCCGGTGCATCCGAGCGGCCATGACGTGCTTGCACGGGCCGCGTCCGCCCCTGTGCTTGGCAAACCAGGGGCAACTGCAACTGTCGGCGTGCCCGTCCCGCAGCCGCACCACGTACTCGTTCCCGCCGGAATGGACAGTAAATGAGGCAGCCACGGACGACGCCGGATCAAGCGGGGCGACGGCGCCGAGCGAAAGCAACTTCTGCGCACCGGCCAGACGGGGATGGGCGCCCAATAGGTTGCCCGTCTCGAAGGGCAACGGCCGGTGGAAGTAGCCCGGCTCCGCGACATCGAACCCGATCTGGCCCGATGTTGCCAGGACGGCCAGCGCGTCGGACACCCGGGCAATCCCGAGCCCGGTCTCCAGCCCCAGCCGGTGAACGTCGATGCGGGGTTCAAAGGCCAGCGCCGCGGCGAGGATGTCCGCATTGTTCCGTGCGGCCTCCCCGGAAACCTGGTGGAGCACGCCACCCTCGCCGGAGAACCCACGGGATTTTCCGGGGCTGAGGGTCAGGGTGAGCCGGGCCCCCGGCAGGTCCAGTACCCACGTGCCGGCACTTGGCAAGGAGCCGGAATCCGATTCCGGGCCGTAAATGCGAAGCCCGGTGGCAAACTGCATCAGGGGTTCCAGCGTGCGCAGGCGTTCGGGGCCTGCCAGGCACACGGCCCCGGGGCTTGGCCTTGAGGCCAGGCGCAGCGAGCGCACGGCGCGGGTCGCCCAGACCACCGATCCTGTGGGGCTGGTGCGCGGCAGCGAACGGATGAACCGCCGTGCATCCTCCGCTCCGAGTTCGTGGCGAAGGGCCACGGCCGACGTCGACGCCTGGACCTCGCAGAACCCCTTCAACCAGCGACGGGGCAGCTCGACCTTTTCCTCGACGGCCTCGGCGTCCAGTGTGCGGACGCGCAATCCATCGTCCCCCACCGCCAGGTGCAACGGTTCCCCGGGCCGGAGGCCAGCAAGAGCCTGCCGCAGCGGGGGATTGACGTCGACGTTTGTCACCCCGCTGGCCTGGAATTCGGTGTCGAGGGCGCCGGCTGCCACGTCGAGACGCGCATGGACCCCGCAGCAGGCGCTGAAGGACTCGAAACGCAACCCGTGGGGTGACGAGGTGACCACAGGGTCGGCCGCGCGCAGGAGGGCCGTGAGCATTCCGGGCGGCACGTAGTACCTGCTCCGTGCTACCTTGGCCACGACCCGGAATCCCGCGGCCACGCTCATCGGCTCGCGGGGGAATCCCGAGTAGAAGTATGGATTTGCGGACGGAACGAGGTTTGCATCCAATCCGCCGCTGGTGGCCATGCGCAGGGATGGGTGGCCGTCCAGGGAATGCAGCACGGAACTGCGGCCGTAGGCGTAGAGCTGTTCGGTGATGGGTGCGGTCATCGTAGGCATCCACTTTTCACGGGTCGGCGGTCGGAGCGTCGTTTTGCGGGGCGTTGACCCATGCTAACCGAGGAATCCGCCCGTGGACATGACACCGGGCCGACAGACATCCCGGAAGTGCACAAGTCAACGCCGCTTTGAAAGGGCGCTCGAAAGTGGCCCCGTGCCACGAGGCGGCCACGCCGGAGCTCCGGAAATGCCGCTTGTTTCAGGTGCTCCAGGCCTCCGGAGGCGACGGCGGAGGCGTCCTCCGTAATACGGCTTGTGCACCCGCCTTCGTGGTCGTATCCTTAGTTTTGGTCAATATGACATTAACTAAGGTGATGAGTCAGATTCCATTCGCAAACGTGGCCGAGCGCCGCGATCAACCGCCGATGCTGGCAGTCTCGACTGTCATCTTCGCGCTGCGCGACGACGAACGCTCGGGGCGCAAAAGCCTCTGGCTTCCGCTGGTGCGCCGCACCCGCGAACCCTTTCGCGGCCAGTGGGCGCTACCCGGCGGCCCGCTCGGTCCCCGCGATTCGCTGGTCGACGCGGCAGCGGCGAACCTGCTCGACACCACCGGGCTCATCCCGCGCTACCTCGAACAGCTCTACGCCTTCGGGGACCTGGACCGCTCGCCGACCCGCCGCGTCGTCTCCATCGTCTACTGGGCGCTGGTGCGCGAGGACGACGCCCCGCACACCGACACCCCCGCAACCTCGGTGCTGCTCGATGACCCGAACGTCGCCTGGTTCCGCGCCGACGACGAGTCCGTCCTGGCCAACCTGGCCTTCGACCACCGGCAGATCATCGAGTACGCGCTCTGGCGGCTGCGCAACAAGGTCGAATACGGGTCGATCGCCCACCGCCTGCTGGGCGAGCGCTTCACCCTCGCCCAGGTGCGCGAGGTCTACGAAGCGGTGCTGAACAAGTCCTTGGACCCCGCCAACTTCCGCCGCCAGCTCCGCGCGGCGACCGACCTCGAGGAAACCGACGAGTTCCTCTCCGGCGGCAAACACCGCCCCCCACGCCTCTATCGCTACACCGGCTCAACTTCCCACCCACTTGAGAGCGAGAACATCTCATGAGCAGCATCAACTCCACCATTCAGCGCCTCACGCTGATCTCCCCGGAATCCACCTGCAACACGGACCTGGCCAAGGGCCCCTGGGCGTTCGACAAGGGCGCGCCGTCCTACGGCCCCGGTGCCTCGGAGGCTGACGCCACCCCGGCCTCCACCCCGAAGCAGGGCGACATCCCGGCCGAGTACCGCGAGGCCTCCGACGAGGAACTGACCGCACGCATCCTCGCCGCCAAGGAAACCCTCGGCGAGCGCCTGGTCATCCTGGGCCACTTCTACCAGCGCGACGAGGTGGTGAAGTTCGCCGACTTCGTGGGCGACTCCTTCCAGCTGGCCAACGCGGCACTGACCCGCGAGGAGGCCGAGTACATCGTCTTCTGCGGCGTGCACTTCATGGCCGAGACCGCCGACATCCTCTCCGCCGACCGCCAGAAGGTCATCCTTCCCAACCTTGCCGCCGGCTGCTCGATGGCCGACATGGCCGACGAGTCCTCCGTGGAGGAATGCTGGGAACAGCTGATGGACCTCTACGGGAATGAAAAGACCCCCGAGGGGTTGGCCCCGGTCATCCCGGTGACCTACATGAACTGCTCCGCCGCGCTCAAGGCGTTCGTCGGCAAGCACGGCGGCATCGTCTGCACCTCCTCCAACGCCACCACGGTGCTGGAATGGGCATTCGAGCGCGGCCAGCGGGTGCTGTTCTTCCCCGACCAGCACCTGGGCCGCAACACCGCCAAGGCCATGGGCGTGCCGCTGGAGCAGATGCCCATGTGGAACCCGAACAAGCCGCTCGGCGGCAACGATGCGCAGACCCTGCTCGACTCCCGGGTCATCCTGTGGCACGGCTTCTGCTCGGTGCACCGCCGCTTCAACACCAAGCAGATCGACAAGGCGCGCATCGACTTCCCCGGCGTGCAGGTGATCGTGCATCCCGAATGCCCGATGGAGGTCGTTGACGCCGCCGACGCGGCCGGTTCCACCGACTACATCCGCAAGGCCGTCGCCGCGGCCCCGGCCGGCTCCACCTTTGCCATCGGCACCGAGGTGAACATGGTCAACCGGCTGGCCGCCGAGTACCCGCAGCACCACATCTTCTGCCTGGACCCGGTGATTTGCCCGTGCTCGACCATGTACCGCATCCACCCGGGCTACCTGGCCTGGGTGCTCGAGGCGCTGGTGCGCGGCGAGGTGCTCAACCAGATCGTCGTGGCCCCGGAGGTCGCGGCCGACGCACGCGTGGCGCTGGACCGGATGCTGGCGGCGCGGCCATGACTGCCGCGCCGTTGAGTGCTGCACCGTTGAGTGCTGCACCGCTGCGGGCCACCAGCCTGCTGGTGGTCGGCTCGGGTGTTGCCGGGCTCTACGCGGCGCTGACGGCGGCGACCCGCGGCCTGGAGGTCACGCTGCTGACCAAGGACAACCTGGAGAACTCGAACTCCTGGTTCGCCCAGGGCGGCCTGACCGCCGTGGGACCTTCGGGCGTTTCCCGCGGGGATTCGGTCGCAAGCCACGTCGCGGACACGCTCACCGCCGGCGCCCGGCTGAACGACGCGGCCGCCGTGGGCGCCATGTGCTCGGCGGCGTGGGGCCACGTTGAACGGCTCGTCGAGGCCGGTGCCGTCTTTGATTCCGATGCCGATGGCGGGTACGCCCTGGGGTTGGAGGCCGCGCACGCCCATGCGCGCATCCTGCACGCGGGCGGAGACGCCACGGGCAAGGCCCTGGCCAGTGCGTTGATCGATGCCTGCCTGAGGCAGGAGGCCGCTGGCGCACTGCGCATCCGCGAACGGGCCTTTGCCACCGAGCTGCTGGCGGGAGATGCCGCCGACCCCGAACGTATCACCGGCGTGCGCGTGCTCAATGCGGACGGCACCACCGAGGAGCTGACCGCCGACGCGGTGCTGCTCGCCACCGGAGGCATCGGCAACCTCTTCGCCGCAACCACCAACCCGCACGGTGCCACCGGCGACGGTGCGGCGCTTGCCTACCGGGCCGGCGCCCTGCTGGTGGACAGCGAATTCGTCCAGTTCCACCCCACGCTCGTGAGCCCCGGCGGCTTCATGGTGTCCGAGGCGGTGCGCGGCGAGGGCGCCGTGCTTCTCGACCAACACGGGAGGCGCTTCATGCCCGATGTCCACACGGACGCCGAACTCGCGCCCCGCGACGTGGTGGCCCGCGCCATCCATGCGGTCAACGCCGCGGGGGGACAGGCCTACCTGGACGCCACCGGGGTCGATGCGGCGCGCGGGCCCGGCTTCCTGGCCTGGCGCTTTCCCTCCATCACCGCGGCACTCGCCAAGCTCGGCCACGACCTGGCGGCCGCTCCGGTGCCCGTCACCGAGGCCGCCCACTACTGGATGGGCGGTGTATTCACCGACCGACTCGGGCGCACCACGCTGCCGGGCCTCTACGCGGCGGGGGAGACTGCCTGCACCGGTGTGCACGGCGCCAACCGGCTGGCCTCCAACTCACTGCTGGAGGCGCTGGTCTTCGCCTGGTCCGCCGTCGTCAACCTGCCCGCCGCCGGCGCGGAAAACGGAATTGTGGACACCGGATCGATCACCTCCCACGTGCTTACTGCCGAACCTGCCGCGCCGACCGCCGCCACGGGGTCAACCCCCGTAGACCTGCCGACGCTGCAACGCCTCGCCACCGGCCACCTCGGCGTGGAACGCACCGGCGCTGACCTCGAACACGCGCTCCGCCAACTCTCCCTCTGGTACATAGAGGGAGACGACCGCGCGGCCCACGAGCTGCGCAACCTGCTCACGCTGGCCCGCGTCATGGCCACGGCGGCGCGGGCCCGGGAAAACTCGATCGGCGCGCACTTCCGGCTCGATGCGCCATGGCAGCCCGAACCCGCCAACGGCACCCTGCCACGCCACGGCTTCCGGCAGGCAAACGCCTCCAACGCGAACGCCGCCACCTCCCAACTCGTCTCCTCGAACATCGGATCCTGACCTTGCAGAACACCATCTCCGCCCCGGCCATACCAACCCCGGCCACGCCCACCACAGTCATGCCGCTGCCCGTCCCTACCCGCGCCATCAACCAGATCGTGCTCGCGGCGCTCGCCGAGGACAACCCGCGCGGCGACCTCACCGGCAACGTGCTCATCCCCGCCGACGCCCAGGCGACGGCGTCGGTCATCGCCCGCGAACCCGGCACCTGCGCCGGCCTGGACACCTTCATCGCCGCCATGAAGCTGACCGACCCGGCACTGGAACTCACCCCCGCGTTGGCCGACGGCGACGAATTCAACACGGGGGACACCCTGATCACCGTGACGGGCCCGGCCCGCGGCCTGCTGGCCGGCGAGCGCGTGGGCCTGAACCTGCTCCAGCGCATGTCGGGCATCGCCACAGCCACCCGCGCCTACGTCCGCGCCGCGGCAGGCACCGGTGCCCGCATCGTGGACACCCGCAAGACTACCCCGGGGTTGCGCATCCTGGAACGCTACGCGGTGCGCTGCGGCGGCGGGCACAACCACCGCGACAACCTCTCCGATGCCGTCATGGCAAAGGACAACCACTTGGCCCTGCTCGGCACCGGCGCCGATCTCACCGACGCCCTGCGGGCCGCCCGCGCCCAGCTTGGCCACACCGTGCACTTCGAGGTGGAGATCGATTCGCTGGACCAGCTGGACGCGGTGCTCGCCGCCGGCGTGGACACCATCATGCTCGACAACTTCTCCCTGGCCGACCTTGCCGAGGGCGTGCGCCGCATCAACGGGGCGGCGTTGGTGGAGGCATCGGGTAACGTCACACTGGACACCGTCGCGGCAATCGCCGCCACCGGGGTCGACGTGATCTCCTCCGGGGCCCTCACCCATTCGGTGCGGGCCCTGGACCTTGGACTGGACATCACCATCAAAACCAGCACCACCTAAATCAGCACGATCAAAACCAGCAGGATTGAAGCGCACCAACCATGATTTACCTCGACGCCGCAGCCACCACCCCCGTACGCCAGGAGGTGCTCGATGTCATCATCCCGCTGCTGACCAGCGACTACGGCAACCCGTCCAGCGTCCATGGCATGGGCCAGACCGCCGCCCGCGCGCTGGATTACGCCCGCGAGACCGCCGCGGACACGCTGGGCGTGCGCACCGGGGACGTGGTCTTCACCTCCGGCGGCACCGAGTCCAACAACCTGGCCGTCAAGGGCCTGGCGCTGGCCAACCCGCGCGGGCGGCACTTGGTCCACTCGGCGATCGAGCATTCCTCGGTCCTCGAGTCCTGCGCCTACCTGGTTAAGCACCATGGCTTCACGCTGGACGTGGCTCCTGTCGATGCGGACGGCATCCTGGACCCGGATGCCCTTGCCGCCCTGCTGCGCGAGGACACCACGCTGGTCTCCGTGATGGCGGTGAACAACGAGGTCGGCACCATCCAGCCGATCGCGGAAATCGCAGCGGCCGCACACGGCGTCGGCGCCCTGGTGCACACCGATGCCGTGCAGGCCGCCGGCTGGCTCGATGTCGCGGAGCTGGCCCGGCACGTTGATGCGCTGAGCCTCTCCGGTCACAAGCTCGGCGGCCTCAAGGGCGCCGGGCTGCTCATGGTGCGTGGCAAGCTGGCCTTGGAGCCGCTGATCCACGGCGGCGGGCAGGAACGCGAACGCCGCTCCGGCACCGAAAACGTCGCAGGAGCCGTCTCCACGGCCACCGCCCTGCGCCTGGCCGCGGAGGCCAACACGGGAGGCGCGGCCAACGGCTACGGAGACCACATCGTCCAGACCGTCCTGAAGGGCCTGAACACCGGGGGCCGCACCCGCGCGACGCTCACCGGCCATGCGACGGATCGCGTGCCCGGCATCGTCTCCTTCACCTTCCCGGAAACCGGGGGCGAGACCGTGCTGCTGGAACTTGAGCGCCGCGGGGTCGTCGCCTCCTCCGGGTCGGCCTGCGCCGCCGGGTCCACCGAGCCCTCCCACGTGCTGCTCGCCCTGGGCCGGGGTGAGCAGGAAGCACACACCGCGGTGCGGCTGAGCTTCACCCGTTCGGTGAAGGAATCGGAGATCGCCACCGCCGCCCGTGCCGTGGTGGCTGCCGTCAAGGCGATCGCCGGTCCCTAGCGGCGCCAGCCAAACCTGCGCCACCCTTGAGGCGCGGCGGACGGATGTGGTATCCATTGCTGCATGGGCATCGTGCTGGTCGAGGGGCAAAGCGACGCGATTGCCGTGCAAACGCTTGCCGAACGGCTCGGCCTGCCGGCGCCGCGGGTGCTTGCCGTGGGCGGGTCCAAGGGTGCCCGCCGGGCGGCCGAGGCGCTGGCCGGGCAACAGCTGATCGGGTTGGTCGACGCCGCCGAACGTCGCGACTTCGAGGCGGTCCTGCAAACGGTCTTCATCTGCGACCCGGACCTGGAAGCCGAATTCGTCCGCGCCCTGGGCGTGGAGGGGGTCGAAGAGGTGATGGCCCAGCAGGGCGAGCTGGAATCCTTCCGCCGGTTGCAGTCCCAGCCCGCCCTGCGAGGGCAGCCCGTGGAACACCAGCTGGCCAGGTTCTTCGGCGGGCGCAGCGGGAACAAGGCCCGCTACGCGCGACTGCTCGCGTTGGCCGTCCCCTTGGACACCATCCCCGCCCCGTTGGCCGGATTGCTCGGTACCGTCGGAAACGGCTCGGGATCACCGAGGGCGGGTCGCCGGGGGCATGATCGATCCGGGTATCGATCCGGATCGATCCGGCACCATGCCGGCGTGAATCCTCAGTGCTCGCCGGGAGACCGGACGGCGCCACCCAACCCGGCACTGCCCGGCCCGGCTGCACTGGCCTTCGGGGACCCGCGCCGCCTTCCCGGCTTGGCTACGGCCAGCGAGGTGGCCAGCAGCAGGGCCAGCACATCCCAGGCACCGCCGGCAACCAGCGCCGCGTCGTTCGGCTCTCCGCCGGGCCGGATCACCGGGCTGATCAACGTCGCGCCGACAACAATCACGGAGGCGATGAGTGCGAGTTTCGTGGTGACCCACGGATAGCGGAACACGCCCCACGTCGTCGAAAGTCCCAGGGCGATGCCCGTGAGCAGGGCCAGGAAGCTCAGCGGGATCCCGAAGACGAGCGCGAACATGGCCAGCAATTCGTGAGTGGCCTCGCGGAAACCGGCGTCGGGGGAGGCCATCCGGCGTATGGCCACGGCCAGGAACCCCGCGGAATCGCCGAGCAACCCGACGGCGCACACGATGTGGGCAGTCAGCAGTGCCAGGAAGGCGCGCCGTGACAGGCGGAAGCGCGCCGCTGGCGGGCATGACGCCGGCGGTGTTGCCGGTTTCATGGCGACGCTGGGAAGGAAGACGCTGGGAAGGAAGGCGCCCCGGGTGCCCCGGCAATGAAGCTGTAGTGGATGCCCGCGAGCTTCCACGCACCGTCGATCCGCACCACGGCGAGACTGGCCCGGGCGGTGGGCATCGGGTTTCCCCGCGCCGTGCCGCGCACGTTCCGGCGGGCCCTGGCGAGTGCCGAGTTAGGATACTCCCGCACCCAGACCTCATCCAGCGTCAACTCGTCGTAGTGCAGCCAGCCGGGCCCGAACCTGCCTAGCCAGGCGGCCTTCGGCAGTTCGAATCCCCAGGGGCCGATGCCGACAAAGTCCTCGGTCAACAGGCCCTCGGTTGCCGCGGCGTCGCAGGTGCGTTTGGCCTCGGCCCAGGCGCTGATGAACTCCTCGATGGTGGACATGGTGTGCCTCTTCCAAAATTCGTTGAGCAACTCTAAATTTAGAGCTACCCTAAGTTCAGGGCAAGACGTGGAGACGACGAATTCTTGAAGGGGATGCGGCGATGGGCGAGGTAGCTGCCGGGGAACCGCGGGAGCCGGGCCCGGCCGGGGTGCAGGCGCCGGTCGGGTTGCGGGAGATGAAGAAACAACGCACCAGGGAAGCGATCGCCGCCGCAGCCATGGAGTTGTTCGTGTCCCTCGGATTCGATTCCACCACCGTCGCCGAGGTGGCGCGCGCGGCGGAGGTGTCCGAGGCAACCGTCTTCAACTACTTCCGCACCAAGGAAGACCTCGTGTTCCAGAAACTGGACAGGTTCTGGGACGGGATGCTCGCGGCCATCGAGGACCGCCCGCCCGCATCGGGAATCGTCGACGCCGTCGAGGGATTCCTGCTTGAGCGCCGGCCTTCGGCCGAGACCCGCAGGGAACGGGAGCGGCTGGCAGCGGTCAACCGCATGATCGCCGCCAGCCCGTCGCTGCTGGACCGGGAGCGCGCCTCCTACGACGGGGCCGCAGTGGCGCTGGCCGACGTGATCGCCCGGACCACCGCCGCGGGGCAGGACGCGGCCGCGGCGGCCCACATGATCCTGGGTGTCCATCGCTCGCTGGTGGCCTTCACCCGCGGACAGGTGCGCGACGGCGTCGCGGGAGACGAGCTGGCCCGCCGGGTGGCCGAACGCACCCGCAACGGCTACGCGCTGCTCCGCGGTGGCGTGGACTTCTGAGGCCGGTCCCCGCATACACTGGAAAACATGTCATCCACCTCACATGATGCAGCAATGCTTTCCGACAGCTCGGCGGCCACCGCGGCAAAGCTCGCCCTGCTGATCGGCTGCCGAACGGTGTCCCGCCCGGACCGCGACGCAGAGGACCGGGAGGAGTTCACCCGGCACGTCGAACTGATGCGGGAGCTCTATCCGCACATCGCGGGTGCCGTCGAACAACACACCGTCGGGATCACCGGGCAGCTCTGGCACTGGAGGGGAGCATCTGATGCCAGGCCCGTGGTGCTGATGGCGCACCAGGACGTGGTGCCGGTGGAGAGTGCGGGGGACTGGGAGCACCCGCCGTTTGCCGGGACCATCGCCGACGGGCGCGTCCACGGCCGCGGCGCCCTTGATGACAAGGGCGACCTGGCGTGCATCCTGGAGGCCGCCGATTCCCTGGCTGCAACGGGCTTCGTCCCGGCCACGGATGTGTACTTCTTCTTCGGCGACTGCGAGGAAACCGCGGGGGAAACCGCCAAACATGCAGTGGATTTCCTCACCGCGCGCGGCGTGCGACCCTGGCTGGTGCTCGACGAGGGCGGCGCCGTGGCGCACCAGGCCTTCCCCGGCGTCAACGCGCCGGTGGGCGTGATCGGCGTGAGCGAAAAGGGCATCCTCGACCTGCTGCTGGAGGCCGAGGACGCCGGCGGGCATGCCTCGGCCCCGCCCGCATTCGGTGCGGTGCAGCGCATTGCCCGCGCCATCACCCGCCTGCAACGCAAGCCGTTTCCCGCCAACGTCCACCCCGTCACCGAGGAAATGTTCAAGCGCCTGGGCTCCACCGCGCCGCGCCCGGTGCGCGCGGCCCTGAAGCTTGTCGCCCGACCCGGGCGCCTCGCCGGAGAGGTGCTCGCCCGGGTCGGCGCCGAACCCGCGGCCATGGTCCGCACCACCGTTGCCGCCACCGAACTGCAGGGCAGCGACGGCACCAACGTGCTGGCACGCCGCGCGGCCGTCATCCTGAACATCCGCATCTCCGTCACCGAGTCGGTGGCGTCGGCCATCGCGGGGGTGCGCAGGCGGGTCGCGGATCGGAAGATCAGGCACACGATCCTTTCGGCGACCGAGCCATCGCCGATCTCGCCCGTCGACTGCGAACAGTTCGCGTTCCTGGAGGCGTGCATGGGCCGCTCGCACCCGGAGGCGCTGGCCGTTCCGTACATCATGATGGCAGCCACCGACGCGCGGTTCTTCGCCGCCATCAGCGAACATGTCTACCGCTTTGCTCCGCTGGGTATGGACAAGGCCCAGCGCGGCTCCATCCACGGGACCAACGAATCCGTCGCGATCATGGAACTGGGCAAGGGCGTGGCCTTCTACCAACACCTGCTGCGCTCGCTTTGACGGCACCGGACGCGTAGGTTGCCTTTGACCGGGTGGCCGCCGCAGAGGCCAGGCTGCTGGATCTGCAGGTGCGCAGGGACCCGGTGCTGCTCGCGCGCCTGCTGGCCCCCAACTTCCGGGAGATCGGCCAATCCGGTCGCCTGTGGGATCGCGAGGAAATCATCGCGCAGCTGTGTTCCGAACCCGGCCGACCGCCGGCAACGCCGTGGCCGATGAACGCCAAGCACGTCGAGGCGTTGGCCGACGGCCTCTTCCTGCTGACCTATGCGCTGGAACTTGCCGAAAACGGTCGCTGCGATCTTCGATCCGGCGCCTTGGCGCGGACGGGGCGCGGCTGGTCTTCCACCGGGGAAGCGCCGTACCCGGGTAACGGCGCCGCAAGTCCGGAACCGACCGGCACCGCGGAAGTCGGCCGGCCATGGGTGGATCCCGGGGGAAACCTCGTGCAATCATGAAGAGTCAGGGAGCCGGCGATGCTGATCCCCTCCAACGGAACGGCTTGCCTCCCGCCACGAAGAACCAGTTTTGCACTCGAGTCCCGAGGCGAGAGCATGTTCAAGTGCGACCCAGACGATGCGCTGTCGGCGGCCATGGCCGACCACGACACCTTGCCTCCGCGTCACGAACCAACGCCCGAACCCCCGCCGGGCCCGCCGCCGGGGCCTGAACCGGTCTATCCAACGTCTCCACCCCTGGAGCCCGATCCGGGGTTGCCGCCGGGCTACCCTCCGGCTCCGGCCCCCGATCCGGAGCCGGCACCATGGTGAATCGGTCTAGGCCGCATCCGTTCCGCGGAAATGCCCCTTAGCGCCACCGCAAGACCCGAGGCGTGACTTCATGCAAGGAGCGGGTGAACGGCCACCCGTCAACCCGCTCCTGGGCCAAGCGGAACTACATCGCCTTGGCTGCCGCGTCTTTTTCCGTCTTGGCCCCGGCATTGAGCAGTTCGCCGTGATCGTTTTCCAGGTGGGAGCGGATGAACCACTGGAACTGTTCCAGTTCTCCGGTCTGGCCGATCAAGATGTCCTCGGTGACTGGGTCCAGTGCGCCGATTTCCGCTATGCACTCGCGCATGGATCCGATGACGCCCGAGTAGACCAGGTCAAGGGCGGCCAGGTGCTCGCCGGTGCTTGCCCTGTTGATGGAATAGTCGTCCCAACCGCGTTTCTTGACCAGGTCGCCGGCCAGGCCGTTGGGAGCGACGCCCAGGGTGGCCATGCGTTCGGCCAACACATCCACCATGTGCCTGACGCTGTCGATCTGCGGGTCGAGCATTTCATGAACACCGATGAAATCTCGTCCCACGACATTCCAGTGGGCATGCTTGAGGGTCAGCTGCAGATCGTTGAGGGCGTGCAGGCGCATCTGCAATGCCTTGCCCACCTTCTGTCCGTCCTTGAGTTCAAGGCCGGGTACCGTGAATTTTGCCTTCGAGCCGTTGTTTGCTGACATTGATGCCTCCTTCATGGGTAGCGCCCCAGGGATCGTGGCGCGTGTGTATGTACTTTCCGACGTGGTGTCTGGCCGAGCCCGCAAAGAGCGTGGGCGGGGCTACCCGCCCATGTCCGGGTCGATGCCCTGCCATGATGGAGCATCCGGGCCTTTTGGCTTGGGTGAATTCTCGACGTGGCGCGTGGCGCGCCACATGACGGCGGCACACGCGGCGGCGATCAGCGCGGCCACTCCCAGGCACACAAGGACCCCGCGAGCCTTTGAGTGGTGGGTGCCGTACTTCCGCTGCGCCGTGGCCAGCGACTTCCCGATCGACTTCCGCGCACGCCTGGCCATCGCGCGGTTGCCCGTCACCGTGGCGAGGACTTCCTCCGAGGCACGCGACAACCCCTGGGGGTCGATCCGGTCCACGGCCCGCCGCAAGGAATCCTCCAGGTGCTGTGGGTATTCCTGTTTGGCCTTCTGCGACCAGAGTTCGAGTCGCTTCGTGACGTTCTTCATCTGCTTTTCGGCATGTGTCATCATTGCAGGCCCCTTCGCGCCTCGGCCGTTGAATTGTCCTACTGTGGCCAACCTAGACTCATCTAACGCCGCAGGCAAGGACTAGCCGTGAAATCCCCTCCCACCACACACTCGAACAAATGTTCTATTCGTGGGTTGGGTGGATGGCCCCGGCGGCAGCGGAACCGCCCGCGATCCCCGGGAACCGTCCCCTCGGCGCAGAAGAACGGCCATGCGTTGTGCGCACCCTTTCGCGCCCCCAGTGCATCCTCTGCCCACCACTTGCGCCGGCCCGCCGGATGAGTAGGGTGACGCATAGAGGGGACTGGGAACGCCGAGCGCGGGAAAGGGGAATGCACGCCATGTCAAAGCGCAGCGACGCCCACATCCGCGAACTGCTCGCCTCAATGGCCAGCGTCACCAGCGACCTCAGCGTCGACACCGTCGTCCAGCGCCTGCTGGACGAGGCGATGAAAATCTTCGGGGCCACCGGAGGGCTGCTTGAACTCACCGGTGCCACCATGGCCGAGGGTCGCCTCACCCGGGGGAAGGACGCGGCCGCGCTGGGAGAAGACGCGGGCAGGGACGAAGGCAAACGGCTGCGCGTCGAACTCAAGACCCGCGACCAGCTCCTGGGCAGGCTCACCCTGGGGCCCAAGAACGGGAAGGACCGCTACTCGCGCATCGACCGGGAGTTGGCCGACGCGCTCGCCGGAGCTGCGGGGGTCGCCCTGGAAAACGCCCAGCTCTACCAGGACGCCGCGGACCGCGTCCGCTGGCTCGAGGCAAGTTCACGCATCGGGGAACTGCTGGGCGGGGACCAACAGCAAACCCAAGGCCTGGACAGCGTCGCCGAACTGGCCCGCGGCGAATCCCAGGCCAAGTACGGACTGATCCTCACGCCGGTGAACGACGAAGATGCCTCCCCGTACACTTACCGGATCGCGGGGATCAGCGAGCACGTCCACCCGAGCCTCTCCGGGCGCATCCTGGTCAACGTCGGACAACGCGAGCCCAGCGTCCTGAGGGACTTCGAGACGGTCATCCTCAAGGGCCCCGAATCGGTGCTGCCGCTGGGGGAGATTGCCGACGGCGGGTACACACTGCTGACCGAACTGCGCGCACGCGCCACCCATTACGGCATCCTGCTGATGATCAGGGGAAAGGGGCAACCGTCCTACCGGCGCATCGAGACACAGATGGCCGCGGTCTTCAGCTCCAACATCGCCCAGGGCATCGGGCTGGTCCAGATGCACCACCTGCATGAGGAGGTCCGACTGTACCTGGAGCGCGAGCGCATCGCCCGCGACCTGCACGACGTTGTCATCCAGCGCATCTTCGCCGCGGGCCTGAGCATCAGTGCCCTGGGCAAGCACCTTCCCACGCCCGCCACCCGGGAACGCGCGGCCGGCATTACCCGTGAACTGGACACGACCATCGCCGAGCTGCGCGCCACCATCTACTCACTGCGCACCAGCGCCGGGGAGCACGAGCGGCCTAGCAGCCGCATCCTGCGCGCCATCCGGCTGGCCTGCGAACCGCTCGACTTTACGCCGCAGGTTCACATCGGGGATGCGGTCGACGGGCTGGACAACGAAACCCTGCTCGCCAACCTGCTTGCCGTGATCACCGAGTCGCTGTCCAATGCGGTGCGCCACGCGCACGCCAGCGCCGTGGCCATCGACGTGGAACGCACCGACCGGGCACTGGTCCTACAGATCGCCGACGACGGGACCGGCTTTACGGCGCCCGCCGTCGAAAGCGGCTTGGCCAACATGCGCCAACGCGCGGAGGAACTCGGCGGCACCCTCGGGCTGGATTCAACGCCCGGCAAGGGAACCACGCTGCGCTGGGCCGTTCCGCTGGATTGAGTTGCTTCGCCTCGGGATTCGGTAGCCGCGAAGGCCCCCGGCCATCCCGAAGACCCCGACCATCCACAAGGCCCCGACAGGCCGGGTCAGGTGCCCCCGTCGTTGGGCCCGGCCGGCGGGTGGGTCACAAACACCGCGGCCTGCGTCCGCGACTCGAACCCCAGCTTCGCCAACATCGACGAGACGTAGTTTTTCACGGTCTTCTCCGCGAGGCGCATGCGCTCGCCGATCTGCCGGTTGCTCATGCCCTCGCCGACAAGTTCCAGCACCCGGCGTTCCTGGGTGGTGAGCGAGCCCATGCGCGGGTCCGGGTTCTCGTGCGTGAAAAGACCCGAAACGATCCGCTGCTTGAGCCCCGGGGTGAACAGCGATTCGCCGCGGGCCGCCCGGCGCAGCGCCCCGATCAGGTCGTTGCCGGCAATTTGCTTCAGCACGTAGCCGACGGCACCGGCAAGCACCGCGCCGCGCAACGCCTGTTCGTCGTCGTAGCTGGTGAGGATCAGGCAATTGAGCGATCCGTCGATGGAGCGCACGTCGCGGCAGACCTCGATCCCTGTGCCGTCGGGCAGCCGGGCGTCGAGCACCGAAACGTCCGGGCGCAGGGCCGGGATCTGCTTGCGCGCGTCCTTGGCGCTGCCCGAGGTGCCAACCACCTCGAAGCCCTCGCCCTCCAGCAGCTCGCGCAGCCCGCGGCGCACCAGCTCATGGTCATCGAGGATGAAAACGCGGATGGGGGGACCTTGCCCCGATCCGCCGACAGAGCCCTCCGCGACGGCGGAGACATCGGCGGTGGCGGCATCGGGGGTTGGTACGACGGCGGAAACCTCGGTGGCGGGATGGAACCCGGTCGATCCGGCAGTCTGTTCCATGTGGTCCACCCCAATCCCAAGGCGCAAGAAGTTGTCGATGCCTTCATTCTTCGCCGCGCACCGGGCGGTCGGCAAGGGGCCAAAGGCCCCCGTCCGGAAGCGTGTTCAGGAAGCGGCGACTACTGCTTGGGGCTGGTGCTGGGGCTGTTGTCGAGGCCGAGCAAATGCCGGGTTCGGGCGTACTTGGCAGCGAGCCGTTCGCGCGTGGCCTCGGGCAGCAGCGCCGTGCGCACGGGGTCGGTGTTGTCATCGATGTCCGCGCGCTTGACCGGCAGGGCGGTGGGGTTCGCAAGGACGCGGGCGCAGTAGTCCTCGGGCGCTTCGCCGTCCATCTTGGTCAATGCCTGGACGGCGGTGATTACGGTGTCGGGGATGCCCGCCGCGGCCAGGTCGGTGGACGACACGTCGCAATCCTCCAGCACATCGTGCAGCCATGCCGCGGCGACCGCCTCGTCGGCACCGCCCTGGCGGCGTACGCGCTCGGCGACGCGGGCGGGATGGGTGATGTAGTCGGCGCCGGACTTGTCGAATTGGCCGGCGTGGGCGCCGCGAGCCACGGTCTCGGCGATCTCCACGAATGCCTGCTGGATCATTTCTTCCTCCGTAGCGGGGAATGCGTTGCCCCGTTTCACACGTTACCAAGTCCCGCAGACTCCTTTGGCAGGCCCGGACATGCGGCGGCGTACAGGTGGGAGTCTCCATCGGTTGGGTTTCCTGCGGGTGGAGGCTGGAGGAATCCCGGTCCCCGGGTGTCAGCGGGGGATTCGGGGCTTCGGGCGTCCGGCGGGCCGCCCGGCGAGGTTGATTGCGTATTCGACGCCGCCTTCTGCGTTGCCGTCGATGCGCACGGGCCACTCGGCGCGGAAGTGGCGCACCAAGGTCATGCCGCATCTTTCCATCACCATCCTGGAGGAGGTGTGCAATGCCATGGAGGTGTACAAGCACGGCGGATCGGTGTCGGCGCCGGAGCGAACTGCGGAAACCACCCTCGAGGCGCACAGTGCTGTTGCAAAGGTGCTCAGGCCGTTCTCCACCGGAGCACTCCAGGTCCGGATGTTGGGTAATGCAGCTCGAGTCTGGACGCCCTGGCCCGCGCCGTCACACCTTGGAGCCAATTTCTAGTGCAGGTGGTCCTCCCAGTCCTCCGGCACGCGCGGCGCGGGGCCCGGCACCGCCTGTTCGGGCGGGTGGTGCGTGGGCGGGAACAACGCGGGGCCCTCGAAGAAGGTGGAGGTGGCGTAGCTCCAAAACCAGTCCTCGCCGGGCTCGAAGCTGCTCAGCACCGGATGCCCGGTTGCCCGAGCATGGGCCGTTGCATGCTGCGACGGGGAGGTGTCGCAACATCCGATGTGCCCGCACTGCGCGCACCGGCGTAGGTGCAGCCACCAGCCTCCGGCGGCCTCGCATTCTGCGCAGCCGGTCCCGCTCGGTGGAACCGAAACATCGATACCCTGTACGACGTCCATGTGGTCATCTCCCGTGATCCGGCGCCCGTCACGACATGATCCGGGCGTTCTGACACCCATACTGTACGCCCGGGCCGCGGCCCGACGGCAGGGGTCAACAGCAGGCGGGAGGCGGGGCCCTCAGGGCAGGAGCCCGAGCCAGCGGTCCGGATCGGTCTCAAGCCTTGCGCGGTCCCAGTTCCCGGGCCCAGCGGCCGCCGCGTAGGTTTCTTGCAGGAACCGCATCAACTCGCCGTCGGGATCTTTGGCGCCGCGCACGCACTCGTAGGGCAGCACAAACTCGCGGAGCTCTTGGCTGTAGAAGGCGCCGTCGATGGACAACCGGTGCGCGGAAAAACCCTCCGGTTCGGGATAGGCATAGGAATAGAACGCGCCCTCCTCGCCGCCGCCGGGCCAGAAACCGCAGCTGCTCACCTCGTGGGAGTATGCCTCCACCATGACCCAATCGGCGCAGTTCGGGGCGCCGCCCGGGTGCCGCGGGGCCGTGCGGCCGGAGAAGCGCGTGCACACCAGGTCCATGGCGCCCCAGAAGAAGTGAACCGGGCTGGCCTTGCCGCTGAAATGCGACCTGAACCGATTCATCACCCGATCGGCCTGCAGCAATTGGCGCCAGAAGAGCCGGGCCGCCGCGGGATCGTACGACGCGTGCTGGTGGTCCTCGGCGAAGGGCACCGCCGGCTCCACCTCCACGGGGGTCGGCCGGATCGCCGTGTCCAGGCCCAGCCGGTCGAGGGCCTCGAACACCTCGGCGTGGAAGCCGGCCGTTGGCATCGGCCGCAGTGGAATGGTTTGCCCGGTCCCGTTGGCTGCGCGGATCCGGAGCTGGTGGTCGCAGAAGTCGAACTCGATGTCGAAGGCGCCGCGGGGGTGCGGGATGGAGGACGTCGTGAGCCCGCGCGGCGAGAGGTACAGCGGGACCTGCCACCAGTGGTTGAGCATCGGCGCGTGGGCCATGCGGATCTTGCCGACGACCTGGGTCCACAGGTGAAGCGTGTCCCTGGTCTGCGCCCATTCGTCGAGCCGGAGCAGTGGCCAACCGGCGAGCTCTGTTTCGGGTCCTGACGGTTCCATCGGATGCCCTTCCGCTTTCCGCATGCACTTTTCACCCCGTAACCGTCGGTGGAGCTGGCCGGGGCGGTTGCCGGGGCGGTGCCGTTGCAGCCGATGCTACCCCGTGGCCGGGCGGCGCGAAATGGGCCCGCCTCCCGCAGCCCGTCGAGCCGGGAGCCGCAGGCGACCTACAAGTCCGACGGGTCGGTGTTGGCGCCGCAAACCAAGAGCGCCACCCGCTCCCCGGGGGCCGGAACGTAGGCGCCGGAGCGAACCGCGGCCACCACCGTCGCGGCGCCGTGCTCGACCGCCATGCGGTAGTTCTGCCACAGCCAGGAGCGGGCCTCGAGAATCGACTGCTCGGTCACCGTCACCGTGGAAACGCCGTGCGCGGCGGCAACCTCGAACCCGATGGTGCCGATCAGCCGGGCGCCGAGCGAATCGGCGGCGATGCCCGAAACCTCGACCTCGACCGGGTGGCCGGCCGCCAGGGAATCGGTCAGCGACGGGCACAGCTCGGGCTCGACGCCGACGATCTTGATCCTTCGGTCAACCCCGGCGGTGATGCCGCCGACCAACCCGCCCCCGCCGACCGCGACCAGCAGGGTGTCCACCCCGCCTGCAGCTTGGCCGATGACTTCCAGGCCGATGCTTCCGGCACCCGCGACGATTTCAGCCTGGTCGTACGCATGGCAGAACAACGCGCCGCGCCGCTGGGCGAACTCGATGGCCGCCTCGTAGGCATGGCTGTACTCGGTGCCGACCAAGTGGACGACGGCTCCGTAGGCCCTGAGCTTCGCCACCTTCACCGCCGGCGCGTTCCCCGGGACAAAGACGTTGGCGGGGACGCCCAGGGCGGCCGCCGCGTAGGCGTTTGCGAGTCCCGCGTTGCCGCCGGATGCCGCGACGATGCCTGCCTCGGCATCGAGCTCCCCGGCTTCCAGGGCAGCCAGCTGCCGGTTGAAGGCGCCGCGGGCCTTGAACGTCCCGGTGAGCTGCAGCTGTTCCAGCTTCAGGTGGGTGACACCGGGCAGGCCAGGGTCGTCGACCGGCATCAACGGCGTCGTGCGGACGCGGCCTGCGATGCGTGCGGAGGCGTCGAGGACATCGGAGAGCAGAAGCATGTGTGGCTCTTTTCCGCCGGCGAGGGCGTTCGATCCGGGAAGCGGGGTGATGAAGCGGCCGGGTGAAGTGGCCGGGCGGCGTGCGGTCCCTAGGAGTTGATGCCGATGCGGACCTTGCCGTCCTCGACCTGCCAGCGCGCATCAAGCCGGACGTTGTCCAGCAGCCGGCGGTCGTGGGTCACCAGGAGCAGCGCACCCTCGTAGGAGTCCAGGGCCTCCTCGAGCTGTTCGATGGCGGGCAGGTCCAGGTGGTTGGTCGGCTCGTCGAGGACCAGCAGGTTAACCCCGCGCGCCTGCAGCAATGCCAGGCCCGATCGCGTGCGTTCACCGGGGGATAGGTCGCGGACCAGCGACGCGGTTTGGTGTGCCTTGAGGCCGAACTTCGCCAGCAGCGTCCGCGCCTCGGCCGGGGACATCTCCGGAACGGCGGCCTCGAAGGCCTCGCCCAGGGCGGTGTCCTCGCTCAGGTAGCTGCGCGCCTGGTCGATTTCGCCGATCGCCACCGAGGAACCCAGCGACGCGGAGCCGGTGTCCGGGGCAAGGTGCCCGAGCAGCAGGTTCAGCAGCGTGGACTTGCCGGCGCCGTTGGGGCCCGTGATGCCGATCCGGTCCCCGGCGTTGACCTGCGCCGACACCGGCCCGAACGTGAAGTCCCCGCGCGTGATCGCGGCGTCGTTGAGCGTGCTGACCACGCTGGAGGAACGCGGGGCCGCGGCGATCTCGAACTGCAGCACCCATTCCTTGCGCGGCTCGGCCACCTCGTCCAGCCGCTTGATGCGCGACTCCATCTGCCGGACCTTCTGCGCCTGCTTCTCCGAGGACTCGTTGGACGCCTTGCGGCGAAGCTTGTCGTTGTCCGGGTTCTTCTTCATGGCGTTGCGCACGCCCTGGGAGGACCACTCGCGCTGGGTGCGGGCGCGCGAGACCAGGTCCGCCTTCTTGTCGGCGAACTCGTCGTACGCCTCGCGGGCGTGCCGGCGGTTGATGGCGCGCTCCTCCAGGTAGGAGTCGTAGCCGCCGTCGTAGACCGCAACCTGGTTCTGCGCCAGGTCCAGTTCGACGATGCGGGTGACGCAGCGGGCCAGGAACTCGCGGTCGTGGGACACCAGCACCACGCCGGTGCGCAGCGAGGAAACGAAGGACTCGAGGCGTTCAAGCCCGGCCAGGTCCAGGTCGTTGGTCGGTTCGTCGAGCAGGACCAGGTCAAAGCGGCTGAGCAGCAGGGCCGCCAGGGCCACGCGGGCCACCTGTCCGCCGGAGAGGGCGGTCATCGGGGTGTCGGTGGGCAGGTCGAAACCCAACTCGGCAAGCGTTGCCGGCGCACGGTCCTCGAGGTCCATGGCGCCGCTGGCCATCCAGTGGTCGAACGCCGCCGCGTAGGCGTCGTCGGAGCCCGGCGCGTCGGAACCCAGGGCCTCCGCGGTGGCCTCCATGTCGGCGGTGGCCTGGGCGCACCCGGTGCGGCGGGCCAGGTAGGCCTCGATGGTCTCGCCCTCGAGGCGTTCGTGTTCCTGCGGAAGCCAGCCGATGAACGCGCCGTCCGGCGCGCTGGAGACGGTGCCGCCCAGCGGTTCGTCGACGCCGGCCAGCAAACGCAGCAGCGTCGACTTTCCGGCCCCGTTGGCGCCCACCACGCCGATGACGTCCCCGGGGGAGACAGTGAAGTTCAGGTTGGAGAAAAGGGTTCGGTGGGCGTGGCCACCGGCAAGGTCCTTGGCCACGAGCGTTGCAGTCATGGTTCCAGTTTAGTTTCCCGCGCGCCGGACCCGGACATCCGGCCTGGTTCCCTGCCCGCCGGGAGCGGGGAACCAGCGCGCGGAGCCGGGAATCAGCGCAGGTACTGCGAGCTCATCCAGCCGGTCCTGGTTCCGACCTTCACCTGGACCCATACCCCGGAGGCCTTGCCAGTCAGCCTGACCTTGGTGCTTTTCTTGACCACGGTCAGCGACTCGGAGGCGGTCGTGGCGCTCTTGCGCAGGTTCACGTTTTGGGTGGCGGTCTTGGTGGACGGCTTGACGGACGTCACCGGCTTGGTGGTCGTCTTCGGGGTGCTGGCCACACCGTAGTAGTGCTCGAGCGTCTTGGACTTCTTCTTGGCCATGGTGCGGGCCTGCGTGGTGCCGACGTAGCGGAAATGCCACGGCTCGTAGGAGTAACCGGTCACATTTTGCTGTCCCTTGGGGTAGCGCAGCACAAAGCCGTACTTCGGTGCGTTCTTGGCCATCCATTTGCCCACAGGCGTGTTTTCGAAGCAGTCCTGCAGGGCGCAGGCCTTGTTGAAGTTTCCGACGTCGAGGCTCAGCCCGGTCTGGTGCTCCGAGGTACCCGGCTTGGCGGCGAGGCTCAGCGCCTTCGTCGGTCCGTACCAGCGGGTGTACTGGTCAACGATCTTCTTTTGGGAGGAGTACGAGCGGTATCCGGAGGTGAGCTTGATTTTCACACCGTCCTTTTTGGCCGCCGCAGCAAGCTTCTTGTAGGCGGTTGCGGTTGTGGTTTGCAGGCGGATGCCGTTCGTTCCCGGGATCGTCGTGGTCTTCGGGGCGTACGTCTTGGGGGCCAGCGGGTAGGTCTTGTTGACCAGCACGTTGAACTTCTTCGGGTTCCGCGGCGGGGCCGGCTTCTTGGCCAGCTGCGGGGTCAGCGTCAACGACGCGGGCGCCAATGATTGTGCCGACGCCGACGCCGATGCCGGGGCGGCGGCGAAGCCCATGGTCAACGAGAGCGTGGCGGTCGCCAGCAGGGCCGGAATCTTAAGGTGTTTTCGCATGGGTGTGTCCGGTTCCGTTCGCTCGATGATGCCGGCCCTCTGTTGCGCGGCGTGCCTTGCGAACCATCTTATCCACAATCGTTGGTGAAAATCCTGCAGACCGAGCCGTTCGAGCTTAGTGCTGGTGTTCGGCCCGGTAGACGTGGACCAGCGCGTTGGCATGCCCGTGGCCGATGCCGTGTTCGGATTTCAACCAGTTGACCTGCTCCAGGTGTTTCTTTCCGGCAACCGCATTCAAAAGGTTCATCCAATGTTCGATCGGCTGGCCGTATTTCGACTCGATCGACGGGAAATAGGACTTGGGTCCCTTGGGTGCATCACTCATACGGTCCATCCCAGCATGCCTATGTCCCTCCCGCAAGGGTCGGGAAACAGTCGGGAAGGCAGGTAAACGCCAAAACCACCCGGGCGCGCTGCTGTTGGGCCCGTGACTTTGTACCCTACTCCGCACAAGGGATGCGGGAGCAGGATGAGAGTAGCCGACGGAAGAATGCAGGACTAAGGGCAAACCAAGGTCCTCATTGGGTTTCCGACGGAGCCCGATCGGGCGACCCCTCATCGCGTATCGACAAACTCGTGAATCGGGGGACGGGATGAAAGGCAAGGAGATCTAGACCATGAAGCGGTTTACTGGATGGCAGAACTGGTTGGTGGTGGCATCCGGCGTATACACGCTGCTCGCCATGACGTGGACCACCGCGATGGGTTCGTCCAATGCGTACATGACTGCCGGTGGTATTGCGTTGATTGTGATCGGTGCGATCAACCTGGCATTGCCGGGCACGCCCGCAGCGGAATGGGTACAGCTCGTCGTGGCACTGTTGGTCGTTGCGTCACCGTGGATGGGTAGCTTCGCGTCCGGCATGCCGGGCGTGGCATGGAACACCTGGATCCCGGGCGTGGTGGCACTTGTCGCCACGGGCATGGCGGTCAAGCCGGCGATGCGTGAGTACCACGAGCATCACCATGCTACTTCGCACTAAGTGAACACAACCAATTTGCAGGGCCCGGCCGTAGAGGCCGGGTCCTGCTCCATGTCAGGTGCCGAGGCGGGACCCTGCACGATAGCCTTGGAGCATGTTGCTGCGTACCGAAACCACCGACGACCGCTCCGCCATTCGCGAATTGACAGTTCTGGCGTTTGCCGACCCCGAGGGCCACACGGAACCCGGCGAGGCAGCGTTGCTGGATGACCTCTTTGGGTGCGAGGAATACCTTGAGGGTTTTTCGGTGGTCGCCGAGGTCGACGGAAGCATCGTCGGCCATGTGATTGCCACCCGTGGTTGGGTTGACGGTGACATCCCGCTGCTGGGTCTTGGCCCGGTCTCGGTGGCCCCCGAACACCAGGGCCGTGGCATCGGAGGGGCGCTGCTCAACGAGATCCGCGACCGGGCGACGGCCGCGGGGGAGCGCGCCATCGTCTTGCTGGGCCACACCGGCTACTACCCGCGCTTCGGATACGTCCCGGCCATCCCCGCCGGCCTCTTGCCCTCGGACATGTCGTGGGGAGACCGCTTCATGGCGCTGGCGCTGGACGGCCACACGCTGCCGACCGGCAAATTCAGGTACGCCGCTCCGTTTGGCGTCTGAGGCATTGCAGCCGGCCAAGCTTCCCGGTCCCCCTGGCATGCAAGGGAGCCGCCGAATCACGAACACGAACAGCGGATGCCGGGGAAGATGACGCTTCGCCCGGCATCCGCGGTTCCTTGTCGTCGGGAAACCCGTGCCCGTCTAGTCCGATTCGACGTGGTCGCGCAGCTTGGTGGTCAGCCGCTCCAGGGCGGCGAACTCCTCGGCCGTGAGCGCATCGCCGATCAGCGCGTGGATGCCCTTGACGTGTTCGCGGCCGATCTCCCGCTGCAGCTTGGCGCCGGCATCGGTCAGCGTGAACAGCACCGCCCGCTGGTCGGTGGGATCCGGCTGCCGGGCGACCAGGCCCTTGGCCTCCAACCGGTCGGCCATGCGGCTGAGGCTCGGCTGGGAAATGAGCAGGTGCTGGTTCAGGTCCGAGAGGCGGCTGGACCCCGAGGGGCAGCGGGACAGGTTGAAGAGCACGTCGTACTCCCTGGTGCTCAGCTGCTTGAACTCCGGAAGCTTCTGCAGCTTGCGCATCACCGAAACCTGCGCCCGGAAGAGCGATTCCCAGGCCGCGTTCGAATCGCGCAGCGAGGCCGGGTTAGACATTGGCGCTCCCGTCGGCCAGCTTGGCGTCCCGTGCGGCAACGCGGTTGGAGTGGGTGGGTGCCTCCGGGTGGTCGGCGGGCTTGCGCGCGTCGAGTTCCTTGCGCAGCTCCGGCAGCACGTATTCGCCGAACAGGTCCAGCTGCTCCAGCACGGTCTTGACCGGCAGGCCCGCGTGGTCGACCAAGAAGAGCTGGCGGTGGTAGTTGCCGAACGCCTCCTGGAAGGTCAGGGTCTTTTCGATCATTTCCTGCGGCGAGCCGACGGTCAGCGGGGTCTGCTCCATGAAGTCCTCCATGGAGGGGCCGTGGCCGTAGACCGGCGCGTTGTTGAAGTACGGGCGGAACTCGTTCTTGGCGTCCTGGGAGTTCTTGCGGATGAAGAACTGGCCGCCGAGGCCGACGATCGCTTGGTCCGCGCGGCCGTGGCCGTAGTGCTCGTAGCGTTCGCGGTAGAGGCTGATCAGCTGCTGGTAGTGCTCCTTGGGCCAGAAGATGTTGTTGGCGAAGAAGCCGTCGCCGTAGTACGCGGCGATTTCGGCGACCTGCGGGGTGCGGATCGAGCCGTGCCAGACGAACGGGGCCACGCCGTCCAGCGGGCGCGGGGTGGAGGTGAAGTTCTGCAGCGGGGTGCGGTACTTGCCCTCCCAGTTCACAACGTCCTCATCCCAGAGGCGGCGCAGCAGGTTGTAGTTTTCCACCGTGAGGTTCACCGAGTCCTGCATGTTCTTGCCGAACCACGGGTAGACGGGGGCGGTGTTGCCGCGGCCCAGCACCAGGTCGACGCGGCCGCCAGCGAGGTTCTGCAGCATCGCGAAGTCCTCGGCGATCTTCACCGGGTCGTTGGTGGTGATCAGCGTGGTGGCGGTGGAGAGGATCAGCTTTTCCGTCTGCGCCGCGATGTAGGCCAGGGTCGTGGTGGGAGAGGACGAGAAGAACGGGCGGTTGTGGTGCTCGCCGATGGCGAAGACGTCCATGCCGACCTCTTCGGTCTTCTTGGCGATGGCAACGATGTCGTCGATGCGCTGCTTCTCGGTCGGTGTGTTGCCGCTGACCGGGTTTCGGGTGATGTCGCTGACGCTGAAAATGCCGAACTGCATTTTTTGCCTCCTAGGCGGTGATGTGGCTGTGTCCCATTGTGCCAGATTTGTATGCGTTTGCATGTAATAGCGATGGGGGCGGTGAAATAATTCCCGTTGACCCATGTGGGGAGCGTCACGCCGGCATCGGGTTCGCGATAGAGTCCCGCTATGGACCATTCGCCTATGCCGCCCGCCCGCCCCGCGGACATCTCCGCCCATGCCCCGGTGCGCTGGGGCGCCGTCGCCTCCATCGTGGGGTTCCTGGCCCTGGTGGAGATTACCAGCGGCATCCTGCAGGGCTACTACACGCCGCTGATGACCGACATCGCAAGACACCTTGGCATCCACGACGCCGACGTGAACTGGTTCGAGGCCGCCCAGCTGATGGTCTCCGCGCTGGCCGTCCCGCTGCTGGCATCGCTCGGTGACATCTTCGGGCACAAGCGCATGCTGCTGGTCTCCGCGATCGTCACTGCCGCCGCATCCTGGGCCGTGGTCTTCGCCGGAAGTTTCACGACCTTCCTGATCGCGTGGGCGTTCCAGGGTTTCTACGCGGTGTGGCTGCCGCTGGAAATCGCTATCGTCTTCTCCCGCGCGCGCAAACTCGGTGCGCCGGGTCCCATCACGCGCCGCACGGCAGGTTTGCTGGTGGGCGCGTTGCAATTCGGGGTCATCGCCGGCGCGCTGGCCGGCGGCGCGCTGATCGGCCTCTTCGGCGGGAACCTTGCGTTGACCATGGTGGTTCCGGCGGTGGCCACGACGCTGTGCGTCTTTGCCGTGGGGTTCGGCGTGCCCGATGACGGGGCGCGCAACGGCGCGAAAATCGACGGCGGCGGGTTCGGCTATCTGGCCGTCGGCCTGCTGCTGCTGACCAGCGGGCTGAGTTTCCTGCGCATCAACGGTCCCGCCAGCCCGCTGGTCTGGGGCTGCCTGGCGCTTGGGTTGGCCGTGCTCTACGTGTTTTACCGGCATGAAAACAAGCAGGCTGACCCGCTGATCGACTTCAAGGTGCTTTTTGCCCGCTCCATGTGGCCGCTGCAGCTCACCGCGGGGCTGTTCGGCGTCTCGGTGCTAGGCGCGCAGATCCCGATGAGCACCTTTGCCCGCACCGACCCCGCAGTCAACGGCTACGGGCTGGGCATGAGCGCCTCGGGGGTCTCGATCATCATCGGTGCGTACGTGCTCTCGCTGCTCATCGGGGCGCTGCTCTTTCCGCCGGCCGCGCGGCTGCTAGGCACCCGGGCGACCTTGGTCGCCGCGAGCACGCTGATCGGCATCGGATACCTGATGTTCCTGCCGCTGCACGGCTCGTTGGCCCAGGTGCTCACCAACATGGTGGTTGCCGGGCTCGGTTCCGGCGCGCTGGTGGCGGCCCTTCCGGCGGCCGCCGCCGCCGCCGCGCCGTTCCACCGGACGGGCATGGCCACAGGGCTGACCAATGCCGTGAAGACGATTGGCGGGTCTTTCGCCTCGGCGATCTTCGGCTTGGCGCTGATCGGGCAGGCTGCAGGGGTGGTGGGCGAGGGCGGTGCCGAGAGCTTTGCGGCCCCGCTGGCCGGGTACATGATCGTGTGGGGGATCTGCGGCGGAACGGCGATCGTGTGCGCGCTGGCGTTGTTGGCAGTGCCGCGCGGTGCGCTTGAGGATACGCCCCTGCATGTGGATGGAACCGGCTCCTAGTATTCCGACAGGGATTCACGTTGGGCACGCGGGGCACGTGGAGCACGTGGGGCAGGCCTGACCGTTGGCCGGATGGTCCGGCAGTCAGAACAGAGTGGGGCGCGGGCCCTGCCAGTAGGTGTTTCTACGAGGGATCTGTTCCGGGTCGAGGTAACTAGGCAGGATCAGGTGCGGCAGCCCGTCGTGGACGACAACGGAGAGTTCTCCGTTGTCGATCATGTGGTGGTGCGCGGTCCACTCGGGAATCTGCCAGTCCACGCTGGTTCCGCCGCCGTCTTTCCAGGGTTTGATGTGGTGGAACTCGCAGTGTTCGGGCGGCACGGTGCAACCGGGGTAGAGGCAGCCGCCGTCGCGCGCAAGGACCGCCCGCTTCATGTAGTCGGGGGCAAGGCGTATTTCACGGCCCACGTCGAGTATCTCGCTTTGCCCGCCGAGCACGATGGGGATCACACCCTCGGTGCACAGCCGCCTGCGGAGATCTCCGACCGGAATTTCCAAGCCGTGGACGCTCCATCCCGCGCCCTTGGCCAGGCCCAGCAGCGTTTCCAGATAGACGTAAACGACGATCTGCGCTGTCGGGAGACCGGTGGGCGCCTTTGTCGGCGGTGAATTCGGCGCCCGCATCAAGTTGAGCAAGGTTTGCAGGTGGCGTTGCGGCGGGGTGAGGCCGTCGGCATTCGAAAAGTCGCCGGGGCTGAGTGAATTCGTGCCGGAGAACGGGGGAGCTTCGAAGGTCTCCGCGGTGGCCGGCCGGGTGAACCAGTTGGCCCGTCGCTTGGGGGAGTGTGCGCCGGCGTCGTGTCGGGATTCGCGGTGACGGGGGAATCTTGGGACGCCGGTGATCCCGGGCGGGTCGCGGCATCGGCCAATGCCTGCCGGTTGCCGGCGTTGGTCCGCGGATTGTCCGACCTGGCGAAGTGCGACAGGAAAACCTCGGCATCGAGATTGAGCATGCACGCGCTCAGGTAGGTGAAGTGGCGGGTGCGCTTGGTAATGAAGATACCGGTCTTCGCGCGGACTTCCCCGGGGGTCGGCGTCTCGGGGGTGTCTTCGAGCTCGTCGCCGATCTGGTCGAACAACCGGTGGGTGTTCCGCGGGATGTCCTCGGCGACGGTCCTTGCGATGCTTTCTTCGATGTCCCGGGCGAGCGTGGCGCTCTCCGGCCGGGCCTGGATGCTTGGGCGGAGCCTGTCCAGCCTGCGGGCTGCTGCGGCGGTGGGCCGCACGCGGGCCTTGCCGTGGCGGATTTGGTCGGCGAGTTCCGGATACCGGGGGCCCTGTTGGATGCCGTGCTCGTCCATGTGGGGCAGCAATGCGTCGGCCGCCTGCAACCTGTCGCGGGCCTCGAAATGGCCGATGTCCAGGGTGCCCTTCAAACATTCGACGGGGTCCTTGAACTCGGGCCGGCCCGGGGGCACTGTGGCCGGGTCCGGGGGTAGCGCTGTCTCGCCGTTGATGTAGCCGGCCGGATCATCGGCAATGCCGCGCAGCAGGGTGAAGGTTTCGGCGGGAAGCTCGTGGACCAGGTTCTGCCGGGCGACCTGCGCGACCCGGATTTGGGCGAATTCGAGGAATCCGTGTGCCCGTTCGACGACCATGGCCAGAAGGACTGCCCGGGTGGGCGAATCGGCGTGCGCCACCACGTGTTCGAAAAGGTCGCGCGTGAGCCGGGTTGATTCCAGCAGTGCGCCCAACTCATCCTCCGAGGTGGGTTGGTACCCCGGATCGTCACGACGCCCCGTAAGGGTGATGATGAATCTGCCGGCCTCCATGCACCCCAGCGTGGGGGACGGACTGCCCCGCCGCGTGTGGCCGCTGCGGGAATGTGGACAACCGGGCGGGATCAGCCGTGTTTCATGTGCTTCCACCAGGTCATGGGTTCGGCCACGTGGAAGCGGCGGCCGGTGACGCTGGTGGGGACGATGCGCACGAACTGGTCCTTCGGGCCGGGTTCCCACGGGAAGAGCATGAGCGAGAAGGAATCGATGAGCTCCTCGATGCCCTGGAACAGCTCCGCGGTTCCCTCGATCATGACCGACCAGGCGATGCCGGATTCCTGGTCGACGCCGTCGGCCTCGAACGCGACGTTTGGCTGCCGGCGCAGGATGTCGAGCTTGTTTCCGGGGCCGGTGCGGAACACGACCGTGCCGTGGTCGACCGTGAAATTGATCGGGAAGATCCTGGGCTGGTCGCCGTGGCTGACGGCCACGTGCCCGAGCGAGACGCCCCGCAGCTGTTCCCAGCACTGGTGGGCTTCGAGGACCTCGGTTTCCGGGTGGCGCTGTTGTTTTTCCATGCCACGAGCGTACGTCGGGGCGTGGGCCGTGGCCAGAGTCAGGGGTGGCCCCCGCGGCCCGCCCGGGGATTAATCAGGGCAGTCTCCGGGCGGACCCCGAAGTACTTGGAGGGCGGATGGACCTAGCGTGGAAAGGGACGGAAACACACGGGAAAGGCGCCGATCCGGGAGGGTTCCGGATGGTGCGGGAACATGCAGAAGGAGGAGGAAACATGATCACGTTGGAGAACCTGGGCAAAAGCTACGGGCCGACGCGCGCCGTCGACGGGCTGAACGTCACGGTGGCGCCGGGGAAGGTGACGGGGTTCCTGGGTCCGAACGGAGCTGGGAAGACCACCACCATGCGGATGTTGCTGGGCCTGGATGCGCCCAGCATCGGGCGGGCAACCATCAACGGGCTGGGTTACGCGCAACTTCCGGCACCGCTGCGCACCGTGGGCGCCCTCTTGGAGCCGCGCACCGGGCACCGCGGACAGCGCGCGGATTCGCACCTTGTCGGCCTCGCGCGCAGCAACAGGATCCCGGTGTCCCGGGTGGGGCAGGTGCTGGAGGAGGTCGGACTGGCCTCCGCCGGGCACCGGCGCATCGGCACGTATTCGCTGGGCATGCGCCAGCGGCTGGGCATCGCAGCGGCGCTGCTGGGGGAACCCGAGGTGCTGGTGTTCGACGAGCCGGTCAACGGGCTGGACGCCGACGGCGTCGCCTGGATCCGCGGGCTCATGCGCACCAAGGCTGCGGCCGGGGCGACGGTCTTCGTCTCCAGCCACCTGATGAGCGAGATGCAGTCCACCGCCGACCACCTGGTGGTCATCGGGCGCGGGAAGCTGCTGGCCGACGAATCGATGGAGGCCGTGCTGGCCGCGAGCGCGCGAAACCTGGTGCTGGTCGGTTCCCCCCAGGCCGCCGAACTCGCCGCGGGGCTGGAACGCGCGGGGTACGCGGTGATGCTGGCCGGACCCGAATCGCTGCGCGTCACCGGGGCGAGCCCGGAAGAGATCGGCGGCATTGCACACGCGATGGGCGTGCGCGTGAACGAACTGGGCCTGCAGCGGGCATCGCTCGAGCAGGCCTACACGGAGCTTACGGCGCAGAGCCTTGACTACATGCCAACACGGATCGGGGAGGAATCATGAGCGGGACGACGATGGTGCGTGGGGCCGTCGCCGGGCCAAAACCCGGGTTCGGGGCGGCCGTTTCATTCGAGGCCACCAAGCTGTGGGCCGTGCGCTCCACGCGGGTGGCATTGGCTGCGGCGTTCATCGTGCACCTGGCCCTGACCTGGCTGCTGGCCTTCTCTGCGAAGGCCAGCGGGGACAACGGCTACGAGTCTGAAATGCCGGCGCCGTTCATGTCGCTGGCATCCCTGCAGCTGACGCAGTTGTTCATCGCGGCGATCGCGGCGCTGGCCATCACCTCCGAATACGCCAACGGGACGATCATTTCCTCCCTGCAGGCGGTCCCGGTGCGCCGCCGACTGCTGGGGGCCAAGGCCGCGGTGCTCGGCATGTTCGGGTTTGGCTCCGGCCTGGCGATGGTGGGTGTCGGGACGCTGGTCGCGGCACCCGCCGCGGCCGACTACGGGAGGTTCACGGCCGCGGACTTGTTCACGGCGTTGGCCGGCGGTGCGGTGTACCTGGGTCTGCTCTCGCTGGTGACGCTGGGCATCGGGGCGCTGCTGCGCAGCACCGCCGGGGCCATCACCAGTGCGTTCGTCCTGATTTTCGGGCTGCCGCAGATCCTTCCGCTGTTCAATGTGGAATGGGTCCGGAATGCGGCTGCGTATCTGCCGACGACCGCCGGGCAGGTCCTCGGCACAGGGCTGGTTGAACCCTACGGTGCCGGAACGGCACTGGTGGTGCTGGTCGCCTGGGCGGGTGTCCTGCTGGGCGCCGGGCTGTGGGTGTTCAAGCGCCGGGACGCCTGAGCCTTCACGACGCGGGGACCCGGAGGCAGAGTTCCTGAAGCCGGCAATGGCCAGCGGATCCGGATGGATCCGCCGGCCATTGCCGTGGTGCCCGGCGGGCTACTGGGCCGGCTTCTGCTTCGACTTCGGGCCTGGCTTCGCGGCCGGCTTCTGGTCGTGCATGCCCTCTTCGACTTCCTTGCGTTCCCGGCGGGTCAGCGGGATCGAGCCCGTCGCGGGGTTGATCAGCGTGCCCGGCGGGTAGGTCCAGGTGGCGCTGACCGGCGGCGGAACCATGCCCATGCTGTTGGTCTCGGCCGCGGTGGCGGACGAGCCGTAGACGGGGACCTTGCCGGCGTCGTCCATGGCCTTGATCAGCTCGCTGGTCGAGGTGGCGGGGCCGCCGGGCTTGCGGCGCTTGTCGGAGCGGCGCTTGGCGCCGCGTTCCTTGGCGCCCTCCACCAGGTGGTAGAGCACGGGGACCAGGACCAGGGTCAGCGCGGTCGAGGAGACCAGGCCGCCGATGACCACCACGGCCAGCGGCTGGGAGATGAATCCTCCGCCGCCGGTCAGGCCCATGGCCATCGGGACCAGCGCGAAGATCGTGGCCATCGCGGTCATCAAGATCGGGCGCAGGCGCTGGCGGGCGCCGTGGTAGATGGCGTCCGGCAGGTTCATCGCCGGCCGGTCGACGCCGGCGTGCCGGTACTGGTTGATCAGGTCGATCAGCACGATCGCGTTGGTGACGACGATGCCCACCAGCATCAGCATGCCGATCAGCGAGGGCAGCCCCAGCGGCACGCCGGTGAGCAGCAGCAGGCCGATCGCGCCGGTGGCGGCGAACGGGATGGAGACCAGCAGGATCAGCGGCTGCACCAGCGACTTGAACGTGGCCACCATGACCACGTAGACGATCGCGATGGCCGCCAGCAGCGCCAGGTAGAGCTGGGAGAAGGACTCGGCCTGCTCGGTGGCGGCGCCGCCGAGCTCCGCGGTGGCCCCGGCCGGCAGGGCCAGGTTGTCAAGCCGCTTGGCGACCTCCGCGGAGACCGCACCGAGGTCGTTTTCGCCCGGGGTGATGGACACGGTGGCGATGCGGTCGCCGTTGGAGGAGGTGATGGTGGCGGGGGACTCGGTGCGTTCCACCGTCGCCACGTCGCCCAGCTTGACCGGGCCGCCGGGGGTCGGCAGCGCCAGGTCCCGCAGCTGGTTCAGGGACGTCAGGTCGGTGCCCTCGCCGATGCTCACCGGGTAGTCGGTGTAGCCCACGCGCACGGTGCCGGCGGGGACCGGGGAGATGTTGCCGGCGGCCAGCGCGCCGATCTGCGTCTCGCTCAGGCCGGCCTTGGCCGCCTTGACCCGGTCCACCTTGATGGAAACCTGCGGGCGCGCCTCGGAGAGGTTGTCGCTGACATCCGTGGCGCCGGGGATCCCGGCCATCGCCTTGGCGGTGGCGGCCGTGGCCTCGGCGAGGATCTGCGGGGTGGGGGCGCCAACCTGCACGGTGACGGCGCTCGAGCCGCCCATGCCGCCCTCGGACCCGGACAGGGAGATCGTCGAGCCCTTGGCCAGCGGTTCGACCGCCACCCGGGCGGCATCCATGATGGTTTGCTGGTCGGCCTTGGCATCGGTCATCACGGTGAAGCTCGCGGTGTCCGACCCGCCGGCCATGAAGGAGGCGAAGCCGCCCGACGGCGTCCCGACGGTCATCTGCACGTCCTGCACGCCGGGGACGGCGCGCAGGACCTTTTCCACGGGTTTGGCGGCCTTGAGCGTGGTGTCCAGCGAGGACCCGGCCGGCATGGCCTGGGTGACGGAGAAGGAGTTCTGCCCGGTGCCGCCGAGCAGGTTGGTGGGCACCAGCGGAACCATGAGCACGGTGCCGGCCAGGATCGCGACGGAGGCCAGCAGCGTGATGACCGGGTGCCGCTGGGTGCCGCGCAGCACCGGCGCGTAGCCGCGCTGCAGCCAGGAGTTGCGCTCCTTGGCCTCCGCCTTGGTCCGGGCGGCGGCCGGGTCGGCGGCGCCGGGCTGGGTGTGCCCTAGGAACCAGTAGGCAAGCACCGGCACGATGGTCAGCGAGACCAGCAGCGAGGCCAGCAGCGCGATCGTCACGGTGAGCGCAAACGGGCGGAAGAGTTCCCCGGCCATGCCGCCGACCAGCGCCACCGGCAGGAACACTGCCACGGTGGTCAGCGTCGCGGCGGTGACGGCGGTGGCGACCTCGCGCACCGCGGTGGTGATCGCGGTCTTCTTGTCCTCGCCGTAGGCCAGGTGCCGCTTGATGTTTTCGATGACGACGATGGAGTCGTCGACCACGCGGCCGATCGAGATGGTCAGCGCGCCCAGGGTCAGCATGTTCAGCGAGTAGCCGCCCATGCGCAGCCCGATGAAGGTGACCAGCAGGGAGAGCGGGATGGAGATCGCGGTGACAAGCGTGGAGCGCACCGAGAGCAGGAAGATGAGGATGACGATCACGGCGAAGCCCAGGCCCAGCAGGCCCTCGACGGTGAGGTCGTGGATCGACTGTTCGATGAAGGGTGCCTGGTCGAACACCGTGGTGAACTTCGCGCCGTCGCCCAGCTGCGCGGCCAGCTCCGGGACCATCGCGGTGACGGCGTGGGAGATGCCGACGGTGTCCCCGTCGGGCTTCTTGGTCACGGAGACCGCAAGGGTTTCCACGCCGTTGGTGCGGGTGATGGAGGTGGCGGGATCGTCCTGCATCTGGACGGTGGCAAGGTCGGAGAGCTTCAGCACGCCGGTGGAGCCCTTGACCGGCAGGGCCTTGACCGCGTTCAGCGAGTCGACGAGCGATCCGCTGGTGACGGGCAGGTCCAGGCCGTCGGCCTCCATGCGGCCCACCGGCATCAGCCCGGAGCCGTCCTCAATGGTCTTCTTGAGGTCGTTGACGCCGAGCTTCTCGGCGGCGAGCCTTGCGTTGTTGGGCAGCACGGCGATGTGCTGCGAGGTGCCGCCGGAGACGTCGGCCGTGCGCACCCCGTCGATCTTGGAGAGCTTGGGCAGTACCAGGCGTTCGACGTCCGAGCGCAGCGCGTTCAGGTCCTCGCCGCCGGAGACCGCCATGTAGACGATCGGGAAGTCGGAGATGGACCCGGCGAAGGCGGAAGGTTCCACGTCCGCGGGCAGCGTGGCCTTGGCGTTGGAGATGGCCTTGTCCACCTGGGCGCGGGCGCGGTCAAGGTCGGTTCCGTAGACGAACGACAGCGAGACGGTGGTGAATCCGGTCTGCGAGGTGGAGGAGGAGGACTCGAGCCCCTCGACGGCCTGCAAGGCGCCCTCCAGCGGCTGGGCGACCTGCTTGTCGATGACTTCCGGGGAGGCGCCGGGCTGGGCTGCGACCACCGAGATCCGCGGGAATTCCAGCGAGGGAATGAGTTCCTGCTTGAGTTGCCCCATCGTGATCACGCCGAAGACCGCGACAAACACGGTAATCAATGCGATCAGGGCCCGGTTGCCCAGTGAGAGTACGGCCAGCCGATGCATCTGCCATCCTTGAGATTTTGTGGTGTGTGATTTTGCGCTTCTACCACTCTAGCCACCCGGGCGCACCCAAGCATGAACCGAAAGGACGACCTTGGCCACAGCGTGGCGCGGTGCCGGGGTCGTTCCCGGACGGTGTCCGGCGGATCTTCGGCGGGACCCGCCCCGCGGGCTTCGCGTTTGGGCGGCTGCAGGGCCCGTCGGCGGGGCACGACGGAATGATCCCGGGAGTGTGGATCCGTGGGACTTTTGGGGGTTGGAACGCCGTCCCGGGCACAGTAGCTTGGCAGTAGCGCGGCGGTTGGCGGATCCGTTCCCGGGTTGCGAACCGATCGCGCAAAGGCCGGGGCACGGGGTCGGCGTCCGGCACGGGAATCGACTCGGCGAAAGAATCCTGGCACAACCGGGGTGAACCCGGAGCAAGCGTTGCATGGGCGGGAGAAGAGAAATGACCACGAACAGCCCGGAGTTTGAACCGAGACGCGGGGAAGCAATCAATGGACCGCGTGAAGACCTTGACCCGTTGCGGGAGGCGGAGCTGGTCGCGGACGATGGCGCGGCGCATCTGGGCCTCGGCGCGACGCTGCAACACAGCAACGCCGGCCCGACCTCCGACGCGGACGCAGACGAAGACGGGGAACGTTTGGATGCCGGATGACAGACACGGCGCAGCACGCGGGGCCGGGGCCCCCTTCGGGATCAGCGTTCCGGCGGTGCCGCGTGCCTGCCGGGCTGCCCCGTTGCCCTGGGAGACTTCGTGGCCTCCGTTTCGCTGGCCGTCACCACGTACTTGCGCAGGAGCGGACGCCCCTGGTCGTCGTCCACGGCGATGACCCGCTCGTCCATCTCGAAGCCCGAGGCGCGTGTCGCGTGTGCCGCATTGGCGGCGGCGGGATCCGCGGCGTGGGCGCCGTGGGATCTGCCGGCGGCGTCCCGCGGTGCCAGTCCGTAGTAATCGAAGAGCCTGTCCTCGTCCGCGAGACTCAGCTCGGCCAGGGGATCGATGTTCGGCGCGTGCCGCACCACGTCCTTGCCAAAGGCGACGTGGAGGATGCCCCGGGAGATTGCGGCATCGTTGAGCGGGACAATGCTTTCGGCTGTTCCAAAAAAGCCGGTGTGGACGGTGGCGAATCCGGGCTCCCCGGTTCTGGCGTCAAGCAGCAGGTGGCCAAGCCTGCCGATCCTTTCACCGACCGGGCCAACAACGGTGGTTTCGGTTTCAAGTAGTTTGTGGAGTTCCTCGCGCCCAAGCATGGCTGTGTCCTAACCGGATGTTTCTCCCGGCGCGGCCAGACGGGCCGTCCGGCGGAGTCCTTGAACCGGGCGAATCGGGCACGGCCGGAAATTTGCGGCCAACGTTGCCGGGCATCCATGGCAAGCAAAGCACCATGCACGTTCCCGTTCAAGAGGGAGGGAACCTCCGTCGTATTCCTTCGCGACGCGGGCCGCGGGTCGACGCGGCCGGCCCGCATCCTACGGGCCGGCGCTCCCGGCACCTGGAGCGCCCCGCGAGTAGTACTGGTCAAGCAGGTGCTTGTCTTCGTCGGTCAGCGTGCCGGCGGGGTCTAGGGGCGGGGCGTGCCTGATTTTCTCCTTGCCGAAAGCCACATGCAGGTGGCCGTGGGCGATCTCGGCGCCGTCGAGGGAGACAAAGCACTCCTCGGCGCCGAAGAGCCCAAGATGCACGGTGACGAAGTCTGCGTCCCCGGTGCCGACGTCCATGAAGATGTTGCCCAGCGTGCCGATCTTTTCCCCCTCGGGGCCGTAGACGCTGCTTTTGGCCTGTTTCAATGCGTTCACGTAGCCGTGGCCGAGCATTGCGGTGTCCTTGCCGAATGGTCCTCCCCGGCCCGTCGATGAAACCGCGCGAGGCGGTTCCGCGGACGTGGCAAATGGCCGTCGGCAACGACTGCGCCGCGACATGTTTCGGGCATCCAAACCAAGCAAACCACCCACCCGGTTCCCGTTCAAGGCGGGGCGGATGGTGCGCCGCCCCGCGCCGGCGGCTTAGTAGGCTTTGAGCTTCAGCTCCCGTGTGGCCAGGGTCTTGCCGGTGATCCAGTTGTTCCAGGCGATCTTCAGCGTGTAATCCCCGGCCTTTGGCGGGTGCAGCAGCACGTCGTAGCGTTCCGCCGCACCCATCGCCACAATGTGGGTGAATAGGTGTGCCTCCGGGTCCTCGTGCATGCTCGTCGGGATCGCCGGCGCCCCCTTGACCGCGGTGTGCCGGTAGGGGCGCCCGTCGTGGGCGATGAGTTCGGCGATGCGTGCGGGGTTGCCGTACTTGTCATGGAACGTGATTACGTTGGGCAGGTAGTTGCCGTCCAGCAACCGCATGAGGCTCGGGGCCTGCTCCTTGCCGGGTACCCTGATGGGCAGCTCGGTGGGCGCCCATACGGCACCCTCGCGTTCCCTGCGCGAGTTCAGCAGGCCGCCGGTGATGTAGAAGTGCTGGGGTTCAAAGCGGTTGAGCCCCACGTCCTCACCGGACAGGCCGGCCGCGTGCCCCAGGTCGTGCCAGCGCGCGTCGACCGAATACATCATGATGAGCGACTCGGTCTCGATGTCGTACTCGGGTCCATCGCCGAAGGCCCTGCGGTTTTTGGGGGATGAGACCTCGTAGCCGGGCAAAACCATGGGATCGACGATCAGCGGGCCCAGCAACCCCATTTGCGCATGCAGCACCGTGTTGACGTGGCAGTGGTAGAAGTAGGTTCCCGCAGCGCCGTAGTTCGGGTCGTGCACTCGCCCGGGTTCGGGCTGCCACTGATAGGTGTAGTGGTCATCGATCTCGAACGAGGTGTGCCCCACCCCGTCGTTGCGCGGATCCGGTTCCATGCCGTGCCAGTGGATGGTATGCGGACCCATGCTGGGTTCGACCCGGGAATGGAAGATTTCCCCTTCCTTGGGCCGCAGCGTGGGCCCGGGGAAGCCGCGGCCGGAGGTCGGGGAGTGGAAAACCCACGTCTCGAACTCCGCCCCGTCGGGGAACGTCAGCTTTTTGTTTGCAACGTCCAGGTTGACGGACAGCTGCGGAGTCTGCCGGAACTGTGTTTCCGGGGTGTCCTGCTGCATTTGGTGCGAGGCGAAGTCGGCCTGGGAGTCATAGTCCCGGGGCTCGCCGTCGTCATCGTCGTCGGATGATGGCGGGGCGACGGTCGGCCGTGGCGACGGGGAGGTCGGCGCCGTGGACTGGGTTGGACCTGTCGACGGCGCCGGATCGGTCGGGCTCGGTGCTGCCGTCGCGGTTGGCGACGGTGTCTTTGTTGGAGTAGGAGACGGCGACGGTGGCTTTGTCGCAGACGGCGACGTAGTCGGTTTGGGAGTCGGCTTCGGCGTTGGTTTTGGGCTCGGCTTCGGCTTCTTGGCCGGCGCCTTGATGGACTTCTTCTTGGCGACCTTCTTCTTTGTCGTCGGCCCCGGCTCCTTGGCGCCTTTCACTTTTGCCTTTGCCTTGGTGTCTTTCGGTTTTGGCCGGCGCTTTTTCTTGGGCTTTTTCTTCGCCGTGTCGCGGCTGCCGCCGATCGCCACAGCGGTACCGAGCGACCCCCAGAATGTCGTACTCATGGTCCTAGCCTCCACTCACCGGTGATTTGAGTTCCCAATGGGCGACAAGCCCGCCGGGGTACATGCCGCCGGCCGCGGTTTGCGACATCTCGGCGTGGCAGTGCATGGGGTACTTCCAGTCCTCGGTCCGGTTGTTCCAGACTTGGTCGGTGGCGTCAGGCGGCCGCTTCAAAGGGATGATGCAATCCTTGCGGTCCATCGGTTGGAGTTCCACGACGTCCTCCCACTGTTGGAGCACCACGTGCCCCTCGTCATCCACGTGCCCATTTTTGCGCGGCCATTCGACGTTGTTACGTCGAACCGTCCAGAGATGGTTGCCGTGGAAATGGATCTGGTGGAAGGCAATCCCTGGATTGACCATCCGGACCGCCTGCCCGCCCCGGAGGGTGCCCAGCTCCACGTCCTCGCCAAAATCGCGGACGTCGACTTGCCGCGGGTAGCCGGACACCAGTGACTCCTCATGCGCCGCCCGGTTGATCGCAGGGTTCGGCGAATGGCCGAGGGCCTCGAAGCCGCTGCGGTCGTTGAGCAGGAAATAGCGGGGCACTGCGGGGTCCGCCTCCGGATCGACGGTTCCGCCGGCCGCCTCGATGTTTGCCCACTTGGTGTCGACCGCATGAGTGACCCACAGCCACTGCCGTTCGAAGGCCATCTGATGCGGCGCCACCCGCCAGGCGTCCTCGGGGTCCAGCACAACCAGGGATCCGAAGAGTCCGAGCGCGCGCTGCACGGGGGAATTCGTCGGATCATAGTAGATGTAGGTGCCTGCGCCAGGTGCGGCGAATTCCAGATATCCTTCCCCGCCCGGAGGAATCGGCCACGTGGTCTCGTCTTGGCCACCGGGCCCCGCCTGGGCAACGGTTAGCTGGTGTGTTCCGGAAAGCCCGTTGAACACGCGAAGCCGCACCGTCGATCCGGTTTCCGCGATGATGGTGCGTTGCGGGAAGTAGCTGGCCCAGTGGTTGCGCATGATCATGAACTGGCCGGAGTTAGCACCGTCCGGTCCGGCCGGCGTCGGCGTCCCGTTTGGGGGAAGCGCCGCCCCCAGTGGATACGTCCGTGATTGGACGACTTTCCCGTTTCTTGTAAAGATCTTCGGAACGATGCGCAATGACGGTTTGGCGTCCCGAAGTGCGGTTGGCTTGTCGCCGAAACCGCGCTGGTAGACCAGCGAATCGTCGACCATTTTTGCGTAGCCCTCATTGATGTAGAGGTCCAACACCCCGGGCAGCGGCACTGCGGCTGCGCTCACCCGCCCACGGGCCCTGGCGGGAACTGCAGCGACGGCGGGGCGGTTGACGGCGGCCACGGCCGCGAGAACCCCGATACCCGCGGCCGCACCGAATTTCAGCGCGCCGGCCCGGTCGAGCGTTCCTTCATTTCCGTCGGGCCCGGTGGTGGAAGGACAGGGATTGTTGCCTTCTGTTGGAGAAACGTTTTCCTCAGGCATGACCGGCCTCCAGGAATCCGGTGCGCCAGGCCACGGCGGGCAATGGCAAGTCGATGGGTGCGCCGCCCGGGTTCGAGATGTCGTCAAAAAGGGCGGTGAAGGCCGTGGCATCGGAGGGGACCAGGAAACTGATGTTGGTTCGGAGCTCGGATCCCGGGGCCAACAGCCCGGGGACCAGGTCGTTCCACCGGTTGACAACCAGCCAGGGCTGGCTGTTTCCCCGCAAGCGAAGCTGCCCGGGTGAAAACATTTGGTCCTCGTCGCTTTCATTGAAGACGTCGAGTTGGACAAGCACGTGGTCCCCGTAGGTCATGTTCACCGGTTGAAGCGACCTGCCGCCGGTCATCGGGTGGCCGGCATGGCCGCTCGCCGTGGCCGCATCGGCCGAGAGCCTGGACTGGCGTTCCGCCCTCGAGATCCGGGCCCTGCCGAAGCTGGTTTTCACGGTGGTGGTTCCGGGAGGGCCGTTGGCCGCGAATGCCACGGCCAATGCCGTGATCCCGCCCGCCCCTAGAACCAGCGAGGTTCCAAGGGTGATGCCAAGGGACCGCCGCGACAACAACGGCCGTTCCTCGGGGCCTTGTGGGGCCGGATCGGTCCCGTGGATTCGATGGCGGGCAGGACTGTGTTTTCCCCAAGCTGCGAGCATGGTTCGGCCTCCTCTGATACCGAGAGTTCCCCAGCGGCGGTTGGGATCCCGGGGCTTCCCTTTCCCCGAATTGATTGATCCCGCCTCCGCAGTGAGGCTCAGTATGCTATGGCGCCAAACAGGGTGTAAAGGCGCGATGGAGCATCTTGACCCTAGTCACAAGGTTTTTACAAGGTTTTCGGAATCTGGGTCGCGTGAGGTCGGGGCCGAAAACGGCAAAAGCCCGGCCCGCAGCCCCCGCCCGCACGAGGCGGGGAAGGACATGCGAACCGGACTTGTGCCGGAGTTGTGCGCTCAATGGCCGGAATCCAACCGGCCGTGAAAACTAGGCCAGCTTCAGGACCTTGTCGGTCTCGGCGCGAACCTCGGCGTAAAGCGACGGGTTCTCGTTCAGCTTCACGCCGTAGGACGGAATGATTTCCTTGAGCTTGGACTCCCAGCCGGAGAACTGCTTCGGGAAGCAGCGGCCCAGCAGCCCGATCATGATCGGGGTTGCCGTCGAGGCACCCGGGGAAGCGCCGAGCAGGCCGGAGATGGTGCCATCGGCGGAGGTGATGACCTCGGTGCCGAACTGCAGTGCGCCGCCCTTCTTGGCGTCCTTCTTGATGACCTGGACACGCTGGCCCGCCGTGATCAGTTCCCACTTCTCGCCGGTGGCCTCCGGGAAGTACTCGCGCAGTGCATCGTCCTTCTTCGCACGCGACTTGAGCACCTCCTTGATCAGGTAGGCGGTCAATGACATGTTGTCCTTGCCCACGGCCAGCATCGGGATGATGTTGTGCGGGCGGATGGACAGCGGAAGGTCCCACAACGAGGAGGTCTTCAGGAAGTTCGTGGAGAAGCCGGCGTACGGGCCGAACATCAGCGAGCGCTTGCCGTTGACGAAGCGGGTGTCGAGGTGCGGAACGCTCATGGGCGGGGCGCCGACCGAAGCCTGGCCGTAAACCTTGGCATGGTGCTGGTCGATGACGGTTTCGTCGGTGCAGCGCAGGAACTGGCCGGAGACGGGGAAGCCGCCGAAGCCCTTGATTTCCTCGATGCCGGCCTTCTGCAGCAGGCCCAGGGCGCCGCCGCCGGCGCCCACGAAGACGAACTTGGCGTTCACGGTGCGCTTGGCCTTGGTGGCGTTGTTCTTGACCGTCAGGGTCCAGCCGGCACCGTCGCGCTTGATGCCCTTGACCTTGTGGCCGAAGTTGACCTCGACGCCGGTGGCTGCAAGGTTCTCGGTCATCTGGCGGGTCAGCGAACCGAAGTCGACGTCGGTGCCGGAGGCGACGCGGGACGCTGCAACGCGCTGCGAGCCGTCGCGGCCGTTGGCAACCAGCGGGGTCCAGGACTTGATGGTGTCCAGGTCCTCGGTGTGTTCGATCTCGTTGAACAGCGCATGGGGCTTGAGCGCCTCGTAGCGGGTCTTGAGGTAGTCCGCGTGCTCGTCGCCGATGACAAAGCTCATGTGCGGCAGCGGGTTGATGAAGGTCGAAGCGTCACCGACCTGCTTGTTCTGTACAAGGTGGGAGTAGAACTGGCGCGTGACCTGGAACTGCTCGTTGATGCCGATGGCCTTGGCCGGATCAACCGAACCGTCGGCCGCCGCTGCGGTGTAGTTCAGCTCGCACAATGCCGAGTGGCCGGTGCCGGCGTTGTTCCAGGGCGATGACGACTCGAGGCCTGCCTGATCCAGGTTTTCAAAAAGTCCAATGCTCCACCCCGGCTCCAATTGCTTGATCAGGGTTCCGAGCGTTGCGCTCATGACACCGGCGCCGATTAGAACGACGTCAAATGATTGACTGGTGGCTTCAGAAGGCACAGGCTATCTCCGTTGAAAGTTCTTCTAGACTCCAGCCAAGAATAGCGCGGGGGCTCCGACTCCAAGAAATTGGGGTCTTGACTGCTTAATCACTTGGTGTTCAGTTTCACATCGGAGAAAACTTCGTCTAGCACCGGGGACGAAGGATAGTTCCTGACCGTGTCGTTGAACGCCAGCCCGGAAATCGGGAAGGCCAGCGGCAATGCCGGCAGGTCCACGGCCAGGGTGCGCGAAATGTCCTGGTAGGCGTTGACCCGCTCCTCGCCGCCGGGAATCGACCGGGCCAAGAGGATTTGCGCCTGCAAGATGGGCGAGTTGTACCCGAATTGCTTGTTCGTATCGGAGAAGATCCCCCCAAGGAAATCATCGGGGTCGCGGTACCCGCCGTTGAAGCCCAGCAGGTGCAACCCGGGCGTGGAGCCCGAATGCACTCGGCTGACATAGCCGTCGGTCCAGTCCACCGGAATCGGTTCGATGTTGATGCCCGCGGTGGCGAGCTGGCGGGAGATTTCCGCATAGATGAGTTCGGGCAGCGGCAGATAGGCGCGCGAGATGTTCAGCGGGTACAGGAACGGGACGGGGGAACCGTCGTAGCCCGCCTCCGCCAGCAGCGCCTTGGACCGTTGCAGGTCTGGCCCGTAGTAGGTGTCGGAGGGCTTGATGCCGAGGGAAGGGGGCAGGAAGCCGCGCGCTTCCTTGGTTCCGGAAATGTAGTAGGCATCGATGATCTTTTGCCTGTCGATGCTGTGCGCGATCGCTTGGCGGAATTCTGGCTTGGCAAGCCACTTGTTCTTCTGGTTCATGCCCAGGTAGGCCACGGAGAACGGGTCCCGCTGCACAATCAGTTTGCCCTCGCGGACAAGTTCGCGCAGGCCCGTGACGGTGACCATGTCAAAGCCGTCGATGTCGCCGCGGCGCAATTCGCCAAGACGCATTGCCGGGGTGCTTGTTTCGCGGAAAGAAACTAGGGTCGGTGCCTCGGGATTGTTGGCAAAGGCCGTTGCGTCCCAGTAGTCGGCAAAGCGGGCCACTTCGACGGTGTTGCCTTTCCACGAGGCAAAGGCGTAAGGGCCGGTGCCCACAGGGTGCGTGGACAGGGCGGAGGGGTGGCCCGGTTCGGCCGGCGCCGCGGCAAGGGCCGTGGGGGAGGCGATCACCAGCCCGGGCAGTGTCAGGGCCTCGATCAACCCCGTGATGGGGCGGCGCAGCGTCAGGACGACGGTGTGGGTTCCGGCCGTCTTGATGGAACCGAAGTAGCTGGCGCTTGCCCCGGTGCTGGCTCCGATGAATGGGTTGGACTTCAGCTGTTCGCGCAGGTTTTCAAGGCGTTGCACCTCGGCTTGGTGTTCGGCCTCCAGTTGTGGATCCACGGTTTCCTGGCCGTCCGGACCCTCGACGGGTTTCGGGGCCGGGATGGAATCGGGCAACTTGGGCAGCGAGTCGCTGTACCTGAAGACCTGGGTGAAGCCCTGGTCGGAGTCGGCCTTGGCGTCCTTCGGCAGCGCCGCCCAGCGTCGGAAGTTGAGGACCACGGCTTCGGCGTTGAAGTCGGTGCCGTCGTGGAATTTCACGTCCCGGCGCAGGATGAAGGTGTACTGCAAACGGTCTGGGCTGGAGATCCAGTCGGTGGCAAGCAACGGGATGGGTGCGCCCGTTTCGCGGTCGACGCCGATGAGGCCCTCGAAGATTTGCCGGGTGATGCGGAATGTTTCGTTGTCGCCGGAGACCGCCGGATCCAGCGTCACGGGGTTGGCTGCTGTGCCGAGGCGGAATTTTTGCACGGCCGGGGCGGTATCGCCGGTGGGGGTGGCGGACGGGCCGGGGGTCTTCTGGGGTATGCAGCCGGTTAGCGCCAGGGCTGCGACGCCGAGTCCTCCGGCCAGGAATGCGCGGCGCGAGGCGGCTGCCGAAACTGGGGATGACGGCGGCGTGGGCACCAAGGACTCCTTCAAGTGTTTTGGGCACCGACATCGTTTCGGTCCCCTGCACGGTACTAACGAGCAAGGCCCCCGGAAATATCCGGGGGCCTTGCATGGGTGCCTGAGGGGATGAATTGCCCTTCGGCGATTTGTGCGAGCGGGGGGACTTGAACCCCCACGTCCGAAGACACTGGAACCTAAATCCAGCGCGTCTGCCAATTTCGCCACGCTCGCAAGGCCGCAACCACTCATGTGGTTCAGCATGAATCAGTGTAGCGGATTCCGGCGGCCGTTTTTTCCACTTTTGGGCTGTGGGCGAAACTTACTTCGGATCGAGTCCCAGATCACGACGGAGTTTGGCAACGTGTCCCGTGGCACGAACGTTGTACTGCGCGAGCTCCACCAGGCCGGCCTCGTCGATGACGAAGGTCGAGCGGATCAGGCCCTCGTAAATGCGGCCGTAGTTCTTCTTTTCGCCCCAGGCGCCGTAGGCGGCCGCGGCCGCGTGGTCCTCGTCGGACAGCAGCGGGAAGCTGAGCTCTTCCTTGGCCGCGAACTTGGCAAGCTTTGCCGGTGTGTCGGGGGAGATGCCGACCACCTGGTAGCCGGCACCCTGGAGCGATCCAAGCGAATCGCGGAAGTCGCAGGCCTGCTTGGTGCACCCCGGGGTGGATGCGGCCGGGTAGAAGTACAGGATGGTCTTCTTGCCGCGCAGCGATGCCAGCGCCAGTTCCTCGCCGTTGGCATCGATGAGGGTGAAGTCCGGCGCCGGGTCCCCGGGTACCAGGCGGACTGCTTCGGTCGTGGCGTTCTCGCTCATGAGTTTGCTGCTCCCTGTGTTGTTGTTCGGCGCACGGAAGTCGCACCCCGATAAGTGGTTGGTCTTGCCCACGAGCCTATCTCCAATGGGCGGTGGTCCGCGCGGCCGTGAACGTGCCGGCGCCGCAGGGGGCAAGCGCTCGGCAGACAAGGAAGCGGTGGTTCCCATGGCTTGGGGGTGTCCATGGGAGGCACCGCGGCATGGTGGGGGGCGATGAAGCGCCGGGGCCTAGCTCTGCTTGTACACCCGGCGAACCACGACCAGGCTGCTCAGGGACACTGCGGCGATCGCCAGCAGGTAGAAGCTTGGCGCCAGCAACGATCCGGTGCCGGCGATGAGCCAGGTGAGGATGAACGGGGCAAAGCCGCCGAAGACCGTCACGGCAATGTTGTAGCCCAGCGACATTCCGGTGGTTCGGATCTGCGGCGGGAAGATCGCCGCACGCAATGCGGGCAGCGGTGCAAAGTACGCGGTGGCCAGGAAGCCGAAGACCAGCTCGATGCCGATCATGGTTCCGATGGTCGAGACGTTGACCAGCAGGATGAACAGCGGCAGGGCCGTGACCAGGGTGCCGACGGCCGCGAAGGTCATGATGCGCGCAGCGCCGATGCCCGCGCGGAACTCTTCGCATAGGCCCCATCCCCGGACGGCTTGGCCGATGGTGCCCGCTGACCCTACTATTAGTGATTGATAGAACTCAATCACTAATAGTAGGGTCGTTTTCATGTCCAAGAACAAGCCGGGGGCCTCGTCGGGATTCGCGCTGCCCGAGGCACTGGTTTCCCAACGTGTCGCCTTTGCGGGATCGGGCGCTTCGGGCACCCATGAGGACCAAAAGGCGCGTGCGCACCGAACCGGATCGACAAACCGCATAGGATCGCGGTCCGCGCGGGTGCGCGCCGCCATCCGCAACGACGGCTGGTAAGGCTAACCCAGAACAAACGGGACAAACGGGACTGGCCGGAGTTCCGTCAATGGATAGCGATCACGATGGCGGCTTGCAGGGCCAGTCCGTCAGGCACGCCGAGACCGGTGCAGGCATCCCAACCGGCGGTTGCCCGGTACGTCCCGTTGTTTCCCCGTTTGATGTCGCGGAACCCGCTTGCCGCGAGGCCGGCCTCCACCCGTGCGTAGATGGCCGGTTGCAGCAATCCGAACCCGTGCCCCTGCTGCTGGGCCAGCCTGGCAAGCAACGCGGCCCACAAGGGGGAAACGGCGCTGGTGCCGCCAAATACCACGTCCTTGCCGTCGACCCTGACCCTGTAGCCCGTTCGGGGGTCGGCGACTGCCGCGACATCAGGCACGCCCCGCCCTCCGGGGACGGCGGACGGCTCGGCGCCGGAACTGACGGTGACCTGTTGTTGCCATGGCGGGAGCGGAAATGCGTCGCTGACCCCGCCGCCGGTGGCGGATTTCGCGGAATGGTTCCACACGGTTTCGGAGCGGACCTTGCCCGTTGCCGGATCGGCCATCAGGCGGGTGCCGCCGCAGGCCAAGGCGTGCGGGCTGGAGGCCGGGAAGTCTGCATGGTTCTTGCCGTCGGAGGCGGCGTCGGCGCTGCCGTTGTCGCCTGCCGCGGCAGTGGCCGTCGCCCCGAGCAGCGTGGCGTCAACAAAGGCATTGTCCATCTCCGCGCGTGCTTGGGCCGTCCATTCGTCCTCGTTTTGGCCCCAGCTGATGCTGATCGAGGCGGGCGTCGGAGTGTCATGGGCGGCCCGGGCGACTGCGTCGACGAACCCGGCGTCGGTGTTGGGTGCGAAATAGACCTTGAGTGCGGCCCGGGGCGCCAGCGCACCGGCCACCTCGATGTCCAGCATGACCTCGCCGTCGGCCCCCTTCGGATCGGAGCCGGGCGCATTGGCCGCCCCGTCGACACCGATGGCGATCACCGTGGGACCCTCGATGCCCAGATCCGCGAAGTACACGTCGAGATCGGCCTGGACGAAGCCGCCGCCTAGTTCGATGATGGCAATGACCTGGCCGGTTCCATCGGTGTCGGCGGGGAACTTGTAGATTCGGGCCAGATCCAAGGGCGTGTAGCTTACGCCGGCGGCGGCTTTGGGTGCGACGTGAAAGTGGGGCCGCGCGGCCGGCCTGTCATCCAGGCCCAGCACGGCCGTGACCACCCCGTCCAGGGCCGCCGGCACGCTCAACCCGCCCGTGCGCTGGCGGTGCGTGACGGCTTCCCGGTTGGGTGCCACGCTTGTCACCCGTTCGAGCCGGGTTCCGAAGATCTCGGCCAGCAGCCCCGCGGTTCCGGCGACCCGCAGGCACCGTGTTGCCGGATTGGCGTCGACGACGACGGCACCGAGCTCGGTGAGGGTCGTGGTGACAAGGTCGATGTCCTTGGCGCTGGCGCCGTGGGACGCCGGCCGGGCCCCCTTCTGCGGTCCGCCGGGAAGCTTGTCCTCCGGCACTGGGCGGCTGCGGCGCAGGTAGACACTGATTTCCACCTGTTCCTCATCGATCGTGCGGACCCCGGGCCTGGCGGCCGCGGACCTGTCCGGGGCGGGTCCACGCTCGCTGCCGGGCAGCGGAACGCGGTCCGGGGGATCCCCGGCAGGACTGGCGTGGCTTGAATGGCTGGAATGGCTGTTCATGGTGTGCACCAATCACGATGGGCGGGGTAGCTGGATGCTGCAACGGTTCGGCGGCCGGAACCATGACGGCTCCGCACGGTGGTGCGACCTTTTCTTCAAGGCCGCCCGCCGGCATGGGGCGGGGCCGCCCGTGTCCATTTCAGGACCATCCGTTCCACGGGTCAAGGGGTCCGAGGCCTGTGCCGTCGTGTGGGGCATCGGCGTTGCGGTGTCATCCGCGCCCGAAGCGTCCTCTTCCGGAAGGCCTCCGCCGGAAGTGCCTTCGTCGTAGACGTACTTGCCGCCGCGCAGTGCCGAGGCCACGGCTGCCACCAGGCTGGCGACGATCGCAAAGCCGAAGGCCACGGTGAGTCCGTCGGCGAACGGGCCCGAGATCAGGGCGGGGAAGAATCCCCGGCCGGTGAGGTAGGCGGCGTCGGCGGGTGAAAGGTGCGCCAGGGCGGCGGGCCCCAAGAGCGTCTGCACCGGGTTGTAGCCCAGCAGGGACGCGAACAGGACGGACACCGGCGGCAGGCCGGCAACCCTTCCGGCGTCCACGGCGCCGACACCGTGGGTGACGAGCCCCTCGGTCAGCGTGGACGGGAGGGAGCGGGCCAGTCCCGTGATCATGAGGGAAAAGAAGATGCCGATGAACAGGACCATGGCGGAGTTCTGGAAAGTCGTGCTCATGCCCCCGCCCACGCCGCGGCGGTTGGGCGGCAGGCTGTTCATGATGCCGGCGCGGTTCGGCGCGGCGAACAGACCCATGCCGATACCGTTGGCCAGCAGGGCCAGCACAAAGCTCCAGTACTCGAATTCCACCGGCAGCAGGAGCAGCCACCAGAAGCTCAGGGCCGCGACAACCATGCCGCCGGTGGCCAGCAGCCTGGCCCCGCGCCGGTCGGAGATCGCACCGGAGACCGGCCCCGCCACCAGGAAGCCAGCAGTCAGCGGCAGCATGTAGATGCCGGCCCACAAGGGCGTCTCGGCAAAGCCGTAGCCGTGCCGGGGGAGCCAGATGCCCTGCAGCCAGATGATCAGGATGAACATCAGCCCGCCCCGGCCGATGCCGGAGAGCAGGCTGGCCAGGTTTCCGGCCGTGAACGCGCGGATGCGGAACAGGGAGATCTCGAACATCAGCTCGGCAACCCGGTTTTCCACGATGATGAAGATGCCCAGCACGATCACGCCGCCGACCAGCGCCGTCAGCACCCAGGGGTCGGTCCACCCCATGGTGTGGACGCCATATGGCTGGATGCCGTAGGTGATGCCGACCAAGACCGCGATCAGTCCCGCCGCAAACGTGATGTTTCCCCACCAGTCGAGCTTCGCCGGCTGCCGGATGCCGTTGTCATGCAGCCTCAGGTAGGCCCAGATCGTGCCGAAAAGCCCCACGGGCACCGAGACCAGGAACACGAGCCGCCAATCGACCGGGCCCAGCAGCCCGCCGATGATCAGTCCCAGGAACGATCCGGCGATGCCGGCCACTTGGTTCAGTCCAAGGGCCAGGCCCCGCTGGTCGACGTCGAACGCGTCGGTGATGATGGCATTGGAATTGGCCATCAGCAGGGCACCGCCCACTCCCTGGAGGACTCGCATGATGATCATCCAGTACACGGCCGGGACGCCCTGCATCCACGTCACCGCAAGCAGGATTGAAAACAGCGTGAAAATGGCAAAGCCGGCGTTGTACATCTTCACCCGGCCGTATATGTCGCCCAGCCGGCCAAAGCTGACCACCAGCACGGCCGTGACAACCATGTAGCCCATGATCAGCCACAGCAACAGGCTGGTGTTTCGCGGGGCCAAGGGATTGATGCCCACGCCGCGGAAGATGTCGGGCAGGGCGATCAGCAGGATCGATGCGTTGATCGTGGCCATGAGCATGCCCAGGGTGGTGTTTGACAGAACGATCCACTTGTAGCGGGGATTGGCCAGGTCGCGGGACCGCCGGATTGCCACGTTGCCGCCAAGCTGGAACTTTTCCTGAAGCATTTTTGTCAGCCCCTCCATGGACCACGGGGCAGGGGAATTGTTTACCTCTGTCAACTATCCATGTTAGTCCCGTGGCTGCGTCGGGAACCTGAGCATTTGCCCCGAGTGACTATCAGGGACTGTCCAGCAATCCGCAGACATCGTCGGCAATGAACTTTGGGGACGACGTGCGGTTTGGGACCGGGAGCGACAGCTCCTTGCGCGCTTCAAGCGGGCGAAGCTTGGATCGAATTCCCTACCGGCAGAGGCCCGGATCCCGTCCTCCGAAGATGAAGTGTCGGAATGCGGGCTCCGGGGGAAAACGAAAGGCTCGATCTGTCTAAACAGATCGAGCCTTTCTTACCGTGCACCCCCCGGGACTTGAACCCGGAACCTACTGATTAAGAGTCAGTTGCTCTGCCAATTGAGCTAGAGGTGCATTATGTCGTTTCGGTCAGCGCTCCGTGCGGAACCCGTCCTTGCGACGCAGATAATCATAACCAGAAAGTGGTCCAGAACTAAAATCGGGGGTTGGGGTTCGATCGGTCCGCCAAATTCCTTGTAAATACGCGGTTTTTCCCGCGATTTCGGAGGGTTCGCCCATGATTTTCGGGCGCTTCCCGCGAAAGTCGTTCTGTGACGGTGCGCACAGTTGGTTTCGGTGGCAAAGCGTATTCGCCTTAAAGGGTGAAACCTATGCATCGTTCAATGTTGGGGCGGCAGTTGTTGTCACTGGACCCCGCCGCTCAGTGTGCTCTTGGAAGGAATGTGTTTGTGTAGCGGTCAATGTCGGATGAGAGTGGTTCACGTGCCGCAAAAGCTGTGCAGCCAATGGCGGTCGACTAACGGTGACTGAGCTGTCCATGGCTTGGCTGGCGGGACTTCCTCAATTCCGCCGTGCCAACAGCGGTCGAACAAGACCGATGTGCAGCGATTCCATCTCGTACAAGACGGCGTGGTTAATTGGTTCAGCAGATCACCGTTCTTCAAGAGCGCGGCCGGATTGCGAAAACGCACGCTGTCCTCGACACACCCAAGGATCACTGCTCTACTCGAAAAGCGTGACGAATCAGGTGTTCTTGAAGATCAAGGGGGCCGGGATGAAGAAACGGCGATTCATCACATTCCACGGTTTTGCTGCGATCGCCACGGCTTCGTCGTTCACTTCTATTCGCCGGCAACCACAGCCAACACCGCAAAACGCCGCGGGCAATTTTTCATGCCCGGCCTTCGCGGTGACGCACCTCGCAACAGTGTCCAGCTCTCAAGTGAGCGGGATCGAGACTCCTGGCGAACCGGCAGCCTTGACGGTGGAACCATGTCCCGGAGTACCTTTTCCCGACGTCAATGGCTGCGACTCCGGCGGCAATGGAGGTTTCCAGGGCGACACCGGGACGTGGTGCCCCAGCAACCGTGGCGATCCCTGGATCGAGAAACTTAGGCCGCTGCATCGGCAAGGAAACGACCGGGAAGTTCTCCTGTCGCAACAAATAGACCTCCCCACCGGGCCATATGTTGGCTGCGGTTCCGGCGGGGTAGAAGCGACTGAAGGGATGCTCCTCTCGGCAATTCTTGTCAGGGATGTCGAGGGAGGGCCACCGTCCGGCTCGAACCTTTTCAACTCTCGGGAACTAGGGAACCGGGTGAGCTCATGAAGGATTCAGTGGTTTTCAGGGGGGAAGTTGGCAATTGGTGCGGTTCTTGCCCTGGTTTTGACTGGGTGCGGGTCTGGCGTCGTACCGCCACCGAGTCCGTCCAGTGTGGAACAGGGAAGCCCGACATCAAGCCCGGGCACCACTGCGGGGCAGTGTGTGGCCGATCCGGCCAACGTGGTCAAGGCCGCACCTGGAGCCTCGGGCACCCTGCCGAAATCCGTGGTTGCGACTCTCGACTCGGGCGCGAAGGCTGCCTTTGAGACGGCTGCGGCACCGGGGGCCATAGTGGGCGTGCGCACGCCTCAAGGCATCTGGACGGCGGCTTATGGGCTGGCCGACCCGACGACCAAGGCGCCTATGACCACAGACATGCATGCCCGAATTGGCTCCGTCGCCAAGACGTTCACCGGAACATTGCTGCTCCAATTGGCCGAAGAGGGCAAGCTCGGCCTCGATGATCCGATCGGCAATACCATCCCGGCATTCCCAATGGCGAGCGGATCACCCTGCGCATGCTGGCCAATATGACAAGCGGCGTGTCCAGCTTTTACACCGAGGATTTCTTGAAGCGCTACTTCGGCGACCCCTCCAGCAAGTTCACCACGGATGAGCTCATTGCCTACGGCGTTTCGGCCTCGCCGCTATTTGCCCCGGGGGAGAAGTTCAACTATTCCAACACCAATACCATCTTGCTGGGGACGGTGATTGAAAAGGTGACCGGACAGCCATTCCTGGAGGTGCTGAAGCAGCAAATCCTGGTGCCGTTGGGCATGGCGAACACCAGCTGGCCGGGTGATTCGGACGCGGTTCCGAGCCCTCATCCGCGCGGGTTTACGCTCCAGGGCTTGGAACCGCTGAACGAGCCCGTCGACGCCACGAACTGGACGCCGACTTTCGCCGGTGCCGCCGGCGCCTTGATCTCCACCGTTGAGGATTTGTTGACATACGACCGGGCGCTGGCCACGGGGCAGGGGCTGCTCTCGCCGGAGGCCCAAATAGCGCGGCTGAAGTCGTTCCCAACTCCGGCAGGCTATGGGCTGGCCTTGGGCTGCATTGGCGGGTGGGTGGGGCACACGGGGGAGCTGCCCGGTTTCAACACGGCCTTGTACTACGACACCACCACCGACACGTCGGTGGTGGTCATGGTCAACAGCGACATCTCCTCGGGTGGATGCGCCGAATCGCCCACGTTGAGTGACAATCCTGGCGAGCTGCCGTGCGCGGCCCCGGCCACACGCATTTTTGTGGGGGTTTCCAAGGCGTTGGGGCATGAGTTTGCGCCCGTGCCTTCACGATGAGGAAGTCCTGGCAGCCGTAGCGCTTCGAGGCCCGTTGTCGCGACCCATCCCGTGAGTCCGGGAGGTTTCCAGGGAAAAGCAGAAGGTCCGATTCGCAACTGCGAATCGGACCTTCTTTGCTGTGCACCCCCCGGGACTTGAACCCGGAACCTACTGATTAAGAGTCAGTTGCTCTGCCAATTGAGCTAGAGGTGCGGCTGTTGTTTTGCCGGAGTTCGTAACTCCTGCGCTCTGCAACGACATGAAACTATACCAGCTTCTCAGGCTTGCGCGCGACGCTTCCGACGTGCGCCAGCGATCGTGTGAGCCTTGGCGATGAACTCTGGGTTTGGGCGGCCCGATCGGGCGGGCGCGGGCCGGGCCCAGGCGTGTCCAGTGCGGTTGCGGGGCCGCTTTGGAGCCGTTGCATCCGGGAAAAGCAGAAGGTCCGATTCGCAACTGCGAATCGGACCTTCTTTGCTGTGCACCCCCCGGGACTTGAACCCGGAACCTACTGATTAAGAGTCAGTTGCTCTGCCAATTGAGCTAGAGGTGCGGCTGTTGTTTTGCCGGAGTTCGTAACTCCCGCGCTCTGCAACGACATGAAACTTTACCAGCTTGACGGGGGAATGCAAATCGAAATGGCCTTTTGCGAGCGAGGTCACAATAATCGTCCTGATTTGGGTTGTTGTGGCGGCAATAGCAGGACTTTAGCTACGTGAAAGATTGTTTCGTTGCCGGGGCATGTTCCTTTAGGGCAGGTGCCCTGATCGACCTAGGCTCAAGAGCATGAAGCAGAACACCGTTGTTACTTTTCCCAGTGAAGAACTCCTCGCTGCTGTAGGCCCTTTGCCAGAAGGTCTCGAAGCCGGCATTTGGGACTTCACGAGCGATCCCGTGGGCGTGGCCCTTGAGGCCATCGAAATTGCAGTTTTCCCCTACATGGCCAAGTTCTCCGAGCTGGAAGATGTCAAAAAGGCGCCGAACCTCAAGTTGGTGCAGACCCAAACCACTGGGTTCGACGGAATCCGTGAACTTGTTGGTCCGGATGTGTCAGTGGCTACTGCGCACGGCGTTCATGCCGCTTCCACGGCCGAGTTGGCCGTCGGGATGGCAATCGCCTCGCTGCGAGGCATCGGGGAGTCGGTGCGGGACCAGGCCGCCGGCCATTGGAATCCACGGCGTTGGCCGGGATTGGCCGACCGCAAGGTGGCGATTGTTGGTGTTGGCGGCATCGGCGAAGAAATTCGCAAGCGGTTGGTTCCGTTTGAAGTTGAGCTCAGCCGTTTTGGCACACGTGCACGCACCGACGAGCACGGTGAAATCCTGGCCATTGATGACCTGCACTCGCGCGCCTCGTCGATTGAGGTCTTGATCCTCATAGTTCCGCACAACGCATCGACCCACCACCTGGTGGATGCGCAGCTGCTCTCCACGCTGCCCGACGATGCGGTCATCGTCAACGTGGCCCGCGGCGCGGTGGTTGACACCGACGCTCTGGTGGCGGAGCTGGCGACCGGGCGCCTGCGCTGCGCCTCGGACGTTTTTGACCCGGAACCGCTTCCGGAGGATCATCCGATTTGGAAGCTGCCCAATGCACTGATCGTCCCGCACAATGGCGGAAACACCGAGGCGTTTCTGCCGCGCATGACGGCTCTGCTGAAGCGCCAGGTTGTGGCTTGGGCCGAAGGCCGGGATTCGGAGAACCTCGTTTACAGCGCCGAAGCCGCCAACCGACACTAGCTGGATTCGTGGCCGGCAAGGCGTCGAGGGCGGCGTGAATCGCCTGCCTGCACAGCAACGGATCGAGGGTGGTTGGCCTTCCGGAATGCCCGGGAGGCCAACCATCCTTGTGCTCACTGCACAGGGTTTCGGGTGCTGTTCCGGTCCACGATTGAGCATGCCGCGATGAAGGCCGTCAGGACGAGGGCTGCATGCAAGGGGAGTGGCGCCGGGCCCGCAATGACGGCTCCCGCGAGAGCTGTTCCGGCGGACCCCGCGGTGATCTTCAGTGCGCCGACCCAGACGAAGACCTGGCCTCGCGAGTTTTGCGGCGCATACTCGCTGCGCGCGGCAAGGGTCGCGGCAAAGAAGTACGAGTTGATGATTCCAGCGAGTCCATAGGCGGCGATCGCCGCGCTGAAAACGGTGGAGAGCGTCACGCAGAGCAGTGCTCCGGCAACCGTGAAGGCAAGCCAGGTCATGAGTCTGTCGGCGTCCCCTTTCAGCGGACGGATCATCACGCCGATCGATCCGGCCAGATTGCCCAAGCCGTATGCGGCAGTGAGGATTCCTGCAGCGGCCCCATCGACCTTGAAATGACCTGTCGATGCCACGGCCGTTATGGGAAGCACGGCTACCGACAGGGCCACGGTCATTGTCATGTACAAGGTCCGGCGCAGCGGGCCGGTGGTCAGCATCAGCAAAAGCGTTTGCCCGGGCTTGGGCACCTCGGTTTGATTTGCGGCCCGGCTTCCGTGCGGCAGGAGTTTCACCAGGATGGCTGCAAGCATGGTTCCGGCAGCAAGCATGAGGGCCGCAACGGCGGCTCCCGACCAGGCCGAGACTGCCGCGACGATTCCCGGGCCAAGGGTCCCGCCAATGCCATAGGTCGCGACGTCCCAGCCCTGGGCTCGGCGTTGGCTTTCCCGGCTGTCCCCGGCGATCTCGGGGAGCCGGGAGCTGATGCCGCCGGTCAGCAGTGGCCCAAACAGCCCCGAGACGATCAAAAGCAGTGCCGGCACAATGGGCAAGGTCACAGGATAGAGCAGTACCGCCGCGGCGAGCGTTCCACCGTGTGCAATACAGGCAAAGGCAATGACGTTGCGTGCATCGCGCGCGGTGTCCAGGCTGCGGGCAACGAATGGCCCCAGCAGGTGCGGCGCCGTGATGCTGGCGCCTAGGAGCCCTGCAAGCCATCCCGGACCACCGCTGGTGGTGACCAGCAGGACGACGGCGACCACTGCGCCGCCGTCCGCTGTCCGCGCCAACGTTGCAGCGGCCACGTACCTGGCCAGGCCTCCGGCACCCGCAGGTCGGTCCCCGGGCAGGGCCTTGGTGATTTCTTTGTTTGGAGTTCTCACGGTGTTGTCGATCCACGTCCGCGGGCGGCAGCCTGCGGGCTAGCCGTCCAGGCCGGTGAGCTTCAGGGAATCCCTGATCTCCGAACGGGTCTGGTCTTCGAGGCCCTTCAGCGGGCTCGGGAGGCTGTGGGGGTTGGTGAGTCCCAGTTCCTCGGCGATGGCCGCAACCACGCGCAGGCTCCCGTGAGATTTGAACAACGCCCAGATGGGATCGAATTTCCGGGAGATTTCCCGTGCGGTGCCGGCGTTTCCGGCCAGTGCGGCGTCGGCCAGTTCCATGGCGTGGCGGGGGAAGATTCCTGCAATGACAGAATGCCAAACGTCATAGCCGGCCAGCAATGCGTCGGCGGCTTCCCAATCCCCGCTGAGGCCGATCGAGTGTTCGGGGGAGAAGATCCCTCGGAGTTCGGCAAGGCGCGATGCCGTGGCTCCGGCCGGGGGCGGGGGAATCTTGATGCCGCCGATCCGGGGGAGTCGGGCGATGCGTTCGAGCAATTCGTCGGAGAAGACAAACCCGGTGGTACCCGGGCTGTCGTACACAAAGACCGGCACGGAGGAAGCCGAGACGACGTCGCGGTACAGGCCGAACACCTCGTTTGCTGTGAGCCGGTGATAGGAGACGGGTGTAAGGAGCAGGGCGGAAGCCCCGGCGAGCTGCGCATCCTCGGCGTTGGCGATCACTTCCCGTGTGCGCATGGCACCGATCCCGCTCATGACCGAGGCATCGCCGGCGGAACCGACAGCAACTTGCAGCGCTTCTCGGCGTTCGTCGCGGGACAGGTAGGGGTAGACGCCGGTGGACCCCAGGACACCGATTGATTTCACGCCGGCGTCGGTGATGCGACCGACGAGTCGGGCAAGGGCGGTTTGGTCGACGCCGTCTTCCGAGAGCGGTGTTAGCGGGAAGGCGCACAGTCCGTCAAACATGATGTGGATCCTCGATCTTCTATGGTCCCCCGCGGTCGGTCGCGGGAGATCCAGGACCTATACTGGCAATCATCTTGGACCCAACCTAGATCCAAGATTGCCAATAACGATAGGACCAAGATGGCGACGGCCGAACTTCCCATTACCTTGGACCCCGGCAGCAAATCGCCGCTGACGGTCCAGCTGGCAGCGCGCCTCCGGACTGCCATCCTTGATGGAACGCTACGGGCGGAGGACTCGCTGCCTTCCTCGCGCGCGCTGGCCACCGAGCTCGGCGTCTCACGGGGCGTGGTCGTCAGGGCGTTCGAGCAACTATCGGGGGAGGGCTATCTCGATAGCCGCGGTGCCGGAGGGACCCGTGTTGCCGTTCGCCCCGACATCCGGGGCTTCGCCCGGGTGGCCGCTGCCGCAAAGCAATCGGAAGCGGCCAAACCGATTCTGGACCTGAGTCCGGGGCGCCCCTCGGGCGTGCCCTTCCTGGACAACGAATGGCGCTCCGCCTGGCGCAAGGCAGCTGCCGAACCGGTGAGTTCACAGATCCCGCCCGCGCTGGGTATCGACACCCTGCGCGCCGCCATCCAAGGGCACCTAGGGACATCACGGGGGCTCAATGTCAATGCCGAGGACGTGATCGTTTCGGCGGGGACCAGCGATGCGCTGCAACTGATAGTCACCGCCCTTCGCAGTCGCTCCGACCGTCCACGTGTCCTCGTCGAAGACCCGGGGTATCCAACGGCCCGGCGAGTGCTTGCCGCGGCGGGGGCCGCGGTTGAGACTCTGCCGGTTACCGTCGATGGACTGAGGGTCGAACAACTCGCCAGCTTGGAGACGCCGCCCGACGCAGTGCTCGTCACCCCGAGCCACCAATACCCGCTGGGAGGGCGCATGCCGATCCAGGAACGATTGACTTTGCTGTCGTGGGCCTCGGCCAATAACGTCTTGATTCTCGAAGATGACTACGACAGCGAATTCCGGCATAGCCGGAGGCCCCTGCCCACACTTGCGTCGCTTCCGTCGCAAGCCGACGTGATCCTGGTGGGAACGTTCTCGAAATCGCTCAGTCCGTGGTTGCGCTGCGGGTACCTCATTGCCCGGGGCGCTTCCGCCGAAGGGCTCAAGGGCACGCGTCGCGCCCTTGGCACCCCGGTATCCGGGATGCTCCAGCTGGCTCTTGGGAGCTACATCGACGGCGGTGGCCTTGCCCGACACATTGCCCGCGCCCGCCGGGAGTACGCCCACCGCCGTGACATCATTCTCGAACGACTCGGTGCACGCAAGGATGTAGCGGTCTCCGCCCTCGACGGAGGCCTGCATGCGGTCCTGGAACTGGCACCCGGAATCGATGCCAGCGACCTCGCGAGGCATGCACTGGTATGTGGGGTATTGCTTCCGGCGCTCGCCGACTACTACGCCGACGGGGCGCGGAAAAATGGCTTGGTGCTCGGATACGGCGCGGTGACGGATACGGAGCTGACCCGGGCGCTCGGTGTCCTGGTTTCACTCATCGAGCGTGCCGCGGCAGGGGAGTCGCCTTCCGCGAACTGATGTGCTCTTGCGGTTCAGCTGCTCTTGCGGTCCTGGCGTTTGCCCGAGGTTCGGGCCCGGCTGCGTAGCTGGATGATGCGAACTGCGCCGGCGATTGCCACCACGGTAGCGCCCGCAACCGCAGCTATGAGCATGGCAACCCCGAGCGCCAGCTGTCCATGGAATCCCAGGAAATACACGGTGACACGATCCTGATTTTGCACCATGAACACTACCAGGAACACCAATACGATGAGGGCGACGATGGTGAAAGTCCAAACGACGCCGGCACGGGTGCCGACGGCGGGTCGAGCGGGTGCCGCTTCCGGCTTGTTTGGGGGAACCTCGGGTTCCTGACCTTGCGGAGTGAGCGGGTCGTCGGTCATGGTTTCCTCGCTTCCCATCCAGCGGTGAAGACCTTTGGCAAGTTGCCGTGTGGCCAACATAAGCGCTTGGTCCGGGGGAGGCAAGGGGGAATGCCGGGGACAGGCTCGTGTTCCCCGGCACGGGGTCACCGCACAGGGTCGTTACACGCTCTTGGTGTAGATGAGTGCAGGGGCCGCCGTCTCGAGCATTTCGAGTTGCGCGATGGCTTCGACGAAGTGCGGTGTCCGGGTGTGGGCGTCCAGGTGTTCCTGGGAGAGCCAACATTCAAGCAACATCAAGTCACAGGGATCTTCGCGCAACTGGAGTAGTTCGTAGCTCACGCAACCGGGTTCATTTCGCGTCCGGGCAACCAGCTCGCGATAGATCTCCAGAACCGCTTCGAGGTTCCCAGGCAGGACCGTGCTGCCAACCAAAACGTTGATCATCGATCTCCTTGCTGCGGGCTCGGGGCGGGAGGGCGACCCGAGGGGTTTCGTTTCCGGGAACGAAGGCCTTTAGTCGGTGTCGGAGGCCACGCGCTCGAGCACGTCCATGAAGATGTCCATGAATTCGGCGAAATCGGCGGCGTCCTCGCCCTGGTCGATGCGGCCGCGTTGGCTGGCGGAGCCTTCGTTTGCTGGGATGTCGAGCGTTGGATGTGCCGGGATATTGAAGCGGTAAACGCGGCCGGTGCTGGTCCCCACTTCGTAGCTGCCGTCGCTGATCAGCGCCACGTGGGAAACATTGGTGTTGTTGACCGATACGGCACGGTCGGACGCGGTCATCGTCTTGGGGTTTAGGGGGCAGATGATGAGCTCGGCGGGTTCGCGCCGGTAGCCGATCACCTTCAGCCCCGAGGATCCCGAGGTGCCGGAGGCCGCAACAAGGTTGTAGCTTCCGTAATTGGGGATCTGACCATCGAACGCCTCATGCAGCAGGCGCTTAAGGGTGTCGTCGGCGTCATCGGTGGAATCAACTTGGGGTCTCTCCATACCTGCCACTCTAGCCATCTCATGTTTCGAACACATGTCCTGTAAGCGGTTGAGTGAAAAATGTCGCCGTGTCGTTATGGTTTGCCGATCTTGCACAGCCGCGTATTCCGACAAAATTCCAGTCTCAATGAATCTACTAGAAGCATTGAGACTTGGAGATATCGGTGATAGACGGGAATTGGGTTGCAACGATGGGGACCTGGAGTGGGTCAGTTGCTTCCGTGGCAGCATTCTTCCGTGTCGATCACCGACTGAAATTGCAGCGGAAAAGCTTTGAACTGGAACGGGATGAAATTACGGAAAATGCCCGCAAGAATCGCGAGGATAAAACAGCACGCGCTGCGCTTGATCCGTCAACCAAGCCTTCAACCGACCTGAAGTCTGCAAGGAATGCAAAACGACGATGGGCAGTTGGTGTTGGGTCTCGAGATTCGGCAGCATTCACGGGGGTGCCTTGGGTTGCAAACGCCGACGTCATGAACGGTTCATGCCATCCGGTTACGGATGTGCATGTCATCTTCGCGGGGGAGCTGCTTCGAGATGAAGTAGGAGATCAAGACGACTCTGAGCCAATCAATTCTGACCCATCTGGAATTTTTCATGGCACCGAGGAGAGCACGCGGACATTCCATCGAGACGCTCTCATGTCGGGCGAAAATGTGCATCTAAGACTTTGATGGTTGCTCGGAGTGAATTGAGTGCAGGTGTTGATGCAACGTCCAGGTTTGATTTTGCCGATCTCGAATTCACCGCTGCTTCCGATGCGACGTGGAGGTGCACGCCGGGGGCATTCTCAAGCTGGCCGATCCAATGAGAATACATTCATCAATGTCGTCATATTCAGGGGGAATTGGCTGTCCGGAGCATGTCTAGTCATCCCACGTTTTGAACACATGCTTTGTATGCGTTGGGTGAAATATGTCGCGGTGCCGTCACGGGTTCGGCGGCACCGCTTGACAGGCCTAGTATTTAGGGCATGAGCCAGGACACAACTCCAGATATTAAACCTCGTAGCCGCGTAGTCACGGACGGCATCCACGCCGCTCCGGCACGCGGCATGTTCCGCGCCGTGGGCATGGGCGATGACGACTTCGCCAAGCCGCAAATCGGTGTTGCGAGCTCGTGGAACGAAATTACCCCTTGCAACCTTTCGCTGAACCGCTTGGCCGCCGGTGCCAAGGAAGGCGTTCACGCCGGCGGGGGATTCCCCATGCAGTTCGGCACCATTTCCGTTTCCGATGGCATTTCCATGGGTCACGAAGGCATGCACTTCTCGCTGGTGTCCCGCGAGGTTATTGCCGACTCCGTCGAGGTTGTCATGCAGGCCGAGCGCATCGACGGCTCCGTGCTCCTTGCAGGTTGCGACAAGTCGCTGCCGGGCATGCTGATGGCTGCCGCCCGCCTGGACCTTGCCTCGGTGTTTCTCTACGCCGGTTCCATCATGCCCGGCTGGGTCAAGCTGGAGGACGGTTCCGAAAAGGAAGTCACCCTGATTGACGCCTTCGAAGCCGTTGGCGCCTGCGCCGCCGGCAAGATGAGCCTCGAGGACCTGACCCGCATCGAAAAGGCGATCTGCCCCGGTGAGGGCGCCTGCGGCGGCATGTACACCGCCAACACCATGGCCTGCATCGGCGAGGCACTGGGCATGAGCCTTCCCGGTTCCGCCGCCCCACCCTCGGCCGACCGCCGCCGCGACATGTTCGCACGCGCCTCCGGCGAGGCAGTGGTGAACCTGCTGCGCAAGGGCATCACCGCCCGCGACATCATGACCAAGAAGGCCTTCGAGAACGCCATTGCGGTGACCATGGCCTTCGGCGGTTCCACCAACGCCGTGCTGCACCTGCTGGCCATCGCCCGCGAGGCCGAGGTCGACCTGACGCTGGCGGACTTCAACCGCATCGGCGACAAGATCCCGCACCTGGGTGACCTGAAGCCGTTCGGCCGCTACGTCATGACCGACGTGGACAAGATCGGCGGCGTCCCGGTGATCATGAAGGCCCTGCTGGACGCCGGCCTGCTGCACGGCGACTGCCTCACCGTGACCGGCAAGACCGTTGCGGAGAACCTCGCGGAGATCAACCCGCCGGACGTAGACGGCAAGATCCTGCGCGCGCTGGACAACCCGATCCACAAGACCGGCGGCATCACCGTGCTGCACGGTTCGATGGCTCCAGAGGGCGCGGTCGTCAAGTCCGCTGGCTTCGATGCAGATGTCTTCGAGGGAACCGCCCGCGTCTTCGAACGCGAACAGGGTGCCCTGGAGGCGCTGGACAACGGCGACATCCACGCCGGCGACGTTGTGGTTATCCGCTACGAGGGTCCCAAGGGCGGACCGGGCATGCGCGAAATGCTTGCCATCACCGGCGCCATCAAGGGTGCGGGTCTGGGGAAGGATGTCCTGCTGCTCACCGACGGCCGCTTCTCCGGCGGCACCACCGGCCTGTGCATCGGCCACGTTGCCCCAGAGGCTGTCGACGGCGGTCCGATCGCCTTCGTCAAGGACGGCGACAAGATCCGCGTCGACATTGCTGCCCGTTCATTCGACCTGCTGGTCGATCCGGAAGAGCTCGAGGCTCGCAAGATCGGCTGGGAGCCGTTGCCGGCCAAGTTCACCACCGGTGTCCTGGGCAAGTACGTCAAGCTGGTCAATTCGGCCTCGACGGGCGCATACTGCGGCTAGGTAAAAGCGCATCCGATGGGTGGGCGCGCGATGAACGCGTCCACCCATCGGACACTCATCTCATATAATGAGATGAGTCGTGTGATTGTTTGACTCCAGAAGCGGCGGCGACCAAACTGGAAACATGCAGATCCGCACCGAAGTACTACTAGTTATCAAGCGCTGAGCTTGAGTCCCTCCCACACCACGGAGGGCTTCGGTGACGCGCAAACCCCATTCGCCGCCAGGCGCCATTGGGGTTTTTTTATGTGCAGAGTAGAAGAGATAGAGAAGGAATAATCCCCATGAGTAACGGAACTCCCGCCAGCGGTCCGCTGGCGGCAAAACCCGCCAACCGAAGCAAGGATGCCACTGTCTCTTCCGTCGTGGAAGCGTCGAGCCCCGTACAGGGCCCGAACAACATCGTTGCTCCCACCGAGATGCTTGGCTCACAAGCCATCATCCGCACACTGGAAGAACTGGGCGTCAAGGACGTCTTTGGGTTGCCAGGCGGCGCAATCATGCCGACCTACGACTCGCTCATGGATTCGACCAAGATCAACCACATCTTGGTCCGCCACGAACAGGGCTCAGGCCACGCGGCACAGGGTTACGCGATGGTCACCGGAGAGGTCGGCGTCTGCATTGCCACCTCGGGCCCCGGCGCCACCAACCTTGTCACCGCCATTGCCGACGCGCACATGGACTCGGTCCCGATGGTTGCCATCACCGGCCAGGTCCACAGCGCCTTCATCGGCTCGGACGCCTTCCAGGAGGCGGACATCGTGGGCATCACCATGCCCATCACCAAGCACTCGTTCCTTGTCACCAAGGCCGAGGACATCCCGCGGATGCTGGCAAGCGCCTTCTACATCGCTTCCACCGGACGCCCGGGCCCGGTCCTCGTCGACATCACCAAGGACGCACAGCAGTCCAAGATGATGTTCTCCTGGCCGCCGAAGATCGACCTGCCGGGCTACAAGACCGTGGTCCGCGGACACAACAAGCAGGTCCGCGAGGCCGCAAAGCTCATCGCCGTTTCCAAGCGCCCGGTGTTCTACGTCGGCGGCGGCGTCATCAAGGGCCACGCCTCGGCGGAGCTCAAGGAATTCGCCGAGCTGGTCGGCGCCCCGGTGGTCACCACCCTGCAGGCCCGCGGCGCATTCCCGGACTCCCACGAACTCCACGTGGGCATGCCCGGCATGCACGGCTCGGTTTCCGCCGTCACCGCGCTGCAGCAGTCGGATTTGCTGATCACCCTGGGTGCCCGCTTCGATGACCGCGTCACCGGCGTGCTGCACACCTTCGCGCCCAACGCCAAGGTCATCCACGCGGACATCGACCCGGCCGAAATCTCCAAGAACCGCACGGCGGACATCCCGATCGTGGGTTCGGTCAAGGAGATCATCCCCGAACTCACCGAGGCCTGCCGCGCACGCTTCGCCGACGAGGGCGCACCGGACCTGACCGACTGGTGGTCCACCATCGGACGCCTGCGCGAAACCTACCCGATCGGGTTCACCGAAACCCAGGACGGGCTTTCGGCCCCGCAGCACGTGATCCAGCGCATCGGCGAGCTCACCGGCCCGGAGGCCGTGTACGTCGCAGGCGTTGGCCAGCACCAGATGTGGGCGGCGCAGTTCATCAAGTACGAGCGCCCGCACTCCTGGCTGAACTCGGGCGGGCTGGGCACCATGGGCTACTCGGTCCCGGCGGCCATGGGCGCGAAGGTCGGCAACCCCGACCGCGTCGTCTGGGCCATCGACGGCGACGGCTGCTTCCAGATGACCAACCAGGAACTGGCAACCTGCGTCATCAACAACATCCCGATCAAGGTGGCGATCATCAACAACTCGTCGCTCGGCATGGTGCGCCAGTGGCAGACGCTGTTCTACGATTCCCGCTACTCAAACACCGATTTGAACACGGGCCACGGAACCGCGCGCGTCCCGGACTTCGTGAAGCTCGCCGACGCATATGGTTGTGTGGGCCTGCGCTGCGAACGCGACGAGGACATCGACGCAACCATCAAGCAGGCGCTGGAAATCAACGACCGCCCGGTGATCATCGACTTCGTGGTTTCCCGCGACTCGATGGTCTGGCCGATGGTCCCCTCCGGCGTGAGCAACGACCAGATCCAGATTGCTCGCGGCATGACGCCCGAGTGGGAAGAAGAGGACTAGAAAGTTATGGCACGCCACACTCTTTCCGTACTCGTCGAAGACGTCCCGGGTGTCCTGACCCGCGTGGCAGGGCTCTTCGCCCGCCGCGCGTTCAACATCCATTCCCTGGCCGTCGGCCCCACCGAGGTCCCGGGCATCTCCCGTGTCACGGTTGTCGTCGACGCCGAAGGCGACCTGCTGGAGCAGGTCACCAAGCAGCTGAACAAACTCATCAACGTCATCAAGATTGTTGAGCTCATGCCGGAGGCATCGGTGCAACGCGACCACATCCTGGTCAAGGTGCGCGCCGATGCGGCAACCCGCCTGCAGGTCACCCAGGCCGCAGACCTCTTCCGCGCCTCCGTGGTGGACGTGTCAACCGACTCGCTCATCATCGAGGCCACCGGCAATGCCGATAAGATCAACGCACTGCTCGCGGTGCTTGAGCCCTTCGGCATCCGCGAAATCGTCCAGGCAGGCACCCTTGCCGTGGGTCGCGGGTCCAAATCGATGTCGGACCGTGCCCTGCGCTCCGTATCCGCCTAACCAAAATCTTCACACCGAAACAAGGAGAAATTCCAGTGACTGACATGTACTACGACGACGATGCAGACCTCTCGATCATCCAGGGACGCACCGTCGCCGTTATCGGCTACGGTTCCCAGGGCCACGCCCACGCGCTGAACCTGCGCGACTCCGGCGTTGACGTACGCATCGGCCTGAAGGCCGGCTCCAAGTCGATCGCCAAGGCCGAGGCCGAGGGCCTGCGCGTCGTGTCTGTCGCGGAGGCAGTTGCCGAAGCCGACGTCATCATGATCCTGACCCCGGACCAGGTCCAGCGCCACGTCTACAAGGACGACATCGAAGCCAACCTGCAGCCGGGCGATGCCCTGTTCTTCGGCCACGGCTTCAACATCCGCTACGGCTACATCACACCGCCGGCAAACGTCGACGTTGCCCTCGTTGCACCGAAGGCCCCGGGCCACACCGTGCGCCGCGAATTCGAAGCCGGCCGCGGCATCCCCGACCTGATCGCCGTTGAGCAGGACTTCACCGGTGGCGCCAAGGAACTGGCACTGTCCTACGCCAAGGCCATCGGCGGCACCCGCGCCGGCGTCATCGAGACCACCTTCACCGAAGAGACCGAAACCGACCTCTTCGGCGAGCAGGCTGTCCTGTGCGGCGGCGCCTCGCAGCTGATCCAGTACGGCTTCGAGACCCTGACGGAAGCCGGCTACAAGCCGGAGATCGCCTACTTCGAGGTCCTCCACGAGCTCAAGCTGATCGTTGACCTCATGTGGGAGGGCGGCATCGCCAAGCAGCGCTGGAGCGTCTCCGACACCGCAGAGTACGGCGACTACGTCTCCGGCCCGCGCGTCATCACCCCGGAGGTCAAGGAGAACATGAAGGCCGTTCTCGCCGACGTCCAGAACGGCAACTTCGCCAAGCGCTTCATCGAAGACCAGGATGCCGGCGCACCGGAGTTCCTGGCGCTGCGCGCCAAGGGCGAGGCCCACCCGATCGAGGCCACCGGCCGCGAACTGCGCAACCTCTTCTCCTGGAAGACCACCGATGACTACACCGAAGGTTCGGTTGCACGCTAAGGCCGACAAGCCATAGCGAGTGACTGCCGCCAGGTAGTTTCACATGTTTGCCCCGACCAGCCGAAAGGCCGGTTGGGGCAAACTGCGTCAGGAGGCCGGCACCGGGGCATGACAGGGTTCCCGGACGAGCCGGTCTTCACCACCCAGCCCGAGCGCGCGGGTGTTGTTCGGATACACGATAGAAACCCCAATCATGCTGTGCTCTTTATTGAATGTACCGGGACAGTGGAAGGAACATACGAAGCCAGTGCAGGCTCCTCTCCATACACCGATAACAACTGGATACTGGGCAGCAGCATGCTCTGGGGCGAGTTGTTCCCGGAAGAGCCGAACATCCGCCCGATCCATGGATCTCGCTCCACCGCCAACGTCCACCCATTGGCGCAAGATGCACAAGACGACCGCGACCAAGCAGTAGGCCACCACCAAGGCTGCTCGAAGAAGCCGACGAAGACCGTGAAGAAATAGCGTTGCCTTCCTGTTGGCATGGAAACACGTGGCAGCGAGAATCCCTGTCGAGGGTCTCCAACGCCCGGCCTGAAATCACGACGATCCTCGCCAGCAACAATGCGGAACCTCACGTGCTTGCCATTCGAATAAGCAGTCGTCAATGCGGTACGCACGGAGGCGGTGCTTCCGGGCAGCATCGCGGCAGATGGTGAAATGGTCGTCGTCGACCGCTCTGTGGCTCCAGCTGGCATGGAAAGATCCTCGTCGCCCGCACTTGCTGCGCCCAGATGTTCCCCTAGTGGAAGTTAGGGCGGAACATGTAAATCACGGAGTAGTTTTCGTGTTTTTGTGAAGCGAGGAGCGCATCATGAGCAAGGAACCACCACATGTCGGGGGAGCGGGGCCCATTCTTGCCGGCGCGATGCCGAAACAGCCTCGGCGAGTGGTCCTCGAGGCCCGCGCCTTGGCCGAATCGCTAGGTACCGCCCTGGTTTTTGCCTACGTGGAACCCAACAGCTACCGTGCCGATTGGGAGCTGAAGGAAGACATCCAAGGCAATTCATTGAACCCCAAGCAAATCGACGAGGAGATGACTTCGGATGTCGCCGACATCATGCGGGTGCTCGAAAGCTGCATGGCCGGCAGCCAGACAACATGGTCGCTGAAGGTCCTGGCCGGGGATGCCGGCAATACCTTGGCCCACTTGGCCGATGAACTGCATGCCCGAATGATCGTGGTGGGCACCCGCCACAAGGGTGTTGGCGCGCGGCTGACCGAACTTCTCAGCGGCTCGACGGCTTCGCACGTGATTGCGCACCAAAGCCTGCCGGTGGTGGTCGTTCCCGTGCATCATGAGGACCACTAGACGCGGGGATAGTGCAGCGCTGTTCAGCTGCGCTGGTCCAGGCTGAGGTTGCCTTGGACGGTGGCGTAGAGCTTATTGCCACCGATTTCCGCAGGAAGACCGTCCTCGGGGGCCAACAGGCGCCGCGGGCGGCCCTCTATGCCGTCAAGCCGCAGTTGCACGTAGAGATCCACGACAACCTTGCCCAAAGTGGCCAGTTCGGATGTGGGCAAGTGAATCACGTAGTCCAGACCATCCGGGCGCAGTTCGAACTGGATCTCCGTGTCCTTGCCGCGGGCCCGAGCCAGTATATGGGCCGACTCGTATTTCGCTGCCGGCTCGAGCCGGACCCGCATTTCCGTGCCGCCTGGCTGTGGCAGCGCCGCACGGCAGTCGGGCTTTAATGCCTCCTCGGTGGCGGCCAGCCGGAGCAGTCCTTCCACGTCTTGTTTGCGGACCAGCTGTGAACGTTGGCGGAACGGGAATCCCAGCTGCTCTTCCAAATGTCGGGGTATGTGCTGGCCCACGAAGCCCGCATGGGCCTTGACCCAGCGATTTCTGACGCGGGGTGGCATGGCCATAAAGCGGGCCGGCGCATAGGAACGCAGCAACTTGCGCTGGTACAAATCCAGCACCAAGATCTCGGCGTGCTCGGCATTCGGGTGATTTTCCTTGATGATCCGGGCAATCTCCAAGACCGAACCGGTGTATTTTTCGGGAACGGTTCCCTGCGAGCTGATGTTCGTGCCGTTGTCCCGAGTGCGGATGAAGTAGTAGTCGTAGTCGGCCAGGATGGATATCCGCCTGGCCGACAAGTAACAACGGACTAGCATCATGCCGTCTTCGAGACGGATCTTGCCCTGCGGAAACCTAATGCCGTGTGCATCGAGCAGCTCTCGGCGGACGAGTTTCTGAGGAGTCAGCGTGCCCAGGATCGTACGGAGTGGTGCGTCCACCAAGGTCTTTGCGAATAGTATGGAATTCACTCCCCGCCCGCCAATGCCGACCACTCGCGGTGCCAGTACGTCGACCTGATTCTCATCGGCGAAGTCGACCATTCTGCGTAAGGCTTCGGGGCCCAGGATATCGTCCGCGTCGCAAAAGAAAATGTAATCAGAGGCGCTCGACTCTATGCCGACGTTGCGTGGTTTTCCGGGCCATCCGCTGTTTCGCTGACGGACCACTCGCCAGTTGGCGTGACGCGCGGCAAAGGTGTCCAGCAACTTGCCGCCGCCGTCGGTGGAGCCGTCGTCGACGGCAATTACCTCGAACAAAGCGGGGTCCAAGTCCTGCGCAGCTATGGACTCAAGCAATACCTGGAGATAGGGCATTGCATTGAACACTGGTACGACAACAGCAACCCTGGAGGTATGTGCGCTGGACGTTGGTCCGGAATCCGAAGCACGTATCCGCACTTGCCCAACCTGTGCAGCGAATTGATTCAGTTTTCGCTGCACCGAACCCAACTTGTCGGTGATGTTCAAGCGGACTCCTAATCTGTGATTAGTATTCGGGCATTTGGCATGGTGAATCGGTGGAACCACACGATGAACAGTAGTTTCTGCGTTCAATGGCTGTGTCGTACGTTACCAGCGATCACCTTTTTTGCATCTTGGTGATTGGCAAATTGCGCGTCTTAGGAAGCCTCCAGCCAGTGAGGTAGTTGCCGTAGCTGAGCAGGGCGCGGGTTAGGAGACTGCAATTTCCCCCTGACGGATGGCGCCGACGGTGGTTTGATCCTGCGGGAAGGCGTCTAAAAATCGACTATCAGGACCTTGCCCGGCTGAATCCCTTCGTGCGGTTCCCGGGCCGGGTCAAGCGTTGCCTTTTGCAACCAATGAGGGAATTTTTTCGATGGTGAAGAGAATGTTTCACGAATTCCAACCACGAACAAAAGTTATTCGATACTCTAAGGATCTGTCCGCTCGCCATAAACACCTTGTCAGGAGCTCCCTGAATGAAGCGTAAGCACCTCGGAGTAGTGCTAGTCCTCGCCGTTTCACTAATTGGTGGACCTACAGTGGTAGCTGCGGCGCAACTGCCGGCCCCGGTTCTTTCGACAAGTGCGAACGCCAAACTGGCACCCGCTAAGGCGGTCAAAAGGACTACCGCGAAGCTGAATTTGCGAAAGAGCGCCAGAATATCCTCGGCGTCGTTGGTGTTGGTTCCGAAAAACACCACACTTACGATCCTGAAAGTCAGCGGAAAATGGCACCAGGTGAAGTACAAGTCGAAAACCGGCTGGGTCTCGGGTGACTACCTGACGAAACATTCGACGGACAAGGCCAAGGTCTACAACTACACCAAGGGCTACACCACGCTGAGGGCCAGGGCCTCACCTTCCTCAAGCGCCATCATCTCGGTGCATCGTCGGTCGAAGGTCGAGGTAATTAGCAAGAGCGGATCGTGGGTCAAGGTCAAAGCCTCCGGCAAGACCGGTTTCGTTCCAAGCAGCGCGTTGGTCCGCCTAAATCCTTCGGTAGTTAACCGCTGGGTCAACGGCAAGCGGAAAGTGTATGTGAAGGCGAGCTCGTCGAGCAAGAGCCTTGGCACATTATCATCCAGCACCAAGGTCGAATGGTTTCGAACCTCTGGCTCCTGGCAACAGGTCAAAACTGCTACCGGCGTTGGATGGGTGCCGTCGAAGTACCTTTCAACCAAGGCCATCAAGCCATCCGTACCCGACATCAAGCCCGCATCACCTAAACCGCCCACAGTACGTCCACCGGAATTGAACTACAGCACTCCTAGGTGGACTACCAATTCGGTCAATGTTCGCATCGACGCGGGCACAAACTTCAAGAGCCACGGCGTCATCCCCGCAGGCGAAAAGGTCCTTCAGGCGCGCTCTGCTGGCGGCTGGGCAAATGTCAAAACCAGCAAGGGCGCCGGCTGGGTGACGGAACAGTACCTTTCGGAGGTTGAGTACAAGCCTGTTGAAGTCCAATACCGCTGGGCCAGCGGGAACATCAACCTGCGCGCCGGGAACTCGACCGCGTACAAGGTGCTCGGCGTTGTGCCTTCGGGAGAAAAAGTCACCATTCTTGAATCCAACAATGGCTGGGCGCGGGTAATCTCCAGCAAGGGCATCGGGTGGATGAGTGAAACATTGCTCTCGAAGAACATGATTGCCAGGCTCCAACCCGACACGCTGGCCGTGATGGACGCAGTTCGGGCGCGTTTCCAAACCCTCATTTCGTCAATTGGTGGTATCCGCTCCGGCTCGGTGGGACACAGCGCCGGCAAAGCCGCCGACATCATGATCAAGGACTACCGGAATCCGATCAATGTCGCCAAGGGAAATGAGGTGGCCCAATTCCTGATCAATAACCGTTCGTCACTTGGCGTTTCCTATTTGATCTGGCAGGACAAGATTTGGCTCGGTCCCGCCAAGGGGTGGGAAGAATACTCAAAGTCCGGCAGGTACGGGCAGCAATTTTCCGGCAATTGGAACGACACCACGTTGCACATGGACCATATCCATGTGGAGACCTACGGAGATTCCGGAAACCGGGCGCCGTTGTTCAATTAGATCCAGCCGCTAACTGGCCCGAAGATTTATTTCGCGCAAAATAGCGCTCTGAACCAGCCGATTGCGAACTTCCGTGGCGATGGGGCGGCCAACCAGTAACCGGCCGTGGGCGATGCTCTCAACCTTGGTTTCGGCGTGAACCATGATCGACAGGATCTCCTGATCCGACATGTTTTCTACATATCTCCACACGAGCACATCGTGCTCGGAGCTATCACGTGAGCTGGTGAAATCGCTGCTGGCCACGGCACGCCTCCTGATTCAAGTGTGGCATCGTGGCCCAAACCTCGCCAAGACCTGGGGCGCAAAGGTACCGGACGTCGGTCGCGTCGAGTTGCGGTTCGGCGCCGGAGTCGTCCCCCGTACAGCACGAGCCGCTGAACCATTGGAGGCCACACTGCAGAACCCGTGGGCGGGCCAATGGAAAGTCGTTGTCGGGCGGGTGGCGATCTGCGTGTGGTGCGGCGGCTAGTAGAATCGATGGTGGTGATTGGGCTCCCTGATTTGTCATCCAAACACCGGACGGACTCCTACGGGAACGTGCACTCTTCAAAGCAGCCTTGTGTGTTGCCAACGACCTTCTCGATAGGACCCAGCCCATGAGCCTGATCCGGCTAAACGATGTCAGCGTGCGATTTGAAAACAACCAGATCCTGCGTGAGGCCTTCTTCAAACTTGAGGCGGGGGATCGTGTCGGCCTCATTGGCAAGAACGGCTCGGGCAAATCGACTTTGCTGAAGCTCATCCTGGATCAGGTTGAACCGGATACCGGAACAGTTGCCATGGAGCTGGGAACCAAGATTGGCTACTTCTCGCAGTTCTCCGAGCTCAACGGGGCATCAACCATTTCCGAGGTGCTCGACGAATTGTTCGTCGAGGTCAAAGACATCGAAGCCGAGTTGGCGTCCATTGACGTGGCCATTGCAGAAAATCCCAATGCCGATGAAATGGACCGACTGATCCACCGCCAGTCCGAGCTCTTTGAATCCATGGATCGTCTGGACGGCTGGGACTACCAACGTTCCATCGACACCGTGCTCACGACCTTGGGGTTTGACGAAGCCCACCGTGTGTGTTCCATTGATTCGCTCTCCGGCGGTTGGCGCAACCGCGCGGCATTGGCCAAGATCCTGCTCGAGGATCCGGACGTGTTGCTGCTCGATGAGCCAACCAACTACCTGGATGTTGCCGGCGTTGAATGGCTGGAGAACTGGTTCAAGTCCTTCAAGGGCGCAGCGATCATCGTCTCGCACGACCGCAAGTTCCTTGACTCGGTGGTGACCCGGATCATCGAGGTGGAGAACTTCCACCTGCACGAGTACCCCGGAAACTTCGCCGAATACGTGGTCGCCAAACAGTTCAAGCTCAAGACCCTCGAATCCCAGTTTGTTCACGAGTCCGAGCTTCTGGCGTTCGAAGCCGAAGGCATCTCCGACCGCCGCGAAGCGGCCAAGGCCGCAAGCAAGGGACTGGACAACAAGCTGTCCAAGATCAAGAAGTCCAGAGCCCCGCGCCCGGTGGACAAGATCATCACCGAAATCTATGGTGGTCTGCACATCAAGGACACCCTGTGCCGTGTTGAGGGACTGAGCAAGTCCTATGGTGAGAAGACGCTGTTCAACGACCTCAGCTTCGAAGTTCGCCGTGGTAACCGTCTGGTCATCCTCGGGTCCAACGGCAGCGGCAAGTCGACATTGCTGCGCGTCCTGACCGAACAGGAAAAGCAGGATGCCGGCTACATCACCTGGACTAAGGGCGCCGCGGTTGTCTCCTACAACCAGGTCCTCGAAGAGCTGGACCCGGAAGACACCGTGACCCACGCGGTCAACGCCATGCCCAATTCGCTTGCATTCACTGCAACCAAGAAATCCGTGAACCGGTTCCTGTCCATGTTCCAGTTCTCCGAGGCAGACCTGAAGAACCGCATCGGCAACCTTTCTGGCGGCCAGCGCTCCCGCGTGGCGATGGCCATGTGCCTGCTTTCGGGTGCCTCGGTGCTGATACTCGATGAGCCGACCAACCACCTGGACATGTCCAGCACCCAGGTGATGGAACGTGCGCTGCTGCATTTCCCTGGCGCGGTCGTAGTGGTCAGCCACGACAGGTTCTTCACCGAAAAGATCGCGACCCGTCACTTGATCTTCGGTGCCGAGGGCGCTCGGCCCGGGGAAATTGCGGTTCGCGGGGCGTAGTAAAACCCGGATCCGCGATTGTGCGGACGTCGTGTGTACTGCCTGTGATTCCATGTTGGCGGTACCGCGCGGTTCGAAGCTGACACAAGCCTTCGCCAACATTAGATGGGGGAGCCCGGGCCGGGGCGGCTTGATGGAATTCGGTAATCCTGGCTGCCCTGTCTTGGAACGACTGTGCGAATCTTAAGACAGCCGTTTTCGCAGCAGCGTTTGAGTTGGTGGTTGGTGAGCTCGAAGCATTCGTCCGAGTCAAAGTCGATGGCACGGCATGGAAAGACGCCTGTGGCTCGTTTTGGGGCTTCAGAACCCGTCTCTTGGCCTTGATCTTCCTCGAACGGTTTGCCCTCCACTTGACGAAAATGTAGGTTCCGGCGAAGCAGTGCTGCCAGCTGCTGTTCCAGCAGCTCGAACCCACCAATCGACTTCCACGGAACCGGGTAGCGTATCGTCAAGTCGCGCCCTGGCCCACATGCGCAGGTCTGAAGCCGGGGCAGTCATGGGCTTGGTATATGACCGGCCGAGCAAACGCCTGCTGGCCCGCTCACGGGCCAGCAGGCGTTTGATGTTTAGGTGCTCATCTGCAGCAACAGCCCGGCATGGTTGTCGAAGGTGTCCAAGGACCTTCGACGTGCAGAATTGGCGCCAGATGGCATGAACGCTACTAATAGCTATGAAGCAGGAGCCCCTGGGTCCGGCCTGCACCGAATCAGGTTTGGTGCAAGTTTTAAGATACGTTGGTCTGCGGTTGGCTGGCACCGTACGAGGAACAGCATTGGGCGCAAATCCGCACTGGCGTAGTCCCGCTTCCAGTGCGATCACTCGATCTGCTCATCGATCCGCCCGATCTTAGGCTTCGGGGTGCCGCAGGGACTGTTGCCTGCTCAATGCCTTGTGAGAGATCAGATTCAGTCCCATGCCCACGGAGCAAACACGCAAAAAATCGGGAAACAGCAACGGAAACGAACGATTCACTTGGCGCCATGTAGCTGGCCAGGCGGAGGTCTTCATATGACCTGCTGCCTGCTCCGTGCGGCCGATTGCTTGCGTCCGGCGCTCTCCAGTTGACTCATGCAGTGCGCTTCCAAACCTCAAGTACTGGTGGCATTGTTCCAGGATTCGGGCAACCGTGATTCTGCACGATCGCCGGCTTACCCCGATCAATGTCGGTGACCTTAGGGCCGGAGGAAGCAACTCGAAGGAGTGAACAGATCCAAGCGTCGTCAATCCTTCGTCGGTTTGAGAAGTTTACTCAGGGATCTTGATGCCCTTTTGCCCCGCGAATCCAGTGTTCATATCTTCTGTCCATAATGTTTCGTCGATAAATCTGTTGTTGCCGCTCATTGGTGCGTGTTAAGTGCGACGTTAGTCTGGTTGAGCTTGGGGTCTTAATACCTTGGGGCCCTCTTCGGTTCGGTATTTCTCTTGGGGAGAAGACTGATGAAAAAGTTGAGAATGAGGGTCGCTTCTACGATCTTGGTGCTTTTGTTCGTAGCGGCGAGCGTGCCTGGTTTTGCGGTAAGTCCCGTGTTATCTCGTACATTGACGCCTGATAGGTCCCTTCGGTTCGGTCCACCTGTTTCAGACAGGGTTATTCAATCGTTCGACTTTGGATCGGGTACGGATGTCTTTTTCGTACAGCCAGCCGGCGCCGACACTTTGCTGTCCAGATGTTCGCGCACTGCTTCGGGAAATTGCACGCAGCGCGACAGCGTGAGGCTGCCGGGATACGGACACGGCGAATCGCTTGAGGTGTATACGGAAAATGGCCGCACCTATGCGTGGTTAGGGAGCGGGTCCGGGGAGACACCGCCTTTTTATCATTCGACGACGGTTTCGCTTGTCGAGTACATCAAGGCACCGGCGGGTTCCACGAAAGCGAGCTATCGCCGAGTTGGCACACTGACGAACCTGGCGGCCGTCGCCCCGGGGAAGTCAGGTCCCGCGGTTCGAAGTGCGGTGGCGTTGGCCGATGGAAGCAATCGGTTGGCGATTCGGGTTCAGCTCGGGGGATTGCGTTCGACCACCTACTACGGCATCTACAATACGGCGAAGCTTAAGGCACTCATGAAAAAGGCGCCGGGGCAGAAGCTGTCGATTGAAAAAGCCAAGAACCTTCTTGTGACGCAATTCGTGGAACCGGTTACCCCGAACAATTCCTTTCAAGGCTTTGACATCAACGGTGTGGGAACCAACTCAAAGAACCTTTATGTTTTTGGAGGCTATTCGGGCCAGCCGCCCACCATCTACCGATATACCTGGACTAACACCGGACTCGTCGCGCATGTTCGAACCTATGTCTTGACGGGCCCCTCCATCAGCGGCGTCGAAGCCGAGGGCATCAAAGTCGAAGCCGATCCAACGAGCGGAGGAAGCATACGCGTTGAAGTCGGACTCTTGCCGACTGAACGTGACAGTGCCGGCCGAAGGATTTTTCGACTGTATCGATTCGCCGAATGAGAAACCCAAGATTCGATCTATGGATGCGGTAGGAGCCGCACCTGCAGCACCGTAGCTCCAGTGGTGGGACCCACGCGAGGTTCAAGGTGGAGGAAGCAACCCCGTATCGAGTCCGCAGAACTTGATTTCAAAACATGGCGCGAGAATAGGTGAGCCCATTGCGTGCGTCCAGAGCAATTCCATGGGTGCGTGCAATGTTTTTCAATCGTCGAATTCGAACGAGCCCGAGCCTTTCTCAACTGACCCTAGTGATGCATTCAGGATCATGAAAACCTGTATCGGAAGGAATGACGCTTTGCCCGGAGTCCCGTTCTCGAGCTGTCCGCTGGCCAAATAGGTTCAGCACACCAACGGCGATTGCTAGGTGGCTTCCGCCCGCGCAGTTCATTCGCAGGGATCGGCCGACATCTAGATACATCGACTTTACACTGGGACCCATGAGGATGGAGGATGCCATTCTTGTACAGGACTGAAGGGCTTTTCACCAAGATCTAGTGACTAATACTTTCCTGCCTAAGACACGGAAATGCCCCGGAACCCGCAAAGGTTTCGGGGCATTTCCCAGAGATAGCGTCAGTCCAACAAATCGGTGGACGTGGACAGAGAACAAGCCTAGACATAGTTACTGAGTCCGTTAAAGCTGGGGAGTTGGGTCCTAGAAGCATACATTCTCAGTCAGGTGCGCCTTCATTCGTTACTCATGGTTCGGCGTTGAGAAACGGGTAAATCCCTACGCCAAATATTCTAACAATGGTAGTCTGACCAAAAATGTGCTATCAACTCACTTTCCTAGATTCCTATTGGTATCAGTCTTGTGCTGCGGCACAGCTACCAATACGAATCTACTCACTTTGAAGCAATCTCTGAAACGTGATTTTCTGCGAATTCCCCAGCTTGAAATGATCGCTTAGAGGCCAAGAATCGATCCGCAACAATCAATGTGATCGCCATACTTGTGGCCACTGCCGCCCAATAGGAGTACCGATAGTCAGAAGCCGGGACTATCGGGAAGTAACCGACCAGGTACAACGTAGCCGAGCTTGCAAGCGCCACAATTTGAACGCGGAGATACTTAGCGCGCCAACCGACAGCGATGGTAGCAATCGAGGCAACAAACCAGAACCATGCAGAGAAGAGCCAAGGGAACGTCTTGTAGCCGAACTTGAGAACGTAGTCGGTAAGGACACTGTCAGCTTTGCCAGCGTTTACTTGATATTCGGCAGGTACAGATTCGATGTTTTGGGAAGGTCGATACACGCTTCCCGTGTCAAAGAGGAACCGAGCAAAAGTCTGTGTACGGTATGCAACATAATTCACCGGATTTGTTACGACCTCTTGGATCCAAAGGTTCCTCAGCTCGGTTTGCATGGCAATTGGTTCGAATGGTTTCCCGGTCGCACCCCTCCCGTAGCATTTCCAATATGCATCCCAGATAATGCCCTTTGATTCACAATCTTTCTGGGCATTTATAAGTTTAGATTTCAGCTCTTCTGGGGCTTCTGAATTACGGATTCTATCGGCCGACATTGTGAAAATCACGTCATCTAGAAAAACTTGTGAGAGTTGTCCGGCAGGTTCGGGTTTTGCAACTGCCGTAAATGAAGCACTTGAAAGCAAAGTTACGATACCGAAAATGGCAATCGCGGCTACTGGGCCGAGGAGTCGGCGTTTCTTCGACGCGGTTAACCAAGGCTTGAACCGAGAGTTGTTTCGCCAAACGACGAACAGCAATACCACCAGCGGGAGGATGGCGAATGCCGCGTTCTTTCTAACTAGGACTCCGTATAGCAAGAAAAGAAATGCAGCTATCAGAAGTGGGACACGGAATTTTCGTGCCCTGTCTGCCAGAAGGGTCAAGGCAACGCCGATGAATAGTGCAATCATCATTTGGACGTCTTTCCACATCACGCCAAGGAAAGTAATGACATATGGCAAGAACACTATGCCGATGCCCAAAACGGAAACAGACCAGCGGCGTGTCAAATCGTGAAGATAGATGGAAAAGAGTGTGCCAGCGAGGAAGGCCAGAAGAATCTGGACTAGAGCCATTGCACCAATTTGCCCTGTTACCGTGTACAGCAGTCGCCAGGTCTCGGTCATGATGGCCGGGTGCCAGTCGTTAAGCGGGATATTCCCGAGAACCTGCTGCAACTGATAACTGGAATCATTGCTCATGCGGCCAGGCTTGTTTGCTGCCCACATGAACACGCTCCCCATGAGCGCAAAAACCGCTACAACCGAGATCCAAATATAGTCATTGCGCGTCCATGGTTCCCGATGGTCCGTTGTGATTGGGTTTGAGACACTGTCTACCTTGGAATTGGCATTCACGAGCTTTGCCCGATTCTGTAGAACATGGTGTCTTCAGCGGGAACATGGGCTGGAGGGTCCAAGCGCAGATAAGCCAGGCGCGCAGCTTCCCTACGAGCCCTTCTCACTCCACTCAATAGAACGCCTACTGAACTCACCAACACGGCCATACCCATCAACGCAGCCGAAAGGATTGCAGTGGGAAGGCGCGGAACAAGTCCCGTTTCGAAGAATTCGAATACGACAGGCAACCCTAATATCAGCGAGAGCGCACAGGCCAGAATGGTGACAACACCATGGAACAAGTTGGGTCGTTCGTTGCGAACCAGCTGGAAAATAACGTTGAGGATCTTCAGGCCGTCGGAGTAGGTGTTGAGCTTGCTTTCGCTTCCGGCGGGTCGATCCCGGAACCCCACCTTTTCCTCCACCTGAGGAAGGCGAAGAGCCATCATGTGGACGGTTAGCTCTGTTTCGATCTCAAATTCCTTTGAGATCGCAGGGAACGATTTAACAAATCGACGCGAGAAAACGCGGTAGCCGGACAGCATGTCGGATACCTGCGAATGGAAAAGGAAACTAACGAGTCGATTGAACATCCGGTTGCCCATCTCATGGCCCGGTCGGTAGGATCCCGTCTCGCTGCTGTCCTTACGAACACCAAGCACATGGTCATACGGGCCCGAGAGAAGCGTGCCGATCATTCGGGGTAGATCCGCAGCTTCATAAGTGTCGTCCCCGTCGATGGTGACGTAGATATCGGCATCGATATCGGCGAAGGCACGGCGGATAACATTGCCCTTACCCTTGCGGGATTCAGACCGGACGATAGCGCCTGCTTCACGAGCCACGCGGACCGTTTCATCGCTACTGTTGTTGTCGTAAACGTAGACTTCCATGCTTGGGACGGCGGCCTTGAGGTCACGTACAACCTTCGCTACCGTTTGCTCTTCGTTATAGCAAGGTACGATTGCTGCGATTCGGTGCGCTTCGTACCGATCGTTATCGGACAATATCTTCCCCATTTTCCAAATAGTCATACCCAATGACAGTTAATTGGGCATACAAAACTGTGCCGCATTTTACGGAGGCACCGGTAGATATTATCCATGTCGAACGACATGTGATCCAATTAGGGGTTCCGGCCACGGTGCTGCCATCTGGATTGTTCATGCGGCTAATGCCGGCCTTTCGGGTAATTCCCGCACGGAGTGGCGTCGACCATCGGCCTGTACCGTGCCAATCGCATTGACGATATGGACCTTGATTTCTCGTCAGGGCACGCGCTGGGGCACTATTTGCGGATCGCAGTCTGGCCGTGAACTGTCTGTGATTGGAATCTTGTGGCGATTCCCAAACGATTTAGCGAGCGGGCGTGATCGTTGGGCGCCCCGATGAGCTAGGCCTGTGAGGTGGCCGGGACATCGTTTCCGGACAGCGCCGTCAGCGATACCCAGGCCAGCAACTGAGGCTGTAGGATCGCGGCGGCTACAGCAATCAAAAAATTTGTAGATGATTAGGTGACGCTCACGACTGCGATGGAGCAGATGCATTGAGCTGTTATTGAGTAGTGGCGGCGTGTCAGCATCCCCAAAGGTCCACTAAAAGTGACTGGTCCCAACTCCCACAGGATTGGTAGTTGGTAGTTGGTAGTTGGCTACTTGGCGATGGAGCGCTTGGTGTGCAGCCGAGGCATTTGCCTACGGTCTTACGGATGGTGGCTGCCTGAGCGGAACATTTCGCGCCAACGCATTCCCAGCAGTCGAGAAAACAACTGGGCTCGGGCCTCCATGAAGTTTCGGACAATGAATTCGCCCGGGTGATCGGGCATCGGCCGAGATTCAAGGCCCATGCCCGAGAGCAATGATGACAACGCCTGCTGAGCCTTTGCTGCTTTTCTCGGCCATGAACCCACTGGAATTTCAATTTCATGTGAAGAAGTTCACAAAGCGTGCTATTGGGTTCGTAACATCATGCAGTGAACCCCGAAGTATGACGCGGCGGGCGATAATCTGGCATCTGGTCCGGCTGTCGTTCGGGCCAAGCATCCAGCCCACTGAAATAGCAAAGGTGCCACCCCGTGTCTGTAAACAAGCCAGTCGTCCTTTTGGCCGAAGAACTCTCGCCCGCAACCGTTGCGGCCCTGGGTCCCGATTTCGAAATTCGCCAGACCGACGGTGCGGACCGCTCCCAGCTGTTGGCCGCCATTGCTGACGTTGATGCAATCCTCGTGCGTTCGGCAACCCAAGTGGATGCCGAGGCCATTGCCGCTGCCAAGAACCTTAAGGTCATCGCCCGCGCCGGCGTCGGCTTGGACAATGTCGATATCAAGGCCGCCACTCAGGCAGGTGTCATGGTCGTAAACGCCCCGACCTCCAACATCATCTCCGCAGCCGAGCTGACGGTGGGACACATCGTATCGTTGGCGCGTCGGATCCCTGCGGCAAACGCTTCGCTGAAGGGTGGCGCATGGAAGCGTAGCTCCTACACCGGAATTGAGCTGTTTGAGAAGAAGGCCGGCATCATTGGCCTTGGCCGCATCGGCGCCTTGGTTGCCGCCCGGCTTCAGGGCTTTGGCATGGATATCCTCGCCTATGACCCATACATCACCCCTGCCCGCGCCCAGCAGCTTGGTGTCACGTTGGTTAGCCTGGATGAGTTGTTGGCCCAGTCTGACTTCATCACCATCCACATGCCCAAGACGACGGAAACCCTGGGCATGCTTGGCAAGGACGCCTTTGCGAAAATGAAGAAGTCGGCCTACGTCATCAACGTTGCCCGCGGTGGCCTTGTCGATGAAGACGCCCTATACACGGCATTGAAAAATGAAGAAATCGCTGGCGCCGGCATTGACGTTTTCGTCAAGGAGCCAAGCGTCGATATGCCGTTCTTCGAGTTCGAGAATGTCACTGTCACCCCGCACCTCGGAGCATCGACCGACGAAGCCCAAGAAAAGGCCGGAGTTTCGGTTGCAAAGTCCGTACGCCTGGCATTGGCCGGCGAGCTCGTGCCTGACGCGGTCAACGTTGCAGGTGGCGTCATCGATGAAAACGTTCGCCCGGGCATCCCGCTGATTGAAAAGCTGGGACGAATCTTCAACGCATTGACCGTTGGTTCGTTGACCAGCATCGACGTTGTGGTTGCCGGTGAAATCGCCTCCCTGGATGTGAAGGCCCTCGAGCTTTCAGCTCTCAAGGGCGTCTTCATGGACGTGGTTTCGGATCAGGTCTCCTACGTCAACGCCCCGGTGCTCGCCGAACAGCGCGGCGTTGCAACGCGCTTGGTTACAAGCCCGGATTCCCCTGAGTACCGCAACCTCCTCACCATTAAGGGCGCGTCCTCGGAAGGTGCCCAGCTTTCCGTTGCCGGCACCCTGACCGGTCCGAAGCAGATTGAAAAGCTCGTAGGCATCAACGGTTACGAAGTCGAAATTCCCGTCACCGATCACATGATCGTGTTGAGCTATGCGGACCGTCCGGGCGTCATCGGCACCCTGGGCAACGTCTTCGGCGAACAGGGCGTAAACATTGCTGGCATGCAGGTGGCTCGCAAGCAAGAACGTGGCGAAGCCTTGGCCGTACTTGCGGTTGATTCGGCCCTGCCGGCCGGCGTGCTAGACATCGTCGGAGCGGCAATCGGCGCCACCGTGGCGCGCGAAATCAACCTCGAAGGCTAATCGCCTCAACCAGTAGCGCATAGCGTGCCTCGCACCTGCCAGTGCTTTCCGGGAACAAATCCCGTGAATAGTTGCGGCGGCGTGTGGGGCACGTTTTGTCTTTGCCTACTATGAGGCCGGACGGTCCGATGCTCAGGAAGCACGGAGCGTTGGCTTACCCAGTGGATTGCTGGGAACTCCCTGTGTAGAGATGAGTTGATCCGCGCGTTTCGCCAACTCAACCGCCCAAGAGCATAGGATCAAGGTATGATGTCACAGAGCGCTATTTTCGTGGACGCAAGCTTTCTACTGGCAATAGGAGGGCACCGAACTTCTGGGACAACTCTGCGCGCAGCCTTTACCGTGAACTACGAGGCCCTGATTGAAGGAATCCTTAAAACTGCCAAGGATTCTTCCGGCTTGGAGAACCTTCGCGTCTATTGGTACGACGCTGCGAAGGATGCCATCTTCACCGATCAGCACAAACGCATTGGCCTACTACCAGGCGTCAAGGTTCGTTTGGGGCGTATTTCCTTCAACGGCGAGCAAAAGGGCGTAGACCTGAAACTGGCTCTGGACCTTGTCGGGATTGCCCGAAATCGCGCTGCTTCGGTGGCGTTCCTCGTATCGGGCGACGACGACTTGGCCGAGGCCGTCGAAGAAGCCCAGGACCTGGGCATGAAGGTGGTGCTCATTGGCGTGGAGAAGGCGGACCACCGCTTGGGAGTGGCTTCGGTTGCTGAGCACTTGGCCCTCCGGGTCGACAGCATTATCACCCTGCCCGAAGAACTCATTGCCTCATCCTTCATGAAGGCCGTGACTTGGGATCCGGAACATGCGGCCCAATCTGCCGCCATTGCCAGCGCAGGCACCCAAGCCAAGATCATCGGGGATGCAGCGGAAGAACTGCCCGTCACGACTAAGCCCGGGGTTCCGAGGCCTCCCTCACCGGCGCTGTTGCAATCCCGTCCCAAGGCCCAGCCCATGGCGACGGCAACACCGCCTGATTATCAACTCGTCTACAGCTCAACGCAGCAGACCTCGGGATTCGCAACCGGCACGTCCCGCGACCCTTCGGACATGGATGTGGCCGAGGAAGTCGGTGCCAGCGTCGCACGGAACTGGCACGCCAGCACCACGCAAGCGGAGCTCAAGGACTTGCTTGCGGACCGCCCGCTGTTGCCGGCGGAAATCGACCGGGTACTGCTCAAGGATTGCGCCCAGCGCATTGGCGAGTGGAAGACGGATCTGCAGGATGTCCGAAGAGCACTCCGCATCGCCTTTTGGGACCAAATCGATCGGCTCACATAGTGTTTCCGATGGGCGGATTACTGCCAAACTACGGTAGATTTCTAGGGTGACTTCTGAGCAGACTCCGTTTTATATCACCACCGCCATTTCCTACCCGAACGGCGTGCCACACATCGGGCATGCCTACGAGGTAATCGCGACCGACACCATGGCACGTTTCAAGCGACTTGACGGCTTTGACGTGTTCTTCATGACCGGTACCGACGAGCATGGCCAAAAGATGTTGCAGACTGCGGAGAAGCAGGGAATTACCCCGCGCGAGCTGGCCCAGCGGAATTCGGATGCGTTCCAGGCCATGAACGACGAGCTGGGCATCAGCTACGATCGCTTCATTCGCACCACCGACTCCGACCACTATGCCGCTGCCCAAGCCATCTGGAAGCGCATGGAGGCCAACGGCGACATCTACCTGGACATGTACGCGGGCTGGTACTCGGTGCGCGACGAGGCTTTTCACGCCGAAGAAGACACCGAAGTTCGTGAAGACGGGGTGCGATACTCCAAGGAAACCGACACCGAGGTTACCTGGACCGAAGAGGAATCGTATTTCTTCAAGCTCTCGTCCTACCAGGACAAGCTGCTTGAGCTTTACAAGTCTCAGCCCGACTTCGGCGCGCCACACTCCCGCTTCAACGAGGTCATTCGCTTCGTCGAACGCGGGCTGGAAGACCTGTCGATTTCGCGCACGACTTTTGACTGGGGAGTTCCGGTTCCGGGCAACAAGGACCACGTCATGTACGTGTGGGTCGACGCGTTGACCAACTACCTGACGGGCACCGGGTTCCCCGACGTCGAGGCCGAATCCTTCAAGAAGTACTGGCCAGCCGATGTGCATGTGATCGGCAAGGACATTTCGCGCTTCCACGCCATCTACTGGCCCGCTTTCCTGATGTCGGCGAAATTGCCTTTGCCCAAGCGCGTGATGATCCACGGCTTCCTTCACAACAACGGCGTGAAGATGTCCAAGTCACTAGGCAACGTTGTTTCACCCACCGATTTCATTTCCCAGTACGGTCTGGACCAGGTCCGCTACTTCTTCCTGCGCGAAGTCCCGTTTGGTGCCGATGGCAGCTACAACCATGAAGTTATCGTGGCCCGCATGAACTCGGATCTCGCCAACAATCTCGGCAACCTTGCCCAGCGATCGCTGTCCATGGTGGCCAAGAACTGCGGGGGAGCGGTTCCCACCCCGGGCGATTTCACCGAAGCCGACCAGAACATCCTGGCCGAGGCCGGCAAGCTTCTCGATCTTTGCCGCGATTCATACTCGCGTCAGGAGTTCAGCAAGGCGCTCGAAGCCATTTGGACAGTGCTGGGCAACACGAACGCCTACTTCGCCGACCAAGCCCCTTGGGTGTTGCGGAAAACCGACGTCGCGCGCATGGAAACCGTCTTGTACGTGACCTTGGAAGTCGTCCGCCGAGTGGCGCTCCTGGTGCAGCCGGTTATGCCAACTGCCGCGTCATCGCTGCTTGAAGTCTTGGGCCAGCCCGAGGGTTCGGCGCGAGATTTCGATGCATTCGATACTGCGTTGGTGGCTGGCACGGAGCTGCCGGCACCGACACCGATTTTCCCGAAGTACGAAGAACCGGTTCAATAATCGGACTTTTGGCACTCGCATAGACGATGGCCGGGTGCGTGGATGCTTTGCCTTTGCACAGCATCCACGCACCCGGCCTTCTTGCTGCCCCACAAATGGGCCTTGTGAGCCCATGTCCACTGGGAACCTTTGGCTGAGGATTGAGCCGTGTCACGGTTCGCCGGCCGCAAGGGGCAGAGCGGTAAATGGGTGCTTCCAGCATCCATCCCCTTGAATCACCCACAACCAAGTACATTGGAGCGGGTAACCAGTGAACCGCAATCGCCTGCTTCGGTTCTCTGCCCCGCAAGCACCAGTCTAGGGCGACACGACGCCTGTTTCGTAGGCAATGACGACTGCCTGGACCCGATCCCTCGCGTTGAGTTTGGCCAAGATGTGTCCAACATGCGTCTTGACCGTGGCTTCGGAGAGAAAGAGGCCGGCGGCGATTTCCGGGTTGGATTGGCCGTTGGCGATAAGCCCGAAGACTTCACGTTCGCGCGGTGTCAACGATTCGACGGCCTTGACATGCATGCTGTCCGGCAAAGTCGCACGGCGGAGGATCGGGGCGACGTGGTCCAGCAGCCTGCGCGTGGTGGATGGTGCGATGACTGCATCTCCACGGAAAACCGTGCGAATGGATTCGAGCAATTCCTCGGGAGGCGCATCCTTAAGCAGGAATCCGCTGGCACCTGCCTGAATTGCTGAGAGCGCGTACTCATCAAGGTCGAAGGTGGTCAGCACGATTACCCTTGGCCCGGGCGAATCCTTGGTCCGTCCCGCGAGCAAATGCTCGGTAGTTTGAATGCCATTCATCTCCGGCATGCGAACGTCCATCAGAATGACATCGGCGCCAGCCAGCGCCGGAGAGGCGAGCGCTTCCCGTCCGGTGGAAGCCTCTGCAACCACTTCAAGGTCGGGTTGCGAGTTGATTAACATCCTGAAGCCGCTGCGGACCAAAAGCTGGTCATCCACGAGTGCCACGCGGATGGGGTTCTCTTTCAACAAGATTTTCTAGTCCTCTGTGTAAGGGATGAATACTGCAACACGGAACCCGCCCCCGGGGACGGGAATCGCTTCCACCCGGCCATCATAGAGCGAAACGCGTTCGCTCATTCCACGCAATCCCTGGCCGACATCGGCCGTGCCGAGCGCTCCGGCTCCACGGCCGTTGTCGGTGATCCCGATGTTCAATCCACGGTAGTCCCAAGCAAGGCTCACGGTTGCTAGAACGGATGGACCCGCATGCTTGACCACATTTGTCAGCGCTTCCTGAATGGCGCGATAGCAAGTCAGCTCGGCCCCCGCGGGAAGGTCGCGGCGAGCTTGCCCGGATTCCGAGTAGCTGATGTCGAGACCTGTTTTTCGTGTTGCATCCAGCAAATCCTGGATGTCTGCAAGCGTGGGGAGCGGCCGGGTGGGTGCTTCCTCGTCGTTGCGGAGGACACCGAGAAGGCGGCGCATCTCGCGAAGCGACCCCCGGCCAGTGTCGGCGATTGTTGCAAGTGTCGTGCGGGCAATTTGTGGCTCGTGTTCACTTGCGTATCGGGCACCGTCTGCCTGAGTGATGATCACGGATAGAGAATGCGCCACAATGTCGTGCATTTCGCGTGCAATGTGGCTACGTTCGTCCGCGGCGGCCAGATCCCGCTCTTGCTGCCTCTCGATTTCGAGCCTGCGGGCACGATCCTCGAGGGTTTGCATCGCAAGGCGGCGGGTACGGGCGAGGTCACCGAAGGTCCAGGCGAGCATCACCACGAGGCCAAGCCCAACAAAGCTGATGAGGCCCCCCTCAACGGTGAATCCGCTGGCCATTCCAAGTTTCAGGGTCACCAGCAGGGCACCGAGGAAACCCGCAGCAAGGCCAGCGATGGATTGCCACCGTTTGCCGTAGGCAGCAAGCGTATACACGGTTATTGGCACGGCAATCTGTGAGGGCAGGTAAACGTCGGTGATTGCCACCTGGACCAGGTGGGTGGCAACGATGATGCCCGCCGAAACACCGGGCTTTCGTCGTCGCCAGATAAGGGGGAGGGTTTCCGCCGAGCCCAAAATCAACGCCGGAATGAACTGACTGACACCGTTCTGGGTGACGCCTGACATCGTGAATGCACTGGAGAGCCCAAACGCAAGCCATATTGCGATACCCAGGATGAGGTCTACCTTATTGGGGTTTTCGCGGATCCAGCGGTCCAAAGTGCGATGTGGTGTCATGTAATCCTGCGTTTTCGGGGGGAGAAGGCTCTGTAGAAAGCCTACTAGCGCACTTTCTTCGGTGGCATCATGCCAGGGGTTGATTGGTGAACGTCACAATCCGATCGTCATTCCACATTATGAGACAGGGTGATCACATAGTGATACGAATAGCTATCATGAGACCATGAGCGAATCCTTGAATATTGCCGTCATTCCAGGTGACGGAATTGGTCCCGAAGTAATTGCCGAAGCCGTAAAGGTCTTGAAGAAGGCAACTGAGCAGAGCGACGCCCCACTGGTACTGACCGACTACAAACTTGGGGCCGAACACTGGCTCGAGACGGGGGAGACCCTGCCGGAAGAAACCCTCGAGGCATTGAAGACCCACGACGCCATCCTCTTTGGCGCGGTCGGTGCGGCCCCCGGTGACACCCGGATTCCGTCCGGGCTCATTGAGCGGGAAATGTTGCTCAAACTTCGCTTTAGCTTGGATCACTTTGTGAACCTTCGCCCGGCCAAGCTCTACCCGGGCGTGCCGAGCCCCCTCGCGGCGCCGGGCGATGTCGACTTCATTGTTGTCCGTGAAGGAACAGAGGGGCCTTACGTGGGCAACGGCGGTGCCCTGCGGGTAGGTACCCCCCATGAAATCGCCACGGAAGTTTCAGTGAACACGGCGTACGGTGTGGAACGCGTGGTTCGAGACGCATTCCGTCGCGCCAATGAACGCGATCGCAAGCACGTGACACTCGTCCACAAGCACAACGTCCTGGTCTATGCCGGACACTTGTGGCGCCGGACGGTTGAAGCCGTTGCTGCGGAATTCCCAAACGTCACTCACGATTATCTGCACGTTGATGCCGCAACCATCTTCATGACCACCAATCCATCGCGTTTCGACGTGATTGTGACTGACAACCTGTTCGGTGACATCCTCACGGACCAGGCCGGTGCGATCACCGGCGGCATTGGCTTGGCCGCTTCGGGAAACATCAACATGGACCGTACAGCTCCTTCCATGTTCGAACCGGTACACGGATCGGCGCCGGATATCGCCGGCCAGCAGAAAGCCGACCCGACCGCTGCAATCCTTTCGGTCGCGCTGCTGCTGGATCACGTGGGCTTGCCGAAGGCCGCACGTCGAGTTGAAGAAGCAGTCGAAAGTGACATTGCCTCACGCGATGAAATGACCGACCCACGCACCACCGCCGAAATCGGCGATGCAATCGTGGCGGCACTGGCATAGGCTTAAGTCTAGGTTCGATATGGAACCGAATCTTAGGGTGGCAAGTCATGATTGACTTGCCACCGCAAAACCCTTTCGAAGAGGAAGCCTGACGGCATCATGGAATTCACCGAAGAACTTTCACACCAACGCAAGAGCGACCAGGACCGCGCTGCCATCTTGGCGAATCCCGGTTTTGGCGACTTCTTCACCGACCACACGGCAGTCATTGACTGGACTGCCAGTGAAGATGGTGTGACGGGAACATGGGACAACGCTCGTATTGAGCCGTACGGTCCTATCTCCTTGGATCCTGCGGCTTCGGTTTTGCACTATGGTCAGGAAATCTTTGAAGGCCTCAAGGCCTACCGCCACGCGGATGGAACCGTCTGGACCTTCCGCCCCTATGCAAATGCCGCCAGGTTGAACCGCTCGGCCGAGCGCCTTGCGCTCCCGCAACTTGATGAGGATGCCTTTGTCGAGTCGTTGCGCCGTTTGGTCAAGGCGGACGTCCAGTGGGTACCGTCCGGGGAGGGCGAGGCACTCTACCTCCGCCCCTTCATGATCGCCACCGAGGCATTCCTGGGTGTCCGTGCTGCACGTGAGGTTTCCTACCGTGTCATCGCGTCTCCTGCAGGAAACTACTTCGGCGGCGAATTGAAGCCTGTTGGGATCTGGGTTTCGCATAACTATGCCCGCGCCGGGCGTGGAGGCACCGGTGCGGCCAAGTGCGGAGGCAACTATGCAGCGTCCTTGGTTGCTCAGCTCGAAGCCGAACAAAACGGTTGCAAGCAGGTCCTCTTCCTCGACCCGTTCAATGACGAGGCTGTGGAAGAGCTTGGCGGCATGAATGTCTTCTTCGTCATGAAGGGCGGCAAGCTTGTCACCCCGCGCCTGACGGGAACCATTCTCGAAGGCGTTACCCGCTCCTCGATCATCCAGCTTGCGAAGGACCGTGGGATGGACGTTGAAGAGCGGACCATTGCTCTGGGGGAATGGCGCGAGGGAATCGCCAACGGTGATATCGAGGAAGTCTTTGCCTGTGGCACGGCCGCCGTCATCACCCCGATCGGTGTCCTCAAGAACGGTGAAGAGCACATCGGCGACCCCGAAGCTCCGGCCGGCGAGGTAACCATGGCACTGCGAACCGAATTGTTGGGAATCCAGACCGGCGTGGTTGCCGATCGCCACGGATGGCTCGAGCGACTGGCCTAAACCTTAGGCAATACATGTTGGGTGGGATTCGTTTTGAACCCCACCCAACATTCGTTTAATGCGATGAAATTGGTCAAACATAACTAGAATGGAAAGCATGCGCATTTTGGTCACCGGCGGTGCCGGCTATATCGGATCCCACACGGTTCTCCTGTTGCTTGAAGAGGGGCACGAGGTTTACGTATACGACAACCTCAGCAATTCTTCGCCCGAGGCCCTTCGCAGGGTCGCCGAGTTGACCGGGAAAAATGCAGCCCTTCACGTAGGGGATTTGCTCGATGCGGATCGTCTTGAAGAAGTGTTCGAATCGGCTCGCCCGGAAGCCGTGATTCACTTTGCCGGGCTCAAAGCCGTGGGGGAGTCTGTGGCAAAGCCGCTCACTTACTACCGCAACAACGTGACCGGCACGCTCAACCTGCTGGAGATCATGGATGCCCACAATGTCCGCACGTTCGTGTTCAGTTCCTCCGCGACGGTTTATGGGGAAACGCAGGAGCTGCCAATCACCGAGACGACCGCACTTTCTGCCACCAACCCTTATGGGCGCACGAAGCTGCACATTGAGTTCATGCTAGATGATTTGGCGGCATCCGACCCGCGCTGGTCGATTGCGAAGCTCCGCTACTTCAATCCCGTCGGTTCCCACGAGTCGGGTCGCATCGGCGAAGACCCTCAAGGCACTCCCAACAACTTGATGCCTTTCATCGCCCAAGTTGCTGTCGGTGTGCGCGAAAAGATCAGCGTCTTCGGCAGTGATTACCCGACGCCGGATGGCACCGGAGTGCGTGACTACATTCACGTGGTCGATTTGGGTGCCGGCCATTTGGCTGCGCTTGAATACCTGCAAGACCACGGCGGGCTTCATGCCTGGAACCTTGGAACGGGACACGGGTCCTCAGTCTTGGAAGTAATCCAGGCATTCGCCCGGACGTCCAAGCAAGAGATTCCCTACGAGATTGTTGACCGTCGTCCCGGCGACGTCGCGGCAAGCTATGCAGACCCGAGCTTGGCACGCGAAGAAATCGGCTGGAAGGCTGAACGCGGCCTTGAACAAATGGTCGAAGACATGTGGCGTTGGCAATCAACCAACCCGACCGGATACCCGGACAAACCCGCATTGGCTGTCAGGGATGAAGAGCCTGTGCCTTCTTCCGGCGAGCGGAAAGCTCCGGCAAGCGATGAAACTGATCCTCAAGAAACCACTAAGCTGTAAACCATGCGTATTGCTCGTTTTGTAGTTGACGGTGACCCGATGTACGGAGTCGTTGAAGGTGATGACGTTCTTGTCATTGCCGGCGACCCCTTCTTCCAGGGCATCAAGCCCACCGGCGCCAAGCACAAGCTTGAAGATGTCCGCCTGTTGGCGCCGATCATTCCTCGTTCCAAAGTCATTGGCTTTGGACGCACCTATGCGGATCACGCAGCCGAACTCGGGAACGAGGTTCCTGCCGAACCGCTGATGTTTCTGAAGCCAAACACTGCGGTGGTCGGTTCCGGCGACCCGATCACATTGCCAAGCTTCTCTGATGAGATTTCCTATGAAGGCGAACTTGCTGTTGTCATTGGAAGAATCTGCAAGGATGTTCCGGCTGAAAAGGCCGGCGATGTGATTTTCGGTTACACCGTTGCCAATGACCTCACCGCCCGCGATGCACAGCGCACCGACGGCCAGTGGGCTCGTGCCAAGGGCTGGGATGGTTCCTGCCCGCTGGGTCCTTGGATCCAGACTGAGCTGGACCATGACGACACCCAGTTGACCACCCGCTTGGACGGAAAAGTAGTCCAGGACGGCAACACCTCCGAAATGGTGTGGGGCATCAACGACCTGGTTGCCTATGCTTCGCAGGCCTTCACGCTGCTTCCCGGCGATGTGATTCTCACGGGTACGCCGGCAGGCGTCGGCCTTGTGGCCGAAGGGCAGCGTGTGGAAATTGAAATTGAGGGAATTGGAATCCTCAGCAATCCTTTCCGTCGCTAACCTTGCGATAGTTTCGATTCCGATGCGGGCCCCGGGCAAACTCATTGAGTTCTCGGGGCCCGCTGGTTTCCGGGCAGGCTTGGGCGACCACTCCCAGAAGGTTCAGCAGACCATCGCCCACGGCGGCATAGAATAGACACATCATGACTGATGTAGCCCTCATTCCCACTGTGACCGATGAAACTCCCGTCCGCGTACGCTTCTGCCCGTCCCCGACCGGCACCCCGCACGTTGGCCTAATCCGCACCGCCCTGTTCAACTGGGCATATGCGCGCCACACCGGCGGCAAGATGATCTTCCGCATCGAAGACACAGATGCCAAGCGTGACTCCGAAGAAAGCTACAACCAGTTGCTTGACGCACTAGACTGGCTCGGCATCACCTGGGACGAAGGGGTAAACGTTGGCGGCCCGCACGAGCCGTACCGCCAGTCCCAGCGTGGAGACATCTACCAGGACGTCATCGCAAAACTGCGCGCCGGCGGCCACCTCTATGAATCCTTCTCCACCCCGGAAGAAGTGGAAGCCCGCCACAAGGCAGCCGGCCGCGACCCGAAGCTGGGTTACGACGGCTTCGACCGCGAACTGTCCGAAGAGCAGGTCGCCGCGTACCGCGCCGAGGGCCGCGAGCCGGTGTTGCGTGTCCGCATGCCGGATGAAGACATCACCTTCACCGACCTTGTGCGTGGCGAAATCACGTTCAAGCCGGGAACCGTTCCCGACTTCGTGGTTGTTCGCGCCAACGGCCAGCCGCTGTACACCTTGGTCAATCCGGTCGACGACGCGCTGATGGGGATCACCCATGTTCTTCGTGGCGAAGACCTGCTTTCCTCCACCCCGCGCCAGATCGCACTTTACCGGGCCCTGATCGACGTAAAGGTGGCCCAGTACATGCCGCTCTTCGGTCACCTTCCGTACGTCATGGGCCAGGGAAACAAGAAGCTCTCCAAGCGCGATCCGGAATCAAGCCTCTTCCTGCACCGCGACCGCGGATTCATCCCCGAGGGCCTGCTCAACTACCTCTCGTTGCTGGGCTGGTCCCTGAGTGCCGACGAGGACATCTTCACTCGTGAGCAGCTCATCGAGGCATTCGACGTACATGATGTGCTGTCCAACCCTGCGCGCTTCGACATCAAGAAGGCCGAAGCCATCAACGGCACGCACGTGCGCATGCTGGAACCCGAAGACTTCCGCGACCGCCTGATTCCATACTTGCAGGCCAATGAGCTGGTCGGCGACGAATTGACCGAACGCCAGCAGGAAATCCTCGCCGAGGCCGCGCCACTTGTCCAGGAGCGCATCACCCTGTTGGGTGAAGCCCCCGAGATGCTGGAGTTCCTCTTCCGCGGAGATTCGGAAATCGTTCCGGCCGCGGATGCTTTGAAGGGACTTCCGGAAAACACCGCCGAAATCCTTGACGCAGGCGTTGCCGCACTCGAGGCTGCATCTGATTGGACCGCAGAGTCCATCCAGGAAGCGCTGAAGGTGGCCCTGGTGGAGGGGCTGGGCATCAAGCCACGTCACGCTTTCGGACCTATCCGCACCGCGGTGTCCGGTAAGCGCATTTCGCCGCCGCTCTTTGAATCCATGGTGATTCTTGGCAAGGAATCCTCGCTCGCCCGCGTGCGTGCCTTCCGAGCCACCCGGTAGGGAAGACCAAAAGAATCGTGGACAACGCGACCAACGCCCTCAGCTCACTTGGCGGAATCACTTCCGTCGCCCGAGTTGAGGGCGTTCTTTTTGACATTGACGACACCCTGGTTGACCTGAAATCTGCCGCGATCAAGGGTTTCCATCTGCTGACCGCCGAGGACTTCGAGAACGTCCCCATGGATGAACGCCACCGCATTGCTCGCGACTACGCGGACGACGGCGCCGGTGCCTACGAACGCTACATGTCGGGCGAGCTTACATTTCTTGGGCAACGCGTTGAACGGATCAAGCGCGCCTATGGACTTGCGGGACTGGATGCCCCGCCGGCAGAAGCTCTGGGCGGGTGGTGTGCTTCGTACGAGCGCGCGGCGCGCAGCGTGTGGGCGCCATTCCCCGATGTCCACCGCTGCCTTGATGAGTTGGATGCGATGGGCATCCCCTATGGGGCGGTGAGCAACAATGTGGAAAGCTACCAGCGAGAAAAGCTCGGTGCCGCGGGCCTTGAGCGGATTTCCATTCTTGTCGGCTCCGATACTGCTGGTGCGCCGAAGCCGGATCCGCGTCCGTTTCACGTAGGTTGCCGGTTGCTTGGCACTTCAATCGGCACAACCCTTTACGTAGGGGACAACCCAATCAATGATGTGCAGGGGGCGCGCGACGCGGGACTGATTGCAATCCTGCTGAACCGTGCCCCAGATCACAAAAACGACTCGGGGAAATGCATCGAAAATCTGGCCTCGTTACCCCGCTTGATCGCCGGAAATACGCGGTTTTTGGGTGCGCCGGGGTGCGAGTAGCGCCCGATTTGTACTTTGCGCCGATCCGCCTGTATAGTTATTTCTCGTGCTGAGGCGCAGGAAAGCTTTCGAAAAGGAAAGCCGGAGAGCAAGTCAACGCTGTGGGGTATGGTGTAATTGGCAACACACTGGTTTCTGGTACCAACATTCTAGGTTCGAGTCCTGGTACCCCAGCGCTACGGTCTTCGCGAAAGCGAAGGCCGGTCTGCTTGGGGGCGAAAGCCCTACAAGCGGAGCATACGGCCCCATCGTATAGCGGCCTAGTACGCTGCCCTCTCACGGCGGTAACGCGGGTTCGAATCCCGCTGGGGTCACGATTCATGTGAATCGGACGGTAACAGTCCTAAAACGTTGCAGCTATGCGGCCCCATCGTATAGCGGCCTAGTACGCTGCCCTCTCACGGCGGTAACGCGGGTTCGAATCCCGCTGGGGTCACCAGCGCAAATGGTTCCAAACTTCAGTTTGGAGCCTTTTGTCTTTAACGGACTTTTCCGAGGGTTGGAGCGAATTCCCCCCAAGTCACGATATACCGGCCGACTATTTGGCATGATGTAGTTGTGACTACTAGTAATGTCCCCGAACCAGCAGGCGTGCCCGATGTTTCCGCTGCGCCTGCGGATGTGGAAGCCATCAGATTGCTCTCCGCCGTTCGAGACCAATTATCTGGTGGGCTGCTTCCCCTCGAGATCGCCGGTGCGGCTGTTGCACGGGAAAACGCGCGAACGGCAGTTGAGCAGCTGGATGACTACATCCTGCCGCGCTACCGAAGCCTGGACGCGCCGCTGCTGGCAGTGGTTGGCGGCTCCACCGGCGCAGGGAAATCAACATTGGTCAATGCAATCGTTGGCCATCCGGTAACGCGGGCCGGCGCCATCAGGCCGACCACCCGCCAGCCCATCCTTCTGCATCATGCGGAGGACATGCCGTGGCTTGAAACCGACCGCATACTTCCAGGGCTTCGCCGCATCATCGGAACTCCGGTCCCAGCAGCGCGCATGTTGCCCGCTGACCAAGTCGGTGCGGATCCGGATCCTGCCCTCATCGCTTCCATCATCCTGCTTCAGGACGATGCCGTGCCCCGTGGTATCGCCATCCTGGACGCCCCGGATGTGGACTCCATTTCCGACGAAAACCGTCGCCTTGCCGGACAGCTTCTGGCAGCGGCCGATCTCTGGGTGTTTGTTACCACGGCGAACCGCTATGCCGATGCCGTTCCCTGGAAGCTGCTTTCCGAGGCTGCTGCGCGAAACATCAGCATTTCAATTGTGTTGGATCGTGTGCCGGCCGGCGTGGAAGCCGAAGTTTCTGCAGACCTGCAGGGCATGCTCCAACGCGAGGGGTTGGGGTCCGCGCGACTTTTTGTGGTGCGCGAGTTCCAGCTCGACGAATTGGACATGTTGCCTGAAGCGGCCGTGGGTGACATCAAGTCATGGTTGGGGGAGATTGCCGCCAGCAGTGAATCCCGCGCAGCCATCGCCCGCCAAACGCTCGCCGGTGTCATGAGTCAGCTTGCCAACCGCACTGACGCAATTGCTGCTGCTATGGGCGAGCAAACCGCCAGCGCCCTGCGGCTTGAAACGTATGTCGACGAGGCATTTGGGCAGGCCGAAGACGGCATTCAACTGGCCGTGCAGGACGGCACTTTGTTGCGCGGGGAGGTTTTGGCCAGGTGGCAGGATTTCGTGGGAACGGGAGAATTCTTCCGGTCTCTCGAATCCGGGATCGGGCGGCTGCGCGACCGAGTAGGGGCATTTTTCACGGGAAAACCCCAGCCGGTCGACCGCGTCGAAAAAGCCATTGAAAGCGGCCTGCACGCAGTGGTGGTGGACCAAGCTGCAAAAGCCTGCGAAACCGCCGAAGACAGATGGAGGGCCGACCCCGCGGGCAAGGCGCTTGTCGAGGCAGGGAAGTTCGGAAGCCCGAGCCAGGATTTTTCGGACAAGGTTGCCGGTCAAGTCAGGGCCTGGCAACTTGACCTCGTGGATATCATCCGTGCGGAAGGCGCCAACAAGCACATGACCGCCCGTATGGTGTCATTTGGAATCAATGGCGTGGCAGTTGCCTTGATGGTTGTTGTTTTTGCTTCAACGGCTGGATTGACCGGCTTGGAAGTGGGAATTGCTGGCGGCTCTGCCCTTGTGGGACAGAAATTGCTTGAAGCCATCTTCGGCGAGGATGCGGTGAGGCGGTTGACCAAGAGGGCAATGGAAAGCCTTGAACAGCGTTGTGAATCCCTTTTGGAGCTGGAAAGAGCCAGATTCTTGTCCTGGCTTGAAGACGTCCCGGAAAAGCAGGAGCTCGAGAACATGAATCAGCATTCGGCAGCCATTCGCCGACTGGCCCGGGAGCAGGGTGCATGAGCCGCCGCCGATCCGAATCCGCACTTAGCCCCCTTGAACTTCGGTTGCAGGCACTGCAGGAAGCAACGGAGCTGGGAAACGAACGGCTTGGAACACAGGAAAGTGCCGCGGCCTGGGCAGTCCTGGAACGCGCGGCGGCTCGCAGGACGCTGTCCTCCGAGCACACGGTTGTCGGCTTCTTTGGGGCGACCGGCAGCGGGAAATCTTCGCTCTTCAATGCGGTCGTTGGGGAAGAACTTGCCAGGGTCGCCGCAACCAGACCGACAACCAGCCAGCCGCTGGCCGGAATCTGGGGTGCCCATGGGTCGGACGCGTTGCTGAATTGGTTGGAGGTCAATGACCGTCGATTCCTGCACTCGCCATTGCGTCTGGCCAAGCAGGGGGTCTTTGGATCCGAAAAGGAAGCCAGCGGTCTCATACTTTTGGACCTGCCGGACTTTGATTCCACGGTCCTGGCCAACCGGGAAATAGCAACAAAATTGGCAGGTCAAGTAGATGTCCTGATCTGGGTGCTTGATCCGCAAAAATATGCGGACGCCGCGGTGCATCACGACTTCATCAGGCCGTTGTCCGCACACGGTGCCGTGACCCTTGTTGTACTCAACCAAATCGATAATCTGCGCGAGGCACAACGGGTCCCGGTCATGACGTCTCTGCGTTCCATACTGGAACGCGACGGACTCGGGAATCCTAGACTTCTCGGCGTCTCGGCGGCGACCGGGGAAGGGATCGAAGGACTTCGCCAGGAAATAGCCAAGGTAGTCACCGCACGAAGTGCTGCATCAAACAGGCTGGCTGCCGATGTTGCAACAATTGCCGAACGACTGGGTGATGGCCACGGCGTGGAGGAACTCAAAACACCGCCCGACAAAGCAAAACGTGAGCTGATACAGAACTTGGCGGTCGCATCCGGCATGGACACCGTGGTCGACGCAGTCCGCACTTCATACCGCCTCGATGCCCGTAAGAAAACGGGATGGCCGCTGACAAGGTGGCTGTCCAATTTCCGCCCGGATCCATTGCGTCGGCTGAACCTGAAAAGCACCGATGTAAATCCCAAGCTCAATCGAACGTCCCTTCCTGCCCCGGGGTTGGCGCAACGCGCGCAAGCCGACTCTGCCGTGCGGGCCTATGCCGAAGGCGCGGGCGCCGGTGCCCCGGAGCCCTGGAAGGCATCCATCCGCCGCGCGGCGCGCCACCATACGCATGAACTACCCGATCGTCTGGATCAAGCCATCGCGAACACCGACGTGAAAGCCACAAAAGGTGCATGGTGGTGGCCGCTCGTATCGGTGATCCAATGGATGTCCCTCGCAACGGCACTTACCGGCGCGCTTTGGCTGGCGGCACTTGCTGCGGTGCAATATCTGCAGTTCAGCCTCCCGCCCGCTCCCAGGGTGGAAGGCATCCCCGTACCAACGTTGATGCTAATCTTGGGAATTCTGCTTGGTCTGGTCCTGGGCGTCCTGAGCGGTATCGCCGCCCGGGTCGGCAGCAGCGGACGCGCCCGCAAAGCCAGGAAGGCCTTGCTGGGCGCGATGGCTGCCGTGGCGGAAGAAGCCGTTGTCGACCCCGTCGACGCAGAAATCAATCGACACAATCAATTCATTGGAGCTCTTCGACGTGCCAGAGGCTGAAAATCTAACTGTTGGCAATCTAGGCGAGGGCGGTTTGCTGGCACGGATATTGCCGCGACTGCGCGGCGCGGCGCCATTGCTGGGTCCCGGTGACGACGCGGCAATGATTGCGGCCCCCGGAGGGGCCTTCGTTATCACCGTGGACACCCTGGTCGAAAACCAGGATTTTAGACTGCACTGGCCCAGCGGCTTCGAAAGCAGCGGTTTTGACGTCGGCTGGAAATCCGCGGCGCAAAACCTGTCCGACATCAATGCAATGGGCGCCTATGCCACGGCGGCAGTCATTTCCCTGACCCTTCCCCACTCAACACCGGTGAGGTGGGTCGAGGAATTGGCCGAAGGCTTCAGCGCCGCGGTTCGTGAACTGGGGGCGTTGGACTGTTCAATTGCGGGTGGGGACCTAGGGAGGGGGAGTGAGGTTTCGATCACTGCCGCTGTCACTGGGGCCCTGCCGACGGGAAAACCCATCCTGAGGTCCGGTGCCAAGCCTAGCGACATCGTGGCCGTCAATGGCGTGCTGGGGGTCGCCGCGGCGGGACTGGCGTTGCTTGATTCGACGCTGCCCGCGGCGGACTGGACGGAAGCCGAGGCTGGAATCGTGCAAGGACAGCGGCGCCCAAAGCCGCCGCTCCACGCCGGTCCCGAAGCTGCCCGCGCCGGGGCAACCGCAATGATGGATCTCTCCGACGGGTTGCTTAAAGACGGCCAACGGATGGCAACCGCAAGTGGCGCGAACGTATGTATCGAGCGTGGCGCACTGCTCAATGACATCGAACGACTTGAACCGATCTCCAACGCGCTCGGCTGCGATCCGCTGCCCTGGGTTCTTGCCGGGGGAGAGGATCACGGTTTGTTGGCTACATTCCCGGCGGAGGCCGACCTGCCTCCGGGGTTCAGGCCTGTCGGGGTTGTGCAGGCCCTCGAGCCAGGAGAATCAAATCCCAAGGTCTACTTCGATGGACTGGCGCAGGGCGCATCCATCGGTTACGACCATTTCGAAGGATAATCAGGCTCCGCCGGGCGTGCACAAGCTGCGGTGAAGTGCCGCTGCACGGTCGGGTCATATCGCCGAGCGTCGCGCCTGCACTTCACCGCCGCAGCGGAGCATGAAGAACGACCGCGGGCATAGACCGGCCGGAAGCGTACTTCTCTGCCGCTTGGCGAACGAACATGTGTATCAGTCGCCGGTCTTTCGAAGCGCTTCACTCAAGGCATTCGCGGTTTGAACCACGACTTCTTGGTGGGCGCGGCCGGGCTGCCGGGAGAGACGCTCGATAGGGCCCGACATGGAAACCGCGGCAATGACCCGCCCCGACGGGCCGCGGACCGGAGCCGAGACCGAAGCCACTCCAGGCTCGCGTTCTCCTAGGCTCTGGGCCCACCCGCGGCGGCGCACGCCGGCCAGGATTGTCGGGGTAAAACGCGCGCCCTGCAATCCGTCAAGAAGCCGTTCGTGGTCTTCCCAGGCCAGCAAGACCTGCGCGGCGGATCCGGCCTTCATGGAAAGCTGGGTTCCCACGGGAATCGTGTCCCGCAGGCCGACAGGCCGTTCGGCCGATGCGACGCATACGCGGTAGTCGCCTTGGCGACGGAAGACCTGGGTGCTTTCGCCGGTGCTGTCACGGAGCTGGATGAGCAGCGGTCCCGCGGCGGCAATCAGACGGTCTTCTCCGGCCGCCGAGGCCAACTCGACGAGCCTGCCGCCCAAGACGAAGCGCCCATGGATGTCCTTGCCCACCAGGCGGTGGTGCACCAAGGCCTGGGCCAGGCGGTGCACGGTCGGGCGGGAGATGTTGGTGACGGTTACCAACTGCGCCAATGAGGTGGGTCCGGCCTCGAGGGCGTTGAGAATAAGGGCCGCTTTATCGATGACGCCGACCCCACTTGATGTGTCCATACTATGATATTGACGTCTCACTATTTGAGATGCAAATCCGTGTAGTGGATATTACGTGGCTTGCGGTGAAACAGTAAACCTATAAGACTTTTATCAAGCGAGGGAGTCGGTTATGGCCGCACACCAGGCAGCACAGACGCTGGCCGAAAAAGTATGGAACGCACACGTCGTGCGCAAGGGCGAAGGGGTAGGCGCTGCGCGCCAGCCCGACCTGATCTTCATCGACCTGCACTTGGTTCACGAAGTGACCTCGCCGCAGGCCTTCGAGGGTCTTCGGTTGGCCGGACGAAGGCTGCGCCGCCCGGACCTCACGATTGCCACCGAGGACCACAACACTCCCACGCTGGATATTGACAAGCCCATTGCGGACCTGACTAGCCGAACCCAGATTGAAACACTGCGGAAGAACTGCGCCGAATTCGGTGTGCGCCTGCATTCATTGGGCGACAAGGAGCAGGGCATTGTCCACGTGGTGGGTCCGCAGCTGGGTCTGACCCAGCCCGGCATGACCGTTGTCTGTGGCGATTCGCACACCTCCACGCACGGTGCTTTCGGCGCCTTGGCCTTTGGCATCGGCACCTCCGAGGTCGAGCACGTGATGGCCACGCAGTCCCTCTCCTTGAAGCCGTTCAAGACCATGGCCATCAACGTCGAGGGGACCTTGAAGCCTGGCGTGACGGCCAAGGACATTATCTTGGCCGTCATTGCCAAGATCGGAACGGGTGGCGGCCAGGGCTACGTGCTTGAATACCGTGGATCTGCCATCCGTGCGCTGTCCATGGATGCGCGCATGACGATTTGCAACATGTCCATCGAGGCCGGCGCCCGCGCCGGCATGGTGGCGCCCGATGCAACCACCTACGAATACATCCAAGGCCGACCACATGCCCCGCAGGGTGAAGATTGGGATGCCGCGGTCGCCGAATGGGAAACTCTGGCCACCGATGAAGGCGCAATCTTCGACACCGAGGTGTTCCTTAACGCGGACGAGCTCGAACCGTTCGTCACGTGGGGCACCAACCCGGGGCAGGGCGTCTCGCTGTCTGCAAGGGTTCCGTCCCCGGAAGACTTCGAGGATGAGAATGCACGCAGCGCATGCGAGCGCGCCCTCAATTACATGGGCCTTGAAGCGGGCACCCCGATGAAGGACATCCGTGTTGACACGGTGTTCCTGGGTTCTTGCACCAACAGTCGCATGGAAGACCTGCGCGCCGCCGCCGCAATCATTGAGGGTCAGGAAAAGGACCCCAACGTCCGGATGATTGTTGTTCCCGGCTCGGCTCGAGTTCGCCTCGAAGCGGAAGCCGAGGGCCTGGATAAGATCTTCACCGACTTCGGTGCCGAGTGGCGTTTTGCCGGCTGCTCAATGTGCCTGGGCATGAACCCGGACCAGTTGGCCGAAGGGGAGCGTTGCGCTTCGACGTCCAACCGCAACTTTGAGGGCCGGCAGGGTAAGGGCGGCCGAACGCACCTCGTTTCCCCCGTTGTCGCAGCGGCCACCGCGATTCGGGGGACGCTGTCCTCGCCGTCAGACCTTCCCACCGCATCAGCCGCCACCACCGCAGCCTAAGGAAACATCATGGAAAAAATCACGACCCACACCGGTGTTGGTGTTCCGCTGCGTCAGAGCAACGTCGACACCGACCAGATCATTCCGGCCGTCTACCTCAAGCGGATCACACGCACCGGGTTTGAAGACGCTCTGTTTGCCGGTTGGCGCAAGGATTCGTCGTTCATCTTGAACCAAGAACCGTACTCGACCGGATCGGTGCTTGTCGCCGGTCCCGACTTCGGTACAGGTTCCTCCCGTGAGCACGCTGTGTGGGCGCTCAAGGACTACGGATTCAAGGCCGTCCTTTCTTCGCGATTCGCTGACATCTTCCGCGGCAACTCCGGCAAGCAAGGGCTTGTCGCCGCCGAGGTTGCACAAAGCGACATCGAGTTGATTTGGAAGGAAATCGAGAATCACCCGGGTACCGAGATTACGGTCAATCTCGAATCCCGCACGGTAACCTGTGGCTCGATCATTGCCCCGTTTGAGATTGATGGCTACACTCGCTGGCGTCTTATGGAGGGTTTGGATGATATCGGCCTGACGCTCCAGCACGAAGACGAGATCACGGCCTTCGAGAACCAGCGCCCGGCTTTCAAGCCCACGACGCTGCCGGCAAAGTATTCTTAACTCTTTGCTGACCGCGTAACTGGTGCGGCGCGCTCAATGCTGACATGACTGATCAAGCCCGAATTGAGTAGGGTCCTACAGCTAGAAGCGGCTTAAACGCGACAGGCGTTACAGCCCGCATACAGCCCCCTGCAATGCCGGGGGCTGTATGCTTACTAAGTCTTACCTTCGGTTTCGAAGGACAAACAATTTGGTGAGGTTCTTAAGTTCATGGGGAAAGTCCTAACGATTCATGGTGGCGTGCCACTTAAAGGAAAAGTGACCGTCCGAGGCGCCAAGAATTTGGTACCCAAGGCCATGGTCGCCGCTCTTTTGGCGGATTCCCCCTCGGTTCTTCGCAACGTCCCGGAGATCAAAGACGTTGCGGTGGTCACCAGCCTGCTTAAGATTCACGGTGTCACGGTCATCAAGGATGAAACCACCGGTGACCTGACCATGGATCCAGCCGGCACCAAGACGGCCACCAGCAACGAGATTGACACCCACGCTGGCGATTCGCGCATTCCGATTCTCTTCTGTGGGCCATTGCTCCACAGCCTGGGAGAAGCGCTGATTCCCAATCTTGGCGGCTGCAAAATCGGTGACCGCCCCATCGATTTCCACTTGGAAGTCTTGCGCAATTTCGGCGCCATCATTGACAAGGCCGGGCCCCTGGGTACGAGCATTCGTGCTCCCCACGGTCTGACCGGTGCAAAGATTTCACTGCCATATCCGAGCGTTGGTGCGACCGAGCAGGTACTGCTGACGGCAGTCCGAGCCAAGGGCACCACCGAGCTCGAAGGTGCAGCCATTGAGCCCGAAATCCTTGACCTGATCTCCCTCTTGCAGAAGATGGGCGCTATCATCACGGTTCAGCGCGACCGGGTGATCCGCATTGTGGGGGTCGAGCGTCTTTCCGGCTACAACCACAAGGCCCTTCCAGACCGCAACGAATCGGCTTCATGGGCCTCGGCCGCCCTGGTAACCAAGGGCGACATCTTCGTCGAAGGCGCGGCCCAGCGGGACTTGACCGCCTTCTTGCACACCTACCGCCAGATTGGTGGCGAATTCGAGGTCCGGGATGCGGGCATTCGTTTCTACCACCCCGGTGGAGAACTGAAACCACTCATGCTGGAGACCGATGTCCACCCGGGTTTCATGACCGACTGGCAGCAGCCACTGGTTGTTGCATTGACCCAGGCCCACGGCGTTTCCATCATCCACGAAACGGTTTACGAAAACCGATTCGGGTTCACCAGCGCCTTGGTTGAGATGGGTGCCCAGGTTCAGCTGCACAGTGAATGCCTTGGTGCGATCCCTTGCCGCTTTGGCCAGCGCAATTTCCAGCACTCGGCGATCATCTCCGGCCCGACCGTGATGAAGGGCGCCGATATCGACATCCCCGATCTCCGCGGCGGCTTCTCGCATCTCATTGCGGCCCTGGCGGCCGAAGGCACGAGCCACGTGACGGGAATCGAACTGATCAACCGCGGCTATGAGAAGTTCATGGACAAGCTCACTGATCTCGGTGCGCGAGTCGAAATGAATGAAATAGCCTAGTCCGCATAGGCTAATTTGCATGAAAGAATCACGCGGTACCAGAGCCGTGTTTGCTGCAGCTGCAGGAATCGTCCGGCCGATCATGAATTTGATGCTCAGCCGGACTTGGAAGGGCTTTGAAAAGCTACCGACTGGCGGATTCATCCTGTGTCCCAATCACGTCACGGAGATTGATCCGCTCGTGGTCGGCCACGCCGTCTACAGCAACAAGCGTTATCCCAGGTACTTGGCCAAAGAGTCTTTGTTCAAGGTGCCGGTGCTCGGATTTGTACTGCGGAAAACCGGTCAGATCCCCGTGGCACGCACGAGTGTCGGGGCTTCCGAATCGCTTCTTGCAGCCCGCAGGGTGCTCGATGCAAACGGTGTGATCATTATTTACGCCGAGGGTACCCTTACGCGTGACCCGGACCTGTGGCCGATGCGCGGACACACGGGTGCGGCACGCCTCGCCTTGCAGACCGGAGCCCCGGTGATTCCCATGGGACACTGGGGTGCGCAGGATCTGTTCCCGCGCTATGCCAAGGGCATCAAGCTGTTCCCGCGCAAGCGGGTAACGGTTAATATCGGCGATCCCGTCGACTTGGACGACCTCCGGGGCGTTCCAATGACCCGTTCCGTCCTGAACGAGGCAACCGAGAGAATCATGCGTGCCATCGCCGAAGACGTGGCTGAGATACGTGGTAAAGAGGCCCCTGACGTTCTTTGGGACCCCACCGAGCACGGACAAGCTACCAAGGGACGCAACTTTGAACGTGGATCCGCTTCGGGCGAATCGGAAGGCAAATAATTGAGAACCCTGCCAAAAAAGATCGCCGTCATGGGAGCCGGAAGCTGGGGAACAACCTTTGCCAAGGTGCTCGCCGATTCGGGTTCAGAAGCAGGCCGGGAAGTAATGGTGTGGGCGCGTCGAGAAGAGGTGGCCGTTGAAATAAACACCCGCCACACGAACTCTCGATACCTGCGTGAAACGCAGCTGCCCGTAAACATCACCTCATCCTCGGATCCCCGTGAAGTCTTGGCCGGCGCCGAATTGGTTGTCCTTGCCGTTCCCGCGCAAAGCCTTCGTGAGCAGTTGCGCTCCTTCCGTGATGCGATCGAACCAGGTGCCGTGCTCATCTCCCTGATGAAGGGCCTCGAACGAGACACGGATGCCCGCATGAGCGAAGTAATTTCCGCGGAGATTGACATCGAGCCCGAGCGTATTGCGGTGCTCTCCGGGCCAAACCTGGCCATGGAGATTGCGCGCAAGCAACCGACGGCTTCCGTTGTAGCTTGTTCCGACATTGAAACCGCGGCGTGGATTGCGGCGCTCTGCTCCACGGAATACTTCCGTCCGTACACCAACACCGACCTCATCGGCGTTGAAATCGGCGGTATCGCCAAGAACGTGATCGCCCTTGCCGTGGGCATCTGCGACGGGATGGGCATGGGGGACAACACCAAGTCATCCATCATTACCCGTGGCCTTGCCGAGACCACACGCCTGGCTTTGGCATTGGGCGGAAAATATGAAACCCTGTCAGGACTTGCGGGCCTGGGCGACTTGGTTGCCACCTGCTCATCTTCGCTCTCGCGCAACAACACCGCGGGACGCCTCCTGGGACAAGGACTGTACCTCGATGAGGTCAACGACCGGATGTCCCAAACGGCCGAGGGCATCAAATCGGGTCGTGCCGTGTTGGACCTGGCCACTCGCAACAATGTCGAGGTTCCCATCACCGAAGCCGTGGTCATGGTACTTGAAGGCACCTTGAGCGTAGAAAACATGGGCGCGCGCCTCCTGGGCCGTGAATTGAAATCCGAAGGGGAACTCCAATGAGTCCAACAAACACTCGTAAGCCTCGAGTCTTGCTCTTGTTCGGGGGTCGCTCCTCTGAGCACCCGGTGAGTTGTGTAACCGCAGCAGGGGTGCTCGATGCGATTGACCGCGAAAAGTACGAGGTGATCCCGGTTGGGATCACCCGTGACGGCACATGGACGCTGGTGGATCAGGACGTGGCCACTTGGTCCTTGGCCGGCAGTGCCAAGCCCGAGGTAACCTCGGGGAAAGAAATCCTCCGACTCACCGGCGAACCGGGCCACCATGAGCTCCTGGCTTCCGGGCCGACGCACGATGTCCGGACCCTGGGTGACATCGACCTGGTCTTCCCGTTGCTCCATGGCCCGTTCGGTGAAGACGGTTCACTTCAGGGAATGCTTGAAATGGCTGATGTACCGTATGTTGGTTCGGGCATCGCAGCCAGTGCCATTGGCATGGACAAGCATTTCATGAAGGTGGTATTCGAAGCTGCCGGCTTTGAAGTCGGACCTTACGTAGTCATCACGGACAAGCAGTGGGGACGCGACCGTGTGTCCGCAATGGAATCGGTCCAGGGACTCGAGTACCCGCTCTTCGTAAAGCCCGCCCGTGCAGGTTCTTCGGTCGGTATTTCACGGGTTGACACCCCGGATGCACTTGAAGAAGCAATTGAAGCGGCCCGGATCCACGACCCCAAGGTGGTCGTGGAACAGGGAATCATCGGCCGGGAAATTGAATGCGGTGTCCTTGAAGGGCGCGGACACCTTGCACCACGTGCGTCGATGCCCGGCGAGGTTTCCGTGTCCAATGACGGGCACACTTTCTACGATTTTGATGCGAAGTACGTGGACGGAGCAGCAGCGCAATTGAGTTGCCCAGCTGCCCTGTCTGAAGAAGCAACGACTGAAATCCGGGCTTTGGCAGCCAAGGCCTTTGACGCGGTCAACGCCGAAGGCCTCTCCCGGGTCGACTTCTTCTATACCGAAGACGGCAAATGGATCATCAACGAGATCAACACCATGCCGGGGTTCACGCCCTCGAGCATGTACCCGCACATGTGGGCTCAAACGGGCATCGAATATGCCGACCTCATCGATGAGCTGATTCACCTGGGGCTGAACCGCAAGACTGGTCTCCGCTAGAAAAGCCCGATCATGCAATTGGGGGGGGTGTTGCCAAAGGCAACACCCCCCAATTGCATGATCGGGAAACTACGGAATGTCTTCAGACTTGGTGACATCCGTGCAATGTCTTTGGGCAGGAATCTTTGATGCCGCAGTGGCTAGGGAAGCCAATACGGTGCTCGACGGGATTACATTCGGATCGAAAATGAGCTCCGTGGCCGGAGTGCGCCCGTAGGTAGTCAATGTCCAGGTCTTTTCGCCTTCCTTGGCAAGCCAGTCAACACCGTTAACTGTGATGCAGGGGTCGGTTGACGGCGGTGGGGGAGTCACGCCACAGCGGAGGACAAGCTGTGACGGATTCCCCCACACCGCCGTGGCCTGGCTGTTGGTCTGGCGCTTTTGTTGGTCTGCGATTTCGGAGGGAAGCAGCACCATCATCTCGGCGCAAAGCGAGTTCCCCGCATCATCGGCAGACTGCACGTTTGCGATGGGACTGCATCCGGTGAGGACCGCCACGCAGACAACCGCGCCGGCAACGGCGGCGGAGAAACGGTGTTTAACGGGAACTGAAACTGAATCAACGCTGAATAAACGCTGTGAATTCGGGGCTGCTGGATTCGAAACTGTCATTCTTGGCACTTAAACAGCCTACCGGTCGTAGGACGTGACTAGGATGTAAAGGAGTATTTGGATGAGAGGCATAAATGACATATCTGCATGAGTCCTTCGAGGACACCACCAACGAAACGCCCAAGAAGAAACGAACGGGGCGAGTTTTTTTGCTGGGTGCGCTGTCTCTCGTCTTGATTGCGTTGTTGGTGGCTGGCGGATATCTATTCACTCTTGCTCGCGCGTTCGACAACGGAACTCAAAAGCTCACCAATCCATTTCCGGAGGAATCATTGCGTCCGCAGAAATCGGACCAAGCCAAAGGAGCGGTTAATATCCTTCTTCTGGGCAACGACACTCGCGCCAAAGACAACGGTGAAGAGAACTTCGCTTCACTGCCCAACGGCGGGCGTTCCGATACGATGATGCTGGTCCACATTCCGTCGAATCGGCAGGGCATCTATGTAACGTCGATCATGCGTGATACCTGGTTGGACGTCCCGGGGCATGGCAAGGCAAAGATTAATGCTGCGTTTGCCTATGGAGGTGTGCCACTTGCCGTCCAATCTCTGGAAGGCCTGTTCAACACGCGTATCGACCATGTCGCGTCCATCGATTTCGAAGGGTTCAAGGGACTTACCGATGCCTTGGGCGGAGTGGAAATCAACAACCCGATTGCGTTCTCCCCGCGTACGGCCAAGAAACTTCATTTCCCGCAGGGCGTTCAAACGCTCAACGGCGACGAAGCCCTTGCTTTTGTTCGTGAACGCTACGCCTTCAAGGACGGCGACTACCAACGCGTACGTAACCAGCAGCTATACATCAAGGCCGTTTTGGGCACGCTGGTGTCCAAAGAGACGTTGACCGACCCGGGGAAAATCTTGGAAAGCGTCAGGCAGCTCGCGCCGTACATCGCAGTGGACAAGTCATTGGATGCAATGAAGGTGGCGCAGCTTGGCATCACAATGACTGGAACCAGTTCGGGTGACATGAAATTCTTCACGCTTCCCAACAAGGGAACCGGCCGGTCTGCCAACGGTCAGTCCATCGTCATCCCAGACATGGCAGAAATCAACGAATTCTCAAAAGCACTGAACAAAGACAAAGTCGCCCAGTTCGTAGAGGACAGAAACCTCTAAAGGTTAAGAAATCACCCACACCATGAATGTAAAAATCCATGCCAATTCCCAAGCAATGGCAAAATGGCTTGAACGGGTAGTAAAGAGCCTTGGCAACCACAGCGATCGCCTAAACGCCATCAACATTTTCCCGGTGGCGGATGGCGACACCGGAAGCAACCTCTACCTGACCGCACGGGCGGCACATGATGCCATCTCCAAATTGGAAACGGACAGCATCGGCGAAATGCTGACCATGGCTTCGCGTGCCGCTATGGAATCGGCGCGGGGGAATTCCGGGACTCTTCTGGCGGTGTTTCTGGCTGGAATGGCCGAGCCGCTATGCGGAGTTGAACGACTCACAGCCCCGCTTCTGGCAACTGCATTGGAACGAGGCAAGGTACGTGCATGGTCCGCACTCAGCGAGCCGGTCGCGGGGACCATGCTCTCGGTGATGGAGGTCGCGGCGAACGTCGCCCGCAGGACTCACAGGGCCAGCAGTTTGGAGCCGGCTAGCAAAGCCGCACTGACCGAGATTCTTGAAGCGATTTGTGTTGCGGCAGAAGACGCAGTGGTGGCCACGGAATCAGAGCTGGGCGTTTTGCATGAAGCCCAGATCGTGGATGCCGGTGCAGTAGGAATGCTCATCATCCTGGACGAACTGCGCGGAGCCCTCCAAGGACACGTGATCGACCCCGATGAGTACGCCCAATTCCACGGCTACGACATCCAGGATCCGCACATCCACCAAGGTGTGTCGAACGGGTCCGGTGTGGAAGTCATGTGCACCATCAACCTTGATGCGTTGGGGGCAGCCACGTTACGTGGACAGCTCGATGCCTTGGGCGATTCGGTGATCATGAGTCCGGTGAACCCGACCAACGAGGGATACCGCTGGAGGGTCCACGTCCACGTGCCTGTCGCGGAGGATGCCCTGAATGCCATTCGAGGTGTCGGTTCCCCGGTGAACGTATCGATCACCGATCTTTGCACCCATGATGGATGACCTGGACTTTATTGCAACAACGCCCTTGGACCGAGTCCTTGGCGGTGCTACGGCCAGGAAGGTCCAGCAAGCCTTCGGGTATGAAACCGTGGGGCAGATGCTGGGGCACTTCCCCCGCCGCTACATGGAAGTCGGAGAGCTCTCGAACATTTCCGAACTTCCCATCGGCGAGGAAGTCACCATCGTTGCCCAGGTTGAATCCATCAACCAACGACGAATGCACTCGCGATCAGGATTCTTGTTGCAGGTCGCCGTACGTGACGCCATAGGGCCCGATCAATCAATGCTCAAGATGACCTTCTTCAACGGGTACGAGGCTAAACGGGATCTACAAATCGGTGCTACCGCCATGTTTAGCGGCAAGGTGACGCTCTATCAGAACCATCTGGAATTGACGCACCCGGAATACTCACTTTTGGAGACAGTCGAAGAAGCTGACCCGAGGCCCATCCCGATCTACCCGGCCACCGCAAAATTCCCCAATAAGAAGATCCGTGACGTGATGTCGCTGATAGTGGCAGGCACGAGCGAAAAGGGGTTTCCGGAATTCATTCCGGAAACGGTGCTAAAGAATCAGCACCTCTCTACCCGCTCAACGGCATACGCCGAAATCCATGGGCCTGAAAGCCTGGCCCAAGGCTATGCGGCCCGAAAGCGTTTTGCCTTCGAGGAAGCTTTCCTGCTGCAACTGGCACTTCTGCAACGGCGGGCACACCGACGCCTGCAGCCTGCCATCGCGCGGGCGGGTCGCAGCGACGGGTTGCTGGCGGCGTTCGAACGGACGCTGCCATACACCCTCACGGATGGGCAGGTTCAAGCCGGAGCCGAGATCGCGGAGGACCTGCTCCGCGGCCACCCGATGAATCGCCTGCTTCAGGGCGAAGTCGGTTCGGGCAAGACCTTGGTTGCCCTGCGGGCCATGCTTCAGGTCATTGACTCTGGCGGGCAAACTGCACTGCTGGCTCCGACCGAGGTCTTGGCGCAGCAACACCACCAATCAATCCGAAAACTTTTGGGCGACCTGGGAAAACTGGGGGAGCGAGGCGCCGATCCGATGGCCACCAGGGTCGACCTGCTCACGGGGTCGGCGACGGCCGGCGAACGAAAGCGTGTGCTCCTCGGGGCGGCATCGGGTGAAACCGGCATCCTGGTCGGTACCCATGCCTTGCTTTCGGACGTGGTGAGCTTTGCGGACCTAGGCCTGGTGGTCGTTGACGAGCAGCACCGCTTTGGTGTCGAGCAACGTGACCTGTTGCGTGCAAAGGCAGCCAACCCTCCGCACATGCTGGTGATGACGGCCACGCCCATTCCCCGAACAGTGGCCATGACCGTGTTCGGAGACTTGGAAGTCAGCCTGATGAAGTCGCTCCCGCCGGGACGCGCACCCATATCCACGCATCTGGTCCCGCTTCAGCTTCCTCACATGCAGGCCCGGCTTTTTTCACGGATGGCCGAGGAAGTGGCAAAGGGCCATCAGGTGTATGTCGTGTGCCCACGGATCACCGAGGCGGTCGTCGAGGACGATGCGCCACCGGTGTTGGTGGATCAAATCGAGGTCAATGGTTCAGGAAGCCCTGCGGCGGCAAAACCCGCCTCAATGACCGTCGAAAAGATGATGAACCTACTTGGCACCATGCCCGCCTTTGCCCGAACCGAGATTCGCCAACTGCACGGTCGCATGTCCAGCGAGGAAAAGGCGGCGGCCATGGGCGATTTTGACAGTGGCCGCGCCTCCATTCTCGTCTCGACGACAGTGATTGAAGTCGGTGTTGACGTGCACAACGCAACACTCATGGTGATTGTCGACGCCGAAAACTTCGGAATCTCGCAACTTCACCAGCTGCGCGGACGCATCGGCCGTGGCCTCTATCCCGGTACATGTTTGATGACTACTTGGTTGGATGCGGAACATCCCTCGGTTTCCCGGCTGCGCGCGGTGGAATCAACGACCGACGGGTTCCTTCTGGCCGAATCGGACCTTCAGGAACGCCGAGAGGGCGATATCTTAGGGGCAAGTCAGTCCGGTTCGCGTTCTACTCTCAAGGTGCTGAGGGTTATCAAGGACTCAAAACTCATCGCTCGGGCTCGGGACGCCGCGGAGCAGATCATTGAATCAAGACAGGGTCTGGACGCATACCCACTGCTGCGCAAAGCAGTCGAGGAATGGGTGGACGAAGACATGCAAGCATTTTTGGAAAGAGGATAGGGAAAATGAGTCGAATAGTTGCCGGTGCCGCAGGAGGGCTTCCGCTGAAAAGCGTTCCTGGGGATTCCACCAGGCCGACCACGGACAGGGTCAAGGAGGCACTTTTCTCGAGGCTGGAAAGCTATGACGTATTGGCCGATGCCCGAGTCCTGGATCTTTACGCGGGTGCAGGATCGTTGGGGCTCGAGGCGGCAAGCCGTGGAGCCCGATCGGTGCTGTTGGTCGAATTGGCGCCCAAAGCTGCGGCCGTTTGCCAGACCAACGCCGGATTGGTCAACAAGGCGCTGCGAAGCGACATCGTGAGTGTCAGGCGCGGCGCCGTGGATACGGTTCTGGACTCGTTCGCTCCGGCCGCAGGCGTGTCCGGCGGCAAGAGCTGGGATTTGGTGTTCATGGATCCGCCTTATCCCATGACCAACGACGAACTCGCCAAGACGCTCCAAAAGGTGGCACTGCTCCTTGAGGAACATTCAACGGTGGTGGTCGAACGTTCCTCAAGGTCGGAAGAACCCATTTGGCCGACGGGCCTTACGCGTTTCGCCGAGAAAAAATACGGCGAAACGCGGCTATGGTTTGCCGAACCCGTCCAGGTCGCTGCCGAATAGGACGGCACCGGGATGGGGACCGGCCACACGGAGTCGTTCAACGAGCCCCACGTCAATCTTTGAATGGGTCGCCGCCAAGATCATGTTGCCGGGGTATTTTCGGGAAAAGATTTCGGTTGGGGCGCTGGCCATGACCGATCTGAAGACCTCTGACAGTGCATTGATCTGGCTGTCGGCAAAAGCAAACGGCGGATCATCGCCGACGTTGACCAACACCATGCCCTTGTCTTTGAGCAGGTCGTTCATTTCGGAGTAAAAGGCCGGCACGGTCAGGTGTCCGGGCGCCCCGGAACCGCTGAAGATGTCCAAAACAATGACATCGAATTTCCTGTCTGCGAGCTCATGCGTCAGGACCTCTCGGGCGTCCCCGATCAGGGTAGAGAGATTCGCCGGATTGTTCAGCGGGAGCGATTCAAGAACAAAGTCAAGGAGCTCGCGTTCCAAGTCAACCGCGACTTGTGTGCTGCCGGGACGAACCTCTTCAATGTAGCGAGCAAGCGTCAATGCGCCTGCCCCAAGATGCAGCACACTTAGCGGTTTGCCTGGAATGCCGATCTCGTCGACGAAGTTTGCCAGCCGCCGCAGGTATTCGTAGAAGATCTCGTCCGGATGCGCGACATTGACATGGGACTGCTCCGCCCCGGCCAATGACAGCACCCAGGCGCCGGGCACGAAGGTGTCTTCCTCCAAGGTCGCGTGTGCTCCCAGATTGCTCATCCAACGCGAGATGTGAGTGGCCACGGCTAGATGCCTATCTTGGCGGTCAAATGTGACAGGCGTTCGGCTGCCTCGGTGAGAACCTCGAGCTTCTTGCAGAATGCGAATCGCATTAGCGTCCGGGTTTTTTGGGCGCCTTCTGCATGGCAAAAGACCGAGAGCGGGATGCCCGCCACCCCGATGGAAGCCGGCATTTTTCTTGCGAGGTCGAGGGCGCTGGTGAATCCCAACGGCGCAACATCGGCAACGATGAAGTAGGTTCCCCGGGGCCTGTAAACGGTCATGCCGGCTGCCTCGAGGCCGGTCGCCAAAACCTCGCTACGATGCGCCAAATCCTTTGCGAAGCCGGCAAAGAATTCAGTGGGGGAGCCCAACGCTTCGGCAACTACGGGCTGGAACGCCGAACCGGAGGAGTAGCTGAGGAATTGTTTGACGGTGCGCACTGCGGCGACCAACTCTGCCGGTCCGCTGGCCCACCCGACCTTCCACCCAGTGAACGAGAAGGTCTTGCCGACGGACGAAAGGGTCAGTGTCCGCTGCCATGCTCCCGGCAAGGACGCTATGGGGGTGTGGGCAACCCCAAACGTCAAGTGCTCATAGACTTCGTCTGAAAGAATGAGACAGTCATGTTCCGTGGCAAGTGCCACGATCTCGGCCAAAACTTCCCGGTCGAAGACCGCACCCGTGGGGTTGTGTGGGTTGTTCAAGACAATCATTTTGGTACGCGGGTTGAAGGCAGCCCGAAGTTCGGCGATGTTGGGCTGGAACGAGGGCGCGTTCAAGGCGACGGTCCGGTGGATGCCTCCGGCAAGCCCGATTGTCGCCCCGTAGGAATCGTAAAACGGTTCGAAAGTGATTACCTCGTCGCCGGCCTGGATGAATGCGAGGATCGAGGCAGCGATGGCTTCGGTGGCTCCCGTTGTTACAACCACCTCTGTGTCAGGGTCGACCGTGATCCCGTAGAAACGCTTTTGATGCTCGGCTATCGCCGTCCGCAAAGCGGGTATTCCGCCGCCGGGAGCATACTGGTTGAGGTTTCCTGTGATCCCTTCGGCGGCGCGGTCCTTGAAGGGCGCCGGGCCATCGGTGTCCGGGAACCCCTGGCCAAGATTGATGGCGCCGTGTTGTGCCGCCAGTGAGGTTATCTCCTCAAAAATGGTGACACCAAGTTGGCCGGAGGGTGAGAGGAGATTGGCGCCGGCGGCCGTACGCTGCCATGGGAAATTGAATGTGGGCATGATCCATTATCCCGATTCTTGGCGTGATCATCAGACCGAGCAGTTTCGGTACGACACGATGCAATGGTCGATTCATTCACGCAGGTGCTGAGCTCCCGCCTTTGGTAGATTGCTGAGTATGCGTAGAGCCGTCTGCCCCGGATCCTTTGACCCCATTCACAATGGTCATGTTGAAATCATTGCCCGTGCCAGCAGCCTTTTTGACGAGGTGATTGTGGCGGTATCCACCAACTATGCAAAGAAGTACAAGTTCGAGGCCGCCGACCGCCTGGAAATGGTTCAGGAAACCATCGGCGGGCTCCGTGGTGTTAGCGTTCTGCCCATGGGCGATGGCCTTCTTGTGGACTTTTGCAGGGAACACGGCGCGGATGCCATCGTCAAGGGCTTGCGCTCAACGGTCGACTACCAATACGAAATTCCTATGGCCGTGATGAATCGCCATCTCACGGGCGTAGAAACGGTTTTTTTGGCGGCTGACAACAGGTACACCCATTTGTCCTCATCGCTTTTGAAAGAAGTGCAGTCGCTGGGGGGAGACGTTTCCGATTATTTGCCCCGCACCGTGCTCAAACGCTTGAACCACGGATAGCAATGGGAAATTAGTGTTTCGTAGTTTGTGCAATTCATGAAGTAAAGTCGAACCCATGAATACAAGCAGGCGCGTCATCAAAGCAGTCATCCCAGCAGCAGGCCTCGGAACCCGTTTTCTTCCGGCCACAAAGGCCATGCCCAAGGAAATGCTGCCGGTTGTCGACCAGCCGGCCATCCAGTACGTTGTTGCGGAGGCTTCACGAGCCGGACTTACCGACATGCTGATGATCACCGGCCGCAACAAGCGCGCACTGGAAGATCACTTTGATCGCGTTCCCTTTATTGAATCCACGCTCGAAGCCAAGGGCGACATGGAGAAGCTGCGTCGGGTGCAGGAAGCCACCGAACTAGGTGAAATCCACTACATCCGTCAGCGTGACCCCAAGGGCCTCGGACACGCAGTGCTTTGTGCCAAGCAGCACGTAGGAAATGAGCCGTTTGCCGTTCTGCTGGGTGACGACCTTATCGACGAACGCGACGAACTGCTGTCCGTCATGATTGATGTTCAGGAGAAGACTGGCGGATCGGTCATTGCCCTGATGGAAGTCGACCCCGAACAAATTAGTGCATATGGATGTGCCGACGTCACTGCTGTTGACGGCGCCGACTACGTGACTGTCAACGGGTTGGTTGAAAAGCCTGCAGTCGAAGACGCTCCGTCAAACTTGGCCGTCATCGGTCGTTACGTGCTCCACCCGCGCGTATTTTCCGTTTTGGAGGAAACTGCGCCGGGTCGTGGCGGAGAGATTCAGCTCACCGACGCGTTGGAAACTTTGGCGGTAGCGGAAGGAGAAGGCTCCGGCGTTCACGCAGTCATCTTCCGTGGACGTCGATACGATACCGGCGACAAGCTGAGCTACATCCAGGCTGTCATTTCGCTGGCCGCAGACCGCAGCGACATCGGCCCGGGACTCGTTCCTTGGCTGAAGGATTTCGTAGCTGGTCTCTAAAATAGAGACTTGTCAGCGAGGCTAGCCCAGCTTTCTCACAGGGGAACTGGTTAGCCTTGCTTTGTTTGTGCGAAAGTTGCCGGGCGATCAGTAGTATCGCTAAGTGCCTGGCAACTCGTTCTTGTCTAATGGAGACGTTGATTGACTGACAATAGAAATTTCCGCGGCGGCTATGAGCCCCGACGACTGCAAGCGCCCAAGAAACGGACCGGCTTGGTGGTTTTGGCAAGCGTGGTTGCCTTGGTGCTGATCGCAGGGCTGGCTGCAACCGGGTACGTCATGAATCTCGCCAAGACCTTTAATGACAAAACCCAAGTCATTGCCTCGGCGTTTCCGGATGAAAATCTCCGACCAGTCAAGAATCCCGACGACGGATCGATCAACTTCCTGTTGCTGGGCGTAGACCACGGGGCGGAAGGCACCTTGTCCAGCGATTTGCTGGCGGGGGGCGGCACCGACCAGCGCTCCGACTCCATGATGCTGATGCATATTCCGGAAGATCGGAAGGGCGTCTACGTGATGTCCATCATGCGTGACCTTTGGACTGATATCCCGGGCCACGGCCGGCAAAAGATCAACGCTTCCATGTCATTGGGTGGGGTGCCCCTCGCTGTTCAGACAGTAGAAGGCATGCTTGATACCAAGATTGACCACGTCGCAATGATTGATTTTGATGGTTTCAAAGAGCTCTCCACTGCGCTGGGCGGGGTGACAGTTCACAACGACATCGAGTTCTATTCGACCGACAAATATAAATACCACTACCCAGTCGGCGACATCAACGTGAAGGGTAACGAAGCGTTGCGATTTGTCCGCGAACGCAAGCCATTTGTCGATGGCGACTACCAACGCGTGCGAAACCAGCAAATATTCATCAAGGCAGTCATGAGCGAGATGCTCTCCAAGGACACGCTGACGAACCCTGGCACCATCTATGAAGTGATCGACAAGGTTTCCCCTTATCTCTCATTTGATAACGGTTTCGATGCTGCAACTGCAGCGGGCCTGGGCTTGCAGCTCAAGAACCTGCGCGCGTCAAACGTGAAAATGTTCACGCTGCCGACTGCCGGAATCGGAACCTCGGCTGACGGACAATCGATAGTGCTGCGTGATGAACGTGCACTAGTTCAGATCGGTGAGGCACTGCGGACTGACACGCTGAGTGACTATCTAAAGACGGCAGACCTAACCGACTGATTTTCTGAAATGTGGATTGCCTTCCAATGGTGAGATGCTGATCGCGGCGTTGAACTACAGCACCATCTACTAGAATCGAAAGGGTCTGCCCACAACGGCTAGGCTCACAATCAGCAACATAAGAGGTATGAAGACACATGACAGCTGCCGAATATGCGGAGCAGCACAACCTGCACAGGGTTGGTGCACGTCCGAGTCTGGTGAGCTATCTAAGGCAAGCCTGGACAAGGCGTGACTTCGCCTATGAGCTTGCACGAAGCCGCATTCAGGCCAGCAACCAACAGAACCGTTTGGGTATGCTCTGGGTTGTTTTGCGGCCGACGCTCAATGCCCTTATGTATGGTGTAATTTTTGGCATCTTGCAGGGTGGCAGCAAGCCCGCAGACTTCCCCGTATACGTTGTAATTGGCGTGTTCCTCTTCGAGTTCTTCTCCGATTCGATGACCCAGGGAGCGAAATCCATAACTGGCAACGCATCGTTGGTGCAGTCGTTGGCTTTCCCCCGAATTACCTTGCCGATAGCCTCGGTAGTTCAACAATTCCTGACGCTCATGCCGATGATCGGTGTCATGTTCATCTATTGCATGGTCCTTGGAACAACGCCCAAATGGTCGTGGTTCATGCTTGTACCGTTGTTGGCTATTTTCACCCTGTTTAACACGGGTGTCGCGCTGATCTGCGCCAGGATCACTGTGCACGTTCGAGACTTCACTCAGTTCCTGCCACTGATTACGCGAATGCTTTTCTACACGTCTGGTGTGCTCTTCGGCGTCGACAAGATCCTGAAAGAGTTTCCCGTCCTGGTACGCCTGTATGACTTCCACCCCATCTACCAGGCTCTCCAGATCGCCCGCGGTTCAATCATGAACAATGCCGACTACCCTGCTTTTTATTGGATCGTCCTGTCCGTCTGGGCTGTTGTCATGTTTGTAGGTGGAGTCATTTACTTCTGGACGGCTGAGGAGCGTTATGGTCGAGTCAACTAATTTTGATGATCTTTTAAACCCCCAACTGCATGAGACCTATCAGGCTCGGCCTGTGTTCGTTGGAAATCAGCAGCCCAGGCCCGTAAGCGAGAAAACTCCGTTGGCAGACGCACCAATGACAACCGCGCTGGAACCGGAAGAGACCCGTCGACCAGTAGTCATCGTGGACGATTTGCACGTCAAGTATCAAGTCTATTCAAGCGGTAAGTCGGTGGGAACGGCAGGCGCCCGACGTCTTCTGGCCCCATCCACCCGTGGCATCCGGGAGGTCCATGCCGTCAAGGGTGTTTCTTTTGTCGCATATGAGAATGAATCCATCGGTGTGATTGGATCCAATGGTTCCGGCAAATCAACCTTGATGCGAAGCATCGTTGGACTTACGCCGCCGGCATCCGGATCCGTCTATGCGTCATCACGACCTAACCTTCTAGGCGTTGGTGCTGCACTTATTTCGGATCTGTCTGGTGACAAGAACATCACCCTTGGTGGGCTGGCTCTCGGGTTCAATCGCAAGGAAGTTGATGAACTTCGTGACGACATCGTCAAATTTGCTGAGCTGGAAGAATTCATTGACTTGCCCATGCGTACATACAGCTCGGGCATGTCGGCGCGCCTTAAGTTTGCCATTGCGGCATCCAAACAGCACGAAATCCTGATCGTGGATGAAGCGTTGGCGGTAGGCGATGCGCGATTCCGCAAGCGCAGCGAGGCAAGAATCAGGGAAATCAGGGAAAACGCCGGAACCGTGTTCCTCGTTTCGCACTCCATGAACTCAATCCTTGATACTTGCAACCGTGTCCTCTGGATCAACAAGGGTGTTCTCGAGATGGATGGCGATGCCAAGACCGTGGTGGATGCGTACAAGGCTTACAAGAAGTGACGTCAACACAGACGCCCGGTGTTTCCTATGTGATGCCGGTGCTGAACGAGGCCAACTATTTGCGCGATGCGGTACTTAGCATCCTGAACCAGGATTATGCCGGCGACAAGGAAATGATTCTTGCGCTTGGGCCCAGCGTCGACAAGACCGATGAAGTTGCGGCCGTACTCGCGGCGGAAGACTCCCGGGTCCGTTTGGTTGAGAATCCGCGTGGGCGTACGCCCATTGGATTGAATCTCGCGATCAAGGCCTCAAAGTATCCCATTATCATCCGTGTCGATGCCCACAGCGAGTTGGAACCTTCATACACTGCCCGCGGCATTGAGACCATGTTCCGTGTAGACGCCCATGATGTTGGTGGCCTCATGGATGCACGCGGTAAGAACCCGCTGCAACGCTCGATTGCGGCAGCCTACCATTCACCTTGGGGATTGGGTGGCGCCGCCTACCATAGCGGCGCCCCTGAAGGACCCGCAGAATCTGCCTACCTTGGCATCTTCCGTCGCGAAGTCTTCGACGAAGTCGGATTTTATGATGAATCGCTTTGGCGAGCCCAAGACTGGGAACTATGTCTCCGCATTCGCCAGGCTGGGCACAAGGTGTGGTTCGATCCGGAGCTACGAACCGGATACTACCCACGAGACGAGTTCGAGGCCTTGGCCGCACAATCCTATGCCTCAGGTATGTGGCGAGGAGAACTTGCGCGACGCTATCCTGCCGGCAAATCGCTCCGACATGACTTGCCGCCGCTTATGGTCGCCGGAACTGCGATCGGATCCCTGGCATTGATCATCGAGCCGTTCCTGGGACGCAAGACCAATCCAACGGTCCGGCTAATCTGGAAATTAGCGAAGCTGGCACCGGTCACCTATGCAGGATTGGTCGTCTATGCGTCGGCCACGGCCTCGCGCGCTTCCAACAAGGAAAAATTCTTGATGCTTCGTGTGCTACCCACGATTCACTTCCCATGGGCGATTGGCTTCGTCAAGGGGCGTCTCAAGGGCGCCCAGGGCACCTTGGACAAGGGAAGAGTCCGATCGTGAGCGACAATTCCACCATGCGTCCCAAGAACCCGTCGCTTGAACAATTGCGGGCCATTTGCCAGCCACCTGAGGTTCGCGCTCGACGAAACGCCGAGCATTGGACAGCAGAGCTCTACCTCCGGCATATTTCGATCTATCTGACGGCAGTACTGGTTCGCACTCGAATCAGCGCCAACGGTGTCACGGGGCTGATGATCCTTGCCGGTTGGCTGATGTCGTTTGCCCTGCTGATCCCGGGTATTTGGGGACCGCTCTTGGCCGTTGTGCTTTCCCAGATGCAGCTCTTCTTTGACTGTAGCGATGGTGAAGTCGCAAGGTGGCGGGGGACCCAGTCGCCGAGGGGCATCTTCATCGACATGGTGGGCCACCACACCACCGAAGCCCTCATCCCGATAGCCCTCGGGTATCGGGTGTTCCGTGAGCTGCAGATGCAGGGCACGGATGCCACACAAGCCTGGCCGACTTTGTTTGTGGCCGCCCTGCTCTCGGTTCTTCTGGTACTGAACCGCTCACAGAGCCTCATGGTTCATGCTGCACGCAGCATGGCCGGATTGGGCAAGCTGCCGGACACCGCAGAGGCGCGGTCCGTATCGTCCGCGAGCCTCGTGGGCAAGTTACGTTCCGCGGCCCGATTCCTTCCATTCCACAAGATGCTCCATGCCGTGGAACTGAGTCTTTTGATTCTGCTCATGTCGATAGTCTCGCTGGTGGTAGGGACCCCAAGCATCGCTGAAAAGTGGATGATCTGGATCCTGCTTCCGGCAGTGTTTTTCGTCAACATCGGCCACTTCGTTGCAAGTATGGCCTCATCCAGGTTGCGGTGATCCACGAATGAAGCAGACTCGGGACCTGCCCACCGTTGGCGTTGTCGTCTTGACCATGGGGAATAGGCCAGCTGAGTTGGAGCGGGCACTGAAAAGCCTCCTTGACCAACGAAACGTCGCCCTTGACGTGGTGGTCGTTGGAAACGGCTGGGATCCGGCTGGGCTGCCTGAAGGCGTGCGTGGCCACTTCCTAGAATCCAATATAGGAATCCCTGCGGGACGCAACGCGGGTGTGCCGTGCGTGTCGGGGGAATTCTTGTGTTTCCTCGACGACGATTCATGGTTCCTGGATGATGATTTCCTGGAAGAAGCCGTCTCCCGTTTCACCCAGCACCCCAGGATGGGTCTGCTTCAGCCTCGAATCACTGACCCGGAACGCACGGACGACCCGACACGATGGATTCCACGACTAAACAAACGCACCGCTATGGATTCCAGCAAGGTGTTCCATGTTGGTGAAACATGTTTGGTCATGCCACGGGCGGTCTTTGACCAAACCGGGGGATGGGCAGGCGGTTTTTGGTACGCACACGAGGGTATCGAACTTGCCTGGCGTGTCTGGGACACCGGACACCATGTTTGGTATGCCGGTGACATGCGTATCGGACACCCCGTCATCGATCCGCGCCGGCACGAAGAGTTCTATAGACTCAATGCCCGAAACAGGGTCTGGTTGGCCCGTCGGAACCTCAGATGGCCTTTTACCTGGGCCTATGTCACCAGTTGGGGACTTCTGGAGTGCCTTCGACTTCGAAGTGAACCCGGTGCCGTCCGCCAGTATGTGAGTGGCTGGCTGGCCGGCTGGAGAGATAGCCCCTGGTATGCCTCACACAGGCCTAAACTCAAGTGGTCGACTCATCTACGGATGATGTTGGCCGGGCGTCCGCCCATTATTTGAATCCTAGTAATCCAGGCACTTACAACGTGCCGGAACAAAGTCATTGGAGCGCTTCATGGCAAAGACAGTACTGACATACGGTACATTCGATCTGTTCCACATTGGGCACTTGAATATTCTCAAGCGCCTCAAAGAAAGTGGCGATCGACTCATCGTTGGTGTTTCAACGGATGAATTCAATGCCGTAAAGGGTAAGAAGCCGATTGTTCCCTTTGAACAACGAATTGAGATTGTGCGTGCCATAAAGTACGTCGATGAGGCAATCCCGGAAAACAACTGGGACCAGAAGCGTTTGGATATCGCCAAATACGACGTTGATGTTTTCGGGATCGGTGAAGACTGGCAAGGCAAATTTGATGACCTAGGCGACAAAGTCGAAGTCATCTACTTGCCGCGCACCTCCGGCATCTCGACGACGGAGCTGAAGCGAGTATTGAGCGCGTTTGACGAACGGCATGTCGCCAAACTCAAGGACACTTTGGACAGCTTGAGCCAAATAGTGAAGGAACTGAGCTGAGTTAGCCGGCCGTGTCTTCGATTGCCAGTTTTGCTGCTCGAATGAATCGTTCGGTTCCAGTTCCGAGCGATTCTGAACCAAAAACACGGTCACGTAAGACTAATTGACTTGGCGGAATTGGTGCAGCGGCTACTTCAACAACGAGATCTGCAATTCTTCCAGTATTCTCCGGCCCAATGTGCCTGAGTGCTTCGACGGTCCTTTGAGTGGAGGTACTAGTCGCCGACTGCAGGCGCATTGCTTCGCTCATGGACAACAGGATCGGCTTGTTAAGGCCTACTGCATCCATCGTCATTGCCGAGTTATCGCCGATGACCACGTCACTGTTGAACATTGCTGCCGTTGCATCGGTGGTACGGTCTGTGCGATGTCCTGCGACTGGATCTAGTGCAGATGCCTTGCTTATCCTGTTCTCGAGGTGGTTGAGCGCTTTGCGCGTTTCTTTTGACCAGGTTCCGGATTTTGGATGTGGCCTGAATACGACCGTGAATCGTGTGTCATTGAGCAGTTCTTCAATGATTGCGGCGCCCATGCTTGGTAGAGAGCCATACGCCATATGCCGGCTGTCACCTTCCCAAGTTGGTGCGTACAGAACTTCAATTCGCGAAGCGTTCCGTTGGGCGGGGTTACTCGGCTGGTTATCCAATTGGGGGCGCCCAATCGTATATAGGCGGTCCGCATTAAATCGTCTAATTGCAGACTTAATTCTTTCCACCGCTGCATCTCCAGCCACGAATGCAAAGTCATATGCCTTTAGTTGATTTGAAACCATTGAGACCTTGTCGCTTTCCCCATGGTTCAGGTGAATGTGCGTGGGTGATGTGATGCGAAGGGCTGTGAAATTTGCTTGGGAGTTATTGACGTAGAAAACGCCGCGAACCTCACGTTCAAGCACAAAATTTTCGTATGATTCCATTGACCGGGTCAGGAATATAGGCAACCTGGTTTGCATAGCCAGTTCCCGCGCAACAAAGGGATCGGCGACCACGAATCCAACCGTCTGCTCACTGCTGGAGAGTGATTCCAACGGCTTGATCCATTGAGTGACCTGGTAGATCTGCTCGAGCGGATCGGCGAAAAAGACTACGAAATCGCATGTTTCGCCGAATGGTGGATTCGTCTTGTTTAAGTTGCGTCTAATGGATGATTCGTGAATGGCACCATTCAGCTTATGAACCGTCTTTGTAGCTATACGCATGAGTTTAGAAAAGTAGTGCACTGTCACAGACTAGTCTGATTGGTGAGAAATGCCATCGTGGCACATGCCACCATACGCATCAATGTTCACTAGACTTGTAAGGCGGACGTGCAGAGCAGGTCCGAATAGTCACGAATTGAAATACAAGGAGCGAATTGGATGTCACGATGGAAGGGAAACTTGGCGCGCCTTGTACCTGACTGGAAGTGGCGACTACTCGTTGACCTGACCAACGGGCGGACGCAAACGTCTCATCTATCGCTTGATGAAATCAAATCCCGCGAATTTGCCCGATATCACCATGTTCTGGCCAAATCGACTGCGCAAGTCTTCGAGCGGGATTTAGGCGCCTACATCTCACCCGCCGATTCGAAAACGCTCAGGATGCAACTCGAGGCCATGGGAGCCATCGTTGTCGCCATAGATCGTCAAGCAGTTTCGCCAAACATAATAGCTACGTGGGCCGTGGCATCGAAGGAATTGGTCGGCCGTCGTCGCGACCTTGCCGAAGCGTTCGGCGTAAGGCTGTTTGAAACGCATGACGGACTCAAACCGCTTCAACCAAATGTTTTGGACTTTGTCGATCCAATCGACGTGGTTTACACGTGGGTCGATGGAACAGATCCGGAATGGATTGCCAAACGCGATCGCCATGTGGATTCCAAGGAAGGGAGCGTTCTTCCAACTGCGGCATCAGACGCCCGATTTGTGTCGAACGACGAATTGCGTTTCTCGCTTCGTTCCGTCGAAGCCTTTTTGCCCTGGGTTAGCCACATCTATCTCGTGACTGCTGGCCAGAGGCCGGAATGGCTTGTTGCGGACCATCCGAAGCTGACGGTGGTTAGTCACGAAGAGATTTTCCAGGATCCTCAGAACCTCCCGACCTTTAATTCGCATGCAATCGAATCGCAGCTTCATCATATCGAGGGCCTTTCAGAGCATTTTCTGTATATGAACGACGATTTTTTCTTCGGAAAATCCATGCATCAAAATACTTTCTATTCAGCGCAAGGATTTCCTGTTTTTTCCACTTCTGAACGTAGTTATAAGACTGATATTAAAAACAATCTACCGATTAATCTTGCGGCAAAAAATAATGCAAAGCTGATTGAGGAAACTTTTGGACTTAGGGCTACGCTAAAGTTCAAACACGTTGCACATCCGCAGCGCAGGTCTCTTTTGTCAACTATTGAACGCAACCACCCAGAGCAAGTGGCTCAGACTGCGGCCGCCAAATTCAGGAGCTCGTCAGATTTGTCGATTCCGTCATCTCTTGCGCACTATTATGGATCTGTCCTAGGCAGCGCCATAGGCAAGGATGTCTCGTATTCCTACGTTGATTTGGGAGCAAAGAACGCCCAGATGAATCTTGTGAAACTATGTTGGGGTGAACGTCCTCAGATGTTCTGCCTGAACCAAGTCTCAGGCACGAAAGAAGATCTCATGCGGCAGAACGCGGCACTGGAGCATTTCTTGGAGTACGCGTTCCCGTGGAAGTCTTCCTTCGAAGTCTAAAGCCGGCCCATGTGCCCCTGTGGGTGCAGACACGGTACAGAAATTCCAGAGTGTGCGTTCGCAAGGTCGGACTATGGAGATTGGTACCGATGTGATTCTGTGTTCAGTGCCAAGCCGCTACTCACTGTTCCTAGGTCCATAGCGGACGCCTGCAGCAGGCTGAATGTGCTCACGTAATTCGACGGCGACTTCTGCATCGAGACTTGCCTGAAGACTGCGTGGGCCAGTTGGTTCTTTGACACGCCAGACGCCCGCTTTCGGCTTTGGTAGCGATTCTGACCGGTGGATGGTCAGCGCCCCGGAGATCCCGCGACTCAGCCTCGGTTTGTTCAGCGAAGCGCTTTCGAATACAGCTGGCCGGGGGCTTTCATGAGTGACCCGGCGTGGGCCCGTCTAACAGACGAAGAATTGTTCTGAGATGACAGAACGGTGGAACCCATGGCCAACCTCTCTGATGCAGGTGAGCGCAACTTCTACGCATTATGGATGCGGAGTTTTTCGGCAGACATTGCGACCGTGCCGGTTCGGTTAGTCCTCGGCCTTCATGCAGCGCTCGCGACCTTACGCGGTGACGAGATACAAACTGTTGGCGCCCGCCAAAGTGACATGGAACTGCCCTGTTCGTTGCTCGCGTAGGTTGTGGATCCGGCTTTGGTGTCGGGTAAATTCTTTCGCCGTTCCTACGGCACGGGAATGTCTGGGCCCAAAGCGGCGATGGTGACAACCGAGTCTCGAGTTGTGCGTGCGCCCGATTTCCGGAGGAGCTCTGCGCCGCAGATCCTTCCCTCTCGAACAAAATGTCGTGGCGCTTCTGGTGGTTCCGGTGCCCGTTGCGGAGATTCTCGCAATCACCCCAAGCACGGGGGAGTTCGTATCAGCGTTTCCCCTGCCAGTGCCTGGAACGCAATTGAACTGATGGATCGACGCCAGGCACTGCTCGGAAAGCTACACTGGACCCGAATGCGGGACCGCGCCAGAATGAGTGTGAAACGGACGCTGCTGAGTCGCATCCTGTATCTGGGCGCCGACATCTTGCGTACGGCGCCCCGGAAACACTGCTGGACGGCTACGTCCTCGTATTCCTGGCCGGCGCCCCACGCTGGTTTCTAGATGTCCGACACCGTGTCCGGGATAGCTTCGAGGAGCGGATCGACGTTCTGAAAACCAATAACCTCCGGAGGATGCCCTTCGCTGGCTTCGACACGACTCGAGCTCGGGTGGAGGATTGCCGCTCCGTCGATAAACCAAATTTTCTGGATCTAGTTGGCTGCCTTCCAAAACGACCATGGGGTGGGGCCGTGTCGTGAATGGTTGGCTATAGCGACCCTTCATTGCCACCAGCAGGAGTCTGCACCATTATCCACTTCACCGACGTCCTCAATCGTGCCGGTGGACCGGCCGCGCATCCATCTGATGGGAGACATCGCAGAGTTGGCGGACAAGGTCTGAAATCAGGCAGTGGCAACGTACTGAGGGTCGCTGCGGCCATGACCAGCAAACTTCTAACCCAACACGGCGGGCCAACGGGAACCGAAGCAGAACCCGCGACGAAAGGTTATTTCGCCATGCCCACCAATATGAGGGCAACCGCGCGCCCACGAACACTCCGCAGAGGTGCCCAGCTCCGGGGACTTATGAAAGAATTCGGGCTGGTGTCCTCCAAAGAAGAAATATGCATGGATAGATGCAGGCGTTGCCAGAAACGGCGGCTGCGGAATCCATGGAACCCGACGTTGCTTCGGCTTCCAGCCAGCTCGAAGTATCCTGTTGCATCAACCTAACCGCTGCCCGGCCCTCAGGTTGATGCTTCGGGTGGGCTAATATTGATTGCTGGTGGTGTGCAATATTGGGCGTGCCGTTTTCCGAATCAGCAAGTGCAATTCAAGGAGCAGGCTAAGGTTTGATCGTCAAAATAAAGGACCTAAAGCGAATCCTTCGGCGTCTTGAATCAAAAGTCGGCCGAGATCTCTCAAATGCTTCCGAGGCTGGTGCAACACTCTTGCGGGGACAACCTGCAAATGTGATCGGCTTGGTTTATCCAGATGGGAAATCGGTCAACGTACTGGTTGAAAAAGGGGAGAATTTCAGAGCCCTTGACTTGGTGGCCGTCGGACTTTCTCCCACCTCTTTTGTGATCCAGCTTGAAGTGGTGGCTGAAACAAGCACTTGGATTCAGTTCTATGGCAAGATCCCCGAGGGAACGGAAGAGTTCGAGTTCAAGGCCAAGCGCGGCCAAAGATATGTTCCGGTGACAGACGGCACCGCCGGCGCGTTGGGCCCGGGGCATCTCCACGGCTACAGGTCGTGGAAGCGGGGAGCACATTGGTTAGCGGAGTTCCGTAGCCAAAAAATTATTTTTGTTTTGAAACCAGACGTAAATCCAGTTTCAGTTCTTGGTGTTTCGACTGGACTGGGTCAAATCTCATTGAAATTGGGATATTCGACCGCTCAAGAGACGTCATTGCCAAATATTACTCTCCGCGCAAGAAAACATGGCAAAGAGATTGTGGTGCCCGTCCGCAGTGATGCAGGTCAAGGACTATGCATTATTGACGGAGCTTCGGTAGCTGAGTCTGTCCGTGGATTTCCGGTTGGTAAGTTCACGTGGGATCTCTTTGCCAACGGTGAGAGGCTGCAGATCGGGCAAACCGACATCGTCAACCCGCGAGCCGTCTACAGGTTCGGCTGGATTATTGCACCGTCAGGTACTCACTGTGTCAAGCTTCGCCCGTACTGGACGTTGGACAGGAAACTGTCTCTTGAGATGAAACTAACAGCAGACCTCTCCGCGTTGAGAATCCAGTAACTTAGAAATGAAACAAATGAAAATCTCTTTCTTTTTGACTACCGTTGACAGTGCCGCAGGTACCGAACGTGCGATTATCAGCCAGGCCAACAGCCTCGTCGAATCGGGTGCTCAGGTCGACATACATAGCGTGTATCGAACTACAGGTGCGCCAGGTTTCCCGCTCAATGAGAACGTCGCCGTACGGTATTGGATCGACGGTGAATCGCTGAGGGATATCAGCGGTTCTGGGGATGCAGCTGAAACGGCGGAATACGCGACCAAGCCCTCTCGCTTGATTCCACGCGAGTGGGACGACCAATTCAGTTTGCTCACTGATGTGGTTGCAGGCCGGATCATTCCAACCATTGACTCGGACATCATCGTCACGACTACGCCTGCGCTGGGTTTGTTGGCTGGAAGCCTTGCAAAGCAACGGACGGTTGTAGTAGCCCAAGAACACCGCGCAACCATGCGCAGAGGTCCGGGGTTCACACCCCTGGAACGAGCCGCGGCCCATATCGACTGCATCGTATCGTTGACCGACGCCAGCAAAGATTGGCTATCGGAGAAGGTGGCCAATTCTGGAGTTCGGCTTGAAACGATTCCGAACTTTCTACCCGACATTTTCCGGCCACAAAGCACAACTGATGAGAAGGTTGTTTTTGCTGCCGGACGGTTCGCCGGGGGCAAGCAGTTTTCACATCTGATAGATGCATTTAGCAGAATCAGCGATCAACACCCCGACTGGATCCTGAGAATTTATGGTCAGGGGCCACTCGAAGATGCTCTGAAGAACCAAGCGGTACGGCTTAACGTCGCGCACGCCGTTCAGATTATGGCGCCTGTGAAGAATCTCGAGCTCGAATGGCCAAAGGGAAGTATCTTGGCACTCACCTCGCGTTCTGAAGGGTTGCCCCTGGTCATTATGGAAGCTGCTGGAGCCGGAATACCAACGATTTCGTACGATTGCCTGACCGGACCGGCCGAACTAATCGATGACGGCAAATCGGGTATCTTGGTACCGCCAAATGATGTTGCATCCCTGGCTTTGGCCTTGGACAAGCTGATGAGTGACGCCCCGTTGCGGTTCGAAATGGGGCAAGCAGCGAAAGCAGCAATTGGTATTTACTCTCCTTCGAGGATTGGGGCCCAGTGGAACCGCCTCTATTCGGAACTCATGGATGAAGCCAACCGCTTGCCGGTTCGAGCCGAACGCAATGCAGAGAGGTTCGCTAGTGCGCTGAATACGGTGCAAGAGAGTGCCAACGCAGAATCATCGGACGAACTCCCTGTAGTCAAGTCGACGAGCAAAACCCCGCCCCCCAAGATTCTTGACATTTCGGAGCTTGGTTACGGCGAGATTCTCCGCAAGAACCGCAGCCTCCTTGACCAAATCATGAAGGCTGCGAACGCAAGATCTCGTTCCGTCGAAGGCAACCATGCCAATCGCCACGTTGTTGCCGTGCCCGAGGATGATCGGCTCGCAGTGATTGATCAACTGAGCCAAATATCTGACCCTGCAATCGCTGTTGAACTCTTCATGGATTCAACTCGCCTTACTTCAGGGACCTGGCACCCGGCCGAAGAATCGGTTCCAGCCGCACTTGGCGAGGCAAACGTAGTCCGCTTTTACGGGCGCTATACAGATGCGCATGCCTTGGTGCACTTAGGTGCGGAGTCCTCAGTCGATATCGAGTTTTGGACTAGCGACGAGGAGACTGGCCACTACATTGCACCTCGGCACAACCGCGTTGTCGATTCAATGGAACAAGCCGACTTTGGGCCTCATGGCCAAGAAGGAGCGGCCATCGAGAATGTTTGGTCGAGCATCGATTTTCCGATTGACGTCGTCTACACATGGGTGGATGGCAACGACGCTGCATGGATGGAAAAGAAGGCTTCGTACCTGCCTGTCAGCAATGAAGCCCACGACCAAGCAACCAGCGCTGCTCGTTTTACGAATCGTGATGAACTTCGCTACTCCATTCGCAGCGTGCGGCGGTTTGCGCCATGGGTGCGAAACATCTTCCTGGTGACCGATGACCAGGTTCCCGCTTGGCTCGCCGCCGAGTCTGATATCAAGGTTGTTTCGCACAGCGAGATATTCCCGGATAAGTCCTGCCTGCCAACTTTCAATAGCCACGCAATCGAAACTTCGCTGCACAGGATCCTAGGTCTCGCCGAGCATTTTCTCTACTTCAATGACGACACCGTCATGCTGCGTCTTCAATCACCGGAAACTTACTTCACGCCGAACGGGCTGGCAAAGTTCTTCCCTTCGCCGGTGAAGATTAACTACCTTTCCGGCCAAGACGAACCACACATCGCCGCGGCCAAGAACAACCGGGCCATCATTCGTGAACGGTTCGGCGTGGAAATTTCGCAGTCGATGCTGCACACCCCGCACCCGCACAGGAAATCGGTGCTGGCCCAAATTGAGCATGAGCAGCGGGATGTTGTTGAAGCAACCCGAAGCCACAGATTCAGGCATGCTGAGGATGTTTCCTTCCTGTCGTCGCTCGGCCAGTATTACGGTTTCTGCCTCGAAAGATACGTCCAAGGATCAATTCGATACACGTACGTTGGTCTAGGGCGTCCAGGAACTGCAGCACAACTGGCGGCTCTGGTGACGTCGGCGCGCCTGGACGTTGCAACGTTCGGAGAATCCAATAGTGGTTATGAAAATCCTGAGGAAACGGATTGCCAGATCCGACAGTTCTTCGAAACCAAGTTTTCGATGCCTTCGCATGATGAATCGGTCGATCTGGCGCAGGACAGCTAGAACAACCATTCACCATACTCATAACCATGATTGGCTTAATTTGCCAGTGGAAATCTAGTTAGGAAAGTTTTTTGAGCCTCCGAAATACAGCATTCAAAATGAAACAACGTGTCGCTCGGGCGGCTACCTCCCATATGATTGCGAGCCGTCCTGGCGTTGTTTCTGACGGGTTCGTTAAGGTCGGCACGCGTCTCAGCCCGGTTCTCGCACGCTCTAGCGATTCCCTGCGTTTGCCTGACCTGCGTGACGCTTCGGCCGCAACGGTGGCGGCCGTCATGGATACTGCAAATATCGGTTATTGGTCGCTTGCCAGCGAGAGCAACGCGGCTACCGTTTACGGAATTGAAGCCCGTGATGCCGAGCGCCTTATTGCGGTACTCGCGCGTGAAGACGCACTTCAGCATTGGTACTCCAAGAGGATCGCTCCGAACGGCAGTACGTTGGCGGCGGTCTACCGTGTCGGCGATGGCAAAATGGGTGCGTCATGGTCGGGGTTCAGCCTCTACGAGGTTGCCGTCCATGAGAAGCACCATTCATTCGGCTCGGATGGACGTCAAGGCGTCCGTATCCAATTTTGGGAAACGGATGAGGATAGGCAACGACTGGTATCCCGTGTATTGAACGGACGTGTCACTGAGCTTCCCGATCTGAAAACCGATCGTGGAGCCTTTGAGAAGGCCCTGCAAGAGGCCAACCGTCCGCTCGCCGACCAGGTAGATTTCCCGATTGACGCGGTGTATACGTGGGTCGACGGAACGGATGAAGAGTGGCAGCGGCTCAAGGCGGCGGCCCAGACCGATCAGACGGGGGAGTCCCTCATCCAGGATGCAATGGCGGCAGCACGCTTTGCCGACCATGACGAGTTGCGGTACAGTCTGCGGTCCATCGAGCAATACGCGCCGTGGATTCGAAAGATTTGGATTGTCACCAACGGGCAAGCGCCGGCCTGGCTAGACACTGAGAACCCGAAAATCCAGGTGGTCTCGCACGAAGAAATTTGGCCGACTCCCGAGGGGCTGCCAAACTTCAACTCGCACGCCATTGAGGCTTGCTTGCACCGGATCAAGGGCCTTGCGGAGCACTACCTCTACTTCAATGACGACATGATTCTGGGTCGTCCGGTGAGCCCTAGTCGTTTCTTCCACGGGAACGGTGTCAGCAAGTACTTCTACTCGCGCGCGCTGGTTGATTTTTGCGATATCAGCGAAGAGGACAACGCCTCGACCATCGCGGCAAAGAACGCCCGCGAGGCCATGCTTGTGCAGGGCAGCCACACTGCATCGCGCAAGTTCTTTCACACGCCGTCACCGTTGCGGCGCAGCGTGACCGAGCGCCTTGAAAAGACCTACCCTGAGCTGTTTGCCGTTACCAGGCGGGCGCAATTCCGCGAACAGACGGACGTTGCCGTTGCTGGCTCCTTCTACTTCAATGTCGCCGGGGCCATGGGAACGGCTGTTCCGGCCCGAATCGGATATGACTACATTGACCCGGCCATCGAAGACGGGCGCCGGCGAATGCTTCGTGTCATAGCGAAGCATGACAAGGACACGATCTGCGTCAATGACGGCTCGACCGATGAAACGGACGAGCAGCGGATCGAAACAGATGCATTCATTCGTAAGAGTCTGGAAGAATTCCTGCCCGTGGCATCACGGTTCGAAAAAACAAGCTAGCGGTTTCAACGCCCATCCCGATACGGTTTGGAGAGCTGTTTCACGCGGGGCTCCATCGTTTCGGTTTGGTCTGCTTGGGCCTGTCGGGTTAAGATGTAATGTCCGTCTATGTTCTACAGGAGTCATTATCAGCGAAAAGCGTTCAGATCGTTCGTCGTCACGCGACATCGATCGCAGTTCGCCCTTGGTTTTTCTAACCAAGGATCTCGGGCGCAGCCCGGGAAACATGACGACCCTTGAAGAGGTGGTCGTTGCACCCGCGGAAGTGGGTGTTGCACTCATCGGTGTTCGTGAAGGATCAGAAATTGATCTGGATCTGAGATTTGAAGCCGTGCACGAGGGCATTCTGGTGTCCGGTACAGCAACTGTTGAAATCAATGGTGAATGTGGCCGGTGCTTGGAAGCCATCGCGTATGACTTCGATGCCGACATACAAGAACTTTTCTACTACGAGGGCTTACACGAGTTCGACGAAGATGAAGAGTTGGACCAGTACCAGGTTGTAGATGATCGTATTGATCTCGAACCTGTGCTCCGGAATGCAGTGGTGACCGCGCTGCCATTCCAACCGGTGTGCCGGGAAGACTGTGCAGGGCTTTGCTCCGAATGTGGAAAAAGCCTGAATGAGGATCCTGCGCATCACCATGAGGTCTTGGATCCTCGTTGGGCAGCGCTTGCCGGGCTGACCGACATCGTCGCAGAGGACGCGACACAGAGTACACATTCAGTCGAGAGAGAAGAGAAGTAGCCGTGGCTGTTCCTAAGAGGAAGATGTCCCGCTCAAACACTCGCGCCCGTCGCGCCCAGTGGAAGGCAACCGCGCCTACCCTGGTGAAGACCATGGAAAATGGTCGCGTCACCTACAGCCTGCCGCACCAGGCCAAGGTTGTAACGGATTCCGCAGGCACCGAGCTGTTCCTTGAATACAAGGGTCGCAAGGTCGCAGACGCGTAAGTCTGTCTGATGCCTTCAACAGAAGAGCTTTTGAAGCGTCTCGGGGTCAATATTGACCCCGAGACGCTTCGTCTTGCCCTCACACACCGCTCATACGCCTACGAACACGGCGGAATTCCCACCAACGAACGGCTTGAATTTCTGGGTGACTCGGTGCTCGGCTTTGCCGTGACCGACCATCTCTACAACAACTATCCAGATTTGCCCGAGGGCGATCTGGCTAAACGTCGTTCAGCAGTGGTGAGCACCCGCGCACTCGCCGGCATTGCCCGCTCGCTCGGCGTAGGCGAATTCATCCTGCTTGGACAGGGTGAGAAGCTCACAAACGGCAAGGACAAATCTTCGATCCTTGCTGACACCATGGAATCACTGATTGGTGCAACGTTCCTCAACCATGGCATCGAAGTAGCACGCCAAATGGTCATGCGTCATATCGGTCCGTTGCTCCAGGACGTTGAAGTCCTGGGTGCCGGCACCGACTGGAAAACCGCCATCCAAGAGATTGCGGCTGCCCGGAAACTCGGTGCCATCGAATACCGGGTTACCGGTTCCGGACCGGACCATGCACGTTCCTATGTTGCCGTTCTCCACATCGGCGGGAAACCGTATGGTGAAGGCAAAGGACCTTCCAAAAAGGAAGCCGAGCAAGAATCGGCAGCTGTTTCATGGAAAATGGTTCAGCCGGAAAACAGCAAGGCCAACTAACCATGCCCGAACTACCTGAAGTAGAGGTGGTTCGGCGTGGTCTGGTCGACTGGGTCGTAGGCCGCAACGTCGAATCGGTCCAGGTCCTGGATCTCCGTTCGATTCGAAGGCACCACGACGGCCGTAGCGACTTCGAGAAGAAACTGGCCGATACAACCATTAGCGCCGCCGTGCGCCGCGGGAAATTCCTTTGGATGCTCCTTGACGGACCACGCAGGCCGACTGCACTGGTTGGGCATCTCGGCATGAGCGGCCAACTCCTGGTGGAAGAAGCCGCAGCGCCGGATGAAAAGCACCTGAAAGTACGCTTGAGTCTCACGCCGGATGCAGCCAAGCCGCGGGAATTGCGTTTCATTGACCAAAGAATCTTTGGTGGAATGTTCCTCTCGCCGCTAGTCCCCACGTTGGACCATATGCCTGGTGGCCTTGGCTCCGACATTGACTGGATCCCCGAGGCAGCATCGCACATCGCCCGGGACGTACTCGATACGGCATCGACCCCCGAAAGCCTGTATTTGGCGTTGCGCAAACGCAATACGCAGCTCAAGCGGGCCATCCTTGACCAGGAAGTCATCTCGGGCGTCGGAAACATCTACGCGGATGAAGCGCTCTGGGCTGCCAAATTGCACGGCTTACGATCAACCGCAACGATTCGACGTCCGGACGTGCAACGCCTGCACGAGGCCCTTGTGGATGTAATGAGCCGTGCGCTCGATGCAGGTGGAACCAGCTTCGACGCACTCTATGTAAACGTCAACGGAGCCTCGGGGTACTTCGACAGATCCCTAAACGCCTATGGGCGTGAAGGGAAGTCCTGCCACCGTTGCGAAGCCGCGGGGATACTTTCGATAATTCGACGTGACGCCTTCATGGGGCGGTCGTCCTACACCTGCCCCCGCTGTCAACGCAAGCCGCGCTAAAACAGCTAACCCGTTTCTTGAACCCGGTTATCGGGCGCGAAGTTCGGCAACAACCTGGTCATTGAACGGAGCCCACGCTTCGACGGCCCACGGTCCAAACGGCTTGTCAGTCAATGTTACGCACGCCGTTTCCAAGGCGGGGTCCACCCAGAGGAACGTTCCGGCTTGCCCGAAATGTCCAAAAGTCTCAGGGGAATTCAGGGAGCCCGTCCAGTGCGGCGACTTCTCCGAACGTATCTCCATGCCCAACCCCCACGCGTTGTTCTTTTGCCGGCCATAGCCGGGCAGGATTCCCGCCAACCCCGGGTACACCACATGGGTGGCCTCAAAATGGGTTTCCGGGGCCAAAAGGGTCGGAGCCTGCAGTTCCGCGGCAAACTTCACCAGATCGGCCGCCGTGGAAACGCCGTCGGCCGCGGCGCTGCCTTCCACGCTGGTCGAAGCCATGCCCAAGGGGTGCAGGACGGCTTCGGCAAGGTAATCGGGGAAGGTCATATCGGTTGCGGCTTCCAGCGTCCCTGCCAAGACTTCAAAACCAACATTTGAGTAGAGGCGCCTTGTGCCGGGTGCGAACCGGACCGTCTTTTCGGCAAAATCGTAACCCGAGGTATGGGACAAGAGGTGCTTGACTGTCGAACCCTCGGGGCCCGCCGGGGTATCCAGATCGAAAGCCCCCTCCTCAATGGCGACCAAGAATGCATAGGAGCTGAGCAGCTTGGTCACGGATGCAAGGGCGTAACTGCGAGTTAGGTCACCGTGGGATCCGAGCACGGAGCCGTCTTTGGCCACAACAGCCGTCACGGCATGGGCCGACGGCCAAGAATTTATTGCCTTGAGGCTTTGCATGGAACTGTTTCTCCTTGGATCACACATAAAAATGCCCGTCTACCGGGTTGCCACTGCCTGGGGAATGGATGCTAGTCGATACTATAGAAGCTAACCCCCTAACCACTTTAGCTACCCAGAACGTAGGACTGCCTCACGTGCATTTGAAAACACTCACAGTACGTGGGTTCAAGTCGTTTGCCTCAGCAACGACTTTCGAATTTGAACCGGGCGTAACGGCAGTGGTTGGGCCCAACGGGTCGGGTAAGTCAAACGTTGTGGACGCGCTGGCCTGGGTCATGGGGGAGCAGGGAGCCAAGACCCTGCGCGGCGGCAAAATGGAAGATGTGATCTTTGCCGGCACCTCGGGCAGGGCTCCGCTGGGCCGTGCCCACGTATCCCTGACCATCGACAACGGCGACGGCGCGCTGCCCATCGATTACGCCGAAGTCACCATCTCGCGCACGCTCTTCCGCTCCGGCGGTTCGGAATACGCCATCAACGGCAACTCGTGCCGACTGCTGGATATCCAGGAACTCCTCTCCGATTCCGGGCTTGGGCGTGAAATGCACGTCATTGTGGGTCAGGGGCAACTCGACCGAATCCTGCATGCAACTCCCGAGGACCGTCGTGGATTCATCGAAGAAGCTGCGGGCGTGTTGAAGCACAGACGCCGTAGAGAGAAGACGGTACGAAAACTCGACGCCATGCAGGGCAACCTGAACCGTCTTGAGGACCTCACCGCAGAACTCCGGCGCCAACTCACGCCCCTGGGCAAGCAGGCCAAGATCGCCCGACGGGCGCAGACCGTGCAATTTGAGGTCCGTGACGCGAAGTCCAGGCTCATGGCCGATGACATGGTGGCCTTGCGAGGAGCCCTCGAAAAGGAACTGGCAGACGAGGCATCGCAACGTACCCGCCAGCATGATGCGAACCGGCGCTTGGAGCAATTGCGGGCCGAGCTGGCCCAGTTGGAGGCAGCAGCGGCCCACGCGACTCCCGAGCTCAACAGAGCACGGGACCTGTGGTTTGGTTTGACCTCGATGCGTGAGCGTTTCGGGTCCCTTGGTGCCATTGCGGCCGAGCGTTCCCGCCTATTGGGATCCGAAACCAACACGTTCGATCCCGGACGAGATCCGGAGCGGCTGGAAGCACAGGCGGAACGCTTGAACGGAGAGCTGGAAGAACTTGAGGAGAACCTCGAACTCCGACGTGAACTGCTCGAGGAGGCGCTCGAAGCCCGAGCTGATGCCGAGGACGCCGCGAACGCCGAACAACTACGGCTAACCCAGCAGCTGCGCGTCCTTGCCGACCGCCGTGAAGGCCTTGCCCGGCTGGCGGGGCAGGCTGCCGCAGCCCGCAGCCGTGTTGAGGGAACCGAAGGGGAGCTGGGGCGCCTCAGGGAGTCCCTGAACGGTTGGTCTGCCCGTCGCGAATCCAGCGCCACCGAGTTTACGGCCCTCGAGCAACAAGCTGCCACGGTCGAAGACGGCGAGGAAGACCTGGACACCGCATACGAGCACGCGGCCGACCGGCACGAATCCTTGGCCAAGAGCATGGAATCGTTGCGGATTCGGGAGCAAGACCTGGTTACTCGACAGGGGTCCCTCAATGGACGTTTGGAGGCCCTCAGGATGGGGGCCGTTCGCAAGGACGCCTCGGAAGACATCCTGGCGGGGGAGCACCACGGATTGCTGGGGCGCATGTCCCATTTCCTGAAGGTCGAAGCCGGTTTCGAGGCTGCCGTTTCGGCTGCGCTGGGACCGGCGGCCGAGGCGTTGGCGGTCCGCGAACGCGGCCATTCACTGGAGATCCTCAATGGGCTCAGGGAGTCCTCCGGCGGCCGGGTGCACCTGGTCACGGCCGGTCTCAGCCTCCCCGCCGGGAGTGTGAAAACGCCGTCGCTTGGCCGACCGGCAGTCGATGTCGTTTCGGCGCCCGAGTCCTTGGCAGGCACGCTCCTGCACCTTCTTGCCGACACCGTGATAGTTGCGGACCTGGCGGAAGCGCATGAACTCCTGGATTCCGACCCAGGCGTCTGCGCCGTCACGCGCGGGGGAGACGTGGTGACCCTGGGAACCGCCAGCGGCGGTACCGGCGCAGCACCCTCGCTGATCGAGCAGCATGCAGCAATCGCGGAAACCGAGGCAGGCCTCCGTGACGCCGAAGCCGCACTCGACACCTTGCGGCTGGAGAGCGCCGAACTGACGGCGAAGCTGTTGGAGGCCGAGGAAGCCGCGGAGCTGGCGCTTCACCGACTGCACGATTCGGACGCAAGGATTTCCGCCGTGGCCGAGCGCCTGGCGAGCTTGGGATCGTTGCTCCGACAGGGCCAGGAGGAACGCGAACGCCTCGTGCAACAGATCGCCGTTGCCCAAGAAAAGCTTGAGGTCGACCAAGAGCGGATGGACGAGCTCAACCATCGGCTGGCCATGGCGCAGGACGGAACCGACGAAACGGAACCGGAAAACGACCAGCGTCAGGAACTGGCTGCCGCGGCCGCGCAGAGCCGCCAGAAGGAACTCGACGCACGCTTGGCGCTGCGCAGCGCCGAGGAACGCGCAAACGGGCTGAAAGCCCGGGTCGATGCATTGGTGCGCACCGCCGAAACCGAGCGCAAGGCTCGACTGGAGGTCCAGCGCAGGGCCGAGATCCGCAAGCGGCAGGCAAATGTGGCACGCGGGGTCGGCGACCAGGTCCAGCGCGTCGTCTCGTTCCTGGAAGTCTCCCTGGAACTTGCGGACCGTGAGCACAAGCAACTGCAAGTGCGTCGCGAGGAACTCGAATCACGGCTGGGTGTGGTTCGAGCCGGTGCCGACAAGGTCGCCCTTGAGCTGGCCGAACTCACGAACTCCGTGCACCGGGATGAAATGGCGCGTGCCGAACAACAGCTGCGCATCGAAGCCCTGGACAACCGTTGCATCGAAGAACTGGGGATGACAAGCGACCATCTGATCGAGCACTTCGGCCCCCACATGTTGATTCCGCAAACCTTTGAATCCGGGGACAAATGGGCGGCCCTTCACCAGGAGGTCGACGGACTGGGCGTTCCCGTGCCGGTCGGCATCCCCTTTGACAGGGTCGACCAGGAGAAGCGCCTCAAGCAGGCCGAACGGGATTTGGCGACCCTGGGCCGGGTCAATCCGCTGGCGCTTGAGGAGTTCGCCGCGTTGGAAGAACGCCACAAGTTCCTCACGTCTCAACTTGAAGACCTGAAAAAAAGCCGCAAGGATCTGCAGGACATCATCAAGGACGTGGACGCACGGGTTGAACGGGTGTTCACCGAAGCCTACGAGGACACGGCCGTGCAGTTCGAGCGTGTCTTCGGGCGGCTCTTCCCGGGTGGCGAGGGGCGTCTGGTGCTCACCGACCCGGAAAACATGCTGACCACCGGAATCGAAATCGAGGCACGGCCCGCCGGCAAGAAGATCAAGCGGCTTTCCCTGTTGTCCGGCGGGGAACGCTCGCTGACGGCCGTTGCACTGCTGGTTGCCATCTTCAAGGCCCGACCGTCCCCGTTCTATGTCATGGACGAGGTCGAGGCGGCACTCGACGACACCAACCTCGGTCGGTTGATCACCATTTTCGAAGAGCTGCGCGAATCCAGCCAGCTGATTGTCATCACCCACCAGAAGCGAACCATGCAGGTTGCGGATGCGCTTTACGGCGTGACGATGCAAGGCGACGGCGTCTCAAAGGTGATCAGTCAGCGCATCGAGCGCGATCGCCCGTAGGGCCCCTGCCGTCTCCGCTCTGGAGTTACTTCCGAAATGTGGCCAAACGTACAGTGACTTCGAACGATGTTCACAGTCTGGTCGTCTAGTGTGGGCATTTGGTCTACGTTTGCGCCGGCGTCCTTGTCTGCGTGCTATCGAATTGGGGATGTTGAGTGGCTATACGAAAATTGATCTCAAGGGGCAAACGGGCAATAGCTCGATTGGTCCCGGTCGGCTCGGAGAAATCCGGTGGCGCCGGCATCAGCGTCAGCGTGATCATCCCGGTCTACAACACCGAGGTGTACCTCCGGGAGCTGCTCGATAGCCTCGTGGCGCAGGATCTTCCCGTTGAGCAATTTGAAGTCATCGCGGTAAACGACGGTTCCACCGATGCCAGCGGCGAAATACTGGACGAGTATGCGAACCGTTACCCTAATTTTCGGGTTTTACACCAGGAAAATAGCGGGTGGGCAGGCAAGCCCCGAAATGTTGCCCTCGACTTGGCCCAAGGTCAATATGTCTTTTTTGCCGACAGCGATGATGTGTTGGCGCCATCGGCCTTGCGACAAATGTCGGAGTTCGCCTCAGAACACAAGATCGACGTGGTATTTCCGAAGGTCGTGGGTATCGGCGGCCGGACGGTATCGAAGGGCCTGTACACGAAGACCAACCCATCGATCTCACCGTTGCTGGCCATCAACACCTTGACGCCGCAGAAGTTGATTTCGCGTGAATTGATTGAATCAAACCGGCTTCGCTTTCCGGAAGAGCCGGTCCGGCTTGAAGATGGAATGTTCATGGTTGCCTGCTACCTACTTGCGGAAAAAATCGGTGTCGCCGCAGACCAGGACCTCTACAGCCTGCGAGCCCGCGCCGACGGTTCCAACATCAGCAGCCAACCGTTGGATCCCTACACATACACCGCTTCAATCTCCAAGATCGCAGCGATCATTCGGGCCGAAGCAAAAGATGATGAACTGGCCCATGCCATGACGCTCACTCTGTGGTCGAACAAGGGGCTGAAAATCTATGCCCCTGCACGGTTCAAGCGCTATTCGGAAGAAGTCCAGAACAAATGGATGGATGCCCACTCCAATTTCGTGAATGAGTTCATTACTGATGAATCAGCCAGGAACCTCAGCGACATCCGCCACGGCAAGACGGAGTTCATCCGCAACCAGGACAAGCACGGCGTTCTCGGCATCATTGCCGTCCAAGAACAGCTGGAACAACGAGTGGTCATCGACAGCGCCCACTATGTAAATGGGGAACTGCAAATTTCAGGGACCCTGCATTCGTCCGGCATCGATTCGATTTGCATCTCCGCCAGAAATCGCGGAGGAGGTCCCTCAGTCTTGGCCGAGGCGACACTATCAGCCCGAAACGGCAAGTTCGATGGAACGCTTTCCGGCATTCCCGAAGGCGAAGAAATTATCGACTTCTTCTTGAAGCCTGCCGCGGGGGCCATCCAAGGTAGCGCAAGGCGGGCGCCGAGCGGAACGAGCCCCGCCTTCTCCACAAACGGAAGCCTGACGCCATACCGCACCAAGTACGGCAATTTTAGTCTTCAGCCCATCAGGGAATGACCAACAGGTAACTCGTCATAGGGTGCCAAAAGCGTTCGAGCAGGGCCGCCCCGTGGCGGTGCACCAGGCCTTGGCCTGGGCTACTGTCGCTTGTCAGTGACTGTCCTTTTCCGGACGGAGAGTTCTAGCCTTCCGAGGTGCGGGCGTTTTTGGGCTGCCCACGGTTTTCCCTCACCGGGAGCCACGCCAACACGCCAATCAGCCCAAGACCGCCGCTGATGGTGAAGGCCCAGCCGTATCCGGCTTGGTCCGCAACCAGGCCCGCCAGTATGGGGCCAATGATCGAACCAAAATCGGTGGCCATTTGGAAGGTTGCCAGCACCTTGCCGCCGTTGCGTCCCTGTCCCACCACGTCGGCGATGGCTGCCTGTTGGGCTGGGCCCATGAGGCCGGTACCAATGCCTGCCATAATTGACAGGACAATGAACAACGGGATGTTGTCCACCCACCCAATTGACGCAGTGGAAATCGACGCCACCGTCAACCCGATCAAGATCGGCAGGCGTCGGCCATGGGCGTCGGTGAACCTGCCCGCGACAAACAGTGCCGCGCCATTGCCCACGGCGAAGATCGCAAGGGCCAGACCCGCCAGAAGCGTTCCCTGCGTGGCGAACGCAGCAACGGCGAAAAGGGGGATCAAGGACATCCGGACCCCGAATGCCATCCATCCGTTGGTGAATCCAGACACCAGGGCAGCCTTGAATGTTGCGGCACCCCACGCTTCCGAAAGCGGGATGCGTTCAATGACAGGGGAGATTCCGGACGGCTCGCCCTCGGGTGCCTTGCGGGAATGCGAGAGCGAGAAGTAGACAATCGCTGCGGCCACGACGAGGGAACCGCCGTAGATGAAGAACGGGATCCTGAATCCCATGCCCGCCATCAGGGAACCTAGAACCGGCCCGGCGACGTTGCCCAGAAGGAACGCTCCCGAATAGAGTCCGGCGATCCTGCCGCGGATTTCCTTGGGGGACAATCGGGCAATCAACGCCATGGCCGAGACAGTGAACATGGTTGAACCAAGGCCGCCCATGCCGCGGAATACCAGTAGCTGGGTGTAATTCTGGGCAAAGCCACACAGGATCGTCGAGGCCGCGACGATCAGCACGCCCGTGACATAGACGGCGGGTTCTCCAAGCCGGTCCGTGAGTTTGCCGCTGACCGGCGCAAAAACGAGCCGGGTGAATGCGAAGATGCTCACGATGACGCTGGCGGCCGCGGCCCCGACATCGAAGCTCGTTGCAAACTGCGGGAGGATGGGGGCAATGAGGCCGAATCCCAGCGCAATGACAAAGGCGGCCGCGACCAGTACGCGGATTTCACGGGGGACGGACGGGCGCTGCTCGGGCGACGTTGGATCGGTCGATTCCGAGGAACTGGGCGTCGGGGCATTCGTAGACATAGGTCCCACCAGTTTAGTGTGTGAGAAGCTAGGACGGTGTCTGAACAACTAACTTTGATCATTGTCCTAGTCGCAGTGGTCGCCATCATCGGTATTGGTGCTGCATTCTTCCTTGTACGCGGTCGCAAGGCGCCCAAGGGAACGTACACCGGCCCGCGTGATGCCAACGACCCAGCGCCCACTCTCACCGCACCCGAAACGGCAGCGGAAGCCCCCGTTGCCACGGTGCCTTCCGCTGCGACCGAAGCGCCGGTCGACGTCGTCGTCGAGGAAGCTCCCGAAACGGTTGTCGTCCCGACGGAGGTCCCGGAGCCGGTCCAGGGGCGTCTTGCCCGCCTGCGTGCCCGTCTGGCCAAATCCAACAACGCCCTGGGCAAGGGCCTGCTGGCCCTGCTGAGCCAGGACAAGATCGACGAAGACGTCTGGGACGAGATCGAAGAGACGTTGCTCCTGGCCGATCTGGGCACGGAACCCACCCTCGAACTTGTCGACGCCCTGCGTGAGCGCGTCAAGGTGGAAGGAAGCCGCGACCCGCAGCGGGTCCACGACATGTTGCGCGAGGAACTCATCAAGCTGGTGGATCCTTCCATGGACCGCAGCTTCATTCCCACGCGTCACGCCGACCGCCCCAACGTGATCATGGTTGTAGGTGTCAACGGCGTGGGCAAGACCACCACCATTGGCAAGCTGGCCCGTGTCTTCGTTGCCGAGGACAAGGACGTCCTCCTTGGTGCAGCCGACACCTTCCGTGCCGCTGCCGCCGAACAGCTGGCCACCTGGGGCGACCGGGTGGGTGTCCCGACCGTGAAATCCGACATCGACGGTGCGGATCCAGCGTCTGTGGCTTTCGAGGCGGTTTCCGCAGGTATCGACCAGGAAGTCGACATCGTCATGATCGACACCGCCGGCCGCTTGCAGAACAAGGTTGGGCTGATGGACGAGCTCGGAAAGATCAAGCGGGTCATTGAAAAGAAAGCCAGCGTTGATGAGGTGCTGTTGGTCCTGGATGCCACCACCGGCCAGAACGGCCTGAACCAGGCCCGGGTCTTCTCCGAAGTCGTGAACGTCACCGGCATTGTCTTGACAAAGCTTGACGGCACCGCCAAGGGCGGCATCGTGGTGGCAATCCAGCGTCAGCTTGGTGTCCCGGTGAAGCTTGTGGGTCTGGGCGAGGGCCCGGATGATTTGGCGCCGTTTGATGCCGAAGCATTCGTGGACGCGTTGCTCGACTGAGCCGTCGGAATGGCAGGGTGCGGGTATTCCTCGATGGAGGGTACCCGCACTTTTTGCGTTTAAGGGGAATCGGGCACCGGGCATTCTTAGTGCCCGGTCCGGCGCGTACCATGAGGAGAATCCCGAACGCATGCGAATGGAGTGAAGCCCACGGTCACCGCTAGCTAGCCCGAAGGATGTTCCTGTTCAATGAAACATGTTGCCAAGACCGTCTCTCGAGGCGATATCCAGGGATTGCGCGCTATCGCCGTGGTGCTGGTTGTCGTCTACCACCTGTGGCCTGAAGCCCTCTCCGGCGGGTTCATCGGAGTGGACACCTTCTTCGTCATCTCCGGATTCCTTATCACCACGCATCTGGTGAAGAACCCCCCTGTCAGGGCGCGTGATGTCTGGGCATTCTGGATGCGAAGGGTAAAACGCCTCCTGCCCGCGGCCTTTTTCGTCCTGGCTGTCACCATGATCGGGATCAGGCTGCTTGCGCCCGACACCGTCTGGCGCGCTTGGGGAGGCCAGGTAGTGGCTGCCGCGTTCTATGTCGAGAATTGGGCCTTGGCGGCATCAAGCGTCGACTACCTGACCTCGGAGGACGCCCCGTCGGCTGTACAGCATTTTTGGTCACTCTCCGTCGAGGAACAATTCTATTTGTTTTGGCCGCTCATCCTCGGCGGGCTTTTCATCGCCGGGGCCGCGCTGGGAGCCAAGCGAGCGCTGATCCCTCGGTATGGCGTCTTGGGCTTCCTGCTGCTTTCACTTGCCTACTCGATCCATCTCACAGGCAACGAACCGGGCATCGCGTATTTTTCGACGCTGACCCGTGGATGGGAGTTCGCGGCGGGAGGGATTATCGCGTTGATCCCTCCGGCCACGGAACATTTTCGAAGTTCACACGTGGCCTCCGCCATGAGCTGGGCGGGATTGGCTGCGATTCTTTATGCTGCCACAGCCTATGACGAAACCACCCCGTTCCCCGGTTCAGCTGCCGCATTGCCGGTACTGGGCACGGCCGCGGTCATTTGGGCCCACACGGAAGCCAAAACTTCCCCCGCCCGATTGCTGGCATGGAAGACCTCGAGGTTCCTGGGGGACCACTCCTACTCGATCTATCTGTGGCACTGGCCGCTGATAGTGCTCATGCCTTTTGTCATCGGAACACTTCATTGGCCGCAAAAACTTGGTATCATCGCCGCGACAGTATTCATGGCCTTCCTTACCAAGGCGTTGATCGAAGACAATTTCCGCCGGACACTGGACCGTGCCAAGATCATGACCGGCGGCAGGTTTCTTTTGGTCGGGTCCCTCGGAATTGGCCTCATCAGCGGAGCCGTCGTGGGGACGGCGGCTCAGCGTGAGCAAACACCCGCCCAAGTGGCCAGCCAGGTCCTGGAAGCCAAGGACAACGTCGGAACTCAGTGTTTTGGCGCTGCATCAATGGTGAATGATTGTGTGGATAGCGGCGCCGGGCCCTTAGTCCCGGCGCCGACTGCAGCCAAGCAGGACAGGTCGGACGCATACGACGACAAATGCTGGTCCCAAGGAGAATTCGCCAGGCGTCCGGTCTGTACTTATGGGAATGGCAGGACGAAGGTTGCCCTGGTCGGGAATTCCCATGCGGGGCAATGGCTGCCCGCGCTCCAAGAGATCGCCAAGGAGCGGGACTGGACGATTTCCACGTTCTTGGCGTCTCGCTGCTCGCCAACCGATTCCGAGTTGGCCTTTGACTCCGACGCCAGCGCCGAGGGCTGTGTGGCTTTTGGGAAATGGGTTCTTGAGCGGACCTCGCATGGGCAGTTCGACGTGATTATCGCCGCGGCCCGGCAGTCTTTGCCCGTCCAAGGGGAAGACTTCGGGACAACGCGAGACAAAGCGATCACCGGGTACGAGTCGTATCTTCAAAAATGGACAACCGGTGGTACCCCGATTGTGGTGATTCGCGACAGCCCATACCCCGGGAACACCGTGCGAAACGTTCCCGATTGCATCGCCTCCAGCAGGAAGCCGCTGGTCGATTGCTCGGGAACGCCGAAATCGTGGCATTCAATGGACCCGTTGGCCGATGCTGCAGGGAGCTCGGCTAAGGGGCGTGCCTCGGTCGTCGACATGTCGGAGTTCTTTTGCCGGGACGACATCTGCCCGGCGATCATTGGCTCCGTCATTGCGTATATCGATGGGTCGCACCTGACCGCGACATACGTGAGGACGCTGATGCCGTATCTGGCCACGAAACTGGAAAAGGTGATTCGGGGACCCAGCCGATCCGTTGACCTCGGAGTCGCACCCGTAACATCCTCGCAATCCTCCCGACACTAGCCTTTTACGTCAACGGATTTTCCGTAACCACGGTGAAACAAGGTGCTGGAAAACCTGAAACACCGGAAGTGAATCCTTGGATCAAGGCGAGAAAGTCTCGCCATCGATCTCGGGAGGCGTTGGACATGGAGCTAACAACCACTCAGGTGTGGATGATGGTTTGTGCGGCATTTGTGCTGCTGATGACACCTGCACTGGCATTCTTTTATGGCGGGATGACCCGCGCCAAAAGCGTCCTGAACATGATGATGATGAGTTTCTCTGCCGTGTCGTTGGTCGCCGTGGTCTGGGTTCTTTGGGGAAATTCGATGGCCGGCGGGGGCGCAAGCATCGCTGGGCTGTTGGGGAACCCGGCTGACGGATTCGGCATGCAGTCCCTGATTGGAACCGATGGTTTGATAGCAGCCGGGTACGGCGCCACCTTTGCGATCATTACGGTGGCACTGATCTCGGGGGCCATCGCAGACCGGGCCAAATTCAGTGCGTGGCTTGTCTTCGTTCCGGTCTGGGTGACGCTTGTGTACGCACCCATCGCGTTTTGGGTTTGGGGCGGGGGCATCCTTGGCGCCGACGGCGCCATCGGGTCGGTTGTCGGAGAAGCCATCGACTTCGCCGGCGGCACGGTCGTCCACATCAACGCAGGCATGGCGGGCCTGATACTTGCCCTGATCCTGGGCAAGCGCCGCGGGTTCGGGAAGGATCCGAGCCAACGCCCCCACAACATCCCCCTGGTGATGCTCGGTGCCGCATTGCTTTGGTTCGGTTGGTTCGGCTTCAACGGTGGGGCCGCAAGCACCGCCGAGGAAGCTGGGCTCATCTGGATCAACACCTTGGCAGCTCCGGCCGCGGCGTTGTTGGGCTGGCTACTGGTTGAACGCATCCGTGACGGCCACAGCACGTCCTTGGGCGCGGCATCGGGAATCGTTGCGGGTCTGGTGGCCATCACGCCCGCATGCGCAAACATCTCGCCTGTGGCGGCCATTGGCCTTGGTCTCGTCGCCGGGTTGGTATCCGCCCTGGCAGTGGGGCTGAAATACCGCTGGGGCTACGACGATTCGCTTGACGTTGTGGGTGTCCACCTGGTTTCGGGGGTGATCGGAACCGTGGCGCTAGGGTTCATCGCACTTCCTGTGGACGGCATCGGCGGTGGACTCTTCTACGGCGGGGGATTCGGCCAACTATGGGCCCAATTGGTCGCCTGCGCGGTCGTCATGGCATTCACGGCAACCATGACCACCGTCATCGGCTTGGCCATTCACAAGACCATGGGATTCAGGGTTACCGAGGAACAAGAAGTCGCCGGCATCGACCTCATGCAGCATGCGGAAACGGGGTACGAATTTGGCGGGCTAGGCACGGGTGGAACCTTTGTTCCGCACCCGGCCACGTCGTCCCACCTGAAGCACCACGGTGCGGGGAAACCAACGGAAACAGTCAAGGAGAAGATCAACGCATGAAACTTGTGACGGCGATTATTCGCCCGGAAAAAACGGATCAGATTCGCGCCGCACTTGAAACCTACGGGGTGCAGGGCATGACCATCAGCCAAGCCAGCGGCTATGGACGACAGCGGGGCCACACACAGGTCTATCGAGGTGCCGACTATACCGTGGACCTATTGCCGAAGGTTCGTTTGGAAGTCCTCGTCGAGGATGCCTTGTGTGACGACATACTGGATGTCTTGGTTTCCACGGCGAACACCGGAAACGCGGGGGATGGCAAGATCTGGGTGAGCCACGTTGAGGAAGTCATACGAGTGCGCACAGGGGAACGTGGACTGGCAGCCGTCTGAACAAATAGCAGGAGATGCCGCGTTGCATCAGCCTTCAAGGCTGAAGCAACGCGGCATCTCGCTTTGGTTCGTGAAACTGCGGCGAATGCCTGCTATCGGCTACTCGGGGCTAGAGACGACCGATCCCGCTGCGTTGGAATCGAGCTTCTGTCGACGATCGTCGATGAGATTTGTGATCGCAGAAATAAAAGCGACCGTCGACTGGCCTTTCTCAAATTCGTCAAAATAGAAGGAGCGCATTTCTTGACGCCGTTCAAGGTTTTCCGAACCATCGAAGTGGCTGGCAAGGGTTGACAGAAGCTGATCAACGGTGGATTTGGCAATAACAGGGCAGGAGCGGCTAACCGGAACTTCCCGGTGCAGCATTTCCATGTTGTCCCTGCGGTCGGTCAACAGCAGCGGCCTGTCGGGATGCAGATAGAGGAAATCAAGTCCAACGCTCGATACGTCGCTGATCAACACGTCAATGCCCTCGAACAGGTCAAGGATGTTGCTTGAACTATCGACGATGTGCTTTCCGCCAGTCACATGGGTTTCACGCAGGATTTCGACCACCCGTTCATTCGCGGCGACCATGTTCTTGTTGGTCGTAGTGGAAATACGGGGGTGCGGTTTGTAGATGACCCGGGTGTTCGGCAGGGAAACGAGAGAAGTGATGATTCTCTCGCCGAAGATTTCGAGCGAGGTGTAGTTATTGGCATCGTTCTCACCCTCCCACGTGGGGGCATACATCACGGTTCTTCCCGAGAAAGCGGGGATGGGCGACATAAAGATGCTGTCCAACTGCGGCCTGCCTACCTGCACCAGGCTAGCCAAATTGAAATCAATTAGAACCGCCTTATGCCGCTCCATGGCGGCCGGCCCTGCGACGAAAGTCTTGTCATAAGCCTTGGCTTGATTGGACACCATGGAAAGCTTGTCGCTCTCTCCGTGGTTGACATGCACATGCACCAGATCGGGGATGCTCAGGGATTGGAAATTAGCCACGCCGTTGTTCACGTAGAGGCAGAGTTTGAAGTCGTTGAACTTGTAGAAGTTAACGAGATCGTCGTACCTCCGCAAGAATATCTTCGGCAAGGTGGTCAGGCCTCGGAAGTGACGCATCGTTGGAACTTTTCGGAAGACCAGAACGACAGGGTGGACCTTGTTGAGATTTTCGAGTGCCGGCAGCCACTGTTCCAGTTGGTAGGCACGGTTGGGTACGTCGCTGAAGTAGACGACGACTTCCCCCGCGACATGAACTTGATCCAACTCGTGATTCGCCACCGGCGCGGGACCGACGCCCAACGATCTACGTATTTTTACTCCGGATGGCGACGAAATCAATGCCGACAATCGTTGGCCTAGCCAGTCTTTCACGCGCGACACCTGTCTGTGTTGGTTGCTGTCACCGTTGAAGCCTATAAGGCTCCAACGGGATATTGATTCAGCAAACTATGTTGGCTGAATCCGTCCCGAAATTTGCCGTGGGATGCTCGTTGGTGCTGGTTGGTATTGACAAGAACCAAGTGCTGCGGCGGTGAATTGAGTAGCGACTACACATTCGTCTTTGGTTCCACCTTCAAGGGGTTGAACATGACAACGATCACCGTCACGGCCGCTTAGCGCTATTACTATACCAGCTTGGACATGGCGCGGACTGATGGCCCGGGCGAAGTTGCCGCCGGATGACACGGCGAGGCGACGATCGTTCCGAACCCGCGGACCCGCGCTCGGCTTTGCATGCTCAGACCAAGCCCAAGGGAAGAAATCCATTTGTGTCCTTCTGTTCGGTTCTTGCTTATTCTGCCGACTACTTAAAGCTGAGGTTCCCATAGGCCGTCATGAACGGGTAAGCAGCTGGCTTCTTGTCGGCCCCTAAACGCACGGTGCGGCCTATGCCTCCCGTTTCAAAACGTACGTGCAGGTCGATAGGCCCGTCCCCGGGGATTTTCGTTCGTAGATCTATCGGGATGAGGAATTTGAAATTACCGTCCGTTTCCCTGTATGGAAGGCATTTTACGGGTTGGGCGTCGGGATTCCCGCGTTCGGTGAGCACGAGCTCCAAGCCGTCCGGCTCGAGTACCGACGGTTCGGTGCTGATTTCAATCTCCAACGTTCCGTCGGGACGGAAACGAATTGCGGATAACTTTGCTTTCATTCCTGCGATGGCCTTTCGTGCTGATTGCTTGGCCCTGGCTGAATCCAGGGCTTGAATCCATTGGTCGAAGATTGCATCGCTGGTGTAGTTCTTGGCCAGATTGAACGCATTCAGCGACATCTCTTGGCACAGCGCATCGTCGGTCAGCAGTCGTGTCACGGCGCGGACCGCAGCTTCGCGGTCATGGAACGGCACCAAGAATCCCGTGCTTTCGTTTTTGATCACATCACGTGGCCCGAAATTCACGTCGTACGAAACAGGAACGCACCCCCAAGCCTGGGCCTCGAGCAGTGCCAAGGACTGACCCTCGAATTTGCTGCATAGGATGAGCGCCCTTGCCGTGGCCAATTCCTCTTCCACGGTATCGATGTGACCACGGAACCGGACAAGGTCACTCATCCCCAAATCGCGAACCAAATCCTCGAGATCCTTATGCTGTTCGCCTTCGCCGATCAGGTCCAAGCGGACGGCTGTGCCGCCAGAAGCCACGCCACGAACGATTTCAATTACCTCGGAAACATTCTTTCCCTTGGTGAATCGCCCTACGTGCAGGACCTTGGACCGGTCCCGTTTCGCGAATTCCGGAATCACGGCTGGCCCATCCACGGGGTTGCTGATGACCACGGTATTGCCCTGGCCGCCAAAACGTTCCACGAACGCCTGGCGTTGGGACTCAGTGAGAAACGTGATGCCATCCCAATTGTCCCGGTTGCTGATGATGCCTTGGTGGGCATCGGAGAGCTTGCCGGTGAGTGTGTCCGCACCCGCGGAAACATGGGTGCTATGGAAATTGACGAATTTCATGGCGAGCGGGTGTTCAAAAGACCCGAGGAATCCCGCTGAGAACTTGCTGTCGACGATGACATCGGTTGCGCTCTCGCCCACCAACTCCGCCAGCCAATGTTTGTAAAGGTCGCTTGCGCCGGCGAATTCACCTCGAACCCCTCCATGGGAATCAAGAAGTAGCAGGACCCGGCGTGTTTTCTGGGAATTATGTGCCAGCGGGAGCACCGAGTCGGTTAAATAGATGGTTCCGTCGGGACGAAAATACTCCCGATGCGACAGCCCCCCGTATAACCGAGACGAATGATCCGTAAAGAATACGGAACCGTCCGATTCACGTTTCGTGATTGAGTGATGATTCCAATCAAAGTTCCTGTGCTCCCTGGGATCCTGTTGCGCCGTCGCGGGCTCATGCAGCAAAGATGCGTAGTACTCGTGAAGATTGATGATGGGCACATCCGGATGGAGTTTCTTGGCGGCCACGAGCGCGGAGCGAATGGAGGCGAACGCCGGCGCGGGATTAAAGGAAACGACGGCACTGGGCACGCCTCGTTCATGAAAGAGACTCGCGCGCTTCAAACACATGGCAGTCATCCCGCCAAAGGTCTCACCCACCGACCATGTGACCATCAGGGTGGGACGTGCACCCGCTCGCACGGGGTCCGGCCGACTTGGACCGGTTGCGGGGGCTCCGGGGTCAATCTCTTGTGCCATGCCTAGCCTCTCCGGGAAGGGAGTCTACTTGAGGAACGAATGCCGATGTTCCCAAGAGTAAGCATCGATGGGCGCAAAACAACAGACCCGAGGCGGTTTTGCTGTCCGTGGGGCTGCCTTCCGACGCTCGCCCGAAAGCGCGCGGAAGCGTTTGCCGTTGCCCAGGACGGGGCATGCACGGTGGCGCACATCCGCGGCGGAAACCTCATGGTCCGGGCGCCACAAGCCGATCAAAGTTCCCGGCGATTCGCCCCGGTGTCGGCCTCTCCATAGTGCATGGCGAGCCGGGCCAGGCCTTCGTCGATGCTTACTGCCGGTTTCCAATCCAGCACCGCACGTGTATGGCGCTGGTCGAACCAGTGAGCCGTGGAAAGCTGCTCGGCGAGGAACCTGGTCATGGGCGGCTCGTCGTGAACCAGGTTCCGGGTCCCTGCCGCCGTCCAAATCCGTTCAATCGCCGATCCGGCACCGCGGGCCAGCCAGCCCGGGACGCTCCACGCGGGGGCGGGAGCCCCGGCCGCACGGCAGATCCCGCCAATCAGTTCTCCGACCGGCCGCGGCTCGCCGTTGGTGACCACCAAAGCCTGGCCGCGGGCGTGGTCCATGCGTTCGAGCCCGCGCACGATTGCCTCCGCGGCATTGTCGATGTAGGTGGTGTCGATCAGTGCGGCGCCGGCATCGAGCAACGGCAGGCGCCCCGCCCGTGCCCGGGCGACCACGCGCCCGACCAGCTGGGTGTCGCCGGGGCCCCACACCACGTGCGGCCTGATGGCAGCAACCCGGAAGCCCGGAGAGTCGGCGGCCAGGGCGGCCAGCTCGGCCGCCGCCTTTGAGCGTGCGTAGTGTCCGCGGGCGCGCTCCGGATCCGCGACCCCGGCGCCTGCGCCCGCCAGCGCCGCACCGACGTGGGCGACCGAGGGCGACGAGACAAACACAAGGTCGCGGACCCCTGCGTCCCGGGCCTCCTCCAGGAGCGTGGTGGTGCCGGTGATGTTGGTGGCAACGAACTCGTCCCAGGGGCCGGTGAAGGACACCTTGGCCGCCAGGTGGATGACCGCGTCCATGTCCGCCACGGCGCGGTGCACGGCCGCCGCATCGCCCAGCGATCCGAGCACCTCCGCGGTGGAACCGGCGGAGGGCCGGCGCTGGAAGGTGCGCACCGCGTGCCCCCTGGCGCGCAGCAATGCCGCGACCTTGCCGCCCAGCAACCCGCTGGCGCCCGTGACAAGCACGCGGCGGGGCCGGGATGCGAATTGTGCCTCGCTCACGGGGTCCTGGTCCTTCCGCCGGCCAGCGTTTGAGCAGCCCAGGCCGCGAGCGCGGTCCTGTCGATCTTGGAGTTGTGGCGTATGTCCGTGGGCAGGGCCGGGACCACCAGCACCGCGGCCAGGTCCAACCCGGCCCCGGCGACCGCGGAACGCACCGCAGTGGCCAGTTCCGGCCCGGCCGGAGCCGCGCGGCGGACCGGCGGCACGGTTTCAAGCACGGCGACGCCAACCTGGGTCCCGGCGGGTCCCACGCCGACGATCGCTGCCCGCCCGGTGCCGGCCACCGATTCGGCCGCGTGTTCGGCCGATACCGGGGTGGCGATGCCTGAGGGTGTGCGCAGGATGTGCCCCAGCCGGCCCTCCACCCAGAGGCGCCCCGAATCGTCGAGGTGTCCCACATCACCGGTGCGGTGCCAGCCGGGGATCGAGGAACTGGCGCGCTGGGTGATCCACAGCCTGTCGTAGCGCTCCTTGACGTGGGGTGCGCGCACCAGGATCTCTCCGGTGATTCCCGGACGGGTTTCCGGCCGGTCCGACACGCTGCCATCGGGCGCGAGTGCGGCGATCGCCACGTGGGCCCCCGCCACGGGGGTGCCCACGCAGACCCCGTTTCCCGCGCCCGCGGCACGGATGCCGTCCAGGTCGATGTCGGTGACCGGCAGCGCCTCGGTCATCCCGTAGGGCGTGTGGATGCGGGCCGCGGGGACGATCCCCTGGACCCGGGCCAGCAGGGGTTCGGGGATGGGTGCCCCGGCCGAGAGCAGCAGCTTGATCTTCCCCAGCGAGCGCCGTTGTGCCGCGTCCAGGGAGCCTGCCGTTTCCAGCACGTTGGCCAGCGCGGCGGGGGAGGCAAAGACGGTGTCGGCGTCGATCGCCGCCGCCGCATCCGCCAGCGCGGCGGCGCCCAGCGTCCGCGGGGAGGTGACATCCATGTCCGGGGTCACGGAGGTGGCGCCCAGCGCCGGGCCGAGCAGCGCGAAGGGGGCGAACCCTGCCACCAGTCCGGAGCCGGCCTTCAGCCCGTAGGTGTCCCTGAGGGTGTCGCGCATGGCGGCAAGCCTGCGATGCGTGTAGACGACGCCCTTTGCCGGGCCTGTGGAGCCGGACGTGAAGAGCACCGCGGCATCGGCGTCCGGGTCGGCCGGCGCGAAGACCGGCGGGGTGTCCGCGGCCGCGCCGCCCCCCAACCGGCCGTCCGGCAACAGGGTCCCCGCCTCCAGCAGTTCGGGAATGGTGTGTGCCACGCCGAGCAGCTTCCGCTTGGCGGCGGGCAGCGGACCCGCGGCAATCCGGACACCGGGCCAGCCGAAGATCCGGGCCCCCGCGAGGGCCCGGTCGATGCCGACCAGGTAGCCGGGGCCGGCACCGCGGATGGCGCGTCCCAGCCCCGCCGTGCCCAGGCCGGCGTCGGCAACCACGATCACCGCACCCAGGCGCAGGCAGGCATAGATCAGTGTGGTCAGCTCGATCCCCGGGGGCACCAGCAGGCTCACCCTGTCGCCGGGGCGCACCCCGATGCCGGCCAGTCCGCGCGCCAGCGCATCCACACGGTTGCCCAATTGGGACCATGACAAGGTGCTGGGCGGATTGATGTCCACCACGGCGGCCGAGTGGTCGTTACGCCGGGCGTCCACCTCGGCGAGCATGGGCCGGTAGCCCGCGGCCGCGGGATCGTTGACCGTTTCAGTCGATTCGGCCGTTTCCGGCGCCTGGGCGGGGGGCGTCGTGAGCCAGTCGAACACGGGGGCGGCCACATCGCGGTCCTCGGGCAGCAGGTGGCTGGCACCCTCGAAGCGGTGCACCGAGGCCTGCGGCAGCCGGTCCAGGAGATCGCGCAGGTACCTGTCGGAAAACACGGGGTCCTTGGGACCCCAGAGCAGCAGGGCCGGGACGTCGAGCGACTTGATGCCCTCGGAGATCGAATCCAGCGCCGGCCTGCTGGGGTGCGTCGGGCCGAAGGGGATGTCCGCGACGAAATTGCCGACCCCGGCACGACGCCGCGGGCCGCGGTAGGGGGCCATGAAGGCGTCGTGGACTTCGGGGGACAGGGCGGGCTGCGCCAGGGCGAGCGTGGTGCGCAGGAAGGCGCTGCTGGTGGTGGTGCCCCAGCCGTGCACCGCGGGGTGGGTGGCAAGGCGCAGGGCCGCCGGTAGGCCGTGGCCCGCGGGGTGCACCGCGGTGTTGGCCAGCACCACGGAGCTGAGTAGGTCGCGGTGTTCCAGTGCCCAGCCCAGCGAGATGATGCCTCCCCAGTCGTGGCCCACGGTGGTGACCGGGCCGTGCAGGCTCAGGGCCTTGGTGAGGTCCCCCAGGTCGTTGACCCGGTCGGCGAGCCGGCGGAAGACCCCGGTGCGCGCGGAGAAGCCCATGTCCAGCTGGTCGACTGCGACGACGCGCCAGGGCAGGTCGTTGGCTTCCACATGCTGAAGCAGGCTGCGCCACAGGAAGGACCAGGTCGGGTTCCCGTGCACGCACAACAGCGTGCCGCGCGGTTCGATGCCGCGGGCCTCCAGCCCGGGGCCGTTGTCCAGCAGGTGCCAGTCGTGTTCGGTGCCGGGGGCGTCCGCCGCGGAGGTCGAGGGGACCCGGACGCGGCGGGACCACTCAGGGTTCACCCCGGGGAAGGTCCCGTTCACCAGGTAATCTCCATCATCGCGGTGTTCAGCCCGGAACCGACCCCCATGCACAGCACCCGGTCCCCTGGGCGCAGCGTGGCGGCCTCCTGGGAGAGGGTCATCGGCAGCGAGGCCGGCCCCACGTTGCCCCACTTGGGGAACGTGATCGGGACGCGCTCGCGGACCAGGCCCACGGCCTTGATGATGGCGTTGGTGTAGGAGTTGGAGACCTGGTGGGTGACGTAGCGGTCCATCGACCTCCAATTCCAGCCCGCCGCGTGTGCCTCGTCCCACGCGTTGACCACCAGCTTCAGGCCGTTGTCCAACAGGCCCTTGGTGTCGGTGAACATGCCGGCCGGGCCCCCGACGCACAGCCCGTGGTGTTCGGTGCCGGCGCGGCTGACCCCGCCCAGGATGCGGTGGGCGCCGGGATGCTCGTCGGCCGGTCCGATGACGGCGGCCGCCGCCCCGGAACCCAGGGTCAGCGTCGCGAACTCGCGCAGGTAGTCCTCGCGCGTGGAGGCTAAGTCGTTGAGCCGCCGGATCGTGGTTTCCTGCGTGGGTTGCGAGTCTTCCCCGGCGACGATCAACGCGTACTTGATCTGGCCGGCATCGATCATGTTGGCGGCAAGGGTCATGCCGTTGACGAAGCCCAGGCACGCGTTCGCCACGTCGAAGTTCATGGCGGAGGAGGGAAGGCCGAGTCCGTGGTGGACCTTGGCCGCCACCGAGGGCTCGAGGTTGCGCCGGGTCACCGAGGTGTTGATGAGCAGGCCCACCTGTCCCGGTTCGATGCCTGCCTCGGCCAGGGCCTTGCCCCCGGCCACCCCGGCGGCGTCGTCGAAGCTTGTGCCGGCATCCCACCAGCGGCGTTCTACGACCCCCGCAACGCGTTCCAGGAGCTTGCGCGACAGCCGCAGGCGCTTGAGGCTGGGGGCCAGCCGTTCGTCAAACTCGGCGGAGCTGAGGACCACCGGTGCCTGAACACTGGTGATCGACAGGAGAGCCGAATTGCTGTGCCGAAATGTTGCGTTTCCGTTCAAGACCGAGCCTTCGTTCAGGGTGCGTGGCGAGCTCGCCGGAGCTTCCGGATATTGGGCCAAGACTAAGCCCAATGGAGCTTGTAATCCACGTCATACGTTATTCCCTTTCGGCCGGTACCTTGGCATTGAACGGAAACTTGGCGACCCGTGGCGCAAAATTTTGGGGTGCGGCCCGGCCCGGCCGCACTCCGGAAGCCCTCGATCGCGGCCTCCGGCGGTGTCCCGGTTCAGGTCGGAGCGGGGTCCGGGCCTGCGCGTCGTCCCGATCGTCGGCTGGGGGCTGGCGCTGCGGGACGTCCCCGTCCGGCACCGAAACCCGGCTCCGTTCCCACTGGTACTTGTGCAGAAGCCGGGGGTAGATTCGTCCCACGTGGGTGTGTTCCGGCACCGCGGATTCGGGCCCCGGAACACGATCCGGGAAAGGGAAACGGATGCAGCCGACAGGCCAGGGCAAGCAGCGGGACGGGGGCGGCGGATTGCGGCCGCGCGGCGCAAGCGCCCTTAGGATGCTTCCACCCGGGATCGACCTGGTGGGCAAGGGCGCCTGGCGCGTGCTTGGCATCATCGGGGTGCTGGCGGTGTTCGTGTTTCTCGTTTCCCGGCTTGAGGAAATCGTCGTCCCGTTCCTGGTCGCGCTGTTGCTCACCGCGTTCCTCAAGCCCTTGGTCAACTGGCTGGTGGCGCACGGATGGCGCAAGTGGCTGGCGATCATCGTGGCGCTGGTCTTTGCGGCCGGTGTCATCGTGGGCCTGGTGGTGCTGGTGGAAACCCAGATCGGCGCGGGCCTGCCGGAGGTCCAGAAGCGCTCGCTGGCGGCCTACAAGCAGTTCCGCGACTACCTTGACTCATCGCCGCTGCAACTCACCAGCGCCCAGTTCGACGCGTTCCTGGTGCAATTGGGCCAGGAGGTCCAGCAACACGCGAACGAGATCCTCAGCGGCGCCCTGGTGGTGGGAAAGACGGCCGGCCGTCTGCTGGCCGGAACCCTGCTGACGGTCTTTGCCACGATCTTCATGTTGATCGACGGGGCCAACGTGTGGCGCTGGACGGTGCGGCTCTTTCCCCGTGGCGCGCGTCCCGCGGTGGACGGGGCCGGGCAGGCGGGCTGGAACACGCTGACCAGCTTCGTGCGCGTGCAGATCCTGGTCGCCGCCGGGAACGGCATCGGAATCGGCCTGTTCGCCTTCTTCCTGGGCCTGCCCATGGTGGTGCCCATCGCGATCCTGGTGTTCCTGGCCTCCTTCATTCCCGTCATCGGCGCCATCGTCACCGGAGCCCTGGCGGTGCTGGTGGCGCTGGTGTTCGTGGGTCCGATCCAGGCGCTGGTCATGCTTGGCGGGGTGCTGCTGGTCCACCTGCTCGAGGCCCACGTGATGCAGCCGCTGGCCATGGGTGCCGCGGTGAAGGTCCACCCGCTGGCCGTCGTCTTTGCCGTGGCGGCGGGTTCCTACCTCGCGGGCATCCCCGGCGCGCTGTTCGCCGTCCCGACCGTCGCGGTGGTCAACGCAATGGTTTCCTATGCGGTGCGCGGGACGTGGCGCGCCGCACCGGCGCCCGAGTACGCCCAGGGACCGGGCCCGGTTCCTGGGTCGGCGGAAAGCCCCGAAATGGACGCGGGCACTGACGGTCCGGCGATGTAGCGGTCCGGGCCGCATTCGGGATTCAATCTCGCTCCCGAAAGCCCGTTGGTGAATCATTTCCAGACCGTGTGCAGCTCTGCTCCGGGTCCCATTTCGGATAGCAACAGGTGTTTATGGCGGCGTCAGCCTGAGTGTGTCCCGAGAAAACGCCTAGTAGTTTGGTATCCCATCCATGGAAATCTGTTCGGATTCCCGCTAGTCTGGGCCAAAGACATTCCCAACGAAAGGCAGAGATACCCATGTGCGAGCACGATCACAGCACCGGCCCCGTTCCTTCCAAGCCGCTTGAACGCCGTCATGTGCTGGCTGGGGCCGCGGCGCTTGCCGGGCTGGGCCTGACCGGCGTGCTTCCGGCAGGAGCCCTCGCCGCCGAACCGGCCGCCTCGCCGGCATCCCTGCCGCTGCAGCGCGGCAAGGGAAAGCACCCGGGCGCGGTTATCATCGAGGGCGGCACGCTCATCGACCCTGGCACCGGGCACGCCACCGAAGACGCCGTCGTGGTTTTGGCCGATGGCGTGGTCCAGGCCGCAGGCACGCGGGACGAGACCCGCAAGGCCGTTCGCGAGGCCGGCGCCAAGGCGACCCGAATCAACGCGCACGGCAAGTTCGTCCTGCCGGGCTTCGTCGATGCCCACGTGCACGCCCAGGCCTTCGAAGACGCGGCCCTGATCCTCAGCCACGGCGCCACCACGGTCCGCAGCGGCTCCTCAAGCTTCTACCAGGACATCGCCCTGGCGCGGGTGCCGCACCACGCCCCAGGCCTGGCACCGCGCATGCACGCGGCAGGCCTGTTCGTTTCCCCCGACCAGGGCGACTCCATCCTGGCCGACCCCGACCTCGCGCCGCTGGCCGCCAGGCGCAAGCAGCTCACGGACCCGAAAGACCTGGCGCACCTGACCCGGGTGAACCGCTCCCGCGGCGCCACCGTGATCAAGACCCGCGCCAATCCGCGCGCCGGCATCCCCGAGCAGGATCCGCTCGAGCTGGTCTACGGCAAGGAACAGCTCTCCGCGATCGTGCATGCAGCCAAGGGCGCCGGGGTGCTGTGCCACGCCTACAGCGCCAAGGGAATCGCCGGTGCCGTGGCCGCAGGAGTGAAGAGCATCGAGCACGGCGTGTTCGTGGACGAGGAAACCCTGGCGCGCATGGCCAAGCGGGGCACGTACTTCACCCCGACGCTCTTCGGGATTGCCGGCATGGCTGACTCCGGCAACTCGGTGCTGGCCGAGCGCGGCCGCACCTACGGGCCGATCCTCGCCGCGGCCGCCCGCGCCGCCAATGAACTGGGCGTGGCCGTCATCGGCGGCACCGACTCCTTCGGCACCGATGTCATCCCGATCGGCGACGAGGCCAACGCCCTGGCCGAGGCCGGGCTGGGCAAGCTGAAGGCACTTCAGTCGATCACGACCGCCCCGGCCAAGCTGCTGGGCGTGGAGCGCGACGGCGTGGGGCGCCTTGTCCGCCACGGCGTGGCCGACGTGGTGGTGCTGGACCGCAACCCGCTGGAAACCTCCAAGGCGCTGAGTGAGGTGCGCGTGGTGATCGCCCAGGGCGCGATCGTGCGCAACGACCTGCGCTAAGCAACCAGATGGCGCACGCCGGCACGGGTTTCACCCTGATTTCACGCTGAAATCCGTGCCGGCGTTGCTCGATGCCGGCTACGAAACGCCGATTCGCGGTGGCTCAGCGCGCGAGGACGGCCTCCTCACGCTGGGCTGCCCCGACTACGATTACCTGGCGCACATCGAGCGGATCGAGCGGCGGCCCATTGCCCGGGCCGCGCTGGAGGAGCTCTCGGCTTGGTTCACCTGGCTGCGGCGCGGTGAGCGCTTCTGCGACGGACGCATCGCAGAGAGCCTGGAAAGCGGCCGGGTGCGGGAGCTGATCACCCGGCTGCTTGAGCTTTCCCCCGCGCACTGAACCACCACGCCACGCCCGGCCGGCTATGCCCGTGCTTGCGCCGGGGGCAGGGTGCAGTTGGTTTCCCAGCCGGTCGGACCGTTTCCGCCGGCGGCGTACTCCTCGATCGGGACCTCGTTCGCGGCCCACGCGGCAAGGATCGGGTCCACGATGCGCCAGCATTCCTCGGCCGTGTCACCGCGCACCGAAAGCGTCGGGTCGCCGGAGAGCACCCCGAGCAGCACTTCGCCGTAGGGGAGCAGGTCCGGGGAGTTCAGCTCCGCGCCGAGGGTCACCCGGTCCAGCGTGTACAGGTCGCCCGGGCCGTTCACGTCAAGGTCCAGTTCCAGGGTGTCGGGCCCGAATCCGATGCGCAGCTTGGTCGGTTCGTCGGTGCCCTTGAACCCGGTGGGCAGGTGGGACACCGGCCGGAACGTCACGATTGCCTCCTTGCGCATCCGTCCCAGCGCCTTGCCCGCCCGCAGGATGAAGGGGACCCCCGCCCAGCGGGAGTTTTTGATGTTCAGGGTGACTTCGGCCAGGGTCTCGGTCCTGGCATGGGCATCGACCCCGGACTCGCTGGCGTAGTCGGGAACCGCCCGGCCCTTGGAAGTTCCGGCGGTGTAGCGGGCCCGGCGCGTCGAATCCTGCGGGGTTCCGGCCAGGGCGGTGGCGCGCAGCACCGATCCCAGGTGGTCGCGGACGTCGCGTTCGTACAGGGTTGCCGGGGCGTTCATGGTCAGCAGCCCCAGCACCTGCAGCAGGTGGGACTGGATCATGTCGCGCAGCGCGCCGGCGCGGTCGTAGTACCCGGCGCGTCCCTCCAGGGCGAGTTCCTCGTCGTAGAAGATCTCGATCTTGGCCACGTGCTCGGCGGTGAACAGCGGCTCCAGCAGGCGGTTGGCAAAGCGCAGGCCCAGGATGTTGAACACCGTGCCCTTGCCCAGGAAGTGGTCGACGCGGTGGATGTTTTGTTCGGGCACCAGGCGGATCAGCGTGCGGTTCAGTTCGCGGGCCGATTCCTCGTTGGATCCGAACGGCTTTTCCATGACCAGCAGCGTGGATTCGGGCAGCTCGCCGGGCTCCAGCACCTCGCATGCCCTTTGGCTGACGGCTGGCGGCAGGGCGAAATACAGGGCCACTGGCCCCTCGAGGCTGCCGACCAGCCGGGCCAGCTCTCCCGGGGCCGTCACGTCCAGTTCGGTGTAGGAAGTGTTCGCCGTGATCTGCCCCAGCGCCGCCTTGCCGGCATCCGTGGCTCCCGTCATCGCGGCGTCACATACGGTTTTCACCCGTTCGCCCCACAGCTCGGGGGAGTAGCCCGGGGCGCCGGCGCCGGCCAGCGTGATTCCGGGCGCACGGCCGGAGGCGATGAGCCGTGCAAGGCCCGGCAACAGCAGCCTTCCGGTCAGGTCGCCGGAGGCTCCGAGGATCAACAACGTGCGTACATGGACCGCGTTTGCGGTGCCGGAATCAAGTTTCACACCACAAGACTGCCATGTCCGGCACAATGTGGCCCACGAACTTGGTAATCTTGGATGTTGAGACCAGCGGGTTAGACCGCGCCTGAATCCCACAACGAAAGAAGTGCACGGCACGTGTTCAATTCACTCTCCGATCGCCTGACATCCACCTTCAAGAACCTTCGCGGCAAGGGCAGGTTGACCGAGGCCGACATCGACGGCACAGTTCGCGAGATCCGCCGTGCCCTGCTCGACGCCGACGTGGCCGTTCCCGTGGTGCGCGCCTTCGTGGCGCAGGTCAAGGAACGCGCCCTGGGCGAAGAGGTCTCCGCCTCGCTGAACCCGGGCCAGCAGATCGTCAAGATCGTCAACGAGGAACTCGTCGGCATCCTGGGCGGGGAGACCCGCCGCCTGAACCTGGCCAAGGTCCCGCCGACGGTCATCATGCTCGCGGGCCTGCAGGGCGCCGGCAAGACCACCCTGGCCGGCAAGCTGGCCAAGCACCTGAAGTCACAGGGCCACACCCCGTTGTTGGTCGCGTGCGACCTCCAACGCCCCAACGCCGTCAAGCAGCTGCAGGTCAACGGCGAACGCGCCGGCGTGCCGGTGTACGCACCGCACCCGGGCGTTTCCTCCGAGTTCGAGGCCGCAACCGGTGATCCGGTGGCGGTGGCCCGCGACGGCGTGGCCGAGGCCCGCACCAAGCTGCACGACGTGGTCATCGTCGACACCGCCGGCCGCCTGGGCATCGACGCCGAAATGATGGAGCAGGCAGCGAACATCCGCGCCGCCATCAACCCGGACGAAGTGCTCTTTGTCATCGACGCCATGATCGGCCAGGACGCCGTCAACACGGCCCAGGCCTTCAACGACGCCGTGGACCTCACCGGCGTGGTGCTGACCAAGCTCGACGGCGACGCCCGCGGCGGTGCCGCGCTGTCCGTCGCCTCGGTGACCGGCAAACCGGTCATGTTCGCCTCCACCGGCGAGAACCTCGACGACTTCGAGGTCTTCCACCCGGACCGCATGGCCAGCCGAATCCTGGACATGGGCGACATCCTCACCCTGATCGAGCAGGCCGAGGCCAACTGGGACAAGGGCGAAGCCGAGCGGATGGCGAAGAAGTTCGCCGACCGCGAGGACTTCACCCTCGACGACTTCCTGGCGCAGATGGCGCAGATCCGCAAGATGGGGTCGATGAAGAAGATCCTGGGCATGATGCCCGGTGCGCAGATCTCCCGCCAGCAGCTTGAGCAGTTCGACGAGTCCCAGATGGACCGCATCGAGGCCATCGTCCGCTCGATGACCCCGCACGAGCGCGTGGCACCGAAGATCATCAACGGCTCGCGCCGCGCCCGCATCGCCAAGGGTTCGGGCGTGCACGTTTCCGAGGTCAACTCGATGCTCGAGCGTTTCGGCGAGGCCCAGAAGATGATGAAGAAGCTGGCCTCCGGCGGCGCCATCCCGGGCATGCCCGGCGGCAAGGGCGGTGCCCGCAAGGCTGCGGCCAAGGGCGCCAACAAGAAGAAGCAGAAGTTCGGCAACCCCGCCAAGGCGGCCCAGTTGGAGGCCGCGGCGGCCGCCGCCAAGAAGGCACCGAGCGGCGCCGCATTCGGCGCGGGCAACAAGGAATTCAACCCGGCCGACATGAACCTGCCCAAGGGGTTTGAGAAGTTCCTTGGCAAGTAGCCCCGAAGGGAGCCAGGGGGGCGAGCGGCCCGAAATGCTGATCGCCTCCCTGGCGCTCATCTTTGACGAGCCGGAGGGGCTGAACGCCCACCGCCGCGTCCAGGACCTGCTGTCCGCCCGGCGCAGCATTTCGTTGTTGGCCCGGCCGGTGGCCTGGGGCGAACTCAGCGTGGCCGAAATGGTCATCGCCGTGAACCCCGAGGGTTTCATTGTCATGGCCGATGACGACGGAAACACGAGCTACGGCCAGCAAATCGAGGGCTTTGCCATAGCCCTCAAACGCGGCACCGGCGCCCTCTTTGCCGACTTCGACGGTGTGGATGCCGAGGGCGGGGAGCCCATTGAAGACCCCCGTCTGGACCACCCTGGCGGCGGTCGGTCGGTGCTCCTTGGTTCCTTCAAGGAATCCGAGGTTGCCATGTTTGCCGGGGTCACCAAGACGGCGTGGAAGTACTTCTCCACCGAACACGGGGATGTTGCCATCCACGAGGGCTACATGCCCGAAATCATGCTCTCCAAATCCGCTGTGCCCGCGATCATGCTCAGCCGCACCGGCCCGCGGTTTTCCATGGTGTTTTGGTTCCAGGGGCAAAGCCGCAAACTACACGGCTACCCGGGCTTCGGCCACGGATGGTCGGTTGCCGCGGAACCGGTGCTCGATGTCGTGCCGGGCACGCCCGCGGCGAAGGCCGTGGAGTTCCTGCAACGGGAATGGGCCGAACCCGACCTGGAAGCGATCGCGGAGTTGCGCGAATTCGGCGTCGACGAGGAACAGCTCGCGCAGCTGAACCAGGTGCTCAGTGGAAGCGGAAGCCTGGACGCCGTCAAGCGCGTGCTGGGCATCTTCGGCAAGTCGCCGGAGCTGGCCGACTACCTGGAGCAGGCCCCCATTCCGGCCTCGGCCGTGGATGTCGAACCGCGCGGTTTCACCGGTTCAATTTCCGCCAGCATGTCCGCCGAGTCACGCGAGGCCACGGGAATCCGAAAGTTCCTCAATCCCTTTGCCTGGCGTCCCCGCCTGCAAATGCTGTGGGGCGTGTTCGAGGGCATCGTCGCTGCCCTGATAATCACCCTCACGAACTGGAGCGATCCCTGGATGAACCGGTGGATCATCATTCTCATCGTCGTCGCCTGGAGTGCCGATGCTCTGGCGAACCTGGGACTGGGCCTGAGGCGCCTGCTTCGCGAACGGCGTGCGCAGCGCCCCGAGTAGCGCCCCGCTGGACAAAGCTGTGGCCCGGATACCTGTGTATCCGGGCCACAACCATGGGTGCCTTGTTTCGGTCGCCTCTCAGAGAACCGGGCTCCAACTCTCCTGGAATCCTGCAACTAGGCCCAGTCATCGATCGAAACCATATTGCGGGCATTTGGTGTTGCCGTCACATTGGTAACCGGATCGACAATAATCCACGACCTTTCAGAGCGCTTCATCACGCGCACGGCTTGCACCGTCTCTGGTGCGTTCGGGACCGGTAAAACAGTCCCTGGGTTGAATCGGGCATTCACGGCGTCAATGTGAATGCCAACGACCGATGATCGACCCCTAGGGTTTCTAGGCCTACTCGCAAGATTCCTTTACAGGCTAAACATGTATGCGGTTCCTTGGATAGAGGCTAAAGGACCAGATTTTCGGCGGGTTTCCCGTGGTTTCTCCCCGAGCGTGCCTGGACCGAGGTTCACGGGTACGGGCCCCGACTGGCCGGGGTCCTGCAATGCCGGCACGCAGGAAAACTGCGACGAAGGAAGTCGCCGACCCGGTGCCCTGCCCTGTGGAAACCGGGGGCGCAAACGCCCTTGTGGCAGGCTGCCGTTTCCCCTACGCAAGTTGCCCCGTTCCCTCGGGCGCATGGCCGGATCCGATGACCCATTCGAAGGCCGCGGCCCTGGACCGGGCTCCCTGGGCTGCCTTGGAACGGTTGGGTTCACCGAGTTCCGCCAGCAGCGCTTCGGACAGGTGCACCAGGCTGGCAAAGGTGTCCGGGGTGAGCCACCCGGGCCGGGTGGCAAAGAGGATGTCCTCGGAGGAGGTGTTTCCGCTGGCTCCCGGTGCAAACGGGCAGCCGCCTAGTCCACCCAGTGCACCGTCCACCAAGGTGGCTCCGGCGCCAATGGCGGCAAGCGTGTTTGCCACCCCGAGGCCCCAGGTGTCATGTCCGTGGTAGACGATCCGCCGCGCAGGGGACTCGGCGCGGACCCTGCCGACCAGGCTGGCCACCTGCGCCGGAACAGCCTGGCCGAGGGTGTCGCAGATGACGATGTCGCACGTGCCCTCGGCCCGCGGATCATTCGCGATGGACAGCACACGCTGCTCGGGCACCTGCCCTTCGAAGGGGCAGGTGAAGGAGGTGGCAATGCACAGCTGGATCCGTCCGTCGACCTTCCGGGCCTCCTCCACCGCTTGGGGCAGCGCCTCGAGGCTGGCATCCGTGCTGCGGCCGATGTTCGCCTGGTTGTGCGAGTCGGACGCCGACAGGCAGTACTGGAAATTCCGCGCACCCGCCGCCGCGGCCTTGGCCACGTGGCCGGGAGTCGCCACCCAGATCCAGCACCTTTCCAGTTCTTCCGCCGTCAGGGCCCGGACAACCTCAAGGGTGTTGGCCATGGTCGGCACAAGGTCGGCGCGGGCCATCGAGCCGAGCTCGATGGACGGCACGCCCAGGCGCAGCAGCTCCCTGACCGTCTCCACCTTCCGCTCGGTGGAGAGCACCTTGCCGGTCAGCTGCAGCCCGTCCCGCAGGGTCACGTCGCGCAGTTCCGCGAGGGGTTCAAGGGTGTAGCTCATGCCTGCGGTCCTTCCCCCCGGCCGGTGGCGGCATTGATCCGGTCCGCATCCATGCCCAACAGCCCGCCCAGGACTTCCTCCGTGTTCTCGCCCAGATCCGGGCCGAGGTTGCGAACGGGCAGCGACTGCCCGCCGATCACCGGGACGATGCCAGGGAAGCCGATGCCGGTGAGCATCTCCTCGCCGGTGGAGACATCGAATTTCTGGATCATGTTCCGTGCCGCGTACTGGTCGTCGGCGACGATGTCCGCCGCCGTGTAGATCGGCCCGGCCGGAACCCCGGCGGCGGCCAACGCCTCAAGCGCCCCGGCCGCGCTGCGCTGCCCGGCCCATTGGCCGATTGCCGCGTCCAGTTCCTCGCGCCGGTCCCAGCGGCCGGCGTTGGTCTGCAGCCCCGGGTCGGCGCCCAGCTCCGGCCGGCCGATGGTCTCCATGTAGCGCTGGTAGATGGAGTCCCCGTTGCCGGCCACCACGATGCTGGCTCCGTCGCCGCACACGTAGGCATTCGAAGGTGCGATGCCCTCCATCCGCCCGCCGGTGCGTTCGCGGTGCACGCCGTAGGCCTCGTAGTCCGGAACCAGTGATTCCATCATCGAAAACACCGCCTCGTTCAACGCCACATCGATGATCCGCTCCTGCAGCCCAATCGTCGAATCCGCCGTCCGCCGCCGGGCTTCGCGCTGGAAAAGTCCCATCATCGAACCGAAGGCCGCGTACAGGCCCGCAATCGAATCGCCGATCGAGACGCCCACCCGCACCGGGGCACGGTCCGGGTCCCCGACCAGGTTGCGCAGGCCGCCGTAGGCCTCCGCCACCGCGGCGAACCCGGGTCGCCCGGACATCGGTCCGGTCTGCCCGAAACCGGAGATCCTGGTGATGACCAGCTCCGGGTTCACCGCGTTGAGCACCTCCGGACCCAGGCCCCATTTCTCCAGCGTGCCGGGACGGAAGTTCTCCAGGAGGATGTCCGACTTCGCCGCCAGCTCCAGCACCGCCTGCCGGCCCGCCTCAGCGCGCAGGTCCAGCACCACCGACTTCTTGTTGCGGTTGATGGTCCGGTACAGCATGGAGGTATTGCCCTTGTGCAGGCGCCAATTCCGCAGCTCGTCGCCCGTGCCCGGCCGCTCCACCTTGATCACCTCGGCCCCGAAGTCCGCCAGCAGCCGCCCGGCCGTGGGTGCGGCAATGTAGTTGCCCAGTTCAAGGACGCGCACGCCTTCCAGCGGGGCGATGGGTGTCTGTGTCATGTCTCTTTCCTCAAGATTTCGGTAGGTCTCGGGCGGGCGGTTGGCGTGGCGGACTCAGCGACGTAATCAGTGCGCATGGCAAGGGAAACGGAAACCATCGGGGACAAGAGAACTGGCTGATTCTTCGGTTCTTTGTCCCGATCAGGATAAGGCTACCGGCGCCTGGCCTGGTCGTGGACACGAAGTTGGGTCAATGCCAGCCGCGTCAGGGGGACGTCCACGCCGAACCTCTCAGCGACGGCTGCATACTGGCCGAGCAGGTGTTCCCCTTCATGGGCGGAGCCTGCCAATACGTCCCGGTAGAGCGAAGAGGTGAAAACCGAGCCCTCCTCGGTGAACATTTCCAGGCTCGCGGCGTGAGCGGCCGGCGTGGCCGCGTATCCGGCCGCTTCGGCCACCCGTTCGGTTTCCTCGACGACGTCCAGCACGAACTCCGTCCCGCCCGGGGCGGCAATGATGTCGCCGATCGTGCCACGCATCAGGCAGGTGATGATTCCGCCTGCGGCGATGAACGACCACTTGTGCCACATGGAGGCCAGGATGTCCTCGGCGATGGACATGCGGAAGCCCGGCGCCGCCATTTCGAGGCCGATGCGCGCCAGTCGTTCCGTCGGCTTGCCGTCCTGCGCGCCGAACGTCATGGATGCGTGCGGTTTCATCTGGAATACCGAACCGTCCGGGGTCACCGTGCACACCACGCGGACGATTCCTCCCAGGACGGCGTCCCGGCCGTACCGTTCGTTGAGTGTTTCCAGATGGGCCAGGCCGTTGAGAAGCGGCAGGATGGTTGTGCCCGGCCCGACGGCCGGTGCCATGTCCCGCAACGCCGATTCCAGGGACCATGCCTTGACCATCAGGAGGACCAGATCGTACGTGCCGTCGAGTTGCCTGGCGGTCACGGTGCGAACGGGCACCGTCTCGTCGTATCCGGGCCCATAGACCCGGAGCCCGTGGCGCAGCTGGTCGAACCGTTGCTGATGGACCAGGAAAGTTACGTCGCGGCCGGCCTGGGCCAGGCGTGTCCCGAAGTACCCTCCCGTCGCCCCGGCTCCGACTATCAGTGTTTTCATCGTCCATCCACCTCACGATTTCGGCTGGATCTTCCCAGCAGTCTCTGCAACTTCGGCTGTCCGCGGGCTCCCACCGGGTTCCTGCAGCGCCGGGCCGCACCGTGGAAGCAGGCACGGCCCCTTGGATTCGGGGGACGGTCGTCCGTCATGGCGTTCCGTCCCGGCGTTGGAGTGGTGCTTTCAAATTGATGGTCCCCGGCGTCGGCGGTTCGGTCGCCGACGAATCCCTCGGCCGCCTTTTTCGCGGCGTGCGTACCCGGTTGCGGATCCATTCGCTGGCGTCGGAGATGATGCCCTCAAGCGGGCCCTTGCCGATGGCGCTGCGCCACACCATGGCGAACAACATGAACGAGATGATCTGGACCCACAGGGACACCACCGGCCGCTCCTCGTCCAGTACTTCGAGCATGATAACGATGCAGTGGGCCGAATAAAGTGTCAGCGTCATCGTCCCGACCGCCGCAAAGGGGGAGAATACCTTGCTGCCGGAGCGGGTCAGGAGCAGGATGACGCCTATGGCGGCCACGGCCGCGCCAAGATTGTGCAGGATGTTCAGCGGCGTATCGGAGTAGGGCGAAACGACCGCCATCCACCACCACGTTGTATTCGGTATGAATATGGATTCCGGGCCGTATGCCAGCTGCTCTGCGATTTCTTCCGTGCTCAGTGACGGCGTCGCCTCGATCAGGCGCTGCATGCCCCCGGCGGGGCCCAGAAGGATCTTCGACAGCGCCCAAGTGGAGATGGCCAGCCCCGCGCCCCAACCAACTAACTTGAGCGCGACTTTCCTCGACGTCAGCACCTGGCGCCCGATGACCATGCCCACGCAGAGGTAGGCCATCCACAGAATCGCCGGATAGAAACCGGTCACGAGCATGTCGATGATGAACAGCACCGGTTGCCGCGCCGCGGTGACCAGTGTGTAGTCGGCCTCCGGATCGGGCTGTTGTTCAGGAATGTTCCCGTTGAGCAGGTGGCGGAGGACGGGTCCGAGAATGGCAAAGATCGGTGCCGCGATCAGCAGGAACCGTGAGGAATGGCCGTAGAACGGAACTGCCAGAATGAACAGGATGCCGAAGTAGGGAATGATCGTTTCGATCGGCGTTTCCAGGTGGCCCAGCAGAAGGCCAATCAACAGGATGAGCAGGCCCCGGACAACCAGGGCTGCCCTGTCGGCGGCCAGGGTGCGGCCGTGGAGCTGGCCGCGGGATCTTTTCTCCACGAAGGCAATGGATACCCCGGCGAGCACTGCGAACAAGGCGGAGGCCCTCCCAGCGAAAACTGCAAAGGGCCAGCTCATGGCTCCGTCTACATGCTCCTCGGGGAAGACATGGACGGCAACCATGCCAATCAATGCCACTGCGCGGGCAACATCCACTCCCATGGCTCGTCGTGTTGGGGAAGGCGCCACGGGCGTCTCCACAGTGGGGGTTGCGGTGGTTTCAGTGGCGGATTCCGGATTCTGCCTTGCAACGCTCATCACGGACCTCATGGTTCATCTCAGGTGCTATCTGGTCACCCCCGATAGCAGCATCGTTGCCATCAATCCGTCGCCGAGTAGTTGTCGCCGCCTCACGGAGGGGTCTGCGTGCTCGTGGCAGGCGGTTGCCGGTTAGATCGGGCGAATCCGTGCCCAGGATGACGGGACGATGCTGTGGGAATTTCGCTGCGTCCGGAAATGGGGGGATGTTTTTGCCGATTCCGGACGCTCTGGCTCTGAGTGTCCTGTCTGCCCTTCCGCCGTCGAACCATCTTCTTACTTTCCCAAGCGACGCTCCAGCCGCCCCGTGCTTCTTCACCCGGTACGCTCCGCCGTGCCCCCACAGCCTTCTTACATGGTAGGCGGAACCTAGGGGGCGGAGTACCCCAAGCTGGCGCGAGGCCATGATTTTCTCCACTTTGTCCGGCGGTGGTTCGCGGTTCGGCGCAAGATCCATCCTGCACACAACGACGCGTCTTGGCTCCGGTCTGCACGGTTGGATTTCGGAGGGGCGGGCGGCCTTCCGGCTTCTGCCCGCTGATCTTGCTGACCGTGCGAACCGTGCCGGGAAGCTCGCAATCGCAAGCAATTCCAGGAGTCAACCCTTGTCCAAGAAAATGTTAGAGACTAACATTCGTGGCATGGGAAAAGCCGCTGCCACGAAAGCCCTCCTGCAGGAGCGGGCCTTGGCATTGTTCGTTCGACAGGGCTTCGACGAGACGACCGTCGCGCAAATCACCGAGGCTGCCGGGGTTTCACAGATGACCTTCTACCGACACTTTCCGACGAAGGATGCGGTGGTCTTCGACGACCCCTACGATCCAGTGATCGCTGAAATCGTAGCCGCTCAGGAACCCGGCCTGCCCGCGCTGGAACGCGTCCGGCTGGGCTTGCTGGCTGCATGGGGTGCTGTGCCAGAACCCGGCGACAACGCGACCAAGGAAAAGATCGGGCTGATAGCCGGCCATCCCCGGCTTGCGGCAGGCATCTGGGAGAACAACCGCAGGACCGAGGATCTGATTGTCGAGGCCCTCACTGGAACCGGGACGGGCCGGTTTGAGGCGCGGGTAGCCGCTGGCGCGTGCCTGGGCGGTTTGACGGCCGCACTGCTGGATTGGGCATCGGAACCGGACGGGCAGGAACTGGGAGAGCGCATGTGTGCGGCCCTGGCCGTGATGGGCGCATCGGACCGGGCCCTGAGAGGCGACCGATGACAACGCGGGCAGGCATCAAGGCCGAACGGATTTCAAAGGCACTGGACGGGCTGCCCGTCCTCGACGACGTTTCCCTGGACGTGGAGCCTTCGCAGGTCCATGCGCTGATCGGGCTGAACGGTGCCGGGAAAACGACCTTGATGCGGATCCTGCTCGGCATGCTCAAGCCCGACCGGGGATCGGTCATGCTGGCTGGGTCCCCGGTGTCCGGGGCGGGTGCGCTTCCCTGGTCCCGGGTTGGCCAGATGCTGGAAACGCCCTTCGCCTACCCGGAGCTCAGCGCCAGGGAAAACGTCTATTCCTCCGCGCGGCTGCACGGCATGGACAGGAAAACCGCCGACGTGTCCACCGGGCACGCGCTGGCCGCCCTGGGTCTGGACCAATATGCCGCCAAGCGGACCGGGACGCTTTCCCTGGGAAACCGGCAGCGGGTGGGCCTGGCCGCGGCCCTGGTGCATGCCCCGAACGTGATCGTCCTGGACGAACCGACCAACTCGCTGGATCCCCGGGGCGTCCTTGTGCTGCGCCGGTTGCTCCGGGATGCCTGCCGTGATCGCCGTGCCGCCGTCCTTGTCTCCAGCCACCACCTGGACGAGGTTGCCCGCATGGCCGACAGGATCAGCGTGCTTCACCGCGGAAGGATCATCGGAACGCTGCTGCCCGGGACGGCGGACCTCGAGCGTCGCTTCTTCGACCTGGTGCTGGAATCCGACGTGCAGGGGCAGGAGCAATGATGGAAGCCTCCGAGCCGGTGCTGGCATTCGAGGCGCTGAAGTTCCGCCGTGCGCCCGTGGTGCGGACGGTTTCGATCCTGATCGGTGCGGGACTGCCCGTGCTTGCTGCGGCATTCATGGTCGCCGCCACCTCCGGCGGCGCCGGCCAGCTCCAACTCAAGGCGGCTGCCATGCTGACGGGCGCGGGATGGAGCGGGTATTTGGCCATGGTGGGCATGATCTTGTCCGTGGGGGCGCTGTTGGGCATTGGATTCGTGGTGTGTTGGTGTTTCGGGCGCGAATTCACCGAAAAGAGGGAGGCGAGCCTGTTCGGCCTGCCCGTCGGCCGCCGCCGGATCGCCTACGCGAAGTTCGCGGTGATCCTGCTGTGGTCGCTGGCCCTTTGCCTGGCGTGCATGGCGGTTTCCTTGCTGGCCGGACTAGTCATCGGCCTGGGCCTACCCGGCCCGGAGGCCCTGGGTGCGGCCGCCAAGGCGTGGTTCGTTGGCGTTCTCGCGGCGCTGCTGGCCTGCCCATTCGCCGTCATGGCGAGCATGGCGCGCGGATACCTTCCGGGCGTCGGGGGACTGGTGTTGCTGATTGTCATCACCCAGGTGGTGACGGCCTTCGGCGGCGGGGCGTGGTTCCCCTACGCGGCGCCGACACCGTCGGCCCGCTGCAGCTTTTCCTCTGCGTCCCGGTCTCCCTGGCCGGCATCGTCGCAACCGGCCAATGGTGGAAGGGCATGGAGGTCATCGCCGGTTGAGATGCCCCGGCACGGTGCAGGTTGCACGTTGGATGCGAAGGATTCAAGCCCCTGTTCGTCGACGCCCGCCGAACACTCGTCGGGAACGGGATTGCTGTGTCTGAGGCCAACGACATTTGCGGCGGAGCCAGATGCGCATGCTTCAGCGATCCGGACGGAAAATCCTGGGCCCTGCGGCGGAGCTCCGGACAGTTCCAGCCGCGCCGCCTTCCATGGAAAGCCGCGGCGGCACACCGGCCGGAAGCCGTGATCCAAGACCTTGTTCGCGTGCCGAGCGGCCCGTGGTGTGATGAATAGTGGGCCTGTGGACCGCCGGCCCCGTAGGGAGGACCCGACAGGCCGACCGTGATCGGATACCACGACGACAAGGACAAGGATCATTGGCTTGCCGCACCGAAAGGCGAAGAGGTTTTCGGACCCCTTGGCATCACCAACATCCGGACGTTCGTGGACCCCGGGAATCCGAAGAAGGCCGCGGTGGTGATGGACATCCCCGACCTGGACGCCCTCATGGAGGCCATGAAATCGGAGGAGATGGCCGCGGCAATCGCCCACGACGGCGTCCTGGTGAGAACCAGGCGATTCTCGTCGAGGCATAGGCCCTAGTCCTGGCTTTCCCCGGTTTTCGCACGCGAGTCGTTCCGTTCCTTGGCGTCGAGCCGCAGGATGTGTCCGCGATCGATGTCCGACTTTTCCTTGGCCAGTGCCTTGTCACTTGCCGTCGTTTCCCGCGGAGGCAGCTGCAGCGACTGTTCGGCCTCGATGCCTTCCTGCAGTTCCCGGGCCCGTTCGGTTTCGGCGTCAAGAACTGCGCCGAAAAGCAGCGACAGGTTGGCAATCCAGAGCCACAGCAACAGGACGATTCCCCCGCCGATGGTGCCGTAGGTCTTGTTGTACTGGCCGAAGTTCGAGACGTAGAAAAAGAATCCGAGGGTCGCCACGGCGAGGATTGCCAGCGCGGCGAACGAGCCGGGGCTCAGCCAGCGGAATTTCGCATGGCTGACATTCGGGGTTCCGTAGTACAAGGCCGCTACCAACGCGATGGCGCACAAGGCCAGCACCGGCCACTTGGCAATGTTCCACACCCACAGCGATTCTTCACCCAGTCCGGCCACGTCCCCGATGGCCCTGGCCAGCGGGCCGGAGACGACCAGCATCACTGCCATGACCGCGGTCGTCAGCAATAGGCACAGGGTGAGAAAAAGCATCAGCGGCTTGAGCTTGTAGAACGGGCGGCCCTCGCTGACCCCGTAGATCCTGTTGACGCAGCGGCCAAAGGCTCCCACATAGCCGGAGGCACTCCACAGGGAACCTGCCAGGCCAGCAATCAAGGCGAATCCCGCCGACGGGGTCCTTGAGAGCTGTTCTATCGGTTGCCGCAGGGTTTGCGCCACCTCGCTACTTGCCACGCCTTCTATCACCTGCAGCAGCGTTTGCGTCGTGGCCTCCGCCTGCCCGACTACGCCAAGCAGGGAGACGAGGGCAAGCATTGCCGGGAAGAGCGAGAGTATCCCGAAGTAGGCAAGGGTTGCGCCGAGGTCGGTGCATTTGAGGCGGGAAAATTCCCGCACCGAACGTCCCGCCGCATACTTCCAGGACGCCGCATTCAGGTTTGCCGGCGATTCCGGTTTTCGCTTGTTTCCGGATTCCGGTGCCGCACCGTTCTCCGCGGGCGGCTCCGCCGCGAAGCCGCTCCCGTTCATTGATTTGTCTCGAGCAGACATTCGGCACCTCGATGATCGTTGGTTCACGATTCCCGTCCCCAAGCTCGCCCGCAGTCAAGCATGGCCCGGTTTTCGACGCAAGGACGCACAGTGGCGGTGCCGCTGGCAATCGTCCTGTTGGGCATGGTGGGCGTGACCAGTGACGAGACGGCCCTGTGGGCGGCGCTCTGGGTTGACGGGGCGCTGCTGGGAAAAGTCATTCTGCAGCTCATCGCCGGGAGGGGAGCCATGCATGGACCGAATGTTTTGGTTGGCTGACTTGCCGGGCACCGTTGTCAGCGCGAAGCCGAAGGCCTAGCATGTGCCTTGAGCCCCACTTCGGGGAACAGCTCCGGGACCTTCCCACGACAAGCGTCGTGCGCACCGTAGGATCCGCATGTCCTGGACATCACGGGACAGGAAAGACCATGACCAAGTATCTGTTCGAAGCGAACTACGTGGGCGAAGGCATCAAGGGCCTCATGCGCGATGGCGGCACCAAGCGTCGCGATGCTGTCGACGAGGCCCTCAAGTCCGTGGGGGGCTCGCTCGAAAGCTTCTACTACGCATTCGGGGAGACCGACGTCCTAGGGATCTTTGACATCCCGGATCAGGCCGACGCCGTGGCACTGTCCCTCATGATCAATTCGACGGGCGCCGTGAACCTGCGTTTGAAGCCGCTTATGAGTCCCCAAGATATCGACGACGCAGCCCAGAAGACACCGTCATACCGGGCCCCCGGGCAATAGAGCAACAGCCGTCCGGAGGCTCAGCGACATTTCCCTTCCCGGAGACGGGGTGCGGGTGCTGTCGGTGACGTCGCAGTTGGGATTCGACCTGCCCCAGATGCGCCGAGGACTGTGGCGCCACGGGGCCACCAGCGTGAAGGGCTTCGCTGGGGCATTTCCGAAACCAGCTCCGTCGAGTTGCTTCTGCACGTCATTGACGCCGAATCCTCGCCGGGGCTGAGCGCTCCCGCGAGGATTCGGCGGATTTCCAGTACGCGTTGCGCGATTCCATGTGGGCGTTTGGAAGGGTGCGGCCCGGCGGGGTGTGTCTGCTAGGCGGCGGAAACTTTGTAGTTCGATCTCAACGGGCTCCGCGAGGGGGCCTCTGGTTCATTGGCTGCTCGGCCCTTGCTGGGATGCGACCGGGCCGGTGGAAACCTTCGGCCCGCCCACGTGGTCCGGGATCTGGGCCTCGTTCCTCGAGTACTCGCGCACCGACGTGGAGATCCGCAAGGTCGACGAGGGGCGCCCGGATTTCGCCTCGATGGTCACCGCCACCGACGTGGTGGACCCGGGGGTTGTCTTCGAGGACGACAGGGTGAAGATCACCGCCGCGTGAGTGAACCACCCGCCGATCCAGGCACTTGCCTACCGCATCGACACCGAGGACCGCTCCTACGTGATCTCCGGGGACACCACGCCCTGCGACTTGCTCGTCGACCTGGCGCGGGGCGCCGATGTGCTGGTGCACGAGGTCATGTACATTCCCGGCATCGATCCGTTGCTCAAGCGTTCCAACGGCGCCCGGCTGCGCGACCACCTGATCAATTTGCACACCTCGCCCACGGACGTGGGTGCGGTGACCGAGCGGGCCGGGGTCGGCAAGCTGGTGCTTTCGCACTTCGTGGCGGGCAGCCCGGCCGTGCCGGAAGGGATCTGGCTGGCCGATGCGAGGTAGGGCTTCGCCGGGGAAATCGTCGCCGGTCGGGACCTGATGGCCGTCTGATGTTTCGTCCCTCCGTGCCCCGTCGACTTCGGTGGGGAGGGCGGAAAGCCGCGCTTCCTGCCGCGTCGAGGGGTTTGATGACGCGCCGCGACGCATGTGCAGCACCAGCCTGCCGCCGACTTTCCGTCGGATATGCCCATGTCAAATCCACTTCTTGCGTCGGTCGAAGTGACGGATGCGCAAGCGCTGAACCTTATTAGGACACGGTTTCGAATCGTAAATTTTACAAATAAGGCAAGGCTAAGTTTATGATGTTCCGTGCATGAACGAAAAAGCGGATACACGCTCAACGCCCACGGCCTCGTCCTGGGGTACGGGGCCAAGCAAGTGGTCCACGGAGCCAGCCTCGAGCTTCGCCCCGGACGGATCACCGCGCTGGTCGGGCCCAACGGCAGCGGCAAATCGACACTGTTGCGCGCGATGGCGCGCCTGCATGCCGTCGACTCCGGCCGCATCGAACTCGGCAGCACCGACGAATCGGCGATCGACGCGCTGGCACTCAAGCGCAGCGAGTTCGCGCGCCGGGTCACCCTGCTCTCGCAAAGCCGGCCCGTCCCGCTCGGGCTCAGCGTGCGCGAGGTCGTCGAATTCGGCCGCCACCCCTACCGCGGGCGCTTCCGCGCCGCGGACCCGGAGGGTGCCGCCATGGTCGAACGCGCCATGGACATGACCGGCGTAAGGGTGCTGGCGGAATCCGGGGTGCACGAACTCTCCGGCGGCCAGCTCCAACGCGTCTGGCTGGCCAGCGCGCTGGCCCAGGACACCTCGGTGCTGCTGCTCGACGAGCCCACCAACCACCTGGATCTGCGCTACAAGGTGGAGATCTTCGACCTGGTCCACGACCTGGCCCGCGAACACGGCGTGGCCGTGGGGCTGGTGCTGCACGACCTCGACGAGGCCGCGGGCATCGCCGACGAAATCGCGGTGCTCAGCCAGGGCGTCGTCAAGGGCCTGGGGCCCGCCTCCGAGGTGCTGGACGCCGGGTTGCTCTCCGCGGTCTACGGCATCGAAATCCGCACGCACACCGACCCGTTCACGGGTCGGGTGCAGGCCCGCGCGGTGGGCCGCCACAACCGCGGCGCGCACGCAGCCGCCGCACACTCCGACGCTGCACAACCACTCGCTTCAACCATCTAACAAGGACAGCCATGAAATCACTCCACCGCCCCCTGCTTGCCCTGATCGCCGCCGGTGCCCTCGCGCTGACCGGCTGCGGCACCACCGAGGAACCCGCCTCCGGGTCCTCCTCCGCCGCGCCTTCCGCCTCCGGCGCCCCGGTCTCCGTGATCGATGCGCGCGGCAAGACCGTGACCCTCGACGCCCCGGCCACCCGCCTGGTCGGCACCGAGTGGAACGTGCTGGAAAACATGGCCTCGCTGGGCACCATGCCGGTGGGCGCGGCCGACGTCAAGGGCTACAACGCCTGGGTGCAGGCAGCCAAGCTCGACGATTCCGTCAAGGACATCGGCACCCGCGGGGAGCCGAGCATCGACACCGTCGCCGCGCTCGACGCCGACGTCATCGTGGCCACCACCGACCTGCCCGAGGCCGCGGTGGCCCAGCTGGAGAAGCTGGCCCCCGTGGTGGTGCTCAAATCCGCCGACGCCTCCAACCAGATCGGCCAGGCCATCGCGAACCTGAACACCGTCGCCGCGCTGACCGGCACGCAGGCCAAGGCCACCGAGATCACCTCCGGCTACGAATCCGCGCTGGCCGCCGGCCGCACCGCCCTGGAAACCGCAGGCCTCAAGGGCACGCGCGTGGCCTTCGCCGACGGCTGGGTCGCCGACGGCGCGGTCTCCATCCGCCCGTTCGCCAAGGGATCGCTGATCACCGACATCAACACCGAACTCGGGCTCGTCACCCCGTGGGAACTTGAAGGCGATGAGGCCTACGGGCTGGCCTCCACCGACGTCGAGGGCATGACCAAGGTCGACGCCGAGCACTTCGTCTACATCACCAACAGCGCCGACGGCGACTTCACCGACGAACTGAAGTCCAACGCCATCTGGAACTCGCTGGCCTTCGTCAAGGCCGGCAACGTCCACCGGCTGGAGGACGGCATCTGGATGTTCGGCGGCCCGGCCTCGATGACGCAGTACGTCAACGCCATCGTCGCCTCCCTCACCAAGTAACACCCCTACGTCCCCGCCCCCGAAGAACCGCAGGAAGCAGCACTCGTGAGCCAGATCCTTACCCGGGAAAACACCAGCGCCGGCGACCCCGCGCACGCGCCGAGTCGCCGGAGGGTCTCGGCCCCCGTGCTGGCGGCCGCGCTGCTCGGATTCCTGGCGCTGCTCGCGGCCGTGCACCTGACCCAGGGCACCGCAACGCTGGGGGTGGGGCAGCTGCTCGACGTGCTCTCCGGCAACGGCGGCGAGCAGGAGGCCGCCGTGGTGGTGGCCTCCCGCGTGCCGCGCCTGCTGGCCGGCCTGCTGGTCGGCGTGGCGCTGGGCGTCGCCGGGGCCGGCCTGCAGTCGGCCAGCGGAAACATCCTGGCCTCGCCGGACACCCTGGCGGTGAACGACGGGGCGCACCTGGCGATCACCGCCGTGGCCGTGACCGGGGTTTCGCTGCCGCCGCTGCTCTCGGGGTCGGTGTCGTTCGTCGGCGGGCTGGCCGCCGCCGCCCTGGTGCTGCTGCTCTCCGGCGCCGGCGCCAACGGATCCTCCGGCCCGGTGCGGCTGGTGCTCGCCGGCTCCGCGCTGGCCCTCGGCTTGGCTTCGGTGACCAGCGCGCTCTTCCTGCTCTTCAGCCAAGAGACCACGGGCCTGCTGGCTTGGGGTAGCGGCAGCATCGTGCAGACCCGCAACGCCGAACTGGTGCAGCTGGCCCCCGTCATCGGCCTTGGCGTGGCGGCCCTGTGGGCCCTGTCCCGCAGGCTTGACCTGCTGGGACTGGGGGACGACGCCTCCCGGCTGGCCGGGGCGGACCCCCGCTTCGCCCGGCTGGCCGCGGTGTTGCTGGCCGTGCTGCTTTCGGCCGCCGCCGTGACGCTGGCCGGGCCCATCGGATTCGTGGGCCTCGCCGCCCCGGCCCTGGTCCGCTTGCTGGCCGGGGTCGTCCCCGGGCTGGCACGGCACCGGGCGCTGCTGCCGATGGCCGGCATCATGGGGGCCGTGGTGGTGATCGGCGCCGACGTGCTGCTGCGCGTGGTGCTCGGGGCCGCCGCCGGCGTGGAGGTCCCCACCGGGACCGTGACCACGGTGCTCGGCGCGATCTTCCTGGTCATCCTGGCGCTGCGGCTGAACGATTCGTCGTTGGCCGGCGGCGGGGACACGCTGGCGAAGATGCGCAGCACGCGCGTCTTCGCGGCGGTGCTTTTCACTTTGCTGCTCCTGCTTGTCGGGCTGCTGGTTGCCGGCGCCCTGCTGGGGGATGCCAAGCTGCTGCTCGGGGACGTGTCCAACTGGCTTTCCGGCCGCGCCGGGGACACCGTCTCGGCGGTGCTGGGCACCCGCATGCCGCGTGTGCTGGCCGCGCTGCTCGCCGGCGCCGCGCTGGCCCTGGCCGGCGCGCTGGTGCAGGCCGTTTCGCGCAACGCGCTGGCCGAACCCGGCCTGCTGGGCGTTTCCGGCGGCGGCGGGCTCGCCGCGATCCTGGTGCTGACCATGGTGCCCATGGCGGGTCCCTGGACCGTGACGGGTGCCGCGCTCATCGGCTCCACGCTGGTGGCGGTGCTGGTCTTCGGGCTTGCCATGCGCGGCGGGCTGCAGCAGGGCCGGCTGGTGTTGATCGGCCTCGGCGTCTCTGCCGGGCTCTCGGCGCTGATCGCGGTGCTGCTCGTCACCACCGACCCCTATTCGCAGACCAAGGCGCTGACCTGGCTCTCGGGTTCCACCTACGGGCGCTCCTTCGGCGCGGTACTGCCAGTGGCCCTGGCCTTGCTGCTGGTGTTGCCGGTGCTGATTTGGATGCGCCGTGACGTGGACGTGCTGGCCCTGGACGACGATTCCCCGCGCGTGCTCGGCATCGCGCTGGTTCCCGGGCGGCTCTGGCTGCTGGGCGCCGCGGTGCTGCTGACGGCCGGCGCCGTATCCACCGTCGGGGTCATCGCGTTCGTGGGCCTCGTCGCCCCGCATGCGGCCCGCTCGCTGGTCGGGGCACGGCACACCCGTGTTCTTCCCGTGGCGATGCTCATCGGCGCGTGCACCGTGTCGATCGCCGACACCATCGGGCGCACGCTGATAGCCCCGGCGCAGATCCCCGCTGGCATCATGACGGCGCTGGTCGGTGCCCCGTACTTCATTTACCTGCTTTGGCGCTCGCGCACCAAGGCAAACTAGCACCTCCTGCAACCACCGCCCACCGACGACAGGACACATCACATGGCCAAGACCAACATGACGGCAACGCGCGTGGCAGCGCAGACCGAGGGACTCGTGCGGGCGCAGGTGCTGCGCAGCGCCCGGTTCGGCCACAGCTTCCAGCGGGTCACCCTCGCGGGCGGCAACCTGGAGGGCTTCGTGCCGCTGGGCTACGACCAGTGGTTCCGGCTTTTCCTGCCGTCCCCGGCCGGAAGCCTGGAGCGGGTGCCGGCCAAGCTCGACACCCTCGCCTACCTCAAATACCTCGCCCTGCCCAAGGGCGTGCGCCCGATGCTGCGCAACTACACGGTCGCCGCATTCCGGCCGGGCGGGCCGGTGGGTCCGGAGCTGGACATCGACTTCGTGATCCACGCGTCCCCGGACGGTGCCATGGGGCCGGCCGCCCGGTGGGCGTTGGACGCGGCGCAGGGGGACAAGGTCGCCTTCATCGACGAGGGCCTGGGCTTCAATGCCCCGGCCGGCTTGGAGCGCGTGGTGATCCTCGCCGATGAGTCCGGGCTGCCCGCCGCCGCGGGGGTGCTGGCCTCGCTGCCGCGCACCGCCACCGGGACCGCGTTGTTGGAGATCCCGGACGAGCGGGATGCACGTGAGATCAATGCACCTTCCGGCGTCGATGTCCGTTGGCTGGTGCGCGGGGACTCCGCGGTTCCAGGCCGGTTGGGGCTCGAGGAGCTCAAGGGCGAGCCGATCGGCACCGAGGAGTTCTACGCCTGGGCCGTGGGGGAGTCGGCGATGGCCACCGGCGCCCGCCGGCACTGGGTCGCCGCCGGCGTGCCCAAGCGCAACGTCACCTTTTGCGGCTACTGGAAGGCAAGCACCGGGCACTGAGCATCGGCACCCTGAGGACGGCGCCGATCGCCGCCGCACCGCCGCCGCACCGCCGCCAGCCCGCCGGCCGCGCGCACTCGGGGTGCGCGGCCCGGATTGCTGCGCGGCCGAGGCCGCGCACGGCACCAGCACGTAGCAGGCGGCGGGCGGGGTCTGGTTCATGGGGCCGCGGTGACACCGTGCCCGTCCCCGGGAATCCACGGATTTCAGCCATGCAAGGATCCGGAGTGATGCACCGGAAATTGGAATGATTGTAGCTTCAAGTAAATTGTGCGATACTTGAAACAAGAACAATTCCACCCTCCTCAGAATGGATCGGCAGCCATGAGCACCACCCAGGACCAACTCTCCGCAGACCTCTCCATGGGCACCGTGATGCTCAAGGTCGGCGACATGAAGAACATGAGCGGCTACTACCAGAAGGCACTTGGCCTCGAGGTCGTCTCCGAATCCGCCCAAGGGGTGGGACTGGGCCGCCAGGGCCTGGAGCTCGTCCACCTGTCCGACGGCAAGGGCCTGGACCTGCCAGCCCGAGGCGAAGCCGGCCTCTTCCACACCGCACTGCTCTTCGACACCCAGGCCGACTTGGCCGCCACCGTGCTCTCCTCGGCCCAGTTCGACGGCTCGCTGTTCACCGGAAGCTCCGACCACCTGGTCTCCGAGGCGTTTTACTTCAACGACCCGGAGGGCAACGGCATCGAGCTGTACTGGGACCGCCCGCGCAACACCTGGACGTGGAACGGAGACACGGTTGCCATGGACACCATCTACCTGGACCCGAACGACTACCTGAACAAGCACCTGAACGAGCAGGCCGTCAGCGAACTGCGCACGACCCGCGCCGGAATCGGCCACGTCCACCTGCAGGTGGGCGACGTGCCGATGGCCGAAAAGTTCTACGTTGACACCCTCGGCTTCGCCAAGACCACCAGCTTCCACGGCCAGGCGCTGTTCGTCTCCGCCGGAGGCTACCACCACCACATGGCCATGAACGTGTGGAACTCCCGCGGCGCCGGCCCGCGCAAGGACACCCTGGGGCTGGGAGAGGTTGTCATCACCGTCCCGAACCAGGACGAAGTGGGCGCGCTCGCCGACCGCCTCAAGGTCGCGGGCGTCGCCAGTCACCACACAGGAGCCGAACTGCGCTTCGAGGATCCGTGGCGCAACCAGCTGCGCGTTGCCGTCGGCTAGGAGAACTCGGCTGAGACTACGCTGCGTTGACACTTGCTCTTTGGGCGGGCAACTCCGGTGCTGTCGTGGCGGAACTTTCGGAGGTCACGATTGACGGCGATGCGGCCCCGGCCTTCGGGGCCGCATCGCCGATTCCGGGTTCCCGCTGGCAACGAGGATAAAAGCCATTCCCTGGTCGCCCAAGAATGCGGGTGTTTCCTAGAGCCGGGCGATCCGACCGGGCGTCGTGGTCTCCCTGAACGTGACGTGCCGTCTTAGCGCCTGCCGTGCGGGATTGGCGATGCGAGGCAGGCCTCGGGGCAACAAGGAAGAGCATGCGCGTTCCCGGAGCGGTGGCCGCATCGGCACGGCTATTCCAACGGTGGCTGCGGGGCGTCGTTCGGCGGGGGAGAAGCCGGTCCGGTGGGAACGGCCGCCTTGGCCGGGTCGTCGGGTCCCTGGTCGAGCCGGAAGGGCGGGTATTCGTCCCGCAGAAGAAGGGTGTATGCGAGGACGCGGTATATCCACCGGTTGATCCCCATGACCAGGTCGAAGAGCGGGCGCTGGTAGCGGCCGGTGAACAGGAGCATGAAGGCGGCGATGAGCACCAGGATGCCCAGCAGGGAGAACCCTGCACCGTGCCAATAATCCGATGACCAGTTCCCGTTGACATCCCACGATGACCCGGTGTGGCTGCCGTTCCATGATGACCAGGCGCTGCCGGTAAATACGGAGACGATGAGCAGCTGGGGGATTGCAAGCAGCCACCATTTGACCAGGACAAGCCCGTGGGAGAGCTTTTCGGGGTATTCGACGTCGAAGTCGGCGGGGTAGCCGGTGGAGGCGAGGGTGAACGGAGGGTACTTGTCCGTGGCCAGGGCCGAGTAGGCGTAGAAGGACACCCGCCAGCTCCAGCGCAGGACGCCGACGGCGAACTCGAAGAGGGGGCGCGGGTAGCGGCCGGTGAACAGGATGGCGAATCCGGAAATGATCGTGGTGATGATGACGGCGAACCACAGGAAGAACAAGATGATGAAATGGGGCACGGCCAGAAGCCACTTGACCAGCCACAGCCAACGGGACAGCTGCGGGTCCAAGTGCCCGGAAAGCCGTGCGGGGTAGTCCTTCCGTGCGGCCAAGTCCGCGGACGGTTGGCCGGGCGTCCCCGTCCCGGGTGCGCGTGTCCGCCTGCCAAGGAGGATGGCGCCGAGTGCGATCAGCCCGGCGCCGATGACCAGGGCTATGATTCCACCGATCCACAGGCCGGTGTTGAGCGCCCCGAACAGTTCGGAACGGACCGCGGCCTGCACGTTGGCCGTGATCCCGGCACCGGCGTCGGCATTCATGATGACCACGACCCAGTCGCCGCTAGGCAGGTCCACGGTGACCTGCTGGATGCCAGGCCCGGACGCGGAGGCGGCCCAGAAGTCCTGCCCGCTCGGCGGGGAGGGGACCGCCGCTCCGGGGACGTCCCGGGACTGGAAGCGGAACGGCGATGTTTCCACGCCGGTGATCTCGGTGGTGTGGACGCCGCCGAGGTAACGGTCGACGTCGCTTTTGGGGCCAATGCCGATGAAGACCTGGCCGCCGGGTGCCGTGGACTCGGCAGCCAGTCGCAGGCTGCCCAAATTGAAGGGAAGTGTGTCGGTGTCGGTCAGGGCGGGTGGAGAGGTCAGTGCGTAGGACGCGGCGGATAATTGACGCATCGGGGTGCTGAGATAGCCGTCGGGTCCTTGGCGGGACAGGACAGCGGTCGAGGCAATGCCGCCGATGATCGCACCGAGGCCAACCAGCGCGAGCAGGACGCCCATCACCAGGGCTACGACGGCGCCCGCGACTCCGCTGCGAACAGTGCCCGGGCCCGGTGTTGTGCCTTCGGTCGTTGGATTGACCGTCATGTCATCACTCGCCTTTGGTGGTTTGCCGCTCTTTCGGAACCATCGACCCACAACCAGGGGTTTGGGTCATCGGCTGTCGACGTGATCGGGTCGATACCGGGAAGGGATTCGGCCTGGCCTTGCGAGTCCTTAGCCACAGGGTGCATTGCCGTATTGCCACATGGCGGGGGTGGGTCGGGAAGCCCATGTGGAGGGAATTTCCATGCCCGATGCCGTAATCCTCCGCCGGTACCGGTGACTTTTCAAGGCCTGTGGCCGGGCCGGGCGATCGCCGCCTTCGCCTTCGCTTTCGGCGTCGTCCCGTTCTCGTTCAGGGGTATCGGGCGGGCCCCTGCTGTGGCGGTTGCCTTGTTCCTGCCGGATGCCGGGGCGCAGCGGGAACATGTCCGAAACGGACGGTTGACGGTTCAGCCAAAAGCAGGGGAATCGGCCGGGACCAAGACCTTGACCGCCCGGGACCCGATCCGGATGGTTGCCGGAAGCGGGCCGGCCATCTCGCCGTCGGCGTAGATGTTTAGCGGTTTGTTGGCGCTGATTTCCACGGTGTGCCCCCGTGCCGAATCGATGTTGGCCTGCCCAAGGTGGCTGCCCCGGTAGGAACGCAGGAATGTCGCCGCAACGCCGAGCGCCGTGGAGCGTCCCAGCGACACCACGTCCAGCAGGCCGTCATCCACCTTCGCCTCAGGGCAGATCCGCAACCCGCCGCCGTACTGGCCGACGTTGCCCACGGCGATGAACCACCCCGGGAAGGTGGACGAGCACCCGTCCACGGTGAGCGTGAACCTCACGTTGCGCCAGCGGGCCAGGGCCTTGAGCCCTCCGTAGAGGTAGGTGAACGGGCCGAGGTTCATCCGGGCACCGTTGCCGTACTCGTTGGCCAGCCCGTCGAACCCGACGTTTGCCACGCCGAGGTAGGCGCGCCCGTTGACGAGTCCCAGGTCCAGCTCGCGCACCGCAAGGTCGTTGATGCCCCGGACGGCCCTGGCCGGGTCGAGGTCCAGTCCGAGGCGCCTGATGCTGTCATTGCCCCGGCCGCCCGCCAGCGGCAGCAGGACCGCCCCGGATTCCGCGGCACCGGCCGCCGCCGCCCCCAGGAAACCGTCCCCGCCAAGGACCGCCACCAGCGACCCTTTGGCCGCGGAGCGGACCCGTTCGGTGGCCTGTTCGAGGCTGTCGGTGACGGAAACCACCGTGGTGAACCCGGCGCCCTCCAGCGCCTCGGCAACCCGCGGCAGCAGTCGCAGCCCGCGGCCGCGTCCCGCCGTCGGGTTGACCAGGAGCAGCACCGTGCCGCCGGCGAATCCGCTCATTTCACGGTTCCTTCACTGCGCATTCCATCACTGCGCGTTCCTTCGCTGCGCGCGTCGAGGCCGATCGCCAAGATGCGTGCCGCCCGTTCGCGGGCCCTGTCCGCGTCCTCGGGCACCAGGGCAAGCCGGGTGCGCCTGTCCAGCAGGTCGTCGATGCTCGCGGCGCCCTCCGCCCGCACCGCGAAGAGAAGCTCGGCTCCCGTGATCTCCGTTCCCTCGAAGACCGGTTCCGCCAACAGCGGGTCCTCCCGGGCGAACCGGTGCACGGTTTCCGCCTCCGTCCCGTACTTTCGGATGAGCCGGGCCGGCGCGTCGAGTGCCTTGAGTTCCTTTCGGCGGGCCGCGCCCACCAGCGGCAGGTTCCTGGTGCGGCTCTTCTGGGTGGAGCCGAGCCGGACGACCACCGCGTCGACAGCGTCCTGGGCCATCCGCCGGTAGGTGGTGAGTTTGCCGCCCACCACCGTGACCGGCTGCCCCGGGATGTCGGTCACCAGGTGCCGCCGGGAAATGTCCGCCGTGCCTTCCCTGCCGTTTGCGTGTTTGCCGCGCACCAGCGGGCGCAGTCCGGCAAAGGAGCCCACGACGTCGGCGCGGGTCAACGGAACGGCCAGCGCGGTGTTGACGACCCCCAGCAGGAAGTCGATGTCGTGTTCCGGCACGGCGGGTCGGTGGCCGTCGGAATGGCGGTCTTCCTCGTCCGTCAACCCGATGTAGACGAGCCCCGTGGGCTGCGGCAGCACAATCACGTACCTGCCGAAATGCCCCGGGATCTGGACGGTGTGCGCGGCATGGGGGTTGCCCAGCCGCGCGGAACGCACCACCAGGTGGGTCCCGCGGCTGGGGGTCAGCTCGAGGTTCTCGTTGAAGCCGGCCGCCCAGACGCCGGTGGCGTTCACCACGGCCCGCGCGGTGATCCGGACCGGATCGCCGGTCCGCGTGTCGGTCGCGGTCACGGAGGTGGAATCCATGGCCGTTGCCCTCACGTCTCGCATCACGTGCGCACCTAGCCCGGCGGCCGTGCGCAGCACACCGAGCACCAGTCGGGCGTCGTCAAAGACCTGGCCGTCCCAGTAGAGCAGCCCGCGCCGCAGGCTCTTGGCCTCCAGCGCCGGGACCATGGCGGAGACTGCCTGGCTGGAGAGCAGCTGCGGGCGCGGGAGCGTGGTGCTGCGCAATCCCGAGGCCCGGCGCAGCAGGTCGTAGACCACCACGCCGGCCCCGGCGACCACGGCCTCGTGGGCGGGGGAGTCCTTGGCGTCGGGGATGATGAAACCCAGCGGGTGGACCAAGTGCGGGGCGATGGTCTGCATCAGCCAGCGGCGCTCCACCGCGGATTCCCAGGCGACCGGGAAGTCGGCCTTGGTGAGGTAGCGCAACCCGCCGTGGACAAGCTTGGAACTGTAGCCGCTGGTTCCGGAGCCGAAGTCGTTGCTTTCGACCAGCGCCACGCTCAACCCCCGGCTCACCGCGTCCAGTGCCACGCCGGCCCCGGTGATGCCGCCGCCCACCACGGCCACGTCCACGGTGTTGGCCGCGACGTGCCCCAGCGCACGCGAACGTGTTGCGTCGTTGATCCACGTCTTGTCGGTATACGTCGCTGTCATGATGCACTCCCGGGGGTCAGGTACCGCTCAAGCATTTTCCGCACTTCGGCCAGGGATTCCTCGAAGGTGCCGAGTTTCAGCAGGACCTTCGAGGACAGCGCCACGCCCTGCAGTGCCAGCAGCAGCGTGGTTGCGGTGCCGGGGCCCGCCTCGACGCTCCCGTCGGAGGTTCCGAGCTCGATCAGCGAGCGGATCTGTTCAAGGATCAGTTGCTGGCTCGAACCGAACCTGTCAGTCACGTAGGGGATCAGGAACTCGGGGTCGCGCTCGCCGATGGAGGCCAGCAGCGGCGAGGTGGCGAACACCTTCACGCTTTCCACGGCGAAGTGGACAAGCTGCTCGCGCCCGGTCCCCTCGGGGGTCCCGGTGCGCAGGGTTGCCGCGTGGGAGCGGAACTCGCGGGTGAGGGTCTGCAGGACCGCGTTCTCCACCGAACCCATGCGCCGGTAGAACGTCATGCGGGAAACCCCCGCCCGTTCGGCGATGTCATTGGCGGTGGTGCGCCGCACGCCGTGGAGGATCACCGAGTCCCGGGTGGCGGTGAGCAACTTTTCGTCGCTTTGCATGATGGTACGTTGTGACGACATGTGTCACACTGTATCCCATGGTGACGCACATTACAGAGGAAATTCCCCGCTCGGTTTGGTACGGCTGGGGAGACCCGGCCCGGGCACGGCCGCTGGGGGCCGGCGCGCTTGGCTATCTGCGCAACACGCTCGGCCTCTCCGGCGTGGAGCCGAACAACCCTCCGGTCGATTTCTCCGCCGTCCGGGTGGGCGCAAGCCAAATCGACGACGAGACGCTGGCCGAACTCCGGGTCATCAGCGGAGCCGTACACGTCTCCACCGAGGACTCCGAACGCATCCTGCACTCGGGCGGGAAAAGCACGCCGGACCTGATGCGGCTGCGCGCCGGAGACGCCCTGGCCGCCCCGGACGCGGTGGTCTTCCCCGGCGACGCCGGGGAGATCCGGGAGATCCTGGCGCTGTGCGTCAGGCGCGGGATCGCGGTGGTGACCTTCGGCGGCGGAACCTCGGTGGTCGGCGGCGTCGACCCGGTCCGGGCAGGCTTCGCCGGGGTGGTCACCCTTGACATGCGCCGCATGGACAAGCTGCTGCACATCGACCCGGTCTCCCGCACCGCCACGCTCGAGGCCGGGATGCGGGGGCCGGGGATCGAGGCCGCGCTGCAGGCCCACGGGTTCACGCTCGGCCATTTCCCGCAGAGCCACCAAGAGGCAACGCTCGGCGGCTACGTGGCGACCCGATCCGCCGGCCAGGCCTCCACCGGATACGGCAGGCCGGAAAACCTGGTCAAGTCGGTCCGCCTGGAAACCCCCGTCGGGCCCTTTGAGCTCGGCTCCTCCGCCCCGGGCAGCGCCGCCGGCCCGAAGCTGCTCGACGTCGTCGTGGGGAGCGAGGGCATCCTCGGGGTGATCACCTCCGCCACGCTGAAGATCTCCCCGGTGCCCGCGCACAAGTCCTACGGCGCCTGGTCGTTCCCGTCCTTCGAGGCCGGGGCCCGTGCCATGCGCCGGCTGGAGCAGGACGGCGTCCGCGGCGACATGCCCCACGTATGCAGGCTCAGCGACACCGACGAGACCGCCGCGACCTTCAAGCTCGGCGGCTGGAAAACCGGCCTGCTCTCGCGCTACCTTCGCCTGCGCGGGCAGCGAACCCCAGCGCTTGCCCTCTTTGTCTGGGAGGGCGACGCCCACGAGACCAAGGCGCGCAAGCGGCGCAGCGCCCGCATCATGCGCCGCGCCGGTGGTCGGCCGCTGGGCCCGATGCCCGCCACCGCCTGGGAACACGGCCGGTTCAGCGCGCCCTACCTGCGCGACGAACTGCTCACCCGCGGCGTCTACGTCGAGACCCTCGAAACGGCCGCAACCTGGAGCGACCTGGGCAAGACCCATGCGGCGGTTCGTTCCTCCATCCTCGAGGCCCTTGAGGAAGGCGGCGGCAGCGGGTACGTCCAAACGCACATCTCCCACGTTTACCCCGACGGCGCCTCGCTCTACTACACGTTCCTGGGCGGGCTCGAGCAAGACGGCCTGGCACAAAACGCGAGGGTCAAGGGCGCCGCGTCCCGGGCCATCGTCGCGGCAGGGGCCACCATCACCCACCACCACGCAGTGGGTTCCGAGCACTCGCCGTACCTGGGTGCCGAGATCGGCGAACTCGGCATCAAGGTGCTTCGCGGCATCAAGGACACCCTGGATCCGAGCGGCATCATGAACCCCGGAAAACTCATCCCTGCAGCAACGGAGGAACAAGCATGAGCAAGACCATCGGATCCCTGGCCGGATCCACCATCCTGATCACCGGTGCCGCCATGGGGATGGGCAAGATGTACGCCCGCCTCGCCGTGGAGGACAACGCGAGCCGCGTCATCCTCTGGGACGTGAACGCCGAGCTGCTGGAGGCGACCGCCCGCGAGCTGGAGGGCAGGGGGTCCCAAATCCACACCCAGGTGGTGGACGTCAGCAGGCTGGAAGTGATCGAGCGCGCCGCCGAGAAGACCCGGGCGGAGGCCGGGTCCCCGGACATCCTGATCAACAACGCGGGAATCGTGCGCGGCAAGTACTTCTGGGAACACGACCAGCGCACCGACATCGCCGCCACCATGAACATCAACACGCTGGCCCTGATGCACATCACCCGCGAGTTCCTGCCCGCCATGATCGAACGCGGGCGCACCAGCCGGATCGTGAACGTCGCCTCCGCCGCCGGACTGCTGGCCAATCCCCGGATGAGCATCTACTCCTCCTCCAAGTGGGCGGTCGTCGGCTGGAGCGATTCGCTGCGGCTCGAACTCATCCAGGCCGGCCACAAGCATGTCGCCGTGACGACCTTCTGCCCGTCCTACATCAACACCGGCATGTTCAAGGGCGCCCGCGGTCCGCTGCTGACCCCCATGCTGGAACCCGAGGCGGTGACCCAGCGCGTGTGGCGGGCGATGAAGGAGGGAACTCCCATGCTCATGATGCCGTGGACGGTGAAGCTGAGCACCGCGCTGCGCGGGGTGCTGCCGCTGGCGGCCTGGGACGCGGTTGCCGGGCGCGTTTTCGGCGTCTACAAGTCGATGGAGCATTTCACCGGCCGCCAGTAGGGGAGCCGGGCGGCCCCCTAGCCAACCTCCGGCCACCGGGGATAGCGTCGGATGCAAACGGGTCCGGAAAACCCCCGTGCCCGATGACTACGAAAGGCCAGGCCGTGAAGGCAGCACGTTTCCACGCTCAAAAAGACATCCGCATCGAAGAGATTCCCGAACCCGAGTTGCGCGCCGGCGCGGTCGCCATCGACGTCGCCTGGTGCGGCATCTGCGGGACGGACCTGCACGAGTACCTCGAGGGCCCCATCTTCATCCCGGCGCCGGGGCATCCGCACCCGCTTTCCCACGAGGAGGCGCCCGTGACCCTGGGGCATGAATTCTCGGGAACCATCACCGCGCTGGGCGAGGGCGTCATGGACCTTGCCGTGGGCCAAAACGTCGTGGTGGAGCCGTACTTTACCTGCGGCACGTGTCCCCAATGCAAGTCCGGGAAGTACCACCTGTGCGAAAAGATGGGTTTCATCGGCCTGGCCGGTGGCGGCGGCGGACTGGGGGAAAAGGTCGTTGTCGACAAACGCTGGGTGCACCCGATCGGCGACATCCCGCTGGATGAGGCGGCGCTGATCGAGCCGTTGTCCGTCGGCCACCATGCGGTGGTGCGCAGCGGAGTTGTTGCGGGACAGGTCGCGCTCGTGGGCGGGGCCGGGCCGATCGGGTTGCTCACCGCCGCCGTGCTCAAGGGCATGGGCGTGACAACCATCGTGAGCGAGCTGTCGCTGGCCCGCAAGGACAAGGCGTGGGAGAGCGGCGTTGCCGACCATGTGCTCGATCCCAGCAAGGAGGACGTCAAGGCCCGGGTCCTGGAGATCACCGGGGGCCTCGGTGCCGACGTCGCCTTTGAATGCGCAGGGGTCAACGTGGTGCTGGACACCCTGCTCGATGCGCTCAAGCCGACCGGGGTGCTGGTGAACGTCTCCATCTGGGGCAGGCCCGCCACCGTGGACATGCAGAAAATCGTGCTCAAGGAGATCGACCTGCGCGGCACCATTGCCTACGTGCGGGACCACGCCGAAGTCATCGAGCTGGTGGGAAGCGGAAAGATCGACCTGAAGCCGTTCATCACCGGGCGCATCGCGCTTGAGGACCTGATCGACAAGGGCTTCGACACGCTGATCAACCACAACGAAACGGCCGTGAAGATCATCGTCTCGCCCAGCGGCAGGGGCCTCTAGGGCACCGCATGCCGGCCGCTCCGGCGACAAGACGCGACGGCCCGGCAAGCCCCCTCGAAGGCAGGGGTGCCGAGCCGCCGCCTGGTTTGCGCTAGCCCTCCAGCGAGTAGGTAACCTCCGAGGCCAGCGGCCACCGGGCGAACGACCCGAGCGGATCGGCGGCATCGCCCTGGACCGGCTCCATGGCCTCGTGGTCGATATCCACCGTCAACGCGCCCAGCTGTCCGTCGTTGACCAGCAGGCTCACCCGGACGGGATGTCCTTCAGGCGTCGTGAAGTTCGCGTGCACGGGGAAGGTGTAGTCGCGCGGCACCGTCCGGGCGGTGTCGGCCGGAACCGCGAGATCGAGTTGGTAGGCGAACTCCCAGGGGTTGCCCCAGTACTGCTCCCTGGCTTCGCCCAATTGTTCACGCAGGATCCCGGAACCGAATTCATCGGTTTCCCCAAGGATCCCTTCGATGAGTTCGCGCACCGGTTGCGGCAGGTCGCGGATGGGCAGCTCCTCTTCGGCGGAGCCCGGCCGGGGTGAGGGGCCGGTGCCTTCGCGTGGTCCGTCCAGCAGGAAAGTCACGGTGGTGAGGATTCCCGAACCCACGGCCATGATGGGCCGCGGGTTCGAGATTCCGCGCCGCAGAAGTGCCTGGTGGATCTTGGCATCAAGCACGAAGCCGAGCTTGGTGCTGCCGACGCCCAGCATGGCCAGCCCCAGGGCGAGCGCGCCGCGGAAAACCTTCGTCGTTTCCAGCGGTTCTTCCCGCACGGACCCAAACCATGCGGCGGCACCGGTTACCGCGCCGGTGCCAAAGCACAGGCCCGCCCGGGTGGCCGGCCGCAGCTTGGCCGGATCGATGAGGGTCAGCAGACCGCTTGCCAGCCCCAGGGCCGCTGCGCCACCCAGCCGGGATCGGAATTTTGAGGAGTCGTTGTCTGTTTGATCAGCCATCTGCCCAGCGTACTAGGTAGGATCCGGCACTTCGTGGAGGAACAGAAACCGCGGATGGCCATCCACGGAGAATCCGTGTGGAGCCGTTTCCCGGCGAGGGCCCCGGATGCCCGATCCCGTCGCGGAGGAGCAGCCGGGATCCGGAGCCAGGAACGGCGGCATCGGCACCTACAAAGGCCAGGATGACCTGAATCAATGGAGCGCGGACAGCGCTCCCGCCGCCACCTTGAGGGGGATGCCGACATGCAGGAGCCGAAACCAAAAGCCGCCGCCGGGCGCAGGTGCTGGCCGCTGGCCGTGGCGATCGGTGCGCTGCTGGCGGTGCTGGTAACCGGCGCCTGGGCCGGTTACCGGTCTCCCGCCCGGCATCATCGCCACGCCCTTCATCGAGGTGAAACCGGGCCGCTGGATGGACGTGCGGTCGATCGGCCTGGTTGACGGGGTGAACTATCGACTCGCCGGGGCCGGGGCCGGGGCCGGGGCCGGCGTCCAGGACCAGGGTGCGGGCATCGTGGCGCTGCCCTATCCGGTGGCTGACGACGGGTCGCCGGAGTCGGTGGCCTGGCTCAAGCGCGTGGCGCTGCCGGCCACGTTGGGCGACGCCTCCAACGAATCACTGATCATGGCCCTGGAGCCCGTTGACCCGAGCCGGTTGTCCTCCCTGCGCGCGGTGCGCGTTGAGTACCGCAACGAGAGGGGGATTGCCTACCGCATTGAGGTCGGACCGACGTTCAACACCCAACCCGATTGCTCCGTCGATCCGGACGGGGACTGAAGGGACGTCGCCGGTGAGGTGCCCGGTCAGCCGCCGGATGGCGGCACTGTCAGGTCGTAGAACACGCTGCCATCGACCTTGTTTCCCGTGAAGTTCGCCTCGACCCAGTCGCGGATCAGCAGGGGTTCCTTGGATCCGCCGTTGGCCTCGTGGCTGATGCGTCCGGTGATCCAGTAGTGGATTTGGCCCGCAGCCACGTACTCCTTGAATTGGGCAAGCGTCGGATAAGGGTCGGTGCCGTTGAATCCGCCCACGGGCATGACGGGCACGCCCGCACCAAGCTGGTAGCCCGCGGCATTGTTGGCACCCGTGGTTGCCGCCGCCCAACGGTAGTCGCCTGCATCGGCGCGCAGCATCTCTAATGCCCCGGGACCCGGGACCGTGACGCGCAGCAGGCCGCCGCCCGGCTGCGCGGGCGGGGTTCCTTGCTCCACCGGGCCGGCGAGGACCAGTGCCCCCGTGCGCGCCCCCAGTGTCGTGGCCACGGAATAGGCGGCCGGTGCCGCGAGGGCCGCCACCAGCGAAAGGGCAACGGCGACGGGCAGCAGGAAGCGAACGGCGGACCGCTTCCGCGGCCACCAGGCACAGGCGAGCAGCAGCAGGGCGCCGGCCACCGAGAGCAACAGCAGTTCATCGGCCCACGACCGGATGAAGGTCGGATCGTGTTCCACCACCGCGCCGGCCCAATACCCCGCCGCCACTATTGATGCGGCCAATGCAAGCATGGCCACGGGACGGTTTCGGTTTTTCCACATGAGCCATGCGCCCATGCCGACCAGCGCCGCAACGGGAGGTGCCAGGGCCGCGGAGTAGTAATGGTGGATGGTTCCCTGCATGAAGGAAAAGACCAGTCCGGTGCCCACCAGCCAGGTGCCGTAGGCAATCACGAGGCCCAGGAACTCCCTGCCCGGGCGGTTCCGCCAGGCCCGGGTGCCCCACAATATCCAGATGGTTCCGGCCAGCAGGATCAACGCGGCGGGGATCAGCCAGGAGATTTGCGTGGAAAAGTTCCCGGTGAACAGGCGCCATGCACCGGGGGTCCGTCGATTGGGGTTTCCGACGCTGCCGACCAGATCGCCATTGAGGCGTCCCAGTCCGTTGTAGCCGAAGGTAAGTTCCAGGATCGAATTAGTCTGCGATCCGCCGATGTAGGGGCGGGTCGCTGCCGGCCAGAGTTCAACCAGGACCAGCCACCGTCCGGCCGCCACGGCCATGGCGGCCCCCGCGGCCAACAGATGCAAGACCCGTTGCCCCCACCGGACCCGGGCCGTCAGGAGGTAGGCGGCGGCAAACCCCGGAACAACCAGGAAAACCTGCATTTGCTTGGTCAGGAAACCCAGCCCGAGCAATGCCCCGGCCAGGAGCAGCCAGGACAGCGCCCTGCCGCCGATCGCCTGCAAGGCACGCAGCAGGCAGTAGGCGGCTGCCGTCATCAACAAAACCAGCAGGGCCTCGGGGTTGTTGTAGCGGAACATCAGCAACGCCACGGGAGTCAGGGCCAGCACCAATCCGGCCAGCAGGCCGGCCCGGCGCCCCGCCACACGGGTGACGGTCGCGTAGAGCAGGAAAACCGAGGCAATGCCCATGAGGACCTGGGGGACCAGGACCGAGTATGTGTTCAGGCCGAAGAAACGCACGCTCAGCGCGGGAATCCACAGCGAGGCGGGCGGCTTGTCGACCGTGATCGAATTGGCCCAGTCGAAGGAACCAAAGAGGAAAGCCGTCCAATCCTGAGCCCCTGCCTGTGCCGCGGCCGAGTAGTAGGCATTGGCCCATCCGTTGGCGCCGAGGTTCCAGAGGTAGAGCATCCCGGTGCCAACCAGCAGGGTTGCCAGGAGCAACCGGTCAAGCGGCCGGGTCCGGCCCGGTGCGGCATGCAACCCGCCCGGATGGCTTTTCGTGGCGCTTTGGCGGGAGTTGTGCGGGTGCGGGCCGTCTTCGCTTGCCGGTGCCCGGGTGCTCATCATGTTTCGGCCCTGTCCGTGGTGAGCAGCCGGTCCTTGATGGGCCGGCCGGGGCGTGGGAAGACCCAGTTCCGGAACAACACAAAGCGCAGCACGGTGGCCAACAGGTTGGCTGCCACCAGTGCGGCCAACTCGACTGTGGGCGGCGGCTCGGCCAACGCATGAAGGGCGAAGAGGGAACCCGCCGTCAGCGACCAGCCCAGCCCGAACACCACAAGTCCCTGCAGGTGGTGGGTGACAACGCCGGTGCTGCCCCGGATGCCGAAGGTGAAGAAACGGTTGGCGGCGGTGTTGCCGATGGCCGTTGTCAGCAACGCCACAAAGTTGGCCACCTGGGCGCCGGTGTATTGGCGCACCATCCAAAAAATCAGTATGTAGGCCAGTGTCGAGGCAATCCCGATGGCGCCGAAGCGGACAAGCTGGCTGAAAAGCGAGCGGGTGCCGGCCTGCGGCGGGATCCGCGAGAGCTCGTGCCTGACCGCGGCAATCGGGATGCGCCCGGTGCCCAGCGAGACTATCAGCCGTCCCACGCCGCGGAGGTCGCTTTTCGCGGTGTGCATCACGTCCACGCTGGAATTCGGGTCATCGATCCAGTCCACCGGGATTTCCGCCACTCGAAGCCCGGCCTGTTCGGCCAGCACCAGCAGTTCGGTGTCGAAGAACCACTCGTTGTCCTTGATCAAGGGCAGTAGCTGGTCGGCAACGTCGTGGCGCACGGCCTTGAAGCCGCATTGGGCATCGGTGAAGTGCGTGCCAAGTGCCGTGTGCAGGATCAGGTTGTAGCAGCGGGAAATGACATCACGCTTGGCGCCGCGTTGGATGTGTGAACCGTGGGCCAGCCGGGTCCCGATGGATACGTCCGAGTGTCCGCTGAGCAGCGGGGCTAGCAACGGACCCAGTGCCGCCAGATCCGTGGACAAATCCACGTCCATGTAGGCCAAAACCGGGGAGGGCGATTGCTGCCATACGGTGCGAAGCGCACGGCCACGGCCCTTTTCCGGAAGCCGGAAAGAATGTACCTCGGGAAACTCCCGGGCCAGCCGTTCGGCGATCAGCGGCGTGGAATCCGTGCTGGCATTGTCGGCGATGCTGATGCGCACGGCATAGGGAAGTTCGTCCTTGATGTATCCGTGCAGGCGCCGGATGCAGTTTTCGAGATCCTTCTCCTCGTTGTACACCGGTATGACGATGTCCACGGGTTCCGCCGGGGGCCCGAGCGCAATCGCCGATCGCGGGCGCACGTACGGCGCGGGGGATTCCTCGGCCAAGGGTTGAAACCTGATACGGGAACGCGTCATAGCATTACAGTGCCCCTCCAGCATGTGCTGAGTTCGGGACTCGCAGGGCGCGAAGTCCGTGATTCCGGGGGTAGTTCGTTGCAGTTGGATTGCTAGGTGTCCGCCCCAGTATAGGAACCCGACGCCCGGATTTGCCATGCCTTGCGGGCCCTGGAAACACTTTCAGCGCGTCCATGCAGGTGATGCCCGGGACAACGGGTTTAGTGCCGGATCGACGGCGGCTTGGGAAGACCGAAATCGCCAGGGGCGGGGCGGAAAGACTTGGGTCTTTGCTTTCGCACTTTGACAAGGGAGTCCAATTGTTCGGGGGATCCAACACCGCAAGGCCGGCCAAGCGGAAACTTGCCGCGGCGATTGCCACACTGCTGAGCGTCGGCATCGTGGCCACGGGCTGCACATCGGCGCCGGCGGCAGCAGCTGGCAAGAACGATTCGCGGGCAACCATCGTGCGGATCGTGGACGGCGACACCATCGTCGCCGAGGTGTCTGGCACCGAAACCACCATCCGGCTGTTGAATATCGACACCCCGGAAACCAAGGATCCAAACGAGCCCGTTCAGTGCCTCGGGCCCGAGTCCACCGAGTACATGAAGTCGCTGCTCGCGCCGGGGGACATGATCGACCTTGAATACGACGTGCAGCGCCTTGACCCGTACGGGCGCACGCTGGCCGGCGTGTACAAGGATGACAGCCTGGTCAACGCCGACATTGTTGCGGCCGGACTCGGAGTCGCGGTCCTTTACCAGCCAAACGAACGCTTTTACGCCGAGGTGAAGGCCGCCGAGCAAGACGCCCAAAACGCGGAACAGGGACTCTTCAGCCCGTCCATCGACTGCACGGTTCCGGCCATGGTCAACCAGGCGACCTCCGATTTGGAAGGGCTCGAGGAAGTCGATCCGGAATCGTCGGCGGCTGCGTGGACCGCCCTGGCCGTCGTCGCCGCTGCGGTGCTTGCGGGCAAGGCCAAGAAGGCGGCACTGGCGGCCTTGGACACGGGTGAAGACGGGGTCGCCGGCGCGGTGTGGGCTGCGCGCAAGGCCAAGCACCTGCCGCGGCTGGATGCGGCACTCAACCGGGCGACCGCCATGGAATCCAAGCTTGCCACGACCCGGATGGCAATGCAGGAATCCGAAAAGAAAGCGAAAGCTGCCAAGAAGGCCAAGGCAGAGGCCAAAGCTGAAGCCACACGAAAGGCCACAGCGGAACGCGAAGCGAAAGCCGATCGCAGGGCCGCTGCTGCCGCCAAGAAGGCGGCCCAGCGCAAGGCCGCGCTCAAGAAACGATACGTCGCGCCCAAGAAAACGTACCGTGCTCCGGTCCAAACGCGTAAGCCGAAGAGAAGCGGCGGCTCGTACGCAGGTTACACCGGGCCGCGCTGCTACGCGCCCGGTGGCAAGAGCTGGAAGCCCTGCGGATAGTCAACTTTCGGCAGTGTCTGGATGACTGAGCGCCTGTGGGGGCCGAGCCGTGTGGACGGCTCCGCCCCCATCCGTGTTCCTGCTAGGACCCGCGATTTCCGGGCACCGGAACCGCCGGCCGTTTCCATCGTGGATGAGCGCAGGTAAGGGTTCCAAAAGTTCGGACCCCGGGCATAGGGTTTTGATGGCAACTTTCGAACCCCGGCCCAGAAGGAACCTGACATGGCTACGTTTGACGATCGACAGAACACGGCACTGCTGGTCATCGACACACAGATCGACGTTGTTAAGGACGGCTATGAGCGAGACGCCGTCCTGGGCAACATCAGGGCACTGGTCGATGCCGCCCGCTCGGCGGGAACGCCCGTTATCTGGGTGCAGCACTCCGATCCGGAACTCAAACGAGGAACCCCCGGCTGGGAAATCGTGCCTGAGTTGGACCCCCGAGAGTCGGAGGCGCTGGTCCACAAGAACTATGGCGACTCGTTCGAGGCAACCGACCTCGAGGCCGTGCTGGCCGCGGCGGAGGTCGGTCACCTGGTGGTCGCCGGCGCCGAGAGCGATGCCTGCATCAGGTCAACCATCCACGGCGCATTCACGCGCGGCTACGACGTCACGCTCGTGGGCGATGCCCACACCGCGGGCGATCGCAGCCAATGGGGTGCCCCGCCTCCGGAGGCGGTCATCGCACACATGAACCTGTATTGGCAGTTTCAAAGTGCCCCGGAGCGCACGGCCGCCGTCGCCAAGACCGGCGACGTGGCCTTCGGCCGGTAGCGGCAGGCTCCCGCCGTCACCGGAGCTATTGCTAGCGGCGGCGGGCGGCCCACACGGTCCGGCTGCCGCGCAGCACCAGGTCAGTGCGGTGCTCAAGGCCTGCCGGGTTTTCCGTGTCCAGCAGTGCATCGATCGAGGCAAGGTCCCCGGGGGACAGCTTGTCTTCCAGCCCGGTTCGGGTCCTGCCTAGCCACAGCTGCGCATAGGGTGCCATGACCGCGGGCTCCGGGGCCAGCTCATAGGCGAAGGCCCGCTGTTCCACCTCAAAGCCCGCGGCTTCAAGCTGCTCCTGCCAGTCCGGATGGGAGTTCCAGCCCTGTGCGTCGATGAGCCGGTGGCAGCGCTCCTCAAGCCCTGGTTCTCCCCAGCCAATGTCGTCCGGCAGGAAACGCGGAAATGAATCCATCTCGATGACCGCAAACAACCCGCCGGGGTTCAGTGCCGCAAAGACCTCTGCGAACACCTTGTCCGGGTTCGCCACGTGGTGGATCGAGGAGGCAGCCCAAACCAGGCCCGCGGTCCCGACCGGCGGCCACTGGGCATCCAGGTCGGCGTGGACCCCGACGACCCGGCCGTCCAGCCCGCGTGCTTCGGCCTTGGCTGCCAGGCGTCCAAGCATGTGCTCCGAGTTGTCCACGGCGAACACCGTTGCCTTCTCGAAGCGTTCGGCCAGCGCCAGGGTGCCGGTTCCCGTGCCCGAGCCGAGGTCAACGATGGTTTCCGGGGCGCCGCCGAGCCCCGCGACCCAGTCTGTGATCTCCGCCAGGTGGGCGGCCTGCAGGGTGGCGTCCATGTCGAGCATCTCGGCCATCCTCTCGTCGTCGGATGGATCGTGCGAGTGGCCGTGGCCGTGGGTATGCCCGTGCGAAGAAGTTGCGCCGTGCTCGTGCGGGTGCTGGCCGTGCGGGTGCTGGCCGTGCGGGTGCTGGGAATGAGTCATGTACCAAGCGTAGGCATGACCGACAGAATCAGTCCCAAAATTTTGCCAAAACGGCAAAAACCGCGAGTGCTAAGTCGGCGATGGCCGCGGTCGGCGAGCGCTTCCGGCGCCTGCCCGGTTCGAGCTGCCTCGGGTTCTGCCCGCACAGGGGCTCCCGCCCCTTGTTTGCCGCGTCCCACGGTGCTAAACAGGTGGACTATACGGTGCCCGCTAAATGGTGCTCCGGTTCTCCCATGGTTTTGCGTGCCGGGAACGGAAACCTCCAGGGCCTTGGAATCACTAGCCGGTGCTCGGCAGCCCGGTGAAGGATGTGCGCGGAGATGGCAAACAAACCCCTGAAAGACGATCCAACCGATGAGTTCCTGGAAGTGGGCCCGCCGAAGACGAGCGCCGTCGGAATCCCCAGCCTGCTGGCATCCATCCCGCTGGCTCTCAATGAGATGGGGCCGCAACGGGCACTGAAGACCCTTTTGCACATGAACCACAAGGACGGGTTCGACTGCATGAGTTGCGCCTGGCCGGATCCTCCCCACCGCAAGGTGGCCGAGTTCTGCGAAAACGGTGCCAAGGCGGTGAGCTGGGAAGCGGATCCGCTGAAGGTTCCGCGCTCGTTCTGGGAGGAGCACTCGGTGACCGAGCTGCGCGGGCGCAGCGAGTACTGGCTGGGCCAGCAGGGGCGGCTGGTCGAGCCGGTCTACAAGGCCGCCGGACAGGACCACTACCGGCCCATTTCCTGGGACAACGCCTTTGGCATCATCGCCCGTGAGCTCAATGCCCTGCCTTCCCCGGACGAAGCGACGTTTTACACCAGCGGGCGGGCCAGCAACGAGGCGGCCTTCACCTACCAGCTGTTCGTGCGGGCCTTCGGCACCAACAACCTCCCCGATTGCTCGAACATGTGCCACGAGTCAACCGGCAAGGCCATGACGGAGAGCATCGGGGTGGGCAAGAGCGCCATCCACTACGAGGACTTCGAGAAATCGGACCTGATCATCATCATGGGCCAGAACCCCGGGACCAACCACCCGCGCATGCTCACCGCGCTGGAGGACGCCAAGCGCGCGGGCGCGAGCATCGTTGCGGTGAACCCGTTGCCCGAGGCCGGGCTGCTGAACTTCAAGAACCCGCAACGCCCGCGCGGCATCATTGGCAAGGGGACGGATCTGGCCGACCAATACCTGCAGATCAGGATTGCCGGCGACATGGCGTTGATGCAGGCGCTGGCCAAGCGCGTGTTCGAGGCCGAGGACGCGGCCCCGGGATCGGTGCTTGACCACCGCTTCCTCGCGGAGCACTGCATCGGGCTGGCCGAGTACCGGGCGCACCTGGAAACCCTCACCGAGGCGCAGGTGCTTGCGGCCACGGGGCTCTCCAGCGCCGCGATCGACGAGTTGGCCGCCCGCTACCTGGCCGCTGAGAACGTCATCGTCACCTGGGCGATGGGCCTGACCCAGCACAAGAAGGCCGTGCCCACGATCAAGGAAATCATGAATGTGCTGCTGCTGCGCGGGAACATCGGCAAGCCCGGCGCCGGGCCGTGCCCGATCCGCGGGCACAGCAACGTGCAGGGGGACAGGACCATGGGCATCTGGGAGCAGATGCCGGAGGCTTTCATGGACAAGCTCGCCGCCGAGTTCGAATTCGCGCCCCCGCGCAAACACGGCCTTGATGCCGTGCAGAGCGTCCAGGCCATGCGCGACGGGAAGATCAAGGTTCTCATCGCCCTGGGCGGGAACCTGGTCCACGCCATCTCCGACACCGGGGTCGCGGAGGAAGCCATCCAAAACACCGGGCTCTCGGTGCAGATCTCCACCAAGCTCAACAGGTCACACGCCTACACGGGGGAGCAGGCGCTGATCCTTCCCACGCTGGGACGCAGCGACATCGACATCCAGGACGCCGGACCGCAATTCGTCACGGTGGAGGACACCGTGTGCGCGGTCCACGCGTCGCAGGGCCGGGTCATGCCCGTCTCGGAGAAGATGCTCTCCGAGGTTTCGATCGTTTCGCGCATGGCCCGCGCGGTGCTGGGCGCCGGACACCCTTTCACCTGGGAGGCGTTCGAGGAAAACTACGACTCGATCCGGGAACACATCGCCCGCGTGGTGGACGGATGCGAGGACTACAACGCCAAGGTCCGGCAACCGGGCGGATTCATCATGGCCCACCCGCCGCGGGACGAACGCCGTTTCCCGACCCCCAGCGGCAAGGCGGTGATCACCGTCAACGAACTGGACACCATAGACCTTCCGGCAAACCGGCTGATCCTGCAGTCGCTGCGCTCGCACGACCAGTTCAACACCACCACCTACAGCCTCAACGACCGTTACCGCGGCGTGCACAAGGGCCGCAACGTCCTCTTCGTGAATCCCCAGGACCTGCGCGAACTCGGTTTCCAGGACGGTGGCTACGTGGACGTCCACTCCGAGGCCGACGACGGGCGGGACAGGGTGCTGCACAGGCTTCGGGTCATTTCCTATCCCACGGCACCGGGCTGCGCCGCCACCTACTTCCCGGAGGGCAACGTGCTGGTTCCGCTCGAAGCCACGGCCGAGGGCAGCAACACCCCGGTGTCCAAATCGATCATCATCCGTCTGGAACACGCCGAGGCGCCCGACTTCGCCGGCATGAAATAGGCCCGGCCGGCGCCCGTTTCCGGGGGTCGGCACTGAATTGCGGTATCGAACGAACGGAAGGACGTTGAAATGAGCACTGTTGCAACGATGGTCATCGAGGCCCTGGCAAACCTTGGCGTCAAGACCATCTGGGGCGTCGTGGGCGACGCACTGAATCCACTGACCGATGCCATCCGCACCAGCGACAAGGTGCGTTGGATTGGCGTACGGCACGAAGAGGTCGCGGCATTTGCCGCCGGCGCCCAGTCCCAGCTCACCGGAACACTTGGCGTTTGCATGGGAACCGTCGGGCCGGGCTCGATCCACCTGCTCAACGGCCTCTACGATGCCAAGAAGTCACGCACCCCGGTGCTGGCCATTTGCGGCCAGGTTCCCAGCGAGGAAATCGGTAGCGACTACTTCCAAGAGGTCAACAACGACCAGCTCTTCAGCGACGTGGCGGTCTTCGCGCGCACCGTGACGAGCCCCGCCCAAATGCCGTACCTGCTGGAGCAGGCGGTGAACACCGCGATGGCGCGTCGCGGCGTCGCGGTGCTGAGCATCCCCGGCAACATCGGGGCGGCTGAGCTGCGCAAGGGCCCGGTGCCGAACTTCATCGACGTGGAGCAGCCGACCGCCGCGCACCCGGATGCACTGCGGGCCGCGGCCGATGCGCTGAACGCATCGTACAAGGTGACCATGCTGGTGGGCATGGGGGCACGCGGTGCCAAGGACGAGGTCCTGGCAACGGCGGAGCGTCTTGCCGCTCCCATGGTGCTGACGCTCAAGGCCAAGGAAATGCTTGAGGACGGGAACGATTTCCAGGTGGGACAGGCGGGGCTGATCGGCAACCCGGGCGCCCAACACGCCCTCGAGGCCTGCCAGACGCTCCTGATGGTTGGTACCGACTTCCCCTACCGGGATTCGTACCCGCAAGGCAAGACCGTCATCCAGATCGACAGCCGGGGCGAACACATCGGCCGGCGAACCGCCGTGGACCACGGCGTGGTCGGGGATGCCGGGCTCTCCTTGGCCGCCCTGCTTCCGTTGCTGAAGCTCCATTCCGATCATTCCTTGGTTGTCAGCTCCCGTGACAGGTACCAGCAGTGGGCGCAGCGGCATGCTCGGCTTGCGGATCCGGGCCACGATGAGCACCTGGTGGGCCGGGTACGCACCGCGATGGACAACCCGGAGCATGCCATACGTCCCGAAGCGGTGGCCGCCGCGATCGACAAGTACGCTTCCGACTCCGCAATTTTCACCTCCGACACCGGCATGACGACCGTGTGGCTGTCCCGTTACATCACGATGCGCGGTCAGCGCAGGATGGTTGGATCCTTCAACCTCGGATCCATGGCCAACGCCATGCCCCAGGCCCTGGGTGCTTCGGCGCTGGATCGCTCGCGCCAGGTGGTTGCCCTCTGCGGCGACGGAGGGCTGACCATGCTGATGGGTGACCTGTTGACGGCGGTCGCCTACGACTTGCCGGTCAAGCTGGTGGTGTTCAACAACGGCAGGCTGGGCATGGTTAAGCTGGAGCAGGAACAGGGCGGGCTGCCGGAGTTCGGCACGGTTTTGAAGAACCCGAATCTGGCCGAGGTGGGACGTGCCTGCGGCCTGCACGGAATCAGGGTCGAGGATCCGCACAAGTTGGATGCTGCCATCCAGGAGGCCTTGGCCCATGACGGGCCCGTGCTCCTGGACGTGGTGACGAACCCCGAGGAGGTGTCGGTTCCCCCCAATGCCTCTGCCGGGCAGGCGTTGGGATTCGGCATCGCCAAGATCAAGGAGTCACTGGCTTCCAGGGGAGAGTCCTGAAACGAGGTCCGGGGGTGATTTGTGGTGCTGTGAGGGGAATCCGGCGTTCCGGGCCGGGCCACCGCCAATACAGCGTATGGTTCGGGTAGGGGTACTTTCCCCTATCACTTGGGAATGTCCAACGTTCCCGGCTAGGACGGCACCACATGTCGAACAAATCACCGCGCAAGAGCGAAGCCAAGAAACCTTCCAAGTCCATCAAGGAAAAGCGCGCCGAAAAGCGCACCAAGGGCGCCGGAGACGCGATCATCGATCCGGTGCGCAAGGTTTCCAAGTAGCCGCACCGCGGTGTGGCTGATCCAGCAAGCCACCGTGAATGCACGCAGGAGAATGCCGGTTCCCCGGGGATGCGTCCTCGAGGAGCCGGCATCCCTTTTTGGCCGGGGCACCCGTCCCCGTCCGTCGACGTCGATCGCTGATTTAGGAGCCTGCCCAGACCCGCGGGGTCCTGCCAATCTTGCGATGGCCCCGTGCCGGACATCTCCGAGATTGCGGGCATTTTTCCGCGCAGGAATCGGAATGACGTGAACTTGATCAACTAAGCAAAGACGATGTCCCTGTAGGAGCCCTCTACATCCAAGGGCATGGGGGTGATCCGGGACTCGCAAGTCTATGCCATGGTTCTCGGCTCATATGGATAGTCGTCGGGGTGCGACAAAATGTGTTCCCACCGTCGTGCAATCTCGGTATCCGGTGGTCTGAGCAAGCGATTTACCACGTGGAGCGTCGGAATCAGCAGGATCACGTAGGTGAAAAACGGATACAGCCCGGCAGCAGCGGATCCTGGCCTCAAGAAAGTGAACATTTCTGCGGTCACAATAAATACGACAACGCAGGAAATGGCGACGTAGCGAACAACGCGGGCGATCTCCGCGGCGGTGAGAGGCCAAGAACTGCCTTCCATGCCAAACGGCTGTACGTAGTATCTGCCCGGCGACTGATTTCGAATCCCCATGGCACGCCTCCGCAGTGAGGACTGATGGTTCCTTAAGTGTGATTCCCTCCGAAAAATCGGTCAATAGGACAAGGCGCAATGTTGGCCGGGAGCCCGCCGGCCCCCGAACTTTATGGGCGGCCGCCAAGGATAATTTGTTTCAAACCCGGAGCTGGGCGGTTTGCCGCCAAGTCATTGGAGCTGTGTGATGAGCGAAGATCGCAGGACCTCCGTCTTTCATCAGCGCGGCAATCATCCGGGGCCGAGGTCGTGGCAGTTGACTCCCGTCGTGGCAGCCACTTCGTTGCGCGGAGCAAGGCTTGCGACGAGATCGGCACGGACGGAAAAACCAACACCGTTTCCAAGCCCGACGAATTCGACAGGGGAGACGTGGTGGCAAGCCCGCTTCCAGCCCGGATTGATCTCGTCAAAGTGCCCGCGTGGCGCCGTTCGATCCAGCATGACTATTAGCCGTGTGCCGGGGATTCAAACTGCTGCAGCCATTCCTTGAGGATGACTTCCAACAGTTGGCGATCCGACGGGGGGACACGCTCAATCAGCCGTTGCTCGTTCGCCATGTGCTCTGCGAAGGCAGCATCGATCACTTCGATTCCGCGGGGCGTCAACGCGGCCAGCCGACGGCGCTTGTCACCGTCGATTTGTCGGCGTACGACCAGGCCAGCCTCGCAGAGGCGGTCAAGGCGCTTGGTCATCGCACCGGTTGTGACCATGGTGTGCTGAGCCAGTTCGCCCGGGGCGCGCTCGAAGGGAGCCCCGGCGCGTCGAAGGGACGCAAGCACGTCGAATTCACCCTCCCCGAGCCCGTGCCGTTCATAGACCACCGTGAGCTCGGCCGTCAGGTAAGCGGCGAGCCGGTGCAAGCGCCCAATGATGCCCTGGGGGCCCACATCAATCTCGGGGCGCTCCCGGCGCCATTCCTCTTGGATGCGACTGACCCTATCGTTTTCTTCCACACTTCACTATAGCTTCCTCGGAAGCTATAGTGGCTTCCATGGAAGCTATTTCTTCACCGGCACCCGGTCGATGGTCCACTTGGCGCTGGGTGCTCGTCGCCGCGCTCGCCCCCGTTGCCTGGGGATCAAACTATTACGTGACCCGCCAGTTTCTCCCGCTTGACCGTCCACTTTGGGGCGCCGTGCTGCGCGCGCTGCCGGCAGGCTTGATGCTGCTGGCCATGGCACGATCGCTGCCGCGCGGATCCTGGTGGTGGAAGTCGGTGGTCCTCGGTGCGCTCAATGTCGGCGCATTCTTTGTGCTGATCTACCTCGCCTCGCAACTGCTGCCTTCAAGCGTCGCATCGACGATCATGGCCACCTCCGCCGCCGTCCTGATGCTGATCGCATGGCCGCTTCTCGCGGATCGCCCCAAACGGCTCCCGCTCCTGGGTGCGCTGCTTGGCTTTATCGGGGTTGGGGTCATGGTGCTCGGAGCCACCGCGTCCATCGATCCACGCGGTGTGGCGGCATCCCTCTCGGCCATGCTGCTGTCATCACTGGGATTCGTCCTGACCAAGAAATGGGCCGTCGGCCAGAAAACACTTGCAATCACTTCATGGCAACTCATCGTCGGAGGTCTTCTCGTTCTCCCGTTTGCGCTTCTGGTTGAGGGCGGCGTCCCCGAGATCGATCGTTCCGCTGCTATCGGTTTCACGTACGTGACAGTTGTCGCTACCGCACTGGCTTTTGTGGCATGGTTTGCTGGACTGCGTCACTTGCCGGCGGGAACGGTCGGACTCGTCGGCCTGCTCAACCCGGTCGCCGGGGTGCTGCTCGGCACGTTCGTGGCCGCCGAACCATTCGGCCCCCGCCAAGCCGTCGGCACCATGCTCGTGCTCCTCGGGGTAGTTATTGGTCTGAAGCGGTCAAGCCGTCAGAACGGGGGAGCTCCGCAAGTGGATGCATCCCCTGAAAGGAGCGACAAAACGCAGTTACTGAGTGCTGCGGCCAATTGCAGGCAAATCGGAGGCCATCGCATATCTTGATGCGCTGTAGACCCCAGCTTTCCTTGACAGCCGATCATCGCCGTTGCAGGGAGAAAGCACATTGCGGAATCCGCTGGCCGTGCGCCGCCGACAAGAGAAACAAGTCAACCGGCAGCGCACCTGGAACTTTCAGCATATCGCCGGGACGGTGCCTTGTGGCAAGGCCCGCGGTGTGCCATACACTGCTCGGATGCGCCCGACCGTCGGGCGTAGCTGGAAGGGGACGAGATGCCAGATGTGATCGTCGTGGGGAGCGGTCCGGCCGGAATGATGTTGGCCGGCGAGTTGGCCCTGGCGGGGGTAGGCGTTGCGATCATGGAGCGACGCCCGACAGGGGAACTGGCGGAATCCCGTGCCGGTGGCTTCCATTCCCGCACCATCGAGATCCTCGACCAGCGTGGGATCGCCGATCGGTTCCTGGCGGAGGGAAAGACGGGCCAGACGGCCCGGTTCGGCAGCACGGTTCTGGATATCAGCGACTTTCCGACGCGGCACCCGTACGGGCTTGGCCTGTGGCAGAGCCAGATGCAGCCGATCCTCGAGGGGTGGATCGACCAGCTCGGAGTGATCGTTCACCGCGGATGCGAAGTGGTCGGTTTCGTCCAGGACGAATCCGGTGTCGATGTCGATCTCGCCGATGGCCAGAAAGTTCGGGCGGCGTACCTTGTCGGCGCCGACGGGGGCCGCAGCATGGTCCGCAAGAACGCGGGCATCGACTTCCCCGGATGGGACGCGACCCGCAGCAACCTGATTGCCGAAGTCCAGGTATCCGAGGAGCCGCCGTCCGGCATGCTTCAGGATGAGACGGGGGTCCACGGCTTCACCTTGTTGGAGGACGGGCGCAGGTATCGTGTCATCACGACGGAACAACAGCTGGGCTCGCGGGAGGGACCCGGCTTGACCGACCTCGGCAATGCACTCAGGGCGGCGTACGGCACGGACTTCGGAGTGCACTCACCGACCTCGATCTCCCGGTTCACCGACGCCACCCGGCAGGCCGCGACATACCGCAAGGGTCGGGTGCTGCTTGCCGGGGATGCAGCGCACGTCCACTATCCAGCCGGCGGGCAGGGGATCGGACTGGGCCTGCAGGACGCAGTCAACCTTGGATGGAAGCTCGCGCAGGTGGTCAAGGGCATCTCACTCGAATCGCTTCTGGACACCTACCACTCGGAGCGGCATTCCGGCGGTGCCCGCGCGCTCAAGCACTCAATGGCGCAAACAGCCCTGCAGCGCCTGGACGCACGGACCGCGGCGCTCGCCGAGACCGTCGGCGAACTCATGTCGATGGACCAGCCGCGCAGGCACGTCGCCGCGTTGATCCACGGCCTCGACATCACCTACGACCTCGGGGAGGGGCACCCGCTTCTCGGGCGTCGCATGCCGGATCTTGACCTTGACACGGCAAACGGTCCGACACGCGTCTTTACGCTCCTTCACGACGCGAAGCCGGTGCTGCTCAACTTCGCCGAGCCGAACCGCCTCGAGATCGCGCCCCGGGCTGGGCGGGTGCAGCTGGTCGATGCCCGATTCGCCGGCGCGTGGAGACTGCCCCTCGTCGGCGAAGTGACACCTCCTACTGCGGTGTTGATCCGCCCGGATGGGTATGTCGCCTGGGTGGGACAAGGAACCGATCAAGGGCTGGCGGATGCGCTCGACTTCTGGTTCGGCCCGGGGTTGCCCGTCAGATAGCGTCGTTTTTGGTTCCCAAAGCAACGGGCAAGTACGTTGTCATATGCCGAAGGCGAATGCATTGGTGCCCGAAGTCGTCTGCGCTTTGACTGAGCGTCCACACGCGGTGTTTTGATGGGGACGCCACGAGACGGGTTGTTTGTCGACGGGGACAGCAGTGCTTCGACCCCGCCTCCATCGACGCCTGGCGACGTGGAGAGTTTGCACAGCATCTGGAAATGCCTCGGCAATAATGAACTGCATGAGCGAATGCAAAGGGTTAAGCGTGCGATTCCTGGACAAATGCCGGACGGCTGGACTGGGCGTCGTTGGTTTGGTGTTGTGTGCAGGCGTTTTGACGGGGTGTTCCGTGTTCCGGGATTACTCGGGCGATACCTGTGACGGGCGCAAGCCGGTTGGCTCCTTTGAACAAGCCGGCAAGGAGTTGGTGGCTGCCGCCTATGCCGCCGATCGGGACGGGGTATGCCGAGTCACCCACCCTTTCCCGGGCGGGGTTCTGGACGATGCAATGGTTGCCAAGACGCGGGAGATCCTGGTCCAACGGGGCATCACCCCACAAAACGTCAGCGTGGTGGTGGGGGAGCAGTTTGGAAGCGGCGTGACCGTTCATCTGACAGACGGCAGCCATAACGATGCCCATGCGCTCAGGGTGGATGGCATCTGGGTCCGTGATGACGGATTCACGGTTGGCTTGCCGCCCGAGCTTTACCCTGTGGTGCCCGAGCACCCGGCATCGCAGTCCGCCTCGACAGACCCCGCTCCCTCATAGGGTGAGCGCCGCAGGGAATCGACCAGCGCGAGGCCCCTCAGGAGCACCCGCACCCGGCTTCCAAAAGTTCCGTCAGTTGGAGCGGTGGCGACCCTTGCCGGCTTCGCGGGCAGGTCGCCTTTGACGGCGGATCGCCAGATAGGTGGCAGCCGTGATCAAGGTGGGAACGAGCAGAAAAACAAGGAATCCGACCACGCCACTGCCAAAGCTGCCGGCGTCTATGTAACCGGCGCTTATGTATGCAGTCAGGCCGACCCACCAGAAGAGAATTGCAGCGAAGCCGCCAACCACGATGAGTGGACCCCTGGTGTCTTTGCGTTCAATCAACAACGAACGATCTTCCTGCCCGACCATGCCGACTCCCATATTCGCCAACCAACCACCTGAGATTAGGACAGCACGGATCATCGAGTTTGGCGAGACCTTGGTCGGTATCTCCAATTGATGAAACGCGCAGGCAGACACTTGTATGAGCAGGCAGTATTCACGGAAACCAACCCCTCGCGCGCTATGGAACTTCCATGGAAGTGGCAATGGCGGGGTGGCGACCCCTGCTTGACGGAGTCCGGGTAGACGCTCATCCGAGACACAATCAGTCTTTGACGCGCCGGAAGCAAGATCTTCGTTGACCGGTCGATAAGGATGGATGAGTGGGTGGGTGCCTCGCCTGCGAATGTGTGACCAAGTGAAAGGTCTATGTATCTGTGAATCTTGAATGCAATCCGGAGCGTGCTTCCCAGCTGTGCAATGAAGCGCAGGCGCGCTTGATGGGCAATGTGGCGGAGTTGACCAACACGGAAGTCCGTTCGCCGAGTCTTCTGCCCGGCTGGACTGTTGGGCATGTCCTGACCCATCTGGCTCGCAACGCCGATGCGCATGCGCGACGGCTATCGGGCGCGCTGCGCGGAGCGGATGTTCCGAAGTACGCAAGCGGCCAGGATCAGCGCGTTGGCGAGATCGAGGAAGGGGCTGGTCGGTCGGCCGGTGAGATCATTGCCGACCTCGAAGCCAGCCAGTCGCATCTCGAGGACATCTTCGTGCAGAGCTCCGCAGCAGGGTGGCCCAACGGCCACTTCCTCGGCGGAGGGCACTACGGTGTGGCTGGGTGCCCGGCGCACAGGCTGCGGGAGGTGGAGATGCACCACGTCGATCTCGGACTTGGCTACACCGCATTCAACTGGCCGGATGAGTATGTGGCCTGGGATCTGCCGGTGTTGCTTGACACCGTTTCCGAGAGGCTCAGTTCATCCAACGACCGCCGGAGGTTCATGGCGTGGCTGGCCGGCCGCGGGCCGTTGGACACGGAGACAACCTTGGCTCCGTGGTAATCAGTAGGGCCGCCGCTAGCCGGGCACCTTGCGACTGGCGATTCGATGGGTTTCATGAACGGCAGCGCGACCGTGCTAGCCAAGGCCTTGCGTCAATCGTGCGCGCCCGGAGGCAGCTCAACGGCAGGCTGAACGGGCCAACCACGGAATTGCTTGGCAAGGCATGCCAGAATTCAACCATGGAGCTTGACCAAAACCTCATCGACGCCGCTATCGATCAAATAAGCCGCCGCTGGCCCAATGCAGAGCAAGCAGTCGCGGCTGCTATGTATCTCGAGGGCGGGCAGATACTGACCAGCGTCAGTCTCGACAACTTCAACGCGGCGGCAAACTTGTGTGCGGAAACCGGCGCAATATGCCAGGCCTACACCATGGATCGGCAAGTGACTGCCTCGGTATGCGTGAGCAGGGAAGCCGGAAGCGGCAAAATCTCCGTCCTCGCCCCTTGCGGTATTTGCCAGGAACGGCTTGCTCTCTGGGGGCCAACCGTTCAAGTCGCCGTTCCAGGGCCACACACCGCGTCTGGGTGGAGCACCCGCACATTACTGCAAGTCAATCCCTACTACTGGGCCACGCAATTCACCGACGACGGCCACTGGCCTTCAACGGCTGACCACAGCTGGTAGAGAAGCGAGGTATGCCGCGCCAGCTAGCGTTGAACTGCTCGGGCCCTCATATGGGACCGGAACCCCAGTAGTCATCACCGGCCTCGGCATCGAAGTGGCCTGATTCGTGGTTCGCAAGTGCGAACCCGGTGACTCGGTGGAGAGCCCGATTCCGAACGTATGCCGTCCTCCAAAAATTCGTGAATCGGACGCTGTGCAATCAACGTCGGGCCGTGGCCGACGTCGTAGCCGCGCATGGATTGAACATGAATGATGCCGTTCCGGCATGGATTTGTCGTTTGACTTCGGGTTGGAACCCGACATGATCGACGGGCTCTCGGCAATCTTTCGGTGAAAACTCGTTCGTTGCTGTGCCGCGCTGGGATGCGGTCCGAATGTTGGAGGACCGCGGGCCAGGGCCATCCGGGCTCCGGCACCGTGACGGTCGGCGGGCTGCCCGTCGCCGACCTGCTCGGAGACGGGCAGCGACGTCAGGTCCAGTTTGTGACGCAGGAGCAGCACCTATTCCTGGGCACGGTCGCGGACAATCTGCGGCTGGCGGCGCCCTCCGCCGGAGACGCCACGCTGTGTGGGGCCATGCGCGCGATCGGGGCCGGCTGGGTGGATGAGCTTCCGGATGGCATCAGGGAAAAGCGAGCAACGCCCGGCCGGGTAGCATCGGAGTTGCGAATCATCGCTCCCACGGGAGAATGCCCAGCAACAATACCGCCGCCCAGATCCAAGGAATCCGATGCAGTTCAACAAAAAAGCACTCAAAGACGACGGGTTCACCGGATTCCGGCCCATCGCTTCCCTTGAGATCAACAGGATTCCGCAGCGCCAAGGGATATTCGCTGTGCTGCGGCCCGAGGGTTTTGAACCGCGGTTCCTCGCCAAAAGCACAGCCGGGGTTTTCAAGAAAAAGAATCCTTCCCTGCCCGAGTCTGGGCTCGCCGCCGAATGGGTCGCGGACGCGGATGTCCTGTTCATCGGCAAGGCCGGCCTCGGAAGCAAGGGCAACCGCGGGCTCCGGCGCCAGATCCAGGAATTCGTGGACTTTGGAAGGGGCAAGCCGCCGGGACACTGGGACGGCCGACTGATCTGGCAGCTGGCGGACGCGGGAACCCTTCTCGTGGCTTGGAAGGAATTGCCTGCGGAGGCGCTCAATGCGGCCCAAACGACCTACCATGCGGAGTTTCGCCAAATTCACGGCAGGTTGCCGTTCGCCAACCTTGTCCAGGCCCGCATCTAAAGCGGGTCCCCGTATTGGCGTAGCCAGATCGGCGCCGAGTACGAGTAGAGGGCGGCGAATGCCGAGTGGGTGATGGCGAGTTTGTCGTATCGTGCGGCAATGCTGTGCCATTGCTTATCGATACGGAAGCATTGCCCGACGATGGTCCGTCCTTTATGGGCTACTAAATCGCAGCATACGGAATGGCCCCCGCGGGTGCTTTTTGGGTTTGCCGTTTGCAGCCTGGTCCTTTGGCTCCGGGGGCGAAGGCCAGGATCTTCCATCCTCGCAACGGCGCCCGGTTGGCCATGAAGCAGCAGGTTCTACTGCGGTGCCCATCTTAGGGCCCGCGCCAGAGCAGCAAGACGCACTGGCGCGGCACCGGCAACCAGCACTCCGGTCCGGGCGGGTCCGGATTCAGGCCCAGAACTCATCCGCCTTGGCCGTGTCATCGAAGTACTCCCGGCCCTCGATGACCTTTCCGTCCCGGAGCACGAACGCGATGGCCGTGGCCAGGTCCAAGGTCTTTCCATTGCTTTCGGCGTGGCTTTGATGGATCCCCACGGTGTGGTTTTCCCCGCCGACGATATCTTGGACGGTCGCTTGGAAGGTACCCTGGGACCGCGCACCCAGCTCGCCGAAGTAGGCAAAGATGGCGTCGCGCCCTTGCTTCGTCCCGGACAGCACGCCGCTTCCGGGGGCGTACCAGACTGCGTCCTCAGCAAACAATTCGCCAAGTGCCGCCAGGTCGCCCGCGTTGAAGGCCTCGTATCCCCGTCGAATCAGCTCGGCGTTTTCTGCAGCTCCCATGTCGGGCACCTCTCCGTCTTCCTCGTCGGTCATGTTGGGACGGCATAAGCCTATTCCCGGCGCGGGTGCCTGTCGATGGGAATGACCACAGGATCCTGGACCCACCTAGGGACCTACCCGCGTTCGCCGACCGCTCGGTGTGGACCTGCTACGTTCAGCGGGTCCCTGGCTGCGGGGGCGTCACCGCCGGCCAGCCGCCAGGTAGCGTTGCGCGAGCGAAGTTACCACCGTGAAGGCGTCTGAGTGCGCTTGATGAGCTGAAGCTGCCGGGTCACCACTAAAGAAGTAGGTCCACCACTGGAGCGGAGCATTGGAGATGGCAGGTCGGGCAGGATTCGGCGAATGGCCATGCTCAGGTGTATCACCATCGTCGCAGCGAAAGCCCTCGACGGAGTTCTTGGGCCGTTTCCACAGCTGTGAACGTCCCGTTGGCGGCTGGGGGACCGGAGCGCCGACCAATGCCCGAGCGCTGTCAAGAGTTTGAGGTGCTGCCACTCCGATTGTGGAAGGGGCAATCAATCATGTGGGTTGCCGTGCGACGCCACCCACTGTGGCCGTAGAGGAATGGCTGGGGGCCACCCGTGCCGCGTCAAAGCACCGAGAAGCCCGGCGGAGGACCCGGCCGACCGGTGGCGGCGAGCAGGAGCGGAGCTGCAAGGCCTCCGGCAATGGCGAGGTCGGCCACTACGCCGAGAGCTTGGGTGGCAGCCGTGTCTGGAACGTCCGCCGGCAAACCGAGCGCTTTGGCGAGGTCTGCCGTATGAATGGCCAATTCGAACGTGCGTGTGGGCAGATAGTCCCGAAGCCACATGCCACCCACGATCGTCGTTACCAGCTCGGACCCATCCTGGGCATCGATGAGCGGGATCACGCGTGCGGCGATCTCCGCCACTGCGCCCGCGGGGTCAGCGCCCAAAGCGGTCCCGGCGTCGCGTCCGCGGGCCTCGACCGCTGGGCCGGAGGCACTCGTCGCCCGGAAGTATTCCGCGGCCGAGGCGACCTCGACGGCGGTGGCAGGACGGGAAAGGTACGACTCGACCGTCAGAAGTGCGCGGCTCGTGTGGCCGACGAGCGCCCGAATGTCCCACCCGCCGAGGCCCGGCTGGTCCCACCGGTCACCGACGAGGGTGGATATGCGCACAAACCATTCAGCGGCGTCCGTGAACGCCCGTCGCGAATCGTCCCATGAGAAGTCCATGCTCCGAAGTCTAGTTCCCCTGCCTCAACCTCATGCGGGACGGGTCCACCGAAATTTGGGGTTGTCCGCGACGGATCCGCTGGCGGGCACGGTCGGTGACGGCATACTAAGTGGATGACACTGAATGAGGAGCTTGACCGGATCTTCGCTGCTCGCGATCGGAACAACATGCAGCCGACCATCGATGCGCTGTTGCCAGTTCTGGCTGAGCACCCGTCCAACGCGCGTGTGCTCTACGAGGTGGGCGGCGCCTACGACACCGCGGGGATGGAGGAAACTGCGGGCTCGTTCTACGAACAAGCACTCCAGGCAGGCCTTTCAGGCGATCTGCTGCGCCGGTGCTACCTCCAGTACGGATCCACGCTGCGGAATCTCGGCGCATTCACACGCTCGGTGGAAGTCTTCGGGCGTGCCCGGGAAGAGTTTCCGGACTCGCCTTCACTGGCAGTGTTCCAAGCGATCACCCTTCATGCGTCCGGCCGCGTCGATGAAGCCGTCGCTTCGCTGCTTGAGGTGGTTGCAGAAGGTGTTGACTCGCCGGATATGGGACGGTACAAACCTGCGATCCGCGGCAATGCCGCCCACATTCGGTCTTTCGCGAGAAATTCGCCTCCAATGGAGCGGCTCGATGCCCGGTAGCCGGGCGGTTATCGGACCGGTGTGCGCGGGAAATCTATTTCCGAAACACAAGTTGCTGGTCACGGGCTTTGGTACACAATCGAGGTATGAGATTCGAAGGTATCCTTCCCGAAGACGCGCCCGACCCACGCATCGAGCGGGCCAAGCTCCTGAAACTCATACCGATCCCCGTGTTGGGGCTCGTACCCCAGACCTCGTTGGAGGACGTGGATGACGTCGGGTTTCAATCCGGCGCGGACGATCGCGGATACTTCGAATTGGCAGCCAGCGTGACCTACATACTCTGGCGAAACTCGAAGGACCACTCGGACTCGATAAACCTCGCTGACCTCGACGAGGACAGGAGAAGGGCCATCGAGGATGTTCCTCCCTGGCCGCGGCCCGCCTGGCTGGTTGAGCAGGTGGAGCGTCTGCGGTATCCGCAGCTCTGGGAGGCCGTGCGAACCACCTGGCACCGTGACCCATCCGAGCGGCATTCGGTGGGCAACATGTTGGTCGACCACGTCAACCACATCCTCATGAACCAGTACCCGCAAGAACACGGGCTGAATGGCAATCCATGGGACCAACCCACACTCGAGGTGACCGTCCGGGCGGTCAATCATCGGGTCACTGTCCTGGTCGATGGAGTCGAGGCGCCCGCCGCGGAGATCGATACGGATCCGTTCGTGTACGGCATAGGCGCGGAAGTGGAAGGTGGCGTGGTGACCGCAGTGCTTCCACGCGCCGAGCTCGAGCACATCCGGATCCAGTTCGCGACGCGGAGATAACGACCGTTCCAAGGCGCCCGAGGGTTGGCCGTCGACCGGCAGCAACACACGAACCCGGATCCGAGAGCAGGGGCGCCTCAGCGTACGTTTCGAGAACCCTCTCCGGACAGCAATCGAGGGTTGGTCGAGTTCTATCTGGCGGGCTACGCCAGTTGGGTCCCCGTCAAGCGTGAACTCGGGTCCGAGCAACCGAGCATGCTTCGAGGCTCCGGAAGACATCGCCAGGCCGCGTCCCGGCCCGTGCCGTTTTCGGCAACGTGCCCGGCAGTCCATTGATACTTGGTTTCCGCATCATCCGAGATCTCCGCCCCAACAGGGCCAACAAGTCGACCGGAATTGAGCCTGGCCGGTAAAGTGCCCCATAGAGCGACTTGGTCGCATTCAAGCGAACAAGCCATGGGGGAACTTTGGAAGCACTCATCCACGCGTTTAGCCAAATCGGACTCCGATCGCGCCCGGGTGGAACATGCCGCCGCACATCTAACACCAAACCCGGTGTCGTGTTGCTGCTGGCCTCGCTCAGCTTGGTGTTGGGCGCCTGCGGCGTCCAGCCATCGGTTGAGGGTGCTGCTCCGCACCCGGTGGAACCAACCACTGTTCCCCAGCCCGCGGCGGAGGTCGAGCCGGAATTGCGGTACATGAAAAACGGAAAATTCTGGGACATCATCGACCGTTCACTGGAAGCCTCGGGCGGAAGCACCGGGCGCCAAGCTGTCGAGCTGGAGGAAATACTCGCGGCCATGCCACCGGAGCAGATCGCTTCCTTCAACGCCACGTTCGTCTCGAAAAACCTCGAGCTCTACACGTGGGAATTATGGGGCGCGGCCTACGTACTTGTCGGCGGCTGCCTCGACGACTGCTTCGAGTACTTCCGCAACTGGGTGGTCGGCCAGGGCAGCGACTACCACCAAGCCGTGAAACGGGATCCGCAGGTATTGGCCGACGGAAGGCTACGCAGCGACGTCGAAATCGGTGACGCGGAGTCGCTGGCCTACACCGGCGCAGATGCGTACCTGCGAAGCAGCGGCGGCCGGGAGCTGTACGAGGATTACCCCGAGAGTCCCTCGACCATTGCGGGCGAAGAACCCTGGGGAACGGCATGGGACGAGGAAGAAGTAGAGAATCTCTATCCGGGTCTCACGCCCCTTCCTGCCGACTAGTACTACAGTCGCGTTTATTCCTGGGTCGATCGGCGGTTTAAAAGGATTTGTGATGTCTCAAGACTTCGGTGACAGTTTTGCCTCAGGAGACCGGTGACAGTTGATGTATCAGGACTTTGGTGACAGTTGCCCCGGTTTCCGGTCCTTGCCAAACAGCGTGCGGGACTTGGTGATTCCAACGTAGGTAGTGCCTTTGGGCGGCCACGTATAGTCCGCAATGACCTCGCCTTGGGTGTTGGCGAAGATGACGCCTTCGGCATCCCAGCTCGAAATGACGGTTCGTCCGCCCATCGATGCGGTCAAGGAAAATATGGTTCGCCCGATGTTCACGACGCCGTTGGAATAGACCTTCAGCTTCCGGCTTCCGGCGCCGGAGGGATGGATGATGCTGCCGGTGACCCTCTCCAGAGCGCTGGTCTCGAAGGCGGTTTCGTCCACCACACCGGTCGCGGCAACGGCGGCTTCCGATTGGTCGACTGTTCCGGTCGGGCGTTGGCCCACGCCGACGGATCTCGCTTCGGGCGGATTGGCGTCCGCAAGGCCCGGGATGGGTGCCGGCCGGGGTGCCTCGGCGATCTGCGTGGCATCCCATGCTTGCTGCGGGGTGAGGCGCCCGGGCAGTCCCTGGTGCGGGCGTTCGGTGTTGTAGATCAGGTCGAACCGGTCGACCATCCCTTGCAGTTCCCGGTGGGTTGCCGCGAGGGGTTGCTTGTCCAGCCAGCGGAACAGGGTCTGGTGGAACCGTTCGTTCTTGCCCTGGGTGGTGGGTTTGTAGGGTTTGCCGGTGATTGCCTTGACCCCGAGCGAGGTCACGTAGGCAACCAATTGGCCCTCGACGCCGCGACGCGAGGGATTCAGCGCAACGCCGTTGTCGGTGAGGAGCCTTTGGGGAACCCCGCGGGCCGCGATGCCCTTTTTCACGACCGCCAGGGCCGCCGCGCTGGTTTCCGCTCCGGCTACGTGGGAGGCGATCGCGAGGCGCGAGTGGTCATCCTGCAGTTGGAAGATCACGCACTTGCGCCCGCCGGTGAGCACGTATTCGGTCGCATCCAGCTGCCAGCTGCCAGCAGGCGTTCGGCGCCGGGTAGACGAAGCGGCGGTAAGATGCCCGCGGCTTCTTCCTTGGTTCGTTTCGGGCCACGTTCTTTTCCCGGAAGATCCGTGCCAGGGACGCGGGCGAGGGCGCCTGCATCCCCAGGGCCATCATTTTGTCGTGCACGCTGATGGGCCCGTGGTCCAGTCCGGAGGATTCCAGTGCGGCACGCACATTCAGTGACTCTTGCTTGCGCTCCTCGGTGAGCCTGGTGGGTGAGGATTTGGGCCGGCGTGAGCGTGGCTCCAGGGCCGCGGCCTGCCCCTCGTCCCGCGCCCTGGCCCGGATCGCGTAGAACGTCTTGCGGGTGATGCCGTGTTCGGTGCAGAACGTGGAGACGGCGCCGCGTGGTGCGTCATCGGGCCACTGGGCGATCGCGAGGCGGATACGGGCGTTGACTGGCTCATTCTTGTTCACTGCTCATTCTTTGCCCAGCCGCAACGACCGGTCAAAGAGTCATTAACGCGACGGAAGTGTCACCACCAAAACTCCCTGAAGTGTCACCGATGTGTTGAGGCAGAACTGTCACCGATGTCTTGAGAGATAACAGGTTTAAAAGGATTTCGGCCCCGATTCCTGTTAACCATGACGGGTGAGCGATGATATTTGGGTGGCAGGAATACGGGAATGGGCTCAGGCCTTGAGGAAATCAGGGATCTGATCGGCGGCGAGTTCGCGCGTTCCGAACCGCGGGAGAACGCGATCGGCTATATCCGCGGCCTGCTCTCGGACGAGGAACGGAAGAATTCCTGGACCTTGTCCGAGCGCACCGGACACGGGACCCCGGACGGGATGCAACGCCTGCTTTCGACCACCGGCTGGAACCCCGATGCGGTGCGCGACGCCTTGTTCACCTACGTGGGTCGGAACCTGGGCGACCCCGCGGGGATCCTGGCGATCGACGAAACCGGTTTCCTGAAGAAGGGGTCGGCCCCGGCCGGGGTCGCCCGCCAATACTCGGGCACGCCGGACGTGCGGAAAGCTGCCAGATCGGCGTGTTCCTCACCTACGCCTCACCGGCCGGGCGTACCTTCCTGGACCGGGAACTCTACCTGCCCAAGGCCTGGACCGAGGACCCGGAACGCCGCACACGGGCCGGCATCCCCGAAGACCGGGCCATGGCCACCAAGCCGGTGCTCGCAGCAGACATGATCGAACGCGCCCTGGACGCCGGCATCCAAGCCGCATGGACCACCGGCGACGCCGTCTACGGCCAGCACACCGGGCTGCGCCGCAGGATGGAGGCCCGCGGCATGCACTTTCGTCTCGGCCGTGCCCATGAACCAACGCGTGATCACACCCGCCCCCGACTCGTTCGGAGCCGAGGGGCGGGCCGACGAGCTCTTCGCATCGCTGGGCGGGCGCGCCTGGCGCACCCGCACCGCCGGCACCGGAACCAAGGGCGAACGGCCCTGCGCCTGGGCCAGGATGCGCATCAACGGGCCCTCCGACACCGGGGAACGCTGGCTGCTGGCCCGCCGCTCCCTCAATGACCCCACGGACCTGGCCTGCTTCATCTGCCACACCCCCGAAAACACCACGCCGGCCGAGCTGGCCCGGGTCGCTGGAGCCCGCTGGGCCATCGTGGACACCTTCCAGACCTCCAAGGGTGAAACCGGGCTGGACCACTACCCGGTGTGCCAATACACCGGCTGGTACCGGCACATCACCCTGTCCATGTTCGCCCAGGCCTTCCTGAGCGTAATCCGCTCAAAAACTGGGGCCCGCATCCAGGCACCGGCCATCTGGACAGATTCTCCCTGCCCGAGATCAGGCGCCTCATCGTCCTGATTGCCTGACCCCGGGAACCGGACCCGGCACACGTCATCCGGTGCTCCCTCTGGCGCCGAAAGCACCAGCACCGGGCCCGGCAATGCCACTACAAAGCCCGAGGACACACCCTACAAACGCGACTGTAGTACTAGTCGGCGTCGGTTGCTTCTAGGCGGCCGGATCGAACCGCGTCGGCGAAGGCCTGGTAGTCCTGTTCGTTCTGGTCGGCGTAACGCTCGGAAAATTTGGCGATGGAGCGGTCGAACTTGTCACTCTTGCCGAGATAGGCGGCAATTGCGATCGGATCGCCGGAGCGGGCGTGGGCACGGGCGAGGGTCCACCCGCAGAAGCTGGCATAGACCGTCATGCCGATCGGTTTCATCTCTTCCGCAGGGGCCGAGCCTTTCATATCACGCAGTTGCCGCCAGTACAGGTACCGGTTTCCCTGCTCGCTTCTGGTCCATCCAAGGAAGATGTCGCTCGCAGCCTGCATCCTCCGTTGCCCCTGCACCACGCGCTCACCCGGCTGCTTGAACCGGCTTTTCGGCAAGTGGTCCTCCAACACTGATCTCGTGGCCTCCTTGACCTGCAGGAACAAGGGATCCCTTTGATCACGCCCCTGAAGCAAGATGATGTACGCCCTGGTTCCCACGCTGCCGACGCCCACCACGTTGCGGGCGAGGTCGATGATTTCGAAGCGTTCGAGCAGTTCACGCCGTTCGTCTTGCAGGGTGGCACTGTAGGACCGGAGCTGGCCACGAATCACGTGCCAAACGTCATCGGCATCCATGCCGTACGATGCACCCAGCTCCCGGGCGGGGATGACGATCGGCGGCTGGCTGACGATCCGGTACTTCCCGTCCACGAGCTCAGCTAGCTTGGAAAGTGCCTGAAGGCTGTCACGGGTACGGGCCTTTGCGACAAATTTTCGCGCAGTCTTTTCCACGCCCTCGGCTGCCTTCTTTTGAGCTTTGCTCTTCCCGGTTGACACTGCCAATTCGAGGGCTTCCACCAAATGCTGCTCGGACAGGCGGGCGTACCAAATGTCCAGGGTGCCCATTTGCGCGAATTCGGACATCGCTTCGCGGTAGGCCCGAACGGCAGTGCGTGTCACATCACGGGTTTCTTCCTTGGTGAACCCGTTGTTCCGCGCCGCGATGGTGAAGCTGGCGGCCATGCGTTTGACGTCGTACTCGAACGGGCCCGGGAGTGTCTCGTCGAAGTCATTCAAGTCGAACAGCAGGGTCCGTTCCGGCGAGGCGAAGACGCCGAAGTTGGACAGATGGGCGTCTCCGCACAGCTGGGATGCCAGGCCCGCGCGCGGGGTGTCCTTCAAGTCGGCGGCCATGATCTTGGCTGCACCCCGGTAAAACGTGAACGGTGAGACCAGCATCCGGCCGTGACGCACCGGTACGAGATCCTGTTCCCGGGTGATGTTTTGTTCCTCGAGGAGCGCGACCGGATCCGGTCGGTCCGGCGCGGGAGTCCAGTCCTCGTGGCTTATGACGGGCGCCTTCACCCGGCATCCCCTGCCTCTCGCAGCACGCTCCTCGACGCTTGGGTGACTATCTTTGGCCTTGACCATGACGGTCGACCTCCCTGTTACATCGGGAACCGCCAGCGGCATTGATTGCCTCGGGCAGTCTCTGCCGGGCGCTCAAACGCGCCTTGGCTCCGTGTTCGTTCGGATTTGGCGCGCAGTAGGCGACCATCGAGGTCCGTGCGCCCCCGGGCCTGCCCGTCGAAGTGCCCGCGGGAAACAGCCGGGGATCGCTTGCCCGGGCCACTGGGCACAGCGGCCCGGGCCGCCTGCAGCATCGCATCCTCCTTCATACTGTGATTGTGTTCCCGAAATGGCCCATCGTCAACGAAACCGCTGACGGTTCGAAAAACGCGCGCTCACGGCCGTCGCCCCATGCCGGCGCGGGGTGGCTGACGGCCGTTCTATGTCATTCAGGTGAGCTCCTCCGCCGTCGACACCAACGGAACCGAGCAGTCGCGGAACGCCGCCACAAAGCGCCGGGCTACACAGCACGGGAACCGACGAATTGGTCTGACGCAGACAGCATGCGACGCCGCTGACGGCTGGAACAGGCAAGTGGCCCGCTTCGGACATTCCTGCCGGTAACCCGTGATGGCGATGGCCGCGACCCTCGAAACGCACCGACCACTGAGCTGAAACCGCCAAATGCTGTCGCGATTCACGAGCACCTGTCAGCACTGTACCTATCCGGTGGAACACCTTGTTGTGGGACGTTTTGAGACGCTACACGGAACACCCCTTGCGGAACTTCCGGAGACAACGCGCCCGTGCCATAAATAACGGAATCCGACTCACCAGTGTCCGCGCCGGCTGGGCGCGCCACATTCTGGCCCTGCTCATAGGCATGACGGTGCTCTGGTCCATTCCATTGATGGTCCTTCAGCCATGGAAAGCGCACGTCAACGGGCTCTGTGTCGTCGCGGCAATAGCGGCCCTAATCTGCACTTTGGCACTTTCAGGGTGGATGCACGCGCACGGAACCACTCTCGTGTCGACAGCGGCAGGTTTCAGCTTCCTGACCTGGAAACGGAACCATCCCGACTGCTCCAGGCCGCCATCGATCAACAGCACGGGAGCTAGCGCCGACCCCGGGTATGCCCGAAGCGTTCGATCATGGGAAGAGCGCCGCGTAAACTCTCGAACGGCCTCGAAGGGCTCACACCCGAGATTGGCGATACCGCGCGGCAGGTCCTGCCCATGAGCCGTTGAGCACAGCAAAAACCGAGCCAATTACGGCTGTGATTCACTGAAGCCGGCCAACGGGATCATCCAAACTTGTATATGCGGGAAATGCCTTGCGGAGCGGGCTTGAGGAATGCCGGTGGTTGCTGGCGGGAGCTTCACCCCCTGCGGGTGATGTCGTCCCATGCCTCGGCGCAATAGGTTTGCGGGTAGAGCCGGGGCGATCCGACCCCATCGCGTCCCTCGGCCCAAAACACCGCAACCGGATGGAGACATGACCATGGCCGAAGAAGAAAACCCAGTCCTCGACACTCTCGTCGAGATCACCACCGCATCGCTGGATCGCTGCAGCCTCGATCCTCGTGAGCTGATGCTGGCACGGATCGCAGCCCTCGCGGCGGTCGACGCCCCGCCCGCCTCCTACCTGCTCAACGCCCGTGGAGCGATGGAGGTCGGCATCACCCTGCAGGATGCGCAGGGCATCCTCGTCGCCGTTGCGCCCATCATCGGCACGCCCCGGGTTGTGGAGGCAGCCAGCAGCCTCGCCGCGGCGCTCGGCTTCGCCATCGGGCTCGAAGCCGCAGCCGAGGCGCAAGCTGAGGCCGAAGGCTGAGCCTGTCCCGGCGGGGCCGGGCCGGCAGCCGCCGAGCGGAGAGCGGACCTCGGCGGAAAGTCTCCGCCTAACGGTGGGCCCACCGGTGGCATCTGGTTCGTTCCTCCGCCGAAGTCGAGGGGCTAGGCGTTCAGTGCAGGCTTCCGCCGTGTGGCCCACCGCGCCCTGCCCATGCCCGCCGGGCACCGGTGCCCGGCGGGCATGGGCAGAAGCATTTCAGTGCCGACCGCCCGGTCGGGGGGAATGTCCCGTTCTGCTCCTGACCGCCCGTCGGTAGCGGGCGGTGACACCAAGCGATCACAGATAGCGGCCAAAGAGCGATCAAATCCACACGGGACGAGAAAACATAGGGATTTGTCGAAGGTAAACCGGGCGAATACGTCTCAAGTGGCCAGCGATTGGGACTTGCCGATGTTGGGTCTGCGAGTCTTGTGCTTCCGGACGGCTCGCTAGGGATTGGTCCGTGAATTTCTCCAGTGAAGGCTTGATCTGGATGATTTCTGAGGTGATGTTTGGTGCGGTGTACGGAATCGCGACGGCCATCTATCTCACAGCCCTATGGTCCTAGGTACGGGCCAATGGAGTCCTGGCTGGGCTGGTCCTCACCACCTTGATTCTTGTCCAAAGTAGTGCTCAACATATTCGAAGTACCATGGGCACCATCTCCCGCGCGTGTTGCTGACGCTTTGGGAATCAGCGTTGACAGTGACACCCGAATTCCGATGATCATCACACTTTTCATGGTCGCTGGCGGGGGATTTGCCCTCGCACATTTCTGTGGTGTGGTCAGGCGGATATCACGCTGGATCTACACCTCGGCCCTGTAGCTTCTGCCAACGCCCATGGCCAGAACCAAAGCTAAAGAGCCTCCGTTGCCTGAAAACATCGGGGCCGGCCTCGATGTTTTCACCCGCTACTTGCCGCCGGCTTCCGTGGCGTTGCCGACAGGCTGGGCGCCGTTCCTTTGCGGGGACAAAAATGGCCTGTGCTCCCGGATTTTTCTACCGGGGCGCAGGCCATTTGATGCGTTGGACGGGTGGAGTCTAGCGGGCTCCGGTACCGCGGTAAATGCGAACCCAGGTATCCGAGGTAACGCCCAAGGAGCGGCGCTGGTTGGCTACGCTAACGGTCAGCGTCACACGCCATTCCGGGCTCGGCTGGAATGCCTTGAGCAGCGGGCCGTGCAGGGTCAAGTTGCCGTCGGAAACCTCTACAACCCGGCCCAAATGTTCCGGACCCAGTTCGTCGGCGCGAACCAGCGTTTCGCGGCGAACGGCCGTGCGGCCGTGCGACGGGCGAACCAGCGAGCGTGCCTCGCGCATTGCGGCTCCGCGACGTTCGATCCGCGCCTCACGCTGGGCCTTGGTGCCGGCTGCGGAAAGCGGCGCGGGGGAGAGGCTGGAAATCGCCGTGATCCGGGTGACGGCCTCGGGATACTTCTTGACCAGCTTGGCCCAGAATTCCTCCGGACCCTTGCCCATCAGGATGACAACGCGAAGGGTGGGTGCCAAGCGCAGGAGTCGGCTCATGGGCTCGAGCCCGGCGTTCATCTGGGCGGCGTTTAGTCGGCCGGTCTCGTCCTCACTCCGGTACCAAGGGTATGCATTCCACACGAGAACTTCCTTGGCGTCGATTCCGGCCCAGGCCAGCAGCTCCGAGTAGGCCTCAGCCAGAGGGTTGTCGTCTTCGGTGGAGAGGATGTCGAGGCCCTCTTGCGGACGGTGGGCAGCTTCCGGCGCGGGCATCAGGCACAGGATCGTTGCGTCGGTTCCGCCGTGCAGCGGGGCGGTGAACGGCACCGAGGCGCCTGCATCGGCGGGATTCTGTGCACACAGGTCTTTGACCAGGGAATTGATTGGAGCAACATGCTCGGCCCACAACTCCGCTTCCTGGGAGATCTTGAAGTCGGGGTCGTTCATCATGCGCGGCATTTCGGTTCTCTCTTGGAGCGGTTTGGTGGGAACGTAGGTTACAAGCATGGCACGGTCGACATGTCGGACCGACTAAACCGGCTCCCCATTGCGGTGACGATTAGCGCACACTCAACAGTTCGGCTCAGGCCATGCCCTGTTTGATGAGGGTTGCCACGTTGGCCCAAACCACCTTTTGCTCCTGCCGGTGAACGGTGCTTTTGGCACCCAGCGGGTGCAGTGAGCGCACGACTTCCAAGTGGGGATATGACGCCGTCAGTTCCGGCAAGACGGCATCGGCGGCATCCCGGGCCTTGCGGCCAAGCAGCAAGAGCAGGCGAAGGTTCGTCATCAGCGACATGATTTCCAGCAGCGCCCGCCCGCCTTCGAGCGCTTCCCCGGGTGTCAGGTCTTTCTTGTTCTCCCGTGGCCATGGGTAGCCGTTCCATGGGCAGAAATCCGATGGGTTGATGTCGAATTCCGTCATCAGGTGCCGCTGCCGATCCGAGGCCCGGTCGGGGTTCCGCAGGCACAGGAAGTCCGGAACAAGCGTTTTCTCACCCGGGTCGTTGAGGACGCTGAGAACCGGCGCGTGGATCCCGCCGTGCCAGGGTGCCGCGTGGGGGAGTCGGACTGCGCCCTTCGCATGGCTCAACCGATCCACCAGTTCATTGATGGGTGCCACGTGGGGATCCTGCAGTCCTGCGAATTGTTCGGCCCAAAACGAGTCGTCGAGTTGTGCGCGCTTCCAGTTGTCTGCCGGTGCCATGGTCTTCCTTGCTCCGTGTCCAGTGCGGAATGTGTTCGGTTCAGATGGATTCGTTCTCGTGGCGTGGATGCCGGGCAAACCTATGAGTCCAGCCAGGACTCGAGTCCGTGAATGACCAGATCCAACCCGTCTTCGAACTGGCTGCCGAAGTCGTAACCGGGTTTCATGACAACCGCGGTGGCGACCTCCAGCAGATGAGGGTATTGGCCCGATTCAAATTGCTTGAGCATGGACGCCGCGACGTCAGTAACGGTCGCGGTGTCGCCGACGGGAATCGTGGACTCCTGCAACACGAAACCGTAGATGTAGCTGTCGAGCACAGCGTAAGCGCGGGCGGCCGCTTCGATGGAAAAACCTGCGCTTCGCAGGATGCCAAGTGTTTCGTTGTGGTGCTGCAAGGTCGCCGGCCCCGGGGAAGTCCGTGATTCGATCAGCCCGAGTGCCCAATGATGCCTGGCCAGGACCGCCCGCATGGTGACGGCCCGTTCTCGCATTGCCTGTTGCCAAGTTGAATCGTGATGGGAACGGGTCGAGGCCGCTTCTTCGAAGACCCTGTCCACCAGCCCATCGAGGATCTCCGACTTCTTGGCTACGTAGTAGTAGATGGACATGGGTTTCACGCCAAGCGCCACCGCCAGCGAGCGCATGGTGAGGGAGTCAAGCCCCGTGTGGTCGGCCAGATCCATTGCGCGCTCAAACACCAGCTCGCGGCTCAGCTGCAGCTTGGCGCCACTGGGTCCGGAAGTTTCTCTCACCATAGTGAGCACCCTATCGCATTTTCGTACTGCGTACGGTACGTTTCGTACATAGTACGAAACGATGGTGCCGTCCCGGCTCCGCCCCAGAGGACAAGGCAGGAAAATCATGGACAAGCAACGCAAAGCACGGACACCTGAATCCGAATCGGTGGCAAGCGATCGTGCGCCATCTGCAATGCGCGCGGTCACCTACAAGCGCTACGGCGGCCCCGAGGTGTTGGAGTTTTCGGAGAGCGCCAGGCCGGAACCGGAACCGGGGAAGGTCTTGGTTCGGGTGGGTGCGGCAGGTCTCGATCGCGGCACCTGGCATCTTATGGCCGGCGAACCGCGCGCTGTGCGGTTGGCCGTGGGTTTGCGCGCCCCACGCAATCCCGTTCCGGGCATCGATTTTTCCGGCGAAGTGGTGGCGATCGGTGCCGGGGTCTTGGGGTTTGCCGCCGGCGACCGGGTGCTGGGTGTGGCAGCCGGATCCTTCGCAGAGTTTGTCCTGGCGGATGCCCGCAAGCTGGTCCAGCTGCCGGAGGGCATCACGTGGGAGCGGGCAGCCGCCTTGCCGACCTCCGGCGTCACCGCATTGCAGGCCCTTCAGAAGGCCGGCACCTTGGGCCCGGACACGCGGATGCTGGTCACCGGAGCTTCGGGTGGGGTGGGCTCGTTCGTCGTGCAACTGGCAAAGCTGCGCGGAGTTCATGTAAGCGCCGAATGCTCGGCGCACAAAATGGAATTCGTCGCATCGCTCGGGGCCGACGTTGTGTACGACCGCGCGGGCGGCGGCGCATATGCGCGGGATGCCGCCTATGACGTTGTCATTGATATTGCCGGCAACCCGTCAATCGGCACCCTTCGCCGAATCTTGGTAACCGACGGGCGCGCGGTGATCGTCGGGGCCGAAGTGCCGGGCCCAAGCCTGACCGGCATGAACCGGCAGATGCGCGCGGTTCTCGTGTCCCCGTTCCTGCGGCAGTCCCTTGCCATGTTGGTCTCCGTCAACAAGAAGCAGGATCTGACGGCGCTGGTGGAACTGATGTCCGCGGGCAAGCTGGAGAGCAGGATCGACAGGACCTTTCGGCTGGGCGAGGCCCGCGAGGCCATGGAATACCTCGTGGCCGGCAGCGTGTGCGGAAAGGTTGTGCTGGTTCCCTGAGCCATGGGGGTCCCCAATGCCGAGGCCGCCCGCCGATGCGTCGGGCATCCGCGGGCGGCCTCGGTGTTTTGTGCCGGGTCGGCTAGACGGCGGACCAGCCGCCGTCCGAGGCCAGGACCACGCCATTGACGTTGCTGCCGTCATCACTGAGCAGGAAGGTGATCGAGGCGGCCAGCTGTGCCGCGGTGGCGGGTGCCGGGATGTTCGCGCCCATCAGCGGTCCAAGGACCTCAACGGCCATCGGCGAATCCATCGGGGCCTCGATGTTGGTGATGGTGGCTCCCGGCGCAACGGCGTTGAAGCGCAGGCCCTTCTTCCCGTAGATCACCGCGGAGTTCTTGGTCATGCCGATGACCGCGTGCTTCGAGGCAGTGTAGGCGGCGCCGGCGGCCGAGCCACGCAGGCCGGCCTCGGAGGAAATGTTGACCACCGAGCCGGTTCCCGCCTCGAGCATCAGGGGAACCACGGCACGGGTCAGGCGCATGGTCGCGTTGACGTTTACGTTGAACACGCGGTCCCAGGTGGCGTCGTCAACCTCGTGGACGGGCTGGAACCTGTCCATGATGCCGGCGATGTTGGCCAGTGCGTCGACCTGGCCGTCCGCCGCCGCAACGACCTTGGCAATGGCCTCCTCGCTGGAGATGTCGCCTGCCACCGGGACCAGGTCAAGGTCCGCGTATTCCGCCACCAGTGCGTCGAGGCGCTCCTGGCTGATGTCCGCGGCAATGACCTTGCCTCCTTCGCGTGCGACGCGCAGGGCCGTGGCCTGGCCGATGCCGGAGCCCGCGCCGGTGACGATCACGGTTTTTCCTGCAAAACGGCCGGTGGTGGTGACTTCCTGCCAGGTGGTGTCGGTGCTCATAAGGCGTTCTCCTCAATGCTGGAATCCAAGACGCCTTCAGGTTATGACACTGAGTATCCTAAAACAATGGCCCATACTTGTGGGATGCCAGATAGCACCATTCCCCGACAGGTTCGATCGGCGGGCAGGCCCCCGAGAATCGACCCGGACGCCGTCGCCGCCGTTGCGGTGCGCCTTTTTGCCGCGCGCGGCTACGAAGCGACCTCGATGGATGAGATTGCCGCGGCGGCCGGCATCGGGCGCAAGAGCCTGTACCGCTATTTCCCCAGCAAGTCGGCTCTGGTCTGGGGCGGCCTCGAAGAGGCAACAGCGGCCTCGCGGGGGATCCTCGGAGATCGGGATGCATCTGCGCCGGGCGATCCGCTCGAAGTGCTGCGCGCAGCTGCCGTGGCATCCGTCCGGGCGCTGCCCGACCTGGCGGTCACGCGCGGCAGGCTGCGGTTGATCGCCGAGCACCCCGAACTCGGGGCGCATTCCTACGCAATGTTGGAGGGCCAGCGCCAGGCGGTCGTTGACTTTCTTGTGGACTCGGGGCTGTCCAGCTCCCGGGCCTACTATGTTTCGGCCGCCTACTCGGCCGCACTTTTTGCCGGATGGCTGCACTGGGCGAAGGGTGAAGACGCCGAACCGCTACCGCACCTTTTGGAAGCCCTGCACGTGCTGCGGATTCCGGGCCCGTAGGTCCGGCGGCGGGGCCGGCGCTTGTGGAATTCGACACGCTGCGGCCGGAAAATGACACATGGTCTGTGCCCGGGGAAACTTTCTGGCATAATGGACAGGTACTCGATTTGATGTGGCCCCTCTCTCCGCGTTGAATCCTGTCCTTTTTGAGTCGCTACGGTATGGCCCGCCCCACGGGTGCAGAAATAGGGACTCGCACATGTTGAGAAACAGGAGTGACCACTAAAGTGGCCGTTAAAATTCGTCTGAAGCGCTTCGGCAAGATGCGCGCACCTTACTACCGTATCGTCGTCATGGATTCGCGTTCCAAGCGCGATGGCCGTGCGATCGAAGAAATCGGCAAGTACCACCCGACCGAAGAGCCTTCGTTCATCGAGGTCACTTCCGACCGCGCCCAGTACTGGCTCTCCGTCGGCGCCCAGCCGACCGAGCAGGTTGCCGCGATCTTGAAGATCACCGGTGACTGGCAGAAGTTCAAGGGCATCGAGGGCCAGGAAGGTACCTTGAAGTTCAAGGAACCGAAGGCTCCTTTCGTTGTTCCGGAGAAGGGCTCGGTCATCCTGCCCGAGGCCATCACCAAGAAGGCTGAAAAGCCTGCTGCTGAGGCCGTTGAGGCAGAAGCAACCGAGGCTGAGTAACCAGTGCTCGTAGATGCGCTGGATCACCTGGTACGTGGCATCGTAGACACCCCCGACGACGTGCAGGTCGCGTTGAAGGGGAACCGTCGCGGTGACATCCTAGAGGTGCGCGTGCACCCCGAGGATCTCGGTCGGGTCATTGGACGTCAGGGTCGCACCGCGAAAGCGCTGCGCACCGTGATTGCCGCTCTGGCGGACGAACCAATTCGTGTTGACGTTGTCGACACGGACCGTCGCCGGTAGCCAGCCTCTGACACATTTTTTGTGTAGCCGTGGCCCCACGTTCCCGCAAGGGAAACGTGGGGCCACGGTGCGTTAAAGGCAAAATGCGATGCAACGCTCACGGGCGCCGGGGGATGAGCATCCCGCGGCCACGTAAGATTGAAGCAATACCCAGCGGTTTTCCGGCCTTCCCGCCGCAAAGCCGCGCAACCACCAGCACCGGATCACCGGACCCTCACGTATTCAAGGAGAAAACGCATGCGCCTGCAGGTCGCCCGCATTGGCAAGCCACACGGTATCCGCGGCGAGGTGACGGTGCAGGTGCTGACCGATGCACCGGAAGACCGTTTTGTCCCGGGATCCGTGTTCGAGGTGGAGCACCCCGGCATCAAGACCCTCACCGTCGAGGGTGCTCGCTGGAACAAGGAAATCCTCCTGCTGGCCTTCGCGGAAATCCTCGATCGCAACACCGCTGAAACCATCCGCGGCGCCAAGCTGTTCATCGAAACCGACGACGTGGAAGACGAGAGCGAGGGCTGGTACGAGCACGAACTCGTGGACCTCGAGGCCCGCGTAGGCGACAACGTCATCGGCAAGGTCACCGCGCTGCGCACCGGCAACGTCCAAGACCTCTTGGTGGTCAAGTCAAACGACGGCGACGAGGTCTACGTTCCATTCGTGGAGAGTATCGTTCCCGAGGTCAACATCGAGGGCGGCTACATCCTGATGACCCCTCCGGCGGGCCTCTTCGAGATCAACCGTGAAGACGCCGCCGCCGACGAAAACCCGGGCCAGGAAGCCTAGTCCCGATGCGCATTGATGTCGTTTCCATCTTCCCCGAGTACCTGGCAGCGCTAGATCTTTCGCTGATCGGCAAGGCCCGCCGCGAAAACCTCCTGGACCTGAACGTCCACGACCTGCGCGACTACACCCACGACCGCCACCGCACGGTGGACGACACCCCGTACGGTGGCGGTGCCGGCATGGTCATGAAGCCCGAGCCGTGGGCCGCCGCGCTGGGCCGCATTGCCACCGAATCGCCGGTTGCCAAGGTTTCGGGCAACAAGCCGGTCCTGATCGTGCCCTCGCCCGCGGGTGCCGTGTTCAACCAGGAAATGGCCTACGAGCTGGCCGAGGCCGAGCACCTGGCCTTCGCCTGCGGGCGCTACGAGGGCATCGACGAACGCGTCATCGAACACGCCGCCGAGTCCTTCGACGTCCGCCCGGTCTCCATCGGGGACTACGTGCTCAACGGGGGAGAGGTGGCGGTCCTGGCCATGGTCGAGGCCATTTGCCGGCTGATCCCCGGTGTCATCGGCAACCCGGAATCCCTGGTCGAGGAGTCCCACTCCGACGGCCTGCTGGAATACCCCGTGTACACCAAGCCAGCCGCCTGGGAGGGACGCGAGGTTCCGGAGGTGCTGCTCTCGGGCAACCACGGAAAGATCGCGCGCTTCCGCCGCAACAAGCAGCTGGAGCGCACCGCGGCCCGCCGCCCGGACCTGATTGTGCAGCTGGATGCTTCCACGCTGAACCGCCACGACCGCGACACTCTGTGGCACAGCGGCTTTGCCATCGCCGACGGCAAGATCGTCCCCAAGAGCCAGATCGAGCAGGACTAGCCGCATCGAGCAGGATCCCGTCACCGTCATTGGCGCCTAGGCCGGTTTTCCGGCGGTTTCGAGCAGCCGGATTATCGCGCTCTGCTTCAACTTGCGTGCATGGTCCAACGCGGTCATTCCCTCGGGATCCGCAATGGCGAGGTTCGCCTCGTCATCGATTAACATCTCCACTACGTCCTGGTAGGGCTGGGATCCGTCGCCGTGGATGACGGCCGTGAGCAGGCAGGTCAGGCCGGCGTCGTTCACATGGTCCACGGCGATGTCCCAGTCCACGAGGATTTCCACCGTTTCGACGTAGGCATGTTGGCAGGCCGGGATCAGCGCGGTGTCGCCGTTGCGGTTGGTGGCGCGGATATCGGCCCCATGTTCCAGGGTCAGGACCAGGATTTCGGTAAGCCCCTCGGCTCCCGCGTAGAGGAAGGCCGAGTCCTTCAGCTCGTCTTTCGCGTTCACGTTGGCACCGTGCTCCATGAGTTCGCGTGCCGCTTCGATCGCGTTGGCCCGCGTTGCGGCGAGCAACGCCGTCCGGGCGCCTTCTCCGCGGTATTCCATGGGGGCGCCGGCCTCAAGGAGCCTGCTGATCTCCGCGGTGTCGTTCACCGATGCCGCACGTATCAAGGCCTGCCCAAGGACGGCCGCGGCGTCGGAATTCAATGTCGACTTGGGCAGGGTGGTCGGCGCAACGGATCCCGGGACTCCCGAGTGGGGGATGCCGCATGCGCCCAGGCCCATGAGCGCAGCAAGGACCGAACACGCGACCAGCTTCCGTGCATCCGGTTTCTTGGACATGGCCTTATCCTAAGTCGTTGTCGTGGCCATGGTCGAGGCCAACGGTAGATCCCGGGTGTCATTGGTGATGCACCGCAACATTCCGGTCTAGCCTCGCGCCCCGGCGTCCTGCAGCAGCCTGGCCACCTCGCCTTGCTGCAACCGCAGTGCATGGCCGAGCGCCGTGGTGCCCGCTGAGTCCTCGATGTCCAGGTCCGCGCCGGCATCGATCAACAGGCGAACGACTTGCTGGTGCGCCTCGCCACCGTCGCCCAGGATGACTGCCTCCAGCAGGCAGGTCCAACCCAGGTTGTTCACGTGGTCCACATCGATCCGGGTTGCCAGAAGCAATTCCACGGTTTCCAGGTGGGCATGTTCGCAGGCCGGGATCAGGGCCGTGCCGCCGTAGCGGTTGGTGCTGGCCACATCGGCCCCGTGTTCGAGGGTGAGCGCCAGGATTTCGTTCAGCCCCTCGGCCCCCGCATAAAGGAACGCCGAATCGGCCATCGCATCCTTGGCGTTCACGTCGGCGCCCGCGAGGATCAGCTCTCGGGCGGCCTCCACGGCGTTGGCGCGCGTTGCGGCCACCAGCACCGGCCGGTCCTGTTCATCCCGGTGGTCGGGGTTCGCCCCGGACTCCAGCAGCCTGCGCACCTCGGGCCCGTCGTTCGCCACAGCCGCGGCCAGCAGTGTCTGGCCCAGTGCCGCGGAAACTTCGGGGTCGGCTTCGGGTGCGGACCCGCGCACTGGCGAGGGGGTCTCCGGGGTCCCGGTCCCCGGGGTGCTGCAGGCGCTCACCGCCAGCAGTGCTGCAAACAAGGAACCAGTGATCAGGGCGCGTACCGGGCGTGGAAGGGGCATGGCCCCATCCTAATTCCGGATCCCGGGCATGGTCGAGGCCAGGGGCGCCCCGGGTTCCCGCGCCGGTCTTCTGCGCGGGAACCCGGGAGGGCGGGCCGTCCTAGACCCTGGCCGGAACCTCCAGCTCGGGCAGGTAGACCTTGCCGCCGGCGGCGAGGAACTCCCGGCTCTTTTCGCGCATGCCGTCGTACATCCCGGCGATGGCGGCCTGCGAATCCGCCGACCCGTACTCGTCCCTGATGTCCTGGCTGATGCGCATCGAGCAGAACTTCGGGCCGCACATGGAGCAGAAGTGCGCGGTCTTGGCCGGTTCGGCCGGCAGCGTCTCGTCGTGGAAGGACTCCGCGGTGACCGGATCCAGCGACAGGGCGAACTGGTCGCGCCAGCGGAACTCGAAGCGCGCTTTGGACAGCGCATCGTCCCGCTCGGAAGCGCCCGGATGCCCCTTGGCCAGGTCCGCGGCGTGCGCGGCGATCTTGTAGGTGATGACCCCGGTCTTCACGTCGTCCTTGTTCGGCAGGCCCAGGTGTTCCTTGGGGGTCACGTAGCAGAGCATCGCGGTGCCGTAGCGGGCGATCTCCGTGGCGCCGATCGCGCTGGTGATGTGGTCGTAGCCCGGTGCGATGTCGGTGACCAGCGGGCCCAGCGTGTAGAAGGGCGCGCCCTGACACAGTTCCTGCTGCCGCTCGACGTTTTCCCGCACCAGATGGAACGGGATGTGCCCGGGCCCCTCGACCATGACCTGCACGTCGTATTCCCACGCCCGCGCCGTCAGCTCCGCCAGGGTGTCCAGCTCGGCGAATTGCGCGGCGTCGTTGGCATCGGCAATCGAGCCGGGGCGCAGCCCGTCGCCCAGGGAGAACGCCACGTCGTATTGCGCGAAGATCTCGCACAGTTCGTCGAAGTGCGTGTACAGGAAGTTCTCCTGGTGGTGCGCCAGGCACCAGCCGGCCATGATGGCCCCTCCGCGCGAGACGATGCCCGTCACCCGGTTGGCCGTCAGCGGCACGTAGCGCAGCAACACCCCGGCATGGATGGTCATGTAGTCGACGCCCTGCTCGCACTGCTCGATCACGGTGTCGCGGAAAATTTCCCAGGTCAGCGCGTTGGCCTCGCCGTTGACCTTTTCCAGCGCCTGGTAGATCGGTACGGTGCCGATGGGGACCGGGGCGTTGCGGATGAGCCATTCGCGGGTGGTGTGGATGTCGTCGCCCGTGGACAGGTCCATGACGGTGTCGGCGCCCCACTGGGTGGCCCATTGCAGCTTGTCCACTTCCTCGGCGATGGAACTTGTCACCGCGGAGTTGCCGATGTTGGCGTTGATCTTCACCAGGAACGCCTTGCCGATGACCATGGGCTCGGACTCGGGGTGGTTGATGTTGGCGGGGATGATCGCCCGGCCCGCGGCGACCTCGCTGCGCACCAGCTCCACGTCGCAGTTCTCACGCAGGGCAACGAAGCGCATTTCCGGGGTGGTGATGCCCCGGCGGGCGTAGTGCATCTGGGTCACCCGCTTCCCGGCGCCCGAGCGCCGCGGTTTGGGCCTGGCCCCCTTCCATTCGGCCGAGGCGGCTCCCCGGCGCATCGCCGACTTGCCGTCGTCGAGCAGGTTGCGTTCCCGGCCCGCATAAGTCTCGGTGTCCGAGCGTTCCGCGATCCACTGTGCGCGGAACGGAGGCAACCCCACGACCGGGTCGCTGCCCGGCCCCGCGGTGCGGTACACCCGCAGCGGGTCGTTGGGCTGCCCGTTGGGGGAGGGTTCCAACGCGATCTCGGTCACCGGGACCCGGATCCCTGATCCGGCATCCTCGAGGTAGGCCAGTGAATGGGACCTCAGGGACTGGGTTTCGGTTGCCGCGGGGGCGTCTTGGGCAGGGGTGGTCGTTGTTTCGATGGTGCTCAAGGAGTACTCACTTCCTTCGCCGGCATTACCCGGACAGGTTCGACGGTCGCAAGCTGCGTCAGCTCGATCTCAGCCCCTGCAAGGGCTCCCGTGTGGTCGTAAGTGAAGCTACAGCACATTCCGCCGAAGGGTCAAATGTAACGTTGGACACTCGCGGTGCGGGTTCCCGGCTGGCAAGCCCGGGGCGGCTTGCACTTCGTTGGGGGCGGAAAACGGCCCGGCTGCCGCTTGCGGCCCATGCCCGGTGGGCCGCGGCCGACTGCCCGCAAACGGCCGGCCGCGACACGTGGCGCGGGCTTGGTTTTTGCCGATCCGCTGCGGGCTTGGGTGACATGTTCGATGCCGAAATGCATTGGCAGGTGTCCAGCCGATGGTCCGGACTTCGCCGCATGGCCGGGAGTGTGGCAAAATAGATTCTTGGGTCTACTGGGTTCTGCTCCTGCCGCAGGGGGAACGAATCAACAGTTGAACCGCCGAGGATCCGCAAACGGGTCCCGGTACCAAGCTTCGGAACACCACATCTTTCCGCCAAAGCGTTTTTGCGCGTCGGGGAAAATAAGTGTCCCGTGTCTAAGGTGGGTGACCTGCGGCGTCTGCCTAGGAGATGCATTCATGCATATTCTCGACTCTGTCGATGCAGCCTCGCTGCGCACCGATGTTCCGGCCTTCCGCGCCGGTGACACCGTCAAGGTTCACGTAAACATCATCGAAGGCAAGAACTCCCGTGTCCAGGTCTTCCAGGGCTTCGTCCTTGGTCGCCAGGGCGATGGCGTTCGCGAAACCTTCACCGTTCGCAAGGTCTCCTTCGGCGTCGGCGTAGAGCGTACCTTCCCGGTACACTCCCCGGTCCTCGAAAAGATCGAACTGGTAACCCGCGGCGACGTTCGCCGTGCGAAGCTGTTCTACATGCGCGATCGCCACGGCAAGGCTGCGAAGATCCGCGAAAAGCGCGACTTCCGCACCGCCAAGTAGCAAGAAAAGCGAGTACCTTCGTTTCCGCCTTCGTGCGGTCACGGGGATCCATCGTGGATCAACCTACAGAATCGGATAGTTTTTCCGCTTCAGCAAAGCGCCGGTCCCGTTCGCGGGGCTGGCGCTTTGCCGTTGGCGCCCTCATGGCCGCGGCCGTGATCACCTTGGTGATCCGTGCGACGGTCGTTGATTTCTTCTACATCGGTTCCGCCTCCATGGAATCGACGTTGAACCCCGGCGACGGGCTCCTGGTGAACCGCCTTGCCTACAAGCACGAGCCCATCCAGCGCGGCGACATCATCATCTTCGACGGCCGGGGTTCCTTCCTGCCCTACCAGAGACCCAGCGCCGTGGATTCCCTCGCCTGGGCACTGCGCCTGGCCGGCAACGACTCGGTGTACGTCAAACGGGTCATCGGCGTGGCCGGGGACACCGTCACCTGCTGCGGACCGGACGGAAAAATCAGGGTCAACGGCCTTCCGCTCGATGAGCCCTACGTCTTTGCCGGCGACAATCCCAGTGAGCAGGAGTTCACCGCCCAGGTTCCGCACGGCCGCATCTGGGTCATGGGCGACCACCGCTCGGTCTCCGAGGATTCCCGGGCGTTGCTCGGTGCCCCCGGCGGCGGCATGATCCCCGTCGACAGGGTCCTGGGGCAGGTTACCGAGGTCATTTGGCCGCTTGACCGCAAGCGTCCCGTTGGCGACGGATCCATGGAGCCCGGTTTCGCATCGGGGAACGACTAGAAGCCACGGCCCTCGAGTCCCCGCTAAACCGGACAGGCTGCGGGGCTTCCAAGCGAAATTCTCAATGCGTGCGCGCTCTTCGTTCCCGCATGGCCACGGGTTAGAGTTTCACCCAGCGGTCAATATTGCTCGTAACGTGCCCAGCCTGGATGGCGCCAGCGCATCCAAAAATGCATCTGGCTGGACACCACCTTGATGGGGAGAACTCCACATGCAGGAATCATCGCGGACTTTTCTGAGGCGTGCCGGTGTCGCCGCCGCAACTGCGGCGTTCGTGGTAGGCAGCACCTTCGTGGCCGGACCCGCTCCGGCGACCGCCGGGCAGAGAACGGATCCCGCTGTCGCCGTGCCGACCGCCGTCGACGCGGCCGCGCCGGATGCACGGAGCGCGGCACTGCCCCAAGGGCTTGCCGAGGCCGTGCAACGAGACCTGGGCATGGGCGTCGAAGAGTTCAAGGCCCAGGGCGAACTCGTTGGCGTTGCCGATCAGCTCCGGACGGATTTGCAGGGTGCGGGGCTCAAGGCAACCTTTGCCATCGACGGGAACAAGATCGCCGTCAGCGTCGGGACGGCCGACCGCGAGGCGGTCGCCCAAAAGCTCGATGCGCTGACGCGGGGCACCGGGGTCGATCTCGCGCTTGCCACCGCGGAAGCGAACACAGCCTCCGCTTCCATGGCAACCGCCGCACCGACCAGGAAGAGCCCGGCGGACGTCGACGAGTTGTACAAGGCATACGCGGCGTCTGTCGATTCCGAGACGCTGAGCCAGCTCCAGGCGGTCATGGAGACAGCCGACGGCTACGTGATCCGCTCGGGATCCAAGGACAATCCGGCCCGTCCCGCTTCGCGAACCCTGACGTCCGGCGGCAAGCTGACACCTGAGGAGTTCGCGGTCCAGTACCCGGACGTCAGCATCCATGAAGCCGAGGGTCCCGCCACCGTCACCGCGGCCAATGACGTGCTCGGCGGCATGGGGTACGGTGCGCCCATCGGACAGGACGCGTATACCCTGTGTTCGCTGGGCTTCAACGGATTCAACGCCTCCGGAGACCCCGCAGCACTGTCGGCCGGGCATTGCACGCGCGACGGGCAGATCACCAACGTCTACATTGCCGAGCACGGCTCACCGGATGTATTTGAGGGTCTCGGTGCCAAACTCGGTTCCTTCGGCTTCTCGCAATTCGGTGGCCCCGGAAACACCTCGCTGACAACCGACGGCAAGCAAGTGCTTGGAAACATCGGCACCGACGTATCCGTGCTGGACAAGATCAACTCCGGACTCAGGCCGCAACCGCTTGTCACCGACTGGAAGGGGGTCGATGAGCGAGGTTCCGGAGCCAAGGTCACGGGTGTGGCCAGCGCCGTCATCGGGGCAAGCGTCTGCAAGTCGGGCCGGACCACGGGATGGACCTGCGGCACCGTTGACGAGATAGGGATTTTCATCGTCGGAGGGTTCAGGAACAGTTCCTCGGACCTTCGCGGCATCCGCGGCTTCGGCATGTCCAACCCCTGGTTCGCCAAGGCCTTTGAAGGCGATTCCGGCGGAGCGGTCATTTCCGGCGGCAAGGCCGTGGGACTCACCAGCGCGATTTCCGATGAGTCGGACGGGGCAAAGGGCCGTGCCTATTTCACCGACATCAACCAAGCGCTCAAGCAGGCCAAGGGCTACTCCATAAAGATCTTTGTCAACGCCCCCAAGATCACCACCAAGGTCAAGGGTGCGGGCATGGCGGCAGGGGCCAAGATTTCCGGAACAGTGGCATCGGCGCCGTCCGGTTCGACGGTCCAGGTGGTCTCCTCGGGAAAGAAGATCGCCACGGCCAAGATCTCCAAGGGCGCCTTCAGCTTCAAGACGCCGCAGAAGCTGGGCACATTCAAGTTCACGGTGCAGACGGCCAAGGGGTTCAGCAAATCCCGATCCACCGCGGGCTCCGTCAAACTGCTCATCCCGGCCCCGAGAATCACGGCACCCACAAACGGGGCGACCTCCGTCGGGTCCGTGACCAAGATTTCCGGCAAGGGATTTCCCGGTGCCACGGTGAAGCTGTCCGGCGCCGTGAAAGGCAAGGCGAAGGTCGGCAAGGACGGCAAATGGAGCAAAAAGACAGGCGCGCTGGGGTACGGCGGACACAAGATCACCGTCACGCAGTCCAAGGGCTCCCTAGTCTCCCGGGCGGCCGTCGCATCCTTCAAGGTTGCCGTTCCTGCCCCGGCGTTTACCGCACCGGCACGCAACACCGCATCCACCAAGGCACCGCGGGCCATTTCGGGGACCGGCATTCCGGGGGCCACGCTGAAGCTCAGCGGAGACGTCATCAAGAGCCTCACCATCGGCGGGAAGGGCAAATGGAGCGTCAAGCTGAAGAGCTCCTGGAGCCTCGGCAGCTACGGCATCAAGGCAACGCAGAAAGTCGGCAAGCATACCTCGGCAAACGCCCGGATCAGCTTTAAGGTCGTTCCAAAGGCGCCGTCGATCGCATCCCCGACCGCGGGCAGGAAATTCGCGCAGGACAAGGCGCCCACCACGATATCCGGCCGCGGCATTAGCGGGGCTACGGTGACGATCGTCCTGGGCAAGGCCAAATTGAGTACCACGGTTGTCAGGGGAGCCTGGAAGGCGCAGATCCCCGGAGGCTGGAAGGCCGGTTCCCACACGGCAACCGCCGTTCAGGTTCTCAAGAAGACCGCCTCGGCACCCATCAAGGTCAAATTCAGCGTCGCCGGGCCAGACGCGTCGTAGAGGCCGGCATCCAGGCCCATGGAGTCGAGCCCGCCCGATCCGTGGGGTTGCACCTCGCGGCGGATGCCGAAACCCGGAACCACGTGGGCGCTCTCGCCGAAGCTTCGCGCCACATAGGTAAATTGCCAGCGACGCAACGTAGGCTAGGAAGCGGCGGACGGCATTCAACCGGCGGCACCCAACAGCGGTGCCACGAATAGCGTGTCGCCAAGACAACAGTTAGATACCCCTGAAAGGGCCCCACGCACGTGACGCACGCCAGTGAGCCAGCCGCAGCATCCGAACGACCCCGCAGGAAAAGGAATCCCTTGTGGGCAGCGGTGCGAGAAATCATCATAGTTGTCGTCGTCGCCCTGGTGATCTCCCTGGTGGTGAAGACCTTCTTTTTCAGGGCCTTCTACATCCCCTCGGGCTCGATGGAAGAAACCCTGCAGAAGAACGACCGCATCTTCGCGAACCTCATGGTGCCCGGCCCCTTCGAACTCACCCGCGGCGACGTTGTCGTCTTCCGAGACGACCAGGGCTGGCTGCCGCCCATTGCCTCGACCGTGACCAACCCGCTCGGCGAATTCTTCGCCTTCGTCGGCCTGGTGCCGGACGCATCCAACCAGCACCTGATCAAGCGCATCATCGGCATGCCCGGTGACACCGTCAAATGCTGCGCCCCGGATGGAAAGCTGACCATCAACGGCGTCGAGATCACCGAGCCCTACATCTTCCCCGGGGATGCTCCCTCGGAGCAGGAATTCACCAAGGTGGTCCCGGAGGGCAAGCTATGGGTCATGGGCGACCACCGGGCCGAATCCGCCGATTCCCGCTACCACGAGGACGTACAGGACGGGTTCGTCGACATTTCCTCGGTCGAGGGCAAGGCCTCGGTCATCTCCTGGCCGCTTGACCGCATCGGAGGGATCTCCAACCACCCCGAGGTCTTCTCTAACGTGCCGGCCCCCAAGAGCCCGGCCCCCAGCAAATAATGGCTTCACAACCACCCACCCTCGAACACGAGCGTGCGCTGGCCGCACGCGGAGGCCACAAGCTCATCGGCGCCGCGGACGAGGTGGGCCGCGGGGCACTGGCCGGCCCGGTGTCCGTCGGCTACGTCGTCATCGACCCCAACGGCGTCCCGGACCTGCCGGGAGTGCGCGATTCCAAGCTGCTGAACGCCGAACAGCGCCAAACGCTGGTTCCGCTGATCAAGGAATGGGCCGCTGGCTGGGGCGTCGGGCACGCAAGCGCCGCCGAAATCGACGAACTGGGCCTGGTGCCTGCGCTGCGGCTGGCAGGCCTGCGGGCGGTCACGGCGGCCGGTGTGGAAGCCGACGCGGTGCTGCTGGACGGGAACCTGGACTGGCTCTCGGCCACCAGGCAGCCCACGCTGCTGGATTCGTTGATGCCCGGATTCGGGGAAGCCGGTGACATCGACGGACTCCTCATCCCCGTGCAAACCCTGATCAAGGGCGACTTGCTGGCGCTGTCCATCGCCGCGGCGTCGATTTTGGCCAAAGTCGAGCGTGACGAGCTGCTCGATGGCTACGATAGTGAACACCCGGCGTACGGTTGGATACAGAACAAGGGGTACGGCACCACGGGGCACCGGCAGGCAATCGTCGAGCAGGGGGCCACCGGGTACCACCGCAAGACCTGGCAGCTCACACCCAAGGGCTAGGGATACGTACAAGGAGGGCGAGGGAGCAACATGAGTGCCGAAGATCTTGAAAACTATGAAGCGGATTTGGAACTGCAGCTCTACCGCGAGTACAAGGACGTTGCGAACCTCTTCAACTTCGTGGTGGAAACCGAACGGCGTTTCTACCTGGCCAACGGGGTGGACCTGAAGACCCGCTCGGCCGACGGGGAGGTCTTCTTCGACCTGACCCTCACCGACGCCTGGGTGTGGGACGTCTACCGCACGGGCCGCTTCGTGAAGTCGGTGCGCATCGTCACGTTCAAGGACGTGAACATCGAGGAACTGAACCGCGTCGATGACTTGACGATCCCCAAGGACGGCCTGGACTGACCGGCCAACGCCGACTCGCAACACCTTTCCGCCCCGCAACCTCGGCCCCACCGCCGCCGGATGCGGGGCGGCGCTGTTACCCGTTCCCGGCGGCAGTCCCCGGGTCCGGCAATGCAGAGGCCCCGGACAGTATTGGGGATTCGTTGGTACGCTCATCGAAATGCCGGATCGGTGGCCAGCGGCCCGTTTCAGCTTCCCGCCGAAGTCACCTGTACAAGCAACGAGGGGTAGCGCACATGGTCAACAACGAACCGCCCGATGAATCAGCCAACGATGTTCCGGACGAGGGCGAGGGTGACGACCTGGGAAGCATGTACTTCGGCTTCCTCGGCGAAGAATGCCCGGAGGAGCGCCTCAACCTGAAAGACCTCGGGCTCACGTTCGAGAACGGGCAACCCGAGATGGAGATCGGGAAGCGCGCATTTGCCAACGGCATCACGGTACTGAACGATGCGCTCGCCGGGTACTCCCGAGTACTCGCGGAACGCGAAGGTAAACTGGCCGAGCTGCTCATGGATACCGACACGGACCCCCTGGTGCTTGACGCCTCCGACCGCGTGCACGAGGCGCTCTTCAGGCTCAAGGCGGGTCACCAGGCCTACACCGGGCACCCGTTTCTGGGGGATCCGCTCATGCGCACGAGCCAGCAGCACCCGGACCCGGACCAGTTCCCGGAGGACGACTTCGACTACCGCGCCCAGGAATACGATGAAGATGACAGCCACGGGCCGATCGGCCGTGAGCTCGGCGTCGTTGTCCCGTTGAACCTACTGCTGCAATCGGGCTCCGGGACCTTGGTCCAGGTGGCCGCCGCCCGGGTCTACGGCAACGGCGTCATGCTGGCTGTTGAATGCGCACAGGTCCGTGGGCAGCATGAGGACCTTGCCGCCTGGCGGCTGCGTGGCCGGACGGTGGCCGAATGCGAGCTCGAGGCCGACGACCCAGTGACCGGCTCGTTCTACCTCTGCAGCGTGCAGGGGATGGAACCGCGGGACTTCAACCGGGTGAATCGTTGCGGCGTGGAACTCTGGATGCCCGGGGTCCTCGGGGCGCGGCGGCTTCGCTGCGTCCTCAAGGTGGAGAACTTCCCCGACATCCACGGCGATGCCGAACCGCTCGGCATGGAATTCGAGCTCGATCCCGAGGTCCTGCGCCAAGCGGCGGCAAGGATCCACCGCCCCTGAAGGTCCCAGCGCCCACTTCGAACGAACCCCGGTTGATGCGCGCCGCCGGGCTTATCCACATTCCCGACGCAGCCCGCCCCGCACCCGGCATCAAGCGGCCACGCTGGGTGCAATGAACCATTCGGGGCCGGCGCGCATAATGGTGGCCGGCCCGGGGAGTGCCGAAGGGAGCGTGGGACACGTGAACCACAACCAGGAGCTGGGTGCCAGGGGCGAGGAGCTTGCCGCAACCTACCTGGCCGGTGTCGGGTACACCGTGCTGGAGAGGAATTGGCGGTGCAAGATCGGCGAGCTGGACATCATCGCCGACGACGCTGGCCAGATCGTCGGGGTGGAGGTGAAGACGCGCAGCTCGCTGGGCTTCGGGCATCCCGCCGAGGCGGTGAACCCGGCCAAGTTGCGGCGGATCTCCAGGTTGGCCCGGCGCTGGTGCGTTGAACACCGCAGGGACGCCCGCACGGTGCGCGTCGACGTGCTGGCGATCATCATGGCGCCCGGGCGTGAACCGAGCATCGAGCACCTGATCGGGGTCGAATCATGAGCCTGGCGCGGACGCTGGGTATCGGGCTGACCGGCCTGAACGGCCAGCTCATCGAAATCGAGGCCGACGTCGGCAACGGCATCCCCGGCTTCCTGCTGCTCGGGTTGCCCGATGCGTCGCTGAACGAATCGCGTGAACGGATCCGCTCCGCGGCACGAAACTCCGGCATCCCCTTGCCCAACCGCCGCATCACCGTGAACCTGACCCCGGCGACACTGCACAAGCGCGGCTCCGGCTTCGACCTGGCGATCTTGCTGGCAACCCTTGCCGCGGACCGGAGCATCACGCCCCAGCCCGAGGTCGTCTACCTGGCCGAGCTTGGGCTTGACGGGTCCCTGCGCCCGGTGGCAGGAGTGCTGCCCTCGGTCATGGCCGCCGTGCGTGCCGGCTACCCGGAGATCGTTGTTGCCGCCGGGAACCTTGCCGAGGCCGAACTGGTTGCCGGGGCCAAGGTGCGCTCCTACGACCACCTGTCCCAGCTGCTCGCCGACTGCGGTGCGGATCCGTCCGAACTGCGTTTCCGGGCGCGGCACCATTCCCCGCAACGCAAGCCGGGGGCGTGGGAGGGACTCGATGTGCGGGCGCTGGACCTCGCAGAGGTGGTAGGCCAGGCGCAGGGACGCTACGCGTTGGAGGTCGCGGCGGCCGGCGGGCACCACCTTTTGCTCACCGGGCCGCCGGGCGCGGGCAAGACCATGCTTGCACAGCGCTTGCCCGGCCTGCTCCCGGACCTTGACGACACCCAGGCCATGGAAACCACTGCCGTGCATTCGCTCGCGGCAGGAGGCGGGCAGATCACCGCCTTGATCCGCCGCCCGCCGTTCGAGGCCCCGCACCACAGTGCCTCGATGGTGGCGCTGATCGGCGGGGGCAGTGGTGTCCCGCGACCAGGTGCCGCATCCAGGGCTCACCGGGGAGTACTGTTCCTCGACGAAAGCCCCGAGTTCAGTGCCACGGCACTCGACGCCTTGCGCCAGCCGCTCGAGTCCGGGGTGCTGACCCTGCACCGGGCGGCGGGCACGGCGACCTATCCGGCACGGTTCCAGCTGGTGATGGCGGCGAACCCGTGCCCGTGCGGGCGGAACCTGGGCAAGGGGACGGATTGCACCTGCACACCCATGCAACGCCGCCGCTACCTAGCCAGACTCTCGGGCCCGCTGCTGGACCGGATCGACATGCAGCTCTTTGTCCCGCAGCTTTCGGCGCGTGAGATGGCCTCGCGCGGCCCCGTTGAATCCTCCGCGTTGGTTGCCGCCCGTGTCCGCGAGGCCAGGGTGCAACAGCGGGACAGGCTCAAGCGCTGGGGCATAGGCACCAACGCAGAGCTACCCGGTTCGATCCTGCGCAACGAACTGCGCTTGGTTGCCGCGGCCACCGCCGGGTTGAACAAGGCGGCGGAATCCCTGCGGCTCAGTGCGCGGGGGTATGACAGAGTGCTGCGCATTGCCTGGAGCATCGCGGACCTGAACTCGCATGCCTGCCCCACCGCCGGGGACGTGGACGTGGCCTTGCAACTACGCCAGCGTGGCAAGGGAGACGTCGGGTAGAAGCATGCGCCTGTACGAAGCGGTGCTCGACGTATAGGGATCGTGTCGTGGATCATTGGCTCATGCGCAAATCCGTTTGGGGCACAGACACGGCCCACCATTCATCGATCGGCTCGGCGGGGTCGATCGCCTCGGCCGGATCAATAGGCTCGGTGGCCTCGGCCGGTTCCATCGCCTCGGTGGCCTCGGCCGGATCAATAGGCTCGGTGGCCTCGGCCGGTTCCATCGCCTCGGTGGCCTCGGCCGGTTCCATCGCCTCGGTGGCCTCGGCCGGTTCCATCGCCTCGGTGGCCTCGGCCGGTTCCATCGCCTCGGTGGCCTCGGCCGGATCAATAGGCTCGGTGGCCTCGGCCGGTTCCATCGCCTCGGTGGCCTCGGCCGGTTCCATCGCCTCGGTGGCCTCGGCCGGATCAATAGGCTCGGTGGCCTCGGCCGGTTCGATCGCGGCGGTCGGATCCATTGGGTCCGTCGCCTCGATCGGTGCAATCGGAAAAATTGGCTACATCGGCAACATGCCGATCACCACCTTGGTCGGGATGGTCCTGTCCGCAATACGGGCCAGGCGGGCTAGGTTGCGAGGTAGCTGCGTGCCGGCGAGAACCGCTTGACCAGCAGTGCCATCAAACCGTCCACGACCAGCGCGAGCGCCGTCACCAGCACCGCACCAACCAGCACCTGGCCATAGTCGTACAGGGCCAGCCCATCGAAGATGTAGCGGCCCAGCCCGCCAAGGTTCACGTACGCAGCGATGGTCGCGGTGGCAATGACCTGCAGGATCGCCCCGCGCAGCCCGCCGAGCATCAGCGGCAACGCCAGCGGGAGCTCGACCTGCAGGATGAGACGCGAATCCTTCATGCCCATGGCACGCGCCGAATCCACGACCAGCGGGTCGACGTTTGCCACCCCCGAGTACACTCCGGCCAGGATCGGCGGAATGGCGATGAGGATCAACGCCACCAGGGGCGGGAAGATCCCAAGGCCCATCAGCAGCACCAGCAGCGTCATGATGCCCAAGGACGGCAAAGCCCGCAGGACGTTGGACAGGGACACCAGCACGACCTTGCCGCGCCCGGTGTGGCCGATGAACAAGCCCAGCGGGAAGGCGACCACCAAGGCCGCGAGCACCGCAAGGAAGGAATACCAGAGGTGTTCGGCCAGCCGGGCGGCGATTCCGCCCTCGCCCGCCCAGTTGGCGCCGGTGCCCAGGTAGGTCAGCATGTCGTTGATCATTTATTGCCTCCGAGGGACGGATCGACGGTTGCCTGCGTTGCGGCAAGGCCGGCACCAGCGCCCCTTGGCACGGCGCTCGCCGAGTCTCCGGCATTCTTCGCCGAAAGCCACGGGGTCAACAGCTGGCCGATCACCGCGACCACCCGGTCAAGGACCAGGGCCAGCAACAGGATCATGATGATGCCGGCCATGATCTGGTCGGGATAGTTGCGCTGGTACCCGGAGGTGAACAGCTGCCCCAGTCCGCCAATGCCGATCACCGCGCCCACGGAGACAAGGGAAACGTTCGTCACGACCGCCACGCGGGTTCCCGCGGCCAACGGGGCCAACGCCAGCGGAAGATCCACCAGCAGGCGGCGCCTGGCCGGCGAGTACCCCATGGCTTCTGCGGAATTGAGCACATCGGCGGGAACCGCATCCAGCGCGTCAAAGACCGTGCGCACCAGCAGCGACGCCGAATACAGGCTCAGCGCGATCACCACATTGATCGGATCAAGGATCTGCGTGCCAAGCAGCGTGGGCATCACCACGAACAATGCCAGCGACGGCACGGTGAAGACCGCACTTGCCACGGTGGTGATGAGGGTTCGCGCTCGCCGGCGGTTTCCGAAGACGAGCCCCAGCACCAGCGCCAGCACCAGGCCGACCACGATGGGGATGACCGATAGGTACAGGTGTTCGATTGTGAGTTCCCAAACCTGCTCGAGGTTTGCCAGCAGCCATTTCATGCCCCGGCCACCACCCCGGGGCGAAGGTGCGGGGTCAGGTCGCCGAGGGTGATGTAACCGGCCGGCCGCCCCCCCGCGTCAAGCAGCAGTGCGGCGGCGATCGGGGACGCCAGCACCGCGTCGAGGCCCATGCGCAGGGAGTCCCCGGGGCGCAGCGCGCCGGCGACGGCAAAGCGGGCTCCGTCGGTGTTGACCCATTGGGCCGCGCCGTCCGCGCCCGCCGTCCCGTGGCCCGCAGATGGCTCCAGGACCCAGCCGGGGGCGAGCGCGGACATGTCGATGCTCCCATCTCTGCGCGGGGCCGGCAGCGGGGTGCTGGGGACGTGATCGAGCGTGTCGAAGGACAGTGCCCGGAAGCCCCTGTCCTTGGACACCAGCGAGGCGACAAATTCGTTGGCGGGGCGCGTGAGGATTTCCGCGGGCGGGGCGTATTGCTGCAGGTGGCCGCCCGGCGCCATGACGGCGATCTTGTCCCCGAGGGTCAGCGCCTCGTCGATGTCGTGGGTGACCATGACGATGGTTTTCTTGATTTCGGCCTGCAGGTGCCGGACCTCCTGCTGGAGTTCCTCGCGCACGATCGGGTCCACGGCGCTGAATGGCTCGTCCATCAACAGGATGGGCGGGTCGGCCGCCAGAGCGCGTGCCACGCCCACGCGCTGCTGCTGCCCGCCGGAGAGCTGGGCGGGATAGCGGTGGGCCACCGAGGCATCCAGCCCGACGCGTTCCAGTGCCTCGTGGGCCTTGGCCCTGGCCGCCGTCTTGGACAGCCCCAGCAGCCGCTGGACGGTGGCGACATTGTCGATCACGGTGCGGTGGGGAAACAGTCCGCCGTTTTGCAGGACGTAGCCGATGCCCAGGCGCAGGGACACGGGGCGGATTTCCGCCACGTCTTGCCCGTCGACGAGGATGCGCCCGCTGGTGGGGGTCACCATGCGGTTGATCATGCGCATGGACGTGGTCTTGCCGCAGCCGCTGGGGCCCACGAGGACCGTGAAAGTACCTGTTTCGATGTGAAGGTCGAGGTTATCCACCGCTGTGGTGCCTCCGGGGTAGGTCTTGGAGACGGATTCGAAGGTGATCATCGGGAAAGTTCCTTCTGGGAGGCGGTGTTGGCGCGTGGTTCCGGGAAAAATATGGGGGTTGGCAACCGGCGGGTAACGGCAACCAACCCCCATTCGAACATGTGTTCGATAATGGTTTTTATGCTACTTGGTGATCAAGCCCTGCTCGGTAAGCCAGGCAGTCGCCGCAGCCTTCGGCTCGGTCTTCGACTCCCCGGAGACCTGCTCATTGAGCTTGATCAGCTCCTCCGTGCTCAGCTTCGCCGAAATGGCGTCGATGGTCTCGATCGCCTTCATGTCCAGCTTGTCCTTGCCCGCCACGGGGATGACCTGCTGGGCAGGGAAATTGTTCTTGGGATCCTCCAGCACCACAAGATCGTTCGCCGGTATTGCGGTGCTGGTCGTAAAGATGTTCGCCGCGGTCACGGAGCCATCCAGCAGCGCCTTCACCGTTGCCGGGCCACCGCCATCGGCGATCGGGACGAACTTGGCGGGAACCAACCCGTAGTTCTTCTCCAGCCCCGGCAACCCAACCGGGCGTTCCTTGAACTCCGGAGGCCCGGCAATCGTCACCTCGGCATTGTGGGCGGCAAGATCGCCGATGGACTTCAGGTTCCATTTGTCGGCGGTGGCCCGCGTGACAACCACGGAGTCCTTGTCTTGCGCGGCAGCGGGGGTCAGAGCAACAAGGTTCTTGGCCAACAGCGCGGCCGGAAGCTCATTGAGGATCGAAGCGGGCGTGCTGACATCCGCGTTCTTGTCCAAGAAGAGCAGCAGGTTGCCCGTGTAGTCGGGGATCAAGTCAATGGAGCCATCGGCGAGAGCCGGAATGTAGGCCTCGCGGGAGCCGATATTGAATTTCGTCGCCACGTCGTAGCCTTTGGCCTTGAGCGCCTCGGCGTAGAGGTTGCCGATGATCTCGGATTCGGTGAAGTTGGCCGAGGAAACCGTCAACTTCGAGGCGGCGGCCGAGCCACCGGAAGTTTCCGGGGCGGCGGTGGGATCCGAGCAGCCGCTGAGGATCAATGATCCAGCGACCACCGAGAGGGCGACTAGGAGGGGAAATCTTCTTCTGTTCGTCATGGTTAGCCTGAATTCGTCTAGAGAGATTCTGCAGGAACATCTATCTCGCTTCCGCCCTGAGGGCGAGAGCCACTCGACCATCGTTGCCTACTATGCAGGCCACAAGCAATATTTGATTTTCCAGGTCGCCCCATTGGGCGCCTACGCGTCACCGTGCGTCACCGTCAAACCCCAAAGCACGCCGCGCCCGACCGGGCGATTCCCAAGGGTCTCGGACCGGCCGGGGGACCTGCCCGCACAAGAACCGGAAAACCACGCCAACCCGCCGCACCGGCACAGTCCGGACCCGCGCACACCAACCGACCCGGCCCGGCGCCCATGATGGGTCCACCCTTAGGTAAAGGCAACGACAGCCTCAAGGGGACAGCTAGGAAAAGCGCCAAGGGAGCCAGGGAGCACCAACGCATGGAACAGAACATGAACGAAACCACAGCCAGGGCGGGACTCACGAGAATCATCGAACCCAACGACCTAACCGGCGCCGCCCTGGTGGCGATCCTGGGTGCCGTCGAAGCCTACAAGCTGATCCGCGAACACACCGGCCCGACACCCGCCCGAACCCAACAGCAGGTAGCTGATCTCCTGGACGCCCACGGCGCCGCACGCTCGAGCCTGCGCCTCGATGCGGGACTGGACAGATGGCGGGCGCGAGCAAGTGTTGCAAACCCCCAAGCGGACCTGCAGCTGATGAGCAACCTGGGAGGGGGAATCCTCCTGCCCGGCGACGAAAACTGGCCACGCGGATTCGACGCGCTCGGACTCGCAGCACCCCATGCACTCTGGTACAGGGGCAAAGGCGCCATCGACACCCTGCGCGAGCCCAATACCTTGGTCGCGATCGTGGGCTCGCGGGACGCCACCGAATACGGCCGCACCATCACCGCCGAACTAGCCAGCGGATTGGTAAGACGCGGCATCTGCATCGTCTCAGGGGGAGCCTACGGAATCGACGCCAAAGCACACGAAGCCGCGCTCGCCGAAGAACCGCCAGCCGGAGAAGCCACAACACGCCCCTCAACCATCGCCGTAATGGCCGGGGGACTAGACCGCTTCTACCCCGCAGGGAACGAAGACCTCCTCTACCAAGTACACCGCGAGGGGCTACTCATCTCCGAAGTCGCTCCGGGATCCACACCCACACGCTGGAGATTCCTGCAACGCAACCGGCTCATCGCCGCCCTATGCTCACTTACAATCGTCAGCGAAGCACGCTGGCGCTCCGGGGCACTGAGCACCGCACACCACGCCGCGGAAATGGGCCGCGAGGTGGGGGCAGTCCCCGGGTCCATATACTCCGCAAATTCCGCAGGCTGCCACAGGCTCATCAGGGAGGGGGCAGCAACACTCATCACCGACGCCGCCGAAGCCCTCGAACTACTCGGGAAAACCCATGCACCCCACCCGGCAAAGGACTCACCTCCCATAGGGGAAGTAAACGCCGCCAAAGCGGAAGACGCCCGCGAATACGATGGGCTGGACGTGCAAGACCTCCTGCTCCTGGACGCACTGCCAATACGCTCGCCACGCACCGTCGACGAACTCGCCATACTCGCAGGCCTGGGAATCGGCTCAATCCTCGGCGGACTCAGCCGCCTCGCCGCCAAGGGCCTCACAGAATCCAAGCCAGATGGCTGGATACGCAGATACCCCACTGGAAAGCCGAAGCAACGGATGCGCCAAGACTCAGATCCTCTCCCACGTGAGTAATCGGGCAATACGCCCATGGGAGTGAAGACGCTCCCCACACGAGATCACCGCTACCCTGCGGCGTGGCACCGTTGCCCCCACGCCGTCACTGGGAGACAGTAGAAACGTGCCACAAAGATCCGAACAAAAATCCGAACCCATCGCCATCCCCGCCGCACTCCAAAGTGCCCACGATGGCTTCCTGCGGCACATGCGCCTCGAACGCTCACGCAGCGAACACACACTACGCGCCTACAGCTCCGACATCACCAACCTCCTCACATACGCAATCCCACGCGGAGCCCAAACCCTGGAAGGCATAGACCTGCCACTGCTGCGCACCTGGCTCATGACCCTGCAGGAATCAGGCCTCGCCCGCACTACCCTCTCCCGCCGCTCTGCATCGATACGCAGTTTCCTCGCCTGGGCGCTACGCGAAAACCTCATCGACACAAATCCAGCAATCCGCCTGCAATCGCCCAAACGCGAACAACGACTCCCACACGTCCTGCAAAGCAACCAAATCCAACGCATGTTCGACGCCCCGCCACGAACAACAAACCAAGGAAACGCGGACACACAAGAACCCACCGCAGAAGAACGCGCGCTCGCCGACCGCAACACACTCATCCTCGAACTGCTCTACGCCACAGCAATCCGCGTCGGCGAACTCGTATCCCTGGACATCGACAGCCTCGACCTCGACCGACGCACGCTGCGCGTCATCGGCAAGGGAGACAAGGAACGCACAGTCCCCTTCGGACAACCCGCACTCAACGCCTTGGACAACTGGCTCCGCCGCTCACGACCAACACTCCGCAACGAACACTCTGGCCCCGCATTGCTCCTCGGCAAACGAGGCAAACGCCTCGATGCCCGCCAAGCCCGCGAAGTCGTCTCAAAAGCGCTCGCCGACCTCGGGGACACCGCTGCCCGCGGACCACACGCCCTGCGGCACAGTGCGGCAACCCATTTGCTCGATCGCGGTGCTGACCTGAGGGCCGTGCAGGAAATCCTGGGCCACTCATCGCTGGCTACCACGCAGCTATACACACACGTTTCCGTTGAGCGGCTCAAGGAGAGCTACCAGAGGGCCCATCCGCGCGCATAACTTGAAGTCATGCGCCAAAGTTATTGGCCGAACGGCGTATAATCATGCAGAATACTTAATAGGATTTACTGTCCTTCGAAGTGGGTTGTTGGCGTTGGGGAAGACGTTCCAACAGCAAATCGGAGGAAGGCATGTCTGAAGCAATGACCAGGGGCGTACTTTTCGTACACTCAGCCCCTTCAGCGTTGTGCCCGCATATCGAATGGGCGATCGGTTCAGTTGTCGAACAGCGCACCGATTTGCACTGGAGTGAGCAAAACGCCGCCCCGGGTATGTCCCGTGCCGAAGTGAACTGGACCGGCAAGCCGGGCACGGGTGCGCTGCTGGCCTCCGCACTGCGCGGTTGGGCACACCTGCGCTACGAGGTCACCGAGGAAGCCAGCCCCGGTGTCGATTCCAGCCGTTGGTCACACACCCCGGAGCTGGGTATCTTCCACGCAACAACGGACGCCGCCGGCAACATCATGGTCAGCGAGGAACGCATCCGTTGGGCCTATGAAAAGGGTGCCGGCGATCCGGCCGTCGTTTACCAAGAACTTTCCATTGCCCTGGGCGAGGCCTGGGACGAGGAACTCGAACCCTTCCGCTACGCGGCCGAGGGGGCACCCGTACGCTGGCTCCATCAAGTGATCTAACGACGAATTCCGTATGGCACCGCATTCCATCCCCGGCCGCGGGCCTGTCCAGGGAAAGCTTTCCCTGGACAGGCCCGCGGCCGGGGATTTTGCATGCAAGGGACTGCTCGCCCGGATCATCCGTGTCCGGGGCAAGGCTCCCAACGGATACCCAGTGTTCCGAGTCGGCAGTTGTCGTGACTCGCGCTGGGATGTCGCCTGCCGTACGGTGTGCTCGAGTCCAGTCCCCGATGCTGGTTGTGAGCCGTGTGGCAACCTCGTAGTATTCCCGTCACCAACGTGAGGATGGGCGACCAAGACGGAGAGCGGCATGGGGGCTCACCCCCGTGCGTCTGTTGAATTTTGCTTGGCGGTTCCATGGCACCCAGGGGGCTGGACGCGGCGCCACCCACCGGGAAGGATCGCGCGGCCTGCAGCCCGTCTGTGGCGGTGGCGGCGGGCCCGTCGGTCTTCGGGGCGTGTTCCCCGGGGGTGGCAATCCGGTCGGTGCGCCGGGCCGGCGCCGGCCCGTGGTCCGGGGCGTGGCGTCCGCTGCCGCTTTCATGGTCCACACTTGGCAGATGCGTACCTTTGGTGTTGAAGAAGAATTCCTGATCGTGGATCCCGTCAACGGGGTCCCGCTGCCCCTGTCCGCGGAGGTGATGCGCCTCCACGGCGCCGGCGGCCCATCCGCCGGGCAGGTGCTGTCCGCCGAGCTGCACCAGGAACAACTCGAGGTCATCACGCACCCGCACGGCACCCTGGCCGGGCTCGCCGCGGAGATACTGGCCGGGCGCGCCCACGCCGACTCGCTCGCCCGGACAGCGGGTGCGAGGATCGTCGCCCTGGCCACCTCCCCGCTGGCGCTCACACCCCACCCCACGCGGAACGAACGCTACGACGCCCTGGTGGAAAAGTATGCCCTGACGGCGCGCGAGCAACTGACGTGCGGGCTCCATGTCCACGTGTCCGTCGGCTCCGACGAGGAAGGCGTGGCCGTCCTGGACCGCATCAGGTCCTGGCTGCCCCCGCTCATGGCGTTGAGCTCGAACTCCCCGTTCTGGAACGGCCGGGACAGCGGCTACGCCAGTTTCCGCACGCAGGCCTGGAACCGGTGGTCCTCCGCCGGCCCGATGGAGGTCTTCGGTTCGGCGCGGGCCTACCACTCACTGGTGGCGGACCTGTCGGCCACCGGGGTGGTCGTCAACCCGGATTTCGACGCCCGCCTCTCCGCCCGCCACCCCACCGTCGAGATCCGGGTGTCCGATGTCTGCCTGGATCCCCGCGACACCGTCCTGATCGCGGCCCTGGTACGGGCCCTGGTGGAGACCGCCGCCCGGGAATGGGAGTCTGGAAAGGAACCGGACGGGGTCCCGGCCATCATCCTGCGCCAAGGGGTCTGGATGGCCAGCCGGTGGGGCCTCCGCGGCGAACTGCTCCACCCCGCAACCCATCGGCCGGACACCGCACGGCGCGTCATTGCCGCACTCCACGACCACGTGCGGGACGCCCTGGAGGAATCCGGGGACGGGGCCTACGTGGAGGAGGCCCTGGAAAGGATCCTCGAGAACGGAACGGGGGCCGCCCGGCAGCGGCAAGCCCACGTGCGCCACGGCCGGCTGGCCGACGTCGTCACCCACGCCATCGCCCTGACCCACCAGGAACCCGCCGGCCACCACCCCTCGGGGAACGGTTCCCCGAGCTGGACCTGGAAACCGCTGGCCGAAGCCGTGGTCTAGCCACCAAGCTCAAGTAGCGGCCAACCGCTGTGGGCTTAAACGAAATCGGGGTCGCACCCCACCGATGCGGTGGAGTGCGACCCCGATCCAAGTTGGCCCATGGGGCCAAGGAAACGGCTAGACGCTGCGGATTGCGACTACGGCGTTGTGTCCGCCAAAACCGAACGAGTTGTTCAGGACCACGATGGATCCCTCCGGCAATTCACGCGGGGTGCCGACAACGACGTCCAACGGGATTTCCGGATCCTGGTTTTCCAGGTTGATGGTGACGGGCGCCTTGCGGTGGTAGACGGCCAGCACCGAGAGGACCGACTCAACGGCACCGGAGGCACCGAGCAGGTGGCCCATCTGGGACTTGGTGGCCGAGACGCAGACGTTGTCCAGGTGGCTGCCCAGTGCGGCGCGCAGCGCGGTGTACTCGGGCTTGTCGCCCACCGGGGTGGAGGTTGCGTGCGCGTTGACGTGCACGACGTCCTCCGGCTGGATGCGGCCGTCGAACATCGCGGCCTTCAGTGCGCGGGTGGCGCCCAGGCCCTCCGGGTCCGGTGCGGTGATGTGGTACGCGTCGGCGGTCACCGAGGTGCCGGCAAGTTCGGCGTAGATCGTCGCGCCGCGGGCAATGGCGTGCTCCTCGGCCTCGAGGACCAATGCGCCGGCGCCTTCGCCCATGACAAAGCCGTCACGGTCGATGTCGTACGGACGCGATGCGTGCTCCGGGTCGTCGTTGCGCTTGGACAGCGCCTGCATGGCGGCGAACGAGGCCATCGGCATCGGGTGGATGGCGGCTTCCGCGCCACCGCATACGACCACGTCGGCCTTGCCCGAACGGATCAGTTCGAGGCCGATGTGCATAGCCTCGGTGCCCGAGGCGCAAGCGGAAACCGGGGTGTGGGCGCCGGCGCGTGCGCCGAGGTCCAGCGAGACGGCCGCGGCCGGGCCGTTTGGCATCAGCATGGGAACCGTCATGGGCAGCACGCGGCGCGGGCCCTTTTCCTTCAGCGTGTCCCAGGCGTCAAGCAGGGTCCACACGCCGCCGATGCCGGTGGCAAAGGCCACGGCCAAGCGATCGTGGTCGACCGACTCGATCCCGGAGTCCTTCCAGGCCTCGCGCGCCGCAACGACGGCGAACTGGGTGGAGGGGTCCATGCGCTTCATTTCAACGCGGGAGAGCACCTCGGAGGCCGGGGTGGAGGCCTTGGCGGCGAACTTCACCGGCAGGTTGTATTTTTCAACCCATTCATCGGGCAGGGTGTGGGCGCCCGAGACACCCTTGAGCGCGTTGGCCCACAGGGTGGGGACGTCGCCGCCGATGGGGGTGGTGGCACCGAGGCCGGTGATGACAACTTTGCGAGCCATGAGGAAACTCTCTACTGGTTGGGGGCGAAACGACTAGCGAGGCTAGTGCGCGATCCAAGCATCGGAGCCACGCGCGGATTTGGTGCGCTGCGGGCCGGATTGGATCGAAAAAGTCTGGGAATCGGTTGCGAAACCGGTAATCAAGTTTACGGGGCACTTCACATGCCCGAGCCCGGTCCCGACCTCGGGCCCGTTCCGGTGGACGGAACGGGCCCGAGGGCAGAATCGGAAAGCCACTTAGGCCTGTGCGCCCGCGATGAAGTTCACTGCATCCGCAACGGTCTTCAGGTTCTTGACCTCTTCGTCCGGGATCTTCACGTCGAACTTCTCTTCGGCGTTGACCACGATGGTCATCATCGAGATGGAGTCGATGTCCAGGTCCTCGGTGAAGGACTTGTCCATTTCGACTGCCTCGGTGGCCAGGCCGGTCTCTTCGTTGACGATCTCGGCCAAGCCGGCCAGAATCTCTTCGTTGCTAGCCATGATGGCTCCTTTTCTGTTTTTGCCGGGCAAAGCCCGACGACTATTCAAACCGCTTGGTGCGGTCCGGATTGTGGGTTGTGTCCCTGGGTGTTAAGCCTAGGGCAGGACAACGACCTGTGCGCCAAAGACAAGCCCGGCGCCAAACCCGATCTGCAGTGCCAGTCCGCCGGAGAGCTCCGGGTTTTCCTTGAGCATGCGGTCCATGGCCATGGGGATCGAAGCCGCGGAGGTGTTGCCGGCGTCGGCGATGTCGCGGGCGACAACCACGGATTCGGGAAGCTTCAGCTGCTTGACCATCTCATCGATGATGCGCATGTTGGCCTGATGCGGGATGAAGGCGGCGAGATCCTCAGAGGTGATGCCCGCCTTTTTGAGGGCCAGCTTGGCCATCTTCGCCATTTCCCACACGGCCCAGCGGAAGACCGTCTGGCCGTCCTGGCGCAGGGTCGGCCACAGCTGGGCCTCGGTGCTTGCCACAAGCGCCGTGCCCTCCGGGGAGGACTCTGCCTGGAGCACCGCGTCGCGCAGGTCCAGCTGAGAGTGCGTCATGCCGATGGCCGACCACTTCGAGCCGTCCGAGCCCCACACCGACGGGGAGATGCCCGGGATGTCCGAGGGGCCGATGACGACTGCGCCGGCGCCGTCGCCCAGCAGGAAGGAAATGGTGCGTTCGTGGTTGTCGATGTAGTCCGAAAGCTTTTCGGCGCCGACCACCAGGACGTACTCGGCCATGCCCGAGCGGACCAGGGCGTCGCCCTGGGCCACGCCGTAGCAGTAACCCGCGCAGGCTGCGGAGATGTCGAAGGCCGGGGCCGGGGTGGCGCCGATGCGGTCGGCCAGCGCTGCTGCGGCCGACGGGGTTGCGTGCGGGAAGGTCACGGTGGAGACGATGACGGCGCCCAGTTGGCTTGCCTCGATGCCCGCCGAGGCGAGCGCCTCACGGGCCGCACCCTCGGCCATGTCCAGCAGCGACGTGTTTTCGTCGGCGCGGGCACGGGTCACGATGCCGGTGCGCTGCTGGATCCACTCGTCGGAGGAATCGATCCACTGGCACACGTCTTCGTTGGAAACGATGACATCCGGGCGGAAGGAGCCGACGCCGTGGATCCGGCTGAACTCGCGCGTGGGCGTCTGGTTCATCACTGCTGTCATGTTTGGTGCTCTTCCTTAAGCTTGGGTGTGTTCGGCGACGAAGGCGCGTGCGGCCTCGAGGTCTTCGGGGGACTTCAGCGCGAGGGTGGGAACGCCCTTGAGTCCGCGTCGGGCCAACCCCACGAGGGTTCCCGCCGGCGGCAGTTCCAGGATTCCGGTGACGCCCATGGCCGCAAGCTGCTCCATGCACAGGTCCCAGCGAACAGGGCGGGACACCTGGGCGACCAGCGATGCCAGGTTCTCCTGGCCGTTGGCCACCGCGTTGCCGTCGTAGTTGGACAGCAGCGTGGCGGACGGGTCGTTGGCGGTGAGCGATCCGGAAAGTTCTTCGAGGACGGCAACGGCCGGGGCCATGTGGTGCGTGTGGAACGCGCCGGCGACCTTCAGCGGGATGACCCGCGCCTTGGCCGGGGGATTGGCGGCAAAGGCCTCGATCTGTTCGATCGTGCCTGCCGCAACGATCTGGCCGCCGCCGTTGGCGTTGGCAGGGGTGAGGCCCGCGGCAACGATTGTGGCGTTGACTTCCTCGGCGTCGCCGCCGAGCACCGCTGCCATGCCGGTGGGCGTTGCCGCGGCGGCAAGGGCCATGGCGTTGGCGCGTTCGCGCACGAAGACCATCGCGTCGTTTTCGTTCAGCGCACCGGCCAGCGCGGTCGCGGTGATCTCGCCGACGGAGTGGCCGGCAAGCACGGTGTTGGCCGGGAGGTCCTCGCCGAAGAGCGCGCGGGCCGCAATGAGCCCGGCGGCCACGATCAGCGGCTGGGCGACTGCGGTGTCCTTGATGGTTTCCTCGTCGGAGACCGTTCCGTGGGCCGTGAGGTCACGCCCGGTGATGGCGGAAAGTCCGGCGAGGTGTTCGGAGACACCCGCGACTTCCAGCCATGGGGAAAGGAATCCGGGGGTCTGAGAGCCCTGTCCTGGGCACACGATTGCTAGCACTACTCCAGCTTTCCAAAGAAGTCATTCACTGCGGCTGTTTTCGCACACCGACTTGACGGCGTGCTTTTGTAGGAATCCTACAGGATTCAGTGACCGGTGCGCGGCATGGTTTGCCGCGTTTCGGGCTGGTTTTCGATCGTTTCGGCGTCCAGCCGGCCGACCACCAGCGCGGTCTGGAGTACGAATGCCTCGCGCGGGACCAGCGGATCCCAGCCCGTCACGTCGCACACGCGCTTGAGCCGGTAGCGCACGGTGTTCGCGTGGACGAACAGCTCGCGGGCCGTGCCCTCGAGCGAATGCCCCAGCGAAAGATAGCTGGAGAGCGTCTCGATCAGGCCGTTCCCGGCCTTCAGCAGCGGGTCGTAGATTCCCGTGACCAGCGCGTGGCGTGCCTCGGTGTCGTTGTTCATCACGCGCTCGGGCCACAGGTCGTCGGCGGCCACGGGGCGCGGGGCCAGCGGCCAGGCCTTGGCCGCGGCGATCGCCGCAAAGGCGGCCTGCGCGCAGGAAGGGGCTTCCTTCAAGGTGGGCGCCAGCGGGCTGTAGACCACGTGGCCCTCGCCGAAGAAGGAGGCCAGGCGGTCCAGCCCGGCTCGGTCGGCGTCCACGCCGCCAAGCATCAGGATCGCCCGTTCGCCGTGCACGCCAACCAGCGAATCCCGCGAATAGCGGGCCGCGGCCCGGCGCAACTCGCTGACAAAACCCACCTGAGAGGAGGCCGGCGTGGCACCGATCATGATCATGATGTTCTCGTGGGACTTCCACCCGACCGCGGCAATGCGGGAGCGCAACGAGTCTTGGCTTTCGCCGCGCATCACCGCGTCGACGACCAGCGCCTCGAGCCGTGAATCCCAGGCACCGCGGGTTTCCGCGGCGCGGGCGTAGACGTCGGCGGCGGCGAATGCCACCTCGCGCGAGTAGCGGAGGACTGCCTCTCGCAGCTGGGTGTGCTCGGCTTCCGGGGCGATGTCCGGGACCTGGGATTCGACGACCTCGACGATGGTGCGGATCAGCTGCAACGCCTTTTGCAGGCTGATGGAGCGGGTCAGCTCGGTCGGCGCGGCGCCGAACACGTCGTTGATGACCCACTGCGGGGAGGTGGTGGGGCGCTCGTACCAGGAGACGAACGAGGCGATGCCCTTTTGGGCGACAAGCCCGAGTGCCGCACGTTCCTCGGGGCGCAGCCCGCGGTACCAGGGCAGCGACTGGTCGAGGTGTTTGAGCGCGACGGTGGAGAGCACGCCCAGGTGCTGTTTGAGACGTTTGAGGGTTTCGGGGCTGGCCTTGGCTTGGCGGAACGGCCTGATCCGCTGGCTCAGATTCGCCGCTTGCTCGTCACTCATGAATACGAGCATACGCACCACATGGCCGCAGGCACTATTTTGTAGTGTTCACACAAAGACCACGGGACCCAAGGCGCCAGCAAAAATTGGTGAGGGCAAGAACAAAAGGACGGTGGCGCCGATTCCCCTGGGGGAGTCGGCGCCACCGTCCAATATGGTGCTGTGGTGCTAAGGCCTAGGCCTCGCCGCCGGCGCTTCCGCTGGTGCCGGCGTTGACGTCGTTCAGCTGGTACTTGGCGAAGGCGGCGGCCGGCGCCGAGGCGTCGACCTCCCCGCGCTTGGCCAGCATCTGCAGGGTGCGTACGACCACCGAGTGTGCGTCGATCTTGAAGAAGCGGCGCGCGGCGGCGCGGGTGTCGGAGAAGCCGAACCCGTCGGCGCCCAGGGTCGCGAACTCGTTGGGGACGAACTGGCGGATCTGGTCCGGCACGGCCTTCATGTAGTCGGTCACGGCAACAACCGGGCCGGTGGCTCCGGCCAGCTGCTGGGCGACAAAGGGCACGCGCGGCTCCGCGCCCGGATTCAGGAACGCTTCCTCTTCGGCTTCCAGGCCGTCGCGGCGCAACTCGTTCCACGAGGTCACGGACCAGACATCGGCCGAGACGCCCCACTCCTCGGCGAGCAGGCGCTGGGCCTCGATGGTCCACGGCACAGCCACGCCGGAGGCGAGAAGCTGGGCTCGCGGGCCGTCGATCTTGGCCGGGGAGGCCAAGTAGATTCCCTTGACGATGCCCTCGACGTCCAGGTTTTCCGGTTCCTTGGGCTGTTGGTACGGCTCGTTGTAGAGCGTGATGTAGTACATCACGTTCGGGTCCTCGTGCGCCCCGCCGTACATGCGCTCCAGGCCGGCGCGCATGATGTGGCCGATCTCATACCCGTAGGCCGGGTCGTAGGTGATCACGGCCGGGTTGGTGGCCGCGAGGATCGGGGAGTGCCCGTCGGCGTGCTGCAGGCCCTCGCCGGTCAGCGTGGTGCGGCCCGCGGTGGCGCCCATGATGAAGCCCCGGGCCATCTGGTCCGCCGCGGCCCAGATGGCATCGCCGGTGCGCTGGAAGCCGAACATCGAGTAGAACACGTAGATCGGGATCAACGGCTCGTCGTGGGTGGAGTAGGAGGTGCCCGCGGCGGTGAACGCCGCGACGGCTCCGGCCTCGTTGATGCCCGGGTGGATCAGCTGCCCGGCCGGGGATTCCTTGTAGGCCAGGACCAGCTCGCGGTCCACGGAGAGGTAGTTCTGGCCGGCCGGGTTGTAGATCTTGGCGGTCGGGAAGAACGCGTCCATGCCGAAGGTGCGCGACTCGTCGGGCACGATCGGGACCACGCGCTTGCCGAAGTCCTTGTCGCGCATCAGGTCCTTGAGCAGGCGGACGAACGCCATGGTGGTGGCGGCCTGCTGCTTGCCCGAGCCGCGCGAAGCGGTGTCGTAGGCCTTGTCCTCGGGGAGGTGGATCTCCTTGGACGTGGTGCGGCGCGACGGCACGGCGCCGCCGAGCGCGGCGCGGCGCTCCATCATGTACTTGTACTCGGCCGAGTCGTCGGCCGGGCGGTAGTACGGCGGCAGGTACGGGTCCGCCTCCAGCTGCTCGTCGGTGATCGGGATGCGCAGGTGGTCGCGGAAGCCCTTGAGGTCCTCCAGGGTCATCTTCTTCATCTGGTGCGTCGCGTTGCGCGCCTCGAAGTGCGGGCCCAGGCCGTAGCCCTTGACCGTCTTGGTCAGGATGACCGTCGGCTTGCCCTTGAACTCGGTCGCTGCCTTGTAGGCGGCGTAGACCTTGTGGTAGTCGTGGCCGCCGCGCTTGAGGTTCCAGATGTCCTCGTCGGTGAGGTCGGCAACCATTTCCTTGGTTTCCGGGGTCTTGCCGAAGAAGTGCTCGCGCACGAAGGCGCCGTTCTCGGCCTTGTAGGTCTGGTAGTCCCCGTCCGGGGTCTGGTTCATGATGTCAACCAGGGCGCTGCCGGCGTCCTTTTCGAGCAGGGCATCCCACTCGCGGCCCCAGACGACCTTGATGACGTTCCAGCCCGCGCCGCGGAAGAACGCCTCGAGCTCCTGCATGATCTTGCCGTTGCCGCGCACCGGGCCGTCCAGGCGCTGCAGGTTGCAGTTGACCACGAAGGTGAGGTTGTCGAGCTTCTCGTTGGCGGCCAGCTGCAACAGGCCGCGGGATTCGGGCTCGTCCATTTCGCCGTCGCCCAGGAAGGCCCAGACGTGCTGGTCGGAGGTGTCCTTGATGCCGCGGTTCTGCAGGTAGCGGTTGGACTGCGCCTGGTAGATCGCGTTCATCGGGCCGATGCCCATGGACACGGTGGGGAACTCCCAGAAGTCCGGCAGCGAGCGCGGGTGCGGGTAGGAGGGCAGGGCGTGGCCGGCGCGGGACTTTTCCTGGCGGAAGCCGTCCATGTCCTCCTCGCTCAGGCGGCCTTCCATGAAGGCGCGGGCGTACATGCCCGGGGAGGCGTGGCCCTGGAAGAAGACCTGGTCGCCGCCGCCGGGGTGGTTCTTGCCGCGGAAGAAGTGGTTGAAGCCCACCTCGTACAGGGTGGCGGCGCCGGCGTAGGTGGAGATGTGCCCGCCGACGCCCACGCCGGGGCGCTGGCCGCGGTGCACCATGACGGCGGCGTTCCAGCGCATGTAGGCGCGGTAGCGGCGTTCGACCTGCTCGTCGCCCGGGAACTCGGGTTCCTGGTCCACGGGAATGGTGTTCACGTAATCCGTGGTGGTGACCATGGGGACGCCCACGGACTTTGCGCCGGCGCGCTGCAGCAGCGAACGGACAATGTACTGGGCACGTTCGGTGCCCTGAGTCTCAACCAGATCGTCGAAGGACTCAAGCCATTCGGCGGTCTCCTCCGGATCTCGATCTGGCAACTGGCTAGTCAAGCCGCTACGGATGTGAGAGATATGTTCCTCTACAGCCACGTCCATCTTCTCCTCGTTATGGGGTACAGCGGGGGCTGTGTGCCGAACGAAAGTTTCGTGTTCAGCACACAGTGGCGTTGCAAACGCCAAAGTTTGTGGCCCGTTCCTCAAGGGTGGTTGGTCGCGGACCTTCGCTTACACTCTAGTGCTCGGCGGTGCTCAACCTGTACCTGAGTTGCTTGCGAGAAAGTCGTTGACGGTGCTCAGATGGGGTCTCGGACGGCAAAAGTGGGTCGAAGTCATCACTATTTCGGCGTGTTGGAGCCTCTGCGCTTGATGGGAGCGCAAAAAGGGTGTTTGGTTGTACCAGACGCTTGAACACCAGCAGGAGGAGTGACGTGAGCGACGCCGCACCGGCAAAGCACGAAGCCGCACAGAAAATGGGCTTCAAAGATGGGGACCTGATTCAGGAACTCGGATACGACGACGATGTGGACTTTGACCTCCGCGATTCCCTAGAGGAAACGGTGGGCTCCGAGCTACTTACTGAAGAAGATCACGAGGTAGTAGACGGCATCGTCTACTGGTGGCGTGCCGACGACGGGGATCTAGTTGATGCCCTGGTCGATTCGCTGGTCAGCCTGGATGAGAAGGGTGTTGTGTGGCTGTTGACCCCAAAGTCGGGGCGCGACGGCTATGTGACACCTGCAACAATCCAAGAGGATGCACCAACCGCGGGACTTCATGTGACAAATACCGAGGGTGTTTCCGAGGACTGGTCGGCAACCCGACTGGTTGCACGCCGCAAGAACTAGGGCGTTGGAAACATCACAATCGGTTTCCGGGAATGAAATCCCGGCGCCGGGGGCCGGTGAAGTGGCCCCGGGCTTTGTCTTGCCCAATCAGCACGGGGAACTCATCGACTCCCGTGCGTTGGGGGAGCAGGCCTACTTTTTAGTCTTTTACCCGTTCGCGTTTTCCGCGGTCTGTGGGTCGGAGCTTGAAGAGCTCGAAAAAGCACGAAATGAATTCACCGCCCGGGGTGTGCGCATCCTGGGGGTATCGGTGGATCACAAGTTCGCATTGCGAACCTACGCCGATCAATCCCGATTCGGGTTTGATTTGTTGGCCGACTTTTGGCCACACGGTGCCGTTGCCTCAGGTTACGGTGCCTTCGATTTTGAGTCAGGCGCGGCAACGCGTCACACGTTCCTCATCCGTGGAACACATGTGGTTGATTCCTTTAGTTCACCCATCCATCAGGCGCGCGCCATCGCTCGCTACAGAGAGGCGATTGACCTACTCACCTAGCAGTTGTCGAAGATCACATTGCGTCGATTCGACAACTAGGGTGGGTCATCCGCTAAGTTAGTTACTTGTCACGAACACTTCGAACGGAAGTTATTCCGCACGAACCAGTAGTGTCGAGAAGGGCCTTTAGCTCAGCTGGTAGAGCGTCACGTTTACACCGTGAATGTCATCGGTTCGATCCCGGTAGGGCCCACCAAAGAAAAACCCGCAGTTCCCCACGGTTACGCCGATGGGAACTGCGGGTTTTTTGTGTTGTGGCACCTATTTTTCGCCCGCCAATGCGTCAGGCGGGGCGGGGTCGAACCTACGCGAAAAAGGGTCAAGGCTTTTCACAGAGTCGGGCTGGAACGATCATCCCACGGCCGAAACAGGGCCCCGGGCCGACGCCAGTTCTGCGACAGACTATCCGGGTCACCGGAAAATCCGAAAGGCTCGAACTCCGGGTGTCCCGTCCGTGACTTTCGGGCCAAGAGACGCATCAATTTTGCGGCGCACGCAAGGGCCCGACGTTCCCCAAGCTAAGACCTTCGTTGGCATTGCCTGACAGTTGCCCAATTGGCCGCACCTTCTAGGGATGCAGATAGCAAGGTTTCCTAAGGGTGGGAGTTGCACAGTGATCGTACATTTTGGTTCCTCTTAGGAGTTGATATGAAATCCACTCATTCCGGAAGGCCAGCGCGACGCGCTGTGGCCGGCCGGTACATGCAACGCAAAATCGCTCTGGCCGCCATCGGGCTGCTGGCATTGACCACCGTGGCCCCGGCACAAGCATCAACCGAGGTCACCGTAAAGAATCCCGGCGGCATTGTTTCCGTCGGCCCAGTGAATGCCGATTTCGGTTTCCCAAGCTGGTACCAGGACCGAGCCGGCACACGCGTCGAATTGTGCCTCGATGCACAGAACCCGCTCTGCGGGCTCCTTCCCGGTGACGTCCCAAACGAAGATCTCCCCATTTCCTTCCCCGACAATTTCCCCGAGGAAGCCTTCTACATGCTCGCTTCCACAAAGTTGGATCTTCCGGGAGGTGGACGGGCCGTACTGGTTCTTGGCGTTGAAGCGGCATTCGCCAACCAAGTACAAGCCGGAGACCAGGTCGTCTTTGGCCGTCAACGCGTCACCGTCCGCGGCGCCACCCCCAACGCGACCCTGACATTCAGGCACCCCTACGGGACGCTGACCATCGACACCGACGCCGCCGGTGACGGGAAGTTGGTTGAGGATATCTCACCGGCCGCCGGAAACTTCACCACGGCCCTGAAAAGCAATATCGGACCATTCCTTCGCTGGGATCCAGCCACCGCACCCGCTGCCCCTAGCGGCTACCTCGGCGATCCCGGCCAGGAGCACACGGTAACGGGCAGCCCCTTTGGTTACAACAAGTTCTCGGTCAGCGGCGGGGGACTGAACCAGTCCACCAACCTCTTCTCCCTGCAAGGAAAAATCTCCACCAACACCGGTGTGGAAACGCAGCGAGCTCTGCTCGCAAGTGACATGATCGACGTCTTTGCCAGCAGCGAAGGAACGCAACTGCAGGTCGAAGGGCAAGAGGGCAAGTTCAAGACAACCCGATGGAAACAGACCCTGGATCCAAGCGGTTTTACGCACGCATCAAGTTCACCGGTGCCGCGCCCACACAAATCAAGGTCAGCAACATTGGAGACAAACCGATCAGCAGCTCGGTCGTCAACGTTTCCAAGCCACATGGAATCACCGTGCTGAAGGCCGACTATGACGGCACGATCCTGAGTGTCGCCGCGGCATCCCGCTTCGGCAACGCCCTGACCGTCGATGGGCTCGGAGCACTTGCGACCGGAGCCACGCCGGATGCAACGCAGAGCGCGAACTTCACGGTAGTTGCGCCGCCGGAACGCATCACGCTCTCGGATGCTGCCGGCGGCCAGATGAGCATGGCCGTGAGCATTCTCGGGGGAGACGCCACCCCCGAAGGTCTGCCACCGGTCACCCCTCAGCCGGATCCCGGACCTGTCATCGACCCGGCCCCGGACCCGGCGGCACCTGCCGTCGCTCGTGCCACCGCGTCCGTCACAAGCATCAACTATGGAGGCTCCGTGGTCCTTGACGGCAGCACCTCCACCGGAGCAGTCAGCTACAAATAGTCGCAGGTGGCCGGTGCGCCGGTCACGCTGTCCAGTACTACGACCGCCAAGCCAACGCTCAGCATGCCGTTTTTCGCCAAGGCCTCTGACACGGTTCCGGCCGTGGTTCCGGCCGCAGTCCCGATCCGAATGCGGCTGATGGTGACCAATGCGGCAGGCGTGGCCAGCGCTCCGGCCACCGTGGAACTCATTTTGAGGACCGACGCCGTGAGCATTTCCGCCGGAACCAGGCACCGTTTGGGTACAGAGTTCAGGATTGCGCGCACGGCAGTCCAACCCGGTGCCGCGGTGCAGCCGACACCCGGCACCGCGTTGATGATCTACAACACCACCCCCGGGAGCCCCGTGACCAAGTTGGGCACGGCGGTTGTCGACGCGACCAACAATTGGCAGCTAAAGATCAAACCCGGTCCCAACCGGCAGATTACATCCGTCATGGTGCAGTCCACCCGGGGTTCGGTTGCAACGACTGCGGTAGCCAATCGCTGAGGCCCATCACCGGGCTAGCACCACCTGCTCCGTGGTTGCCGACTTACTTTTGCCGGCAACCACGGAGGCTTTGTGCACTCCCTGGGTCGTTGAAGCGATTCCGAAAGCCTGCCTCCCTAATTTCAGGGATGCCTGCACCCTCGAATGGGGCTTATGGGTCGAACGCCGTGCGGGAAGCATGGGTCTTGTCATATTTGGGGAGACACTCGATTGGGGGGTTTCGACGTGAAGATAATCAATGGGGAATTCGGGGACCAATTGGCAGCTGGGCCTCTGATGAATGCCAAGATCCTGGGAACGATTCGGATCTGCCGGGGAAATGAGGTGTTGAACGCCCAGCAACTGGGAGGACCGAAATCTCGGCAGATCCTGGAAATCCTGCTCATGCACTTGGGTACTCCGGTTTCCAAGGGCAAGCTTGTCGACCTGTTGTGGGACGGGGCGGCTCCGGCAGCGGCCGTGTCGACCCTGGAGTCATATGTCTCGGTGCTTCGCCGCTGTCTGCAGCCCGGCCAAGGAAAGAGCGGCGTGCTGAAGACCACGACAGGTGGCTACCTGTTGGAACAAGAAATGATCGACCTCGATCTCGCACGCTTTAGCGAACTGCTTGCCCGCGCCGAACATTCCGGGGCGAAGCAGGCGTATGCCCTCTTGCAAGAGGCGCTCCACATGGCGAACGAACCGCTACTGGGCAACGAACTGCTACCCGAATGGGCCGAAAACGAACGGCGCATGCACGCGGCACGGGTTGCTGCCGCCGGAGTACATGCTGCGGAGGCGGCCCTGGAGCTGGGACTGGCATCCGAAGCGGTCCGTTGGGCTCAACGCGTATTGGACGGCGATGCGCTGAACGAACCTGCGTGGACGTGCATGATCCTGGGCTTGGAACAAGGCCGGAATCCGGTGCAGGGATTACAGGCATTTGAACGATGCCGCCGGGTCATGGACCGGGAAATGGGCTGCCAGCCGGGGCCGGTCCTGCAAAGTGCACAGGCACGCATGTTGCTCGACACCTCGGCGGAAAACGACGATTTTGGCCAAGTCATCCGGGCCTTGTTGGCCATCCAGGGCTCGCTCATGGGCAAGAGCCAGCTGGCACGTCCCAGCGAGGCTCATTCTGCGGCAGAACTGGAGTTCACCGTTCAAGAAGCCGGGACGATCGTCGCGGGGTATGTGCAACGCGCCTTGGTTCAGGTCGTGGCCTGAACCAAGGCGTCCAGAATCCTCGCACAGGACCGAGCATCCGAATCGCGATGCGCACCGGTGATGCCACGGCGCATGCCATCCAGCGCGTCGATTCCATAGGCATCTGCGTATTCCTGCCCAAGGGCGGTACGTTTTGCATCATTTTGAAGGTACTGCAAACGGAGCGCCGCGGAGACTTCATGTCGCTCCCGTATTGATCGCTCCCAGGCACACGCTCGGCCGATCCGTGGAACCCCATGGCCCGACGCTGGCCATGCATGAACTTGATATGCCTCGGCACATGGCCGACGGCCACGATGTTGCCAGGAAAGCGAAGGCACGTAGCATTTCCACTCATGGCTACATGCAGTACATCGTGGCGTAGCTCGATGCACGCACCCGGTTGGAGGCTGTAGAGACGGTCGCCGGGCCACCTTGAACAGTGAATTGATCAGTCAAAACATGAGTCCGCCAACGTCCGCGCAATGCGGTCGAGCAAAGCTGCTCCGGCGGCCAACGCGCCAATGGTTGTCGATCGTGTAGGGCCGCCACCCGGCGCATCTGCTCTGGCCGGCAGGTGGTGGTTTCCTAGGGGTGTGTAACGATAGCCACTCGGCTGGTGTCCAAGGGGTGAGAGGCTTTGATTCTGCATTTTGATATATGACAACATTGGGCAGTCGATTTGACGAACTGCTTTAGGAGTACAAATGTCACCAGCGCCCAGCAAAGCGACCATGGCTGAAATTACGAAGCTGATCGGTTTTGATACCACAAGCCGGGACAGCAACCTTCCCCTGATCGAGTACGTCGTGGAACGCCTTGAGGCCGTGGGCGTCGACCCGACACTGGTGCACAACAACGAGGGCAACAAGGCCAACCTGCTGGCCACCATTCCGGCCGCAGACGGCACCCGAACCGGCGGCATCGTGCTCTCGGGCCATACCGACGTTGTTCCCGTCGACGGGCAGGTCTGGAGCAGCGACCCGTTCATCCCCGAGATCCGCGACGGCAAGCTTTACGCCCGCGGCACCTGCGACATGAAGACCTTCGTGGCTGTCATCCTTGCCAAGCTCGAGTCGATCGCAGCGGCAAAACTGAACGAACCGATCCACCTGGCTTTCTCCTACGACGAGGAAGTCGGCTGCCTCGGCGCCGTGGACCTGGTCGCCGCCATCACCGAAGCCGGCTTGAACCCGCGCGGCTGCATCGTGGGGGAGCCCACCAGCATGCGTGTGGTCCGAGGCCACAAGTCCGTCAACGTCATCCGAGTGGATTTCCACGGCGTCGCTGCCCACTCCTCGCTGACCACCCAGGGCGTCAACGCCATTTCGGCTGCGGCGGAATTCACCCGCGTCGTGGACTCGATGGCGCAGGGCTTCAAGCAGGACGGCCCGTTCGATGAGGCCTTCATCGTCCCTTACACCACCACCACGGTGAACAAGATCGACGGCGGCATCGCCGTGAACACCATTCCGGCCGAATGCACCTTGCACTTCGAGTTCCGTTCGATCGCCGCCGATGACCCGACCGAACTCATCGAGCGCTTCCGGGCGGAAGCGATGCGCATCGAGGAATCCATGCGGGAGCAGAGCAGGGATGTCCGCGTCGAGTTCACCGTGCTGGCACAGACCCCGGGCCTGGACACGCCCGAAGACGCCGGAGTCGTCGCACTGGCCGCCGAACTGGGCGGCATCCCCAGCCCCGACAAGGCCACCTACGGCACCGAGGCCGGTCTGTTCTTCAACGCGGGCATCCCCACCGTCGTTTGCGGCCCCGGCGACATCGCCCAGGCCCACGCCCCGGACGAGTTCATCGAACTTGACCAGATCGCCGCATGCGAGGCGTACATCGAGAACCTCTTGGCCAAGCTGAGCGCCTGAGCGCCGGCGCAAAATCCCCCAAACCTAGTACTCTCCAAGGAGAAACACATGGCTGACGTAATAACCGTCACCCCGCAGCAGCTTGCCGCTGCCAAGAAAGCGGTGATCAGCAGCTCCATCGGCGCCGCCCTCGAGTGGTTCGACATCATCGTCTACGCGACCTTCGCCGTGGTCATTGCCGAGAACTTCTATCCCGAGTCCGATGGCACCTTCGCGCTGATGCTCACTTTTGCGACGTTCGCGATCTCGTACCTGATTCGCCCGTTGGGCGGCATGGTGCTGGGCAGCTACGCGGACCGCAAGGGCCGGAAAAACGCGCTGACGCTGACCCTGCTGCTGATGATGCTCGGCACCCTCATCATGGCGGTGGCTCCCACCTACGCCCAGGTCGGTGTCTGGGGCGCGGTGATCATCCTGATTTCACGCCTCGTCCAGGGCTTCTCCGCCGGCGGTGAGTTCGGGACCGCCACCGCCTTCCTGATCGAGACCGCACCGAACCGAAAGGCCTTCTACTCCTCCTGGCAGGTTGCCGCGCAGGGCGCCTCGATGTTGCTGGCCTCGGCCTTCGGTTTTGCGCTGACCCAATGGCTCTCAACCGAGGCGCTGTATAGCTGGGGTTGGCGCGTACCGTTCTTCGTCGGTCTGCTGATCGGGCCGGTGGGCCTCTACATCCGCGCCAGGCTCGATGAAACGGAGGAATTCATCAAGGGCGAGAAGGAGCACGCGCCATTGAAGGTGCTGCTGGTCAACCACTACGGCCGCCTGCTGGCAGGTTCCGCTGTTATCGGCGTGGCCACCATCTCCGTCTACATGATTCTGTACATGCCGACATTCGCGGTGAAGAACCTTCACATTCCGGCCACCGCGGCATTCCTCGGCGGCGTTGTTGCCGGGTTGGTCGCGCTGGTCGGTGTTCCCTTCGTGGGCCACCTGGCCGATCGCGTGGGCCCCGCCAAAGTCATGACTTACGCGGCGATCGCCGCGCTCTTGCTCGCATGGCCGCTGTTCCAGCTCATGGTCACCAACCCGACGGTGCCGATGCTGATCATTGTCATTGCCCTGTTGGGTGTGCTCATGGCGTTCTACTTCGGTCCGCTGCCGGCGCTGCTATCTTCGATGTTCCCGTCGTCGATTCGTGGCACGGGCCTGGCCGTGACATACAACGTCGGGGTTACCCTGCTCGGCGGCATAGCGCCGCTCGTGCTGACCTGGCTGTTGAGCGTCACAGGATCGCTGAACGCGCCAAGCCTCTACTACATGGCGATCGCCGTGATTTCGCTCGTGGGCCTGTACTTCGTGCGCACGCGGTACAACCAGCGCTAGCGATATGGAGGCGGGGCGGTGCGTTCATCATGGTGACCCGCGGCCCCCACCACCTGCTGGCTCGGCGGCCCCATTGCCACCAGTGGGCGCGAACTGGATCATTGTCCGGGCAAGGATTGGCCAAGCCTGTTGACTCTGTCGTAGATGACCTTCTTGTTGCAAAGCCCATGAACGGAAATCATTCCGTTCACCATGCTAGGTTCTGGGCCTCTCTCGGCTGGTTGAGCGCCACGTCTACACCGTGATTGTCATCGCTTCCATGACGGTAGGACCGCCAAACAAATACCCGCAGTCCCCACGGATGCCCCGATGGGAACTGCGGGTTTTTGTTTTCCGCGGCATGGGCGTCTTGCTCGGGGCCGGGTTCCGGAACCCGTTGTCCGGCTGGCACAAGGAATGCCAGGCACGGGTCTTCGGAAGCATCCAGCGACCACTCGGCAAGCCGTGCGGTGACTGTGACGGGGCCCTGGCTCCTTCCGCCGGTTCACACCGGGAGGCTGGAACTCATGTCGGCGAACGGCAGGCTCCGAGAGGCCCTGCATGTTCGTTGGCCGGGAGCATTTGCCGTTACACCCGCATGACGACTTTCTTCGACGCGAACTCGGTTGCTTCCTCCGGACGAGGTTCCTTCCGGGACCTGCGTAAATCCAAAGCTTTTCACAACCTTCGGGGTGGATGATCAGCATACGGTTTAGCCACGGTCAAAGGCCGATGTAGACGTCCATCAGGCTTCGAGGTGAACCGCTCGCTCGGCGCACCGGTTGTCCCAACCGGGTCCTCGAGCCTGTACCGCACTAATATTGCGGTGCCTTCGAGGGTCCCGCTTCCCCCAGGCCGGACCCTCGATGCATTTCCGCGGTGCCAGGGTTTCCTGGCACCGCTGGAAATAGCAGTTCGTTGGCAACCCGTACGCCAGCGAATGCAGGGGCGTAGTCGGTACCAGAGGCCACCCGAACCGCCTATTTCGCTTGTCCGGTCGGCTTGCCAGCCAAGGCATGACGTTTGGCAGGAATTTCGGACTGTTTCTACCAATTGTGATCCGTTCGTGGTTGACCCCCCTTTTTTCGGGGGTCTGTCGCCCCCCTTCCTAGCGGCTTATGCCAGTTGGCCAAACACTGAATTATGGGGTTTGTCAGTATTTTGGGGATAAGGCACTTGGGGAGCTACAAAGTGAATGTCAACACTGATGTATTCGGGGTAGAGGACTGTGCCAGCGGGCGTGTAAGCGCCAAGGTACTTGGGACACTGCAAATCCGTCGTGGAACCGAGGTGCTTAGCGCCCAGCACTTGGGTGGGCCGAAGTCGAGGCAAATCCTTGAGATACTCTTGCTTCATCTGGGCTCGGCGGTATCAAAAGGGACACTCATCGACATGTTGTGGATGGAATCAGCGCCTTCGACCGCAGTTTCAACCCTTGAATCATATGTTTCGGTTCTGCGACGTTGCCTTCAACCGGGGCAGGGCAAACGCGGCGTTCTGAAAACCACCACGGGTGGATACCTTTTAGATGCGGATCTGATTGATTTGGATTTGGCCCGCTTTGACTCTTTGTTGACCCGCGCCGAACAGGCCACTGGCGAGCAAGCTGCAGCACTGTTGCGGCAGGCGCTGGCTATTTCTGATGAGCCGCTGCTGGGCCACGAGCTCCTGCCGGAATGGGCCGAGGCGGAACGAACCCTGCATGCTGCCCGGGTCATGGCCGCAAGGGTTCTGGCCGCTGAAACGGCGCTGGCACTGGGGCAGCTGAACGAGGCAATTGGTCTGGCCCGGCAGGTGCTGGACCTTGACCCGCTCAATGAACCAGCGTGGTCGGTGTTGATTCTTGGCATGGAACAGATTCGGCAACCACTGCGCGGACTGCAAGCCTATGAACAGTGCCGCCGAGTAATGGACAGGGAGTTGGGTTGCCAGCCCGGTGAGCTGCTGCAGCAAGCGCAACTCCGAATGTTGCACGAAACGTCATCGTCGAACGATGACTTTGCCCTGGTGATCAGGGCGCTGCTGGCACTTGAAGGCTCCGGTGGCGGCGTGGCCGTATCGCCAGGGATGGATCGATTCGACTCTTATGCAGGCGGGGAAATCACATTGAACGAGGCGGGCACCATAGTGCGTGGCTACGTGGAACGGATGATGACGGCTGCCGCAGTCTAAACACCCGCGACCCAAGCGACGGTGGGCGCGGGGCGAGACATCCCCTTGCCAAGGTTCAAGATCATCGCAATACTAACCCTAAGTGCCGAACCTGGCACCCATGTTTTGGGTAGGTCTTCTTGGGGAAGCAACGGTGGGGAACATGAATTCCGTGGCGGGGGACGAAGGAATTGCGGTGTCTCGGATTGTGGTGATAGACGATCACGCGACTTTTGCGGATTTGCTGTCAGGGGCGCTGAATCGCGAGGTGGACCTACGGTGTATTGGCACGGCCAATACGCTTGAGGCAGGGGTAGCACTGTGTATCAAAGACGAACCGGATCTGGTGGTGATCGACTACCGGCTGCCGGACGGAGACGGGTTGCAGGGAGCCGAGCGGATCCTCAGGGCGTTGCCATCGATGCGCATTGTGATGCTCACTGGCGACCCGACCTCTCAGGCCATGCAACGGGCAGCTTCCCTTGGTGTGTGCGGATTTCTGCCCAAGGATGGGGCATTGTCAATACTGCTGGACGTTTTGCGCACGGTACGCCAAGGTGAGTTCATAGTCGGTCCGGCACTCATTTCAGAGTTGCTGAAGCCCCGCCAGCTTGAGGTTTCCATGAACCCCGGCCTGACTGCCAGGGAACTGGAGGTGCTGCAGCTAATGAGTCAGGGATTCGATGTGACTGCCAATGCCCGGACGCTGGCAATTAGTGCCCACACGTGTCGCGGATACGTGAAATCGATCTTAAGTAAGCTCGACGCCCATTCCCAGCTCGAGGCCGTGGCCACCGCCAATAGGCTGGGACTCGTGGGCGCGGTCGGCCAATGATTCGTTTTGGACGAGGCGACCACCCCACGACTGCCTTGCTGCGCGAAGAAGGCTCGTCCGTGCGATCGGCAATTCTGAAGTTCTTGCTTACCGGCCTGGTCGTGCTGCTGACGGTATCGATACCCGCGACCTTCTGGGGGCGCAGTGTCGCCCAGAATCTGGCCAAGCAAGAGGTCTTGGAGCTCACGCAACGACTGGCGGACTACGCCATTGGGCCCGTGCTCAACCCCGATCTGGCGGCCGGGGACAAGTCGGCTGTGGCACAGATCGATGCACGAATGTCCCCGTGGATGTCCGATGAAATGATCCTGCGCATCAAGGTCTGGGATTCCAACGGAACGGTTCTTTATTCGGACGTGGGCGAGCTCATTGGAGAAACGTTCCCGCTTGAAGAATGGGCCGAGGAAATGCTGGCCGGGGGACCTGGTGTGGTCACCCTGGGTCCGCAGGACGAAGGCGAGAATATCTTCGAGGCGGGCAGCGAAGACCTGGTGGAAGTATACGTATTGGCTGGCGCCGGCACGGATACGCCGCTGCTCTTTGAAATGTATTTTCACGCTGATGTCGTGCGTTTGCCTGAACATCACATGCTCCTTGGCATGATCCCAGTGTTCTTGGTGGCCTTGGGCGTTTTGCAGGCCGCGCAGCTGATCCCCGGCATCGCTCTGGCCAAACGTGTGCAACGATATCAACGGGCCCGCCGCGCATTGCTGCAACAGGCAATCGAGGCCGGTGAACAGGAACGGGTCAGGCTTGCCAGGGACTTGCATGACGACATCATCCAGGATCTGGCCGGGCTGGCTTACGCATTGGATTCGTCAACTTCCGCCGACGGATCTGCACCCAGTGAGATCCTGCAGGGGAGCATCCGTAAGTTGCGTGAGGTAACCAGCGACCTGTATTCGACGCCGGTGAATGCGGCCGAATTGCCGGCGGCTCTGTCCGTGTTGGTGGAACGCACTCGAAGCAAGGGAATCCGGACCCGGGTCGATATTGCCGAGCCGCTCACCCTGGATAGCCGACAGGCGACAATGCTCTACAGAGTCGGGCGCGAAGCGCTGGTGAACATCATGAAACACGCGGATGCAAAGCACGTGCAGCTGAGCCTGAAGCCCAACGGAGGGTTTTGGACCTTGAACATCGCCGATGACGGGCTGGGATTCGACGTGCTGAAGGGCGGCAAAGAGAAACATTTCGGACTGCGCATGATGTCGGATGCCGCGGAAATGGTCGGTGCTCGTTTGGAACTTGCCAGCACTCCGGGCGGCGGAACCAGTCTCTCGGTCACCACCGGTGGCCGACCTATAGCTATGCGGGAGCACGACATGTTGATTGACGAAGCTGTCCTTTCCGCTGGCAGGGCGTAACAAAAACTTTGTACTGGCGTTGTGCCGATCCGGGTAGTCGTTATTCAAGGATGCCCCAATGGCCTTGGGCGCATCCGAAGGCGTGCTGCTTGAGGTCAGGATCATCAGGCATTGCCAATGGCCTTTCGGCTCGAGGGTTGCTCAACTTACGGTTTTCGGGTAGTTGGACGAAGTGTTGGAAAAAGGCCGATTTGCCAAGTCGCTGTTGCGTGTACTAAATTATCTATTTGTCGCAACGAACTGATTCGAAAATTTTTCGAACAAAAAGTGTTTCAGGGCCTTTAGCTCAGCTGGTAGAGCGTCACGTTTACACCGTGAATGTCATCGGTTCGATCCCGGTAGGGCCCACCGACACGAAGCTCCACGGCTTGGAAGTCATTCCAAGCCGTGGAGCTTTTTCGTTTGCTTGATGCCGGCGTTTCCCGGACCTGCCTACAATGGTTGGCGCTGGGTCAATGCCGAACAGCTTGGTTTGCTTCCCAAGCCTCTGCGGGCGCTCTTGAAAATGGCGGCTCGTTTTCAGCGATTTAGCGGCCTTGGGTATGGGTTACGTCGTCTTGCATGGCGTCGTCGGCCATATCGAAGTCGTCCACGGCGGAGCCCAGGACCTGGATCCGGTTCTGGACATCATGTGACAGCAATGGGGTTATGTCGAAATCTGACCCCGGTGCAAAATCGTGGAGAAGCTCTTCCTCTTAGCGGAGACTTGTTTCGAGCAACTCGATTTTGGTTCCCTGGAACGCCTCGGCAACGAGGCCAGTGATGGCGCCGGTGCATCCGGCAAACAACGCCGAGATCCCTTGGCCTCATCGGCGGAGGCACCCGTATGTGACGAAAAACAGGATATCGAACAGGAAGCCCCAAAAGGTTCCTCCCATCGCTGCGGCTCCGATGAAGCCGGCCAGTTATTTGGTCTGGGGGTTTCTTGGCCCCGTCCGCCCAAGTGACAAGCGCAGAATCATGAACCTTGAAGAGTTCCTTGGTCTGCAGGTCAAGGAGCGCACGCTCCGCTTGTTCCGCGCCTTCTGCATCCTCGAACTTCCATGCTGTGAATGGTGCCATCCGCATTCAATTCCACCGGGTCCGGGCCGGTTCCGAACTGGCGCCATTTTTCCCTTTGGGAGAGCAGCAACGGGGCGTCGCCCCCCCAGAAGCGAGGATTGTTCCGAGGTATACACGATCGACAGAATCGAAGGCAGCGCTGATGTGTGTGTTGGGCCTCATCAATACCTGCTCGGAATCGGTGGTGTCCCGGATGACTTGCCCGCGGTTGGCGCATTGATCCGTCCCAGGCGCCTCAACGAAGCCCAGACGGCAAAGGCAAACGCTCCTGGGGCTGCCGACTACGTCAAACCAAAACACTGCTGAAAGAGGCTTCCTGGTAAATCGCCCTGTGTGGGTGAAGTCCGGCGGGCCCGCGTACCGGAGGATCGATGTTATCCCCCGTAGTCGTGATTGAAAGGAACACTCATGAGGGTCGCGTCGGTAGAGGTGATGACGTGTACGCATCCCGGCGCCAAATGGGTGGTTTAGTTGCCGATGCGCACGGGGTTTCCGGGCTCGTCCTCGTTTTGGAGCCGGCTTTTGCCGTAAGCCTTGCCGGGGAACTGGTGCGGGGTGGCAGGGAGATCCTGCGAACTGAACGAATACCCGAACCAGCTGTCAACGCAATCATCGGCCTATATCAAAACCCGTCGGAAACCCAATGCACAGGACGGCGAACATGTCTCGTCGTCGTGTTTGTCGCACCGGTCTCATTGGACCTACCGCTCGAACGGCAGCCATGGCCGGTACCGCCTAAGCCGTTTCGGGCCGGGTTGCCGCCAATCAGCAGTGCGGGGACCGAGCCCGGTACGAGCAGGAGCGATACGCTGCCGCCCGGCAGCGGACGCAGATTGGCGTCTCACGCAAGGGAATTGCTCCGGCTCCCGACAACTCGCCGCAGCTGCGGCCCGGCAACCACCGCCGGCACGGATATGCTCGCACAGCTCCAGCGGCATATCGACCTCAGTCAGTCCGGGTTGCTCACTGAGCAGGAATTCACGGCGACCAACGCCAAGCTCCCGGGTTTAGTTGCGAAACATTCCACCCCACGTTAGGAGATTTTCATGCACAAGCAGCCAGCATCTCGCTCCATCCAGGCCCAGCATTCGGAAGCCTACGGGAAACTGCCGTTCGACGACACCGCCGACTTCGACCTCGTTGAACGGGGGTTCATTGCCACCATCAAACCCAACGTCATACACGACGACAAAGGTGCCGTGATCTGGGACAACGACAGCTACGGGGACTTCTCCGGCGACGCACCGAGCACAGTGCATCCGAGTCTATGGCGTCAGTCGCGGCTGGTTGCACGGGCGGGACTCTTCGAGGTCACCGAGGGCATCTACCAGGTACGTGGACTCGACCTTTCCAATGTGACATTCATTGAGGGCGGGAGCGGAATCATTGTCATCGACCCGCTGCTGTCCAAGGAAACCGCGGCCGCGGCACTTGCGCTGTATCGGGACCACCGCGGGGACCGCAAGGTTGTTGCGGTGATCCACACCCACAGCCACGTGGACCACTTTGGCGGCGTCTTTGGCGTCACCAACCAGGAGGAGGTCGACTCCGGCGCGGTTCAGATCATCGCGCCTGAGGGGTTTGTTGAGCATGCGGTTTCCGAAAACGTGTATGCGGGCACCGCCATGGGCCGACGGGCCGGCTACATGTACGGTGCGGCCCTGGAACGTGGACCACAGGGCGCGGTTGGCGCCGGGCTGGGTCAGACGACCTCGACGGGGGACATCGGGCTGATTGTCCCGACCCTGACCATCTCCCGGACCGGGGAGACCCACACCATCGACGGCATCGAAATCGAGTTTCAGCTCGCCCCGGGAACGGAGGCACCCTCGGAGATGCATTTCTATTTCCCGCAGTTCAAGGCCCTGTGCATGGCGGAGAACGCCACCCACAACTTGCACAACCTGCTGACCCTGCGCGGAGCCCTGGTCAGGGATCCGCATGTCTGGGCGCAGTACCTGACGGAGGCAATCGACCGGTACGGCGACCGCACGGACGTAGTCTTCGCCTCGCACCACTGGCCCACCTGGGACAGGGAAACCGTCGTGGAATACCTGTCGATCCAGCGGGACCTGTACGCGTACCTGCACGACCAGACGCTGCGGCTGATCAACCGCGGCTACACGGCCGCCGAGGCCGCCGAGGAATTCGTGCTGCCCCCCGCCCTCGAGAATGCCTGGCACACCAGGGGCTACTACGGTTCGGTGAGCCACAACGTCAAGGCCATCGTCCAGCGGTACCTGGGCTGGTTCGACGGAAATCCGGCACGGTTGTGGCCGCATCCACCCGTCGAGCTGGGCAAGCGCTACGTCGAGGCCATCGGCGGGATCGACAGGGTCGTTGAGGTGGCACGGTCCGCCTACGACGCGGGCGATTTCCGTTGGGCGGCAACCCTGCTTGACCATGCGGTATTCTCCGATGAGAACCACGCGGACTCCCGGGCCCTGCTGGCCGACACCTTTGAACAGCTGGCCTACGGCTCGGAGAACGGCACGTGGCGGAACTTCTACTTGTCCGGTGCCACGGAACTGCGTGGTGCCAACTTCGGTACCCCGACCAAGACGAATGCGCCGACGGTCATGGCACAGCTCTCACCCGAGCAGTTGCTCAGTGCCATCGCCATCACGGTGGACGGGCCGAGGGCCTGGGACCTGGATTTGAACTTCGCGATCGATTTCACCGACCTGGGTCGGAGGTTCCTGGTCACCCTGAACAATGGCGTGTTGATCTACCTGGAAACCGCCGGAGGTGACGTTCAGGCCACGCTGCGTATTGCCAAGGGCCGCATGCTTGCATTGCTGGGCGGCGATGCGGACTCGCCAGGGGTGGACATCGAGGGCGATCCCACCGTGTTGAAGCAGTTGCTGGCGGTGTTGGACAAGGGGGACGATGCCTTCGCCATCGTCACTCCCTGACCCGGCACGCATCGCGGGTACCTGGCCCGGCACCATGCGGTGCCGGGCCAGGTTCTTGGCGGAAGTTTCCGAAAGACGACCTGACGCGGGTTTGATGTTCCCTGTCGGTCGTCTTTTGGCGTCTGGTCCGCAAACGGATCAGTTCGATGGCCCGGCTTGCCGCGACGTGGCAGGACTTGCCCCCGGTGGCGGCAGGTACTGTCGTCGCCGCGCAAGTAGAATCCCTTGGTCCGGCCCGGGTACCGAGGCCCTGCACACGCGGATCGAAATGGCATCGTGATCCTTGACACGAGGTCCTGACGCATTAAAGGTGTATCGGGACGGGACGGCGGCCATGGTCTGTCGCGGGATCCGGAAGTCCGCGGCACTGTAGTGCCGGACGTCGAAGGCCACGCTCAGGCTCGCGTCGGTTCGGAAGCATGTTCCGTGGCTGTTCGGTGTCTGGTCGAACACGGAACTTCGGGCCGGTTGCCGGTTGCCGGGTCTCGGATGCCGTGCAAAGGGAGATGGGCCGTCCCGCATGGCGAGCAGGGAAAGCCCGCACGATCGCGGCCCGGTCAACGTTTCTGTGTGGACTAGCCTTGGGCAGGCAAGGACGAGCGCCCCTCCTCGGAACCGGATTTTTCCGGACGGGCTCCGGTTTTCTGGGGGATTGGCAGCCGCGGAATCCGACGATGCTCGGCACCATGAGCCCATGCAGGCTGGCCGTCGGTGGCAGGGCCATGATTTGCGCGCAGCCGATGTTCATTGGAGCGGCGATCGCAATGAACGCGACGCCCGCGAGAATCTCCAATGCGGCGTGCTTTGCCGCCAGTCCGGACAGGGGCCGTTGCAAGTTCGCACCCCCAAGTTTGAATGATCGAGGGTAGTCATGGCGGGAGCCCGTCGACTCATCGCGCCGGAGTGATGGGTTGCCTCCTGCCTCACTGATTTCCCTGGCCTGATCCGCTCGGACGAACCTGGTGTCTGCTCCAAGTCCCGAACATTGGGGCTTGCGGTCATCTCGATTTCAGACGGCGATGCCAGATGCACAAACCCCTTGGGTTCGTCGCGTGGCCGTGCCCGGCGGCATATCGCGGCCACGTCGCAATCGCCCCAGACAAGCCAAGACATGCCCATTCCCTCGCCCGGAGGTCGCTGTGTTGTGCATCCGCCCGCCTGTCGAAACACGTCGGCAACGCAAATGGGGCGGGGCGGAAGCGGCGTGCGGCTGGTGAATACCGTCCGGGCGTTTCGGAGAGCGGCGGAGCGGCGTTGACACCGGGGGAGCCGAGTTCTAGTCTGTATAAATCAGACTTATCCGTCACATTCTTTGGTTATGTCTGACAATAGACTTGAAGCCACGATGGAGTGATGATGACCAACCCTGCCTACCCGCCCATGATCGTTATGGGTGTATCCGGTTGCGGGAAGTCGACCGTTGGACAGAAACTTGCGTCCCGCCTCGGCCTGGCCTTCATCGACGGCGACGACCTGCACCCAAAGTCCAACAAGGACAAAATGGCTGCCGGGCACCCTCTCAACGACGACGATCGCCGACCCTGGCTCGAGACGATCGGTGAAGCCCTCGCCGCCAGCGTCGCGGCCGGAATCCCCGCGATCATTGCCTGCTCGGCGCTCAAGCGCAGCTACCGCGACCTCCTGCGTTCATGCGAACCAGACACCGTTTTCGTCCACTTGAGCGGTTCGCCCGAGCTGATCCAGAGCCGTCTTGACGAGCGCAGCCACGAATACATGCCCCCGACGCTCCTTGCGTCGCAGCTCAACACCCTTGAGGCGATTGCGTCCGACGAGGCGGCGGTGGAAGTCGAAGTCTCGCTCTCGCCGGATGAGATTGTCGCCGTCGTGGCACTTCACCTGGACTCCGTATAACCCCCCCCCAGGCTTTTGAGGGCACTCCCGCCCGCCCGCCCCCCACCACACCACATCTCATGAGGACAACGATGACCGACGAGTTAGTCATGAACTGGACGCTGGGTGCCCCCGCGCTCCTGACAATCGCCGCAGGTGCAATCCTGCTGCTGCTATTGCTGATCATCAAGTGGCGGATCCATGCCTTCGTGGCGTTGGTCGTCGTTTCGCTGCTGACCGCGGTCGCCACCGGCATTCCCGTCGCGGCAATCGTTCCGACGCTTACCGTCGGGTTCGGCGGAACACTCGCGACAGTTGCACTGCTGGTGGGTCTTGGCGCGATGCTTGGCCGCATGCTCGAAACCAGCGGCGGCGCCGATGTGCTGACCACCGCGCTGATCAACAAATTCGGCGAAAAACGGGCACCGTTGGCGCTGTCCGTCGCCTCCCTGCTCTTCGGCTTCCCGATCTTCTTCGACGCCGGCCTGGTTGTCATGCTGCCGATCATCTACACCGTGGCACGCCGCCTGGGCGGATCGTTCCTGGGCTATGCCTTCCCGGCGGCCACGGCGTTCTCCGTCATGCACATTTTCGTGCCGCCGCACCCGGGCCCGGTTGCAGCCTCCGGCCTGCTGGAGGCAAACGTCGGCCTGGTGCTGCTGCTGGGCCTCGTCGTGGCGATCCCGACCTGGTACATCGTTGGCCACCTCTTCGGCAAGTACGTGGGGCGCAAGTACAACATCGCCATCCCGGACGTGCTGGCCGGCACCGAAAAGGAACAGCACGACTTCGCCTCCAAGCCGTCCCTGGGCACCGTGCTGACCCTACTGTTGCTGCCGCTGATCCTGATCTTCATGAACACCGGGCTCAACGCGCTGGCCACCGCCGGTCTCGTCGACAAGAACGTGACCTGGGTGCAGATCATGCGCCTGCTGGGTGAAACCCCCGTTGCGCTGCTGATCACCGTGTTGCTTGCCATGTACCTGCTGGGCTACAAGCAGAACAAGGACAAGACGCTCATCGAATCCGTCACCGATTCCGCGCTCGGCCCGGTTTGCTCCATCATCCTGATCACCGGTGCCGGGGGCATGTTCGGAGCCGTGTTGCGCGCCAGCGGCATCGGTGACGCCGTCGCCAGCTCCCTGGATGCGATGGGCATGCCGATCATTGTCGCCGGCTTCATCATCGCCGCAGTGGTCCGCGTGGCCCAAGGCTCGGCAACCGTCGCACTGACCACGGCCGCAGCGATCGTCCAGCCGGTTGTCGTCGGCAACCCGGACTTCAACTCGATCGAGGTCGTCGCCATCGTGCTCGCACTGGCCGCGGGCTCGGTCTTCGCCGGCCACGTCAACGACTCCGGCTTCTGGCTTGTCTCGCGCTTCTTCGGCATGGACGTGAAGACTACCCTCAAGGTGTGGACCGTGGGCCAGGCCCTGGTCGCCATCTGCGGTTTCGCCATCGCCTTCGGCATCTTCGCCATCGCCGGCGCCGTAGCCTAACCACCCAAACCGAGAGCACAGGAGACAGTTCGTGGGTAGCAACTTCTTTGACCTGACCGGCCGAATCGCGCTAGTCACGGGATCCTCGCGCGGCATCGGCCGCGAACTGGCGGCGGCCTTGGCCGACGCCGGTGCCACTGTGGTGCTGCACGGCCGCGACGAGGCCCGCCTCGCCGAAACCGCCGCCGAATTCACAGCACGCTACGGGGAAGAGCGCATCTTCTCCATCGCCTTCGACGTGACCGACGCCGCGGCCGTGGCGGAGAACATCGCCAAGATCGAGGCCGAGGTGGGCCCGCTGCGCATCCTGGTCAACAACGCCGGGATCCAGCACCGCGTGCCGTTGCTGGAGCTCGACGTCGCGGACTGGCAGCGCGTGCTTGACACCAACCTGACCAGTGCGTTCCTGGTGGGCCGCGAGGCCGCCAGGGGCATGCTGGAACGCGGCGAGGGCAAGATCATCAACATCTGCTCCGTGCAGACGGACCTAGCCCGCCCGACCATCTCCGCGTACACCGCGGCCAAGGGCGGCCTGCGCAACCTGACCCGTGCCATGACCGCCGAATGGGCGGCCTCCGGCCTTCAGGTCAACGGCATCGCACCCGGCTACATCCACACGGAAATGACGCAGAAGCTCGTCGACGACCCGGACTTCAACTCCTGGATCCTGGGCCGCACCCCGGCCGGGCGCTGGGGCACGGTCGCCGACCTCGCAGGCCCGGCCGTGTGGTTGGCCTCCGACGGTTCGAACTACGTCAACGGCCAGACCATCTTCATCGACGGAGGAATGACAGTTGTCGTCTAACACCAGCACAGCCACCGCCACCGCAGTCGTCGCCCACGCCGCGGGCGACCTGCGCGTCGAGTCCATCGAGGTCCCGGCGCCCGCGGCCCACGAGGCCCGGATTGCCATCGCCTACGGCGGCATCTGCGGCTCCGACCTGCACTACTGGAGCCACGGGGCGGCGGGGGAGTCGATCCTCAAGGCACACATGATCCTCGGCCACGAGATCGTCGGCACCGTCATCGACGGCGCGGCCGACGGCACCGGCCCGGCCGCGGGAACCCGGGTCGCGGTGCACCCGGCCACCCCGGGCGGCGCGGGCGCGCGCTACCCCGAGGACCGGCCGAACCTTTCCCCGGGTTGCACCTACCTGGGCTCGGCAGCGCGTTTCCCGCACACCGAGGGTGCGTTCGCGACCATCGTGAACCTTCCCTCGCGCATGCTGCGATCCCTGCCCGAAGGGCTTTCGCTGCGCGACGCGGCGCTGGCCGAACCCGCCGCCGTGGCCTGGCACGCAGTCTCGCGGGCTGGCGACGTGGCTGGCAAGCGCGTCATGGTGATCGGTGCAGGTCCCATCGGCGCGCTGGCCGTTGCGGTCCTCAAGCGCGCGGGGGCCGCGGAGATCATCGCGGTTGACATGTTCGACAAGCCGCTGGAAATCGCGACCTCCGCAGGAGCGATAGCGACCCTGAAAGCCACCGATGCGGAGGCCATCGCCGCAGTCGAAGCCGACGTGGTGATCGAGGCCAGCGGCAACCATCGTGGACTCGCTTCCGCCGTGCGTGGTAGCGTTCGAGGCGGCCGGATTGTCATGGTTGGTCTGCTTCCCTCCGGTGAGCAGCCCGCCTTGATTTCTCTGGCGATTACGCGCGAGCTTGAACTGGTTGGCTCCTTCCGGTTCAATGACGAGATTGACGAGGTTATTGCAGCCTTGGCCGACGGCACGCTGGACGTCTCGGCCATCGTCACTCACGAATTCGACGTCAACGATGCCTTGGGGGCATTCGAGGCGGCGAGGAACTCGGCGGAATCCGGGAAAGTCCTGCTGAAGTTCTGACAGCGGGGTTCAAACCCGGCCACACTCGCAACACCTAAAACTGTTGCAACGCAAAGGCGAAGCGCCCTCCCGGTCTCCCGTTTGAGTACCGGGCAGGCGCTTCGTCGTTTAACCGGCGGGCCGGCCGCGACCATTGAATTCCAGGGGCCGAATTCCAGGGGCCCTCGGCCGCAGCCCTGGTTAGCGGACGTCTTTGGCCAGCGGTCCAAGCGGCTCGGCCCCGGGGTTCGCAAGCACCAAGCGGGCTGCCCGGCGGAATTCCCCCATGGCCTGCCGCCAGTATCGTGCCGGCGAAAGCCCGCACGCCCGCAGCGCCGGACCGTGGTCCACCGCCAGGACGGCTGCCGCACCGCCGGCGATGACTCCCCAGCCCAGCCCGATCAGCATGCGTCCCGCGCGTGGCGTGTCACGGAAGCCCTGGTGCAGGCGGTCTATTTGGAAGCGGATGTGGTCCTGTTCGTCGGTTGCGATCCGGCGGCCGATGCCCCGCAGCACCGGATCGGGTGCCCGCTCGGCAAGCGCGGTGAAATAGCCCATGGCCACCGATTCGGCGATCAGGAACAATCCCAGTTCCGTGCGCAGGCCGAGCGTTCGGCGCAGCACCGTGAACACCGCGTCCGACCAGTGCGCCTCGAGGCTGGGCGCCTCCAGGCGGTCCAGGCCGCGGCGGAAGAGCGCCGAGTGTTTCTGTTCCTCGTGGACCAGCAGTTCAAGTGCCGCGAGGTAGGTGGCGTCGCCCTCGAGTGCGGCCTTGGCGAGGAGGCGTTTTCCGTCCCCGCTCTCACCGAGCTCGAAGCGCTGGAAGGAGCGAACGAATGCCCGTCGAGTCGGTCCGTCCAGGCTCGAGGGTTGGTTCCATTCGATGAGGGACTCGATCTCCTTTTGGTGCGCCGGGTTGTTCCGGAAGTGTTCAAGCCAACTGTCGAACGCAACGGGCTTCAACCCGGTTGCGGTGCCTGGGTTCATGCTCAGTGGTTCAGTCATGGTGTCTCCGATCCGGGTGCTCCAAAAGGCAGGAGTGGTCCCCTGTGGGTTTTCATTCTTGAAGTTGGTGGCGTTCCTAGAGTGTCAGGAACGGGATGAGGTGTTCGTGCCTTGGTTCGCCGTCGCTTTGCATGCAGGCATCCATGGCCTTGTCCCACTTCAATGACGGAATGATCCGGGGAATCATCGCAACCAAGAGCACAAGCGGCAAGCCGACGAGGCAACCCTGCGCGACGCGGTGTCCATCAGGAACCGTCCTGGCGCTCCAGCCCGTCAGGGATCCAGCGCAGGATGTCGCCCGGCTGGCATTCCAAGACCTTGCAAATCGCATCGAGGGTGCTGAAACGCACGGCCTTCGCGCGCCCGTTCTTGAGCACCGCGACGTTGGCGGGGGAGATCCCCACGGCATCGGCGAAATCGTTCACCGACATTTTCCGTTTGGAGAGCTCGACGTCGATGTCGACGATGATCGCCATCAGACGACCTCCGCCAGCTCGTTTTCGAGGGTGGTCGCGCTGCGGAGCAGACCACGCATGACAAACATGAGCAAGACGATGGATGCGCCTGCGACTCCCGCCGCGCTGACGGCCAGCAACACGTCGGGGCCGCCCACCTGGACCACCGCCAAGAGGTGCACGCCGGCAAACAAGGTGAGGAACGTCAGGGCGATGGCCGCGCCGATGATGACATTGACCCAGCGGAATGCATGCTCGGTGAAGATCGCGCCGCGCTCCACCATGGAAAGCAGCACCCAGGTGGCGAACAGCCCGACCTGGACGCAGGCGATTCCCGCATCGGCGATGGCCGTGTAGGGTGCGGCAAGGAATGCCACCTCGGGGAACGCCGCAGCCGTTTCCGTGGCAAAGGTTGGAACGATGACTATCTGGCCCAGAAGCAAGACCAGGAACACCAGGACCAGCAGAACGCGCAAGGCGAGGATGACGGATCGTTTCATGTATTGAGTATCGATAGATATCTATCGAAAGTCAATCGATGATGGAAGGTGGGTTCTCTTTGAACGCCGGAATGCCTAGTGCTTAGGGTGGGGGAAGATCCTCGGTTTGTCGGCCCAGACGCCGCAGATTTCCTGGTTTGTCCGCCGCATGATCTTCTCCATCGAAGCCCTTGCGTCCTGCGGCACGTGTGCGGAGATCGCGTCGGCAACGGCCTGGTGCCAAGTCAGCGCCTCCTCGTGCGGACGTTCGGGCATGAGCCCGAGTTCGGTGCGTCCGCGCAGGGTTTCGCCGATCGGGTTGGCAAGGTTTGCAAACATCTCATTGCCCGAGGCGGCCAGAACCAAGGCGTGGAAGCGGATGTCCAGCTCCAGGAACGTGTGGAGGTCGCCGGATCTGCCGGCATGGCGCATCTGCGCGGCCAGGTTCAACAATTCGCCGCAGAATTCGTCCGGGGCATGTTCGGCGGCGAGTTCCGCCGCCATCGGCTCGACCGCGACGCGAAGCTCGGTGAGCGATCGCAGCTGGGCGCCCAGGCCGCCGCTGGCCAATCGCCACCTGATCACCAGTGGATCGAAGGGATTCCAGTCCTCGGGCGGCAAGACCCGGATGCCGACGCGCTTGGTGGATACCACCAGCCCGGCCGAGGCAAGCACCCGGACGGCCTCCCGGACCACCGAGCGGGAGACCCCGAGCTCGGTTTCGATCTCCGAAGCCAGGACCACCTCGCCGGTGGGAATGGAACCGTCGACAATACGGCTTCCGACGTGTTCCACTGCGCGGTGGTGCAAGCTATTGGGCATGACTCAACCTTATAGGCTACTTCGCACATAAACCGACCAGCCAACTCCCAGAATCCTGCGGATGCCCGGGGCAATTTCTTGCAACGAGGCGTGTTTATTTGGCCTTGTGCACACAGGACAAACTAAGCTGGTGGGTAGTCACGAAGCCGTGCCCGGCGCTTGTCGTGCCGGTATCTTGCCCGGCTTCGATATTCGCAACCGATGGAGACTTCATGCCTGCACAGATTGGCGTCACCGGCCTAGCCGTCATGGGCGCAAACCTTGCCCGTAACTTCGCCCGCAACGGCTACACCGTTGCCCTGCACAACCGCTCGGTCGCCAAGACCGACGCCCTGTTGGCCGCACACGGCGATGAAGGCGACTTCATCCGCACTGAGACCCTTGCCGAACTGGTAGAGAACCTCGAAACCCCGCGCCGCGTGCTGATCATGGTCAAGGCCGGCGGCCCGGTCGACTCGGTCATCGACTCGCTGGTTCCGCTGCTGGACGAGGGCGACATCATCATCGATGCCGGCAACTCCAACTTCGTCGACACCCGCCGCCGCGAGGCCGATCTTGCCGAAAAGGGCCTGCACTTCGTGGGCGTCGGCGTATCCGGCGGCGAAGAGGGTGCACTGCTGGGCCCGTCGATCATGCCCGGCGGTTCCAAGGAGTCCTACGCAGCGCTCGGCCCGATGCTCGAGAAGATCTCCGCCCACGTGGATGGCGAACCGTGCTGCGCATGGGTCTCGACCGACGGCGCCGGCCACTTCGTGAAGATGGTCCACAACGGCATCGAATACGCCGACATGCAGGTCATCGGCGAAGCCTACAACCTCTTGCGCACCGGCGCGGGCCTTGAGCCGGCAGCCCAGGCGAAAATCTTCGAGGAATGGAACAAGGGCGAACTGGCCTCCTTCCTCATCGAAATCACCGCCGAGGTCCTCGGACACGTTGACGCCAAGACCGGCAAGCCGCTGGTTGACGTGATCGTCGACTCCGCCGGCCAGAAGGGCACGGGCCGCTGGACCGTGCAGTCCGGCCTAGACCTTGGTTCACCGATCTCGGCCATTGCCGAGTCCGTGTTCGCCCGCGGACTGTCCTCGCAGCGCGACCAGCGCGCCATCGGCCAGGAAGTACTCCAGGGCCACGAGGTTGCCGTCGATCTCGGCGAAAACTTCGTCGAGGACGTGCGACAGGCACTCTTCGCCTCCAAGCTGGTTTCCTACGCGCAAGGCCTGGACATGCTCACGTCCGCCGGCAAGGAATACAACTGGGAGCTGAAGCTTGACGAGATCGCCTCGTTGTGGCGTGCCGGCTGCATCATCCGCGCCGAGCTGCTCAAGGACATCACCAAGGCCTACGCCGCCGACGAGAAGCCGGCCAACCTGCTCTTCGCCCCGGCATTCGCAGAGGCCATCGGTGCGGCCGTTCCGGCCTGGCGCCGCGTGATCGCCACCGCCGTCCAGCTGGGCGTGCCGGTTCCGGTGTTCTCCTCCTCGCTGGCCTACTACGACGGACTGCGCAGCAAGCGCCTGCCGGCCGCGTTGACCCAGGGCCTGCGTGACCTCTTCGGTGCGCACACCTATAGCCGCATCGACGTTGAGGGCTCGTTCCACACGCAGTGGAGCGGCGACAAGACCGAAATCGAAGCAGAAGACACCCACTAGTCTTCATTTGCCTACGCCAAGGAGGTGGTGCCCCGCGGTGGGGTGCCACCTCCTAGCGTATCCGGCCTTGCGGCAGGTGGCCGGTTCGGCATCCGGGACACCGTGCTGCCCCCCACGACGGTGCCCGTTCCTCCGCTTTCGGAGAAGAAGTGACACTGTCATTCCGACGCCACTCGGATCAGACGCAGGCCTTCGCATCCTGCTTGGGCTTGCATTGCTCGTTCGGGTTGGTGATGAGCAACGGCAGCTTCACCGTGGTGCCGCTCGGGGCGGCCTTGACGGTGATGGTGCCACTGGTGCGGGCATCGGCCGGCAAGGTGAAGGACACCTTGGCCGATCCGTCCCTCACGCCCACCGTGTCAACCACGGTGCTCTTGCCCTTGTTGTCAGTGAATTCCACTGTGACGGTGGCGTTCTTCGGGCTGCCCAGGGACGTCAGGTCAAGCTTGTTGAGCTGGAAGCCGACGGTACCCTTAGCATCCACCCTGGCCGGGTTGCCGATGACCTCAACGCTTCGTCGGGCGAAATCAGGGGCAATCGGTGCAGTCTGGGACTGTTCTCCAAGGTACTTGATCCACGCATCCCGGTCGACGAGGCCTGAATCCTTGGTGTTGGTGCCTTCGGTGAAGACCCGGAAGTTGTCGCCTCCGGTGGCCAGGAAGCTGAACGTGCCCACTCGGTAGGAACGCTCCGGGTCCAACGGTTCCCCGTTGATGGTGACCGAGGTGACGTGGTCTCCCGGCTTGCGGGTGGAATCGTAGGTGTAGTCCATGTTTGAGGAGAGCCCCAGGTTCAGGAAGGGGCGGCTCGGGATGGAACCGTCGGCATTTGTCTGCCACTGCTGCTCCAGCATCTCCTTGACCTGTGCTCCAGTCAGGGAGGTCGTCCACAGGTTGTTCACGAATGGCAGCACGGCGTTGGCGTTGGCGTATGTCACCACGCCATCCTCGAAACCGTCGTTCTTGTAGAGCAGCTCCGCACGCAGCCCGCCGGGGTTGACCACGCCGATCTCGGCGCCACCGGTCTGCTCCGCCTTGAGCGCATCCAGAAGGGCGTCGCCCACCAGGTTGCCCAATGTTGATTCACTGGAGCGGTCATCACGGGTGTACTTGCCGGTCGCGGCGTCGAAGGTCTGCGCCGTGGTGATGTCAGCGGAGATCTTCCCGACCGGAACGTTGCCTACAACCGTAGCGTCGGCAAGTGCCTTGTCCGTGATGTCCTTGACCGTTGCCACACGCGGGAACGTGGCCACCAGCTCATCGTCGTCGGTCGTGGTGCGCGGCACGTTGCCCTGCGTGTAGGAAACAACCTCGTTGGAAGCGGAGTCCACCTTCAGGATGATCTGGCCGATGAACTCGCCGTAGCTTCCAGTCTGGAGCACGGGCCGGGTCTTCAGCGCTGCGTCGGCCGAGACGCCCGGGATCGGGGCGTCCCACGCGTACTGCTTGTGGGTGTGCCCGGTGAAGATCGCATCGACCGAGGGGCTGGTCTTGGTCACGATGTCCCGGAACGCGCCCCCGGCGGCGATCTCTTCCTCCAGGGTTGCGCCATCCGGGGTTCCTGCACCGGCGCCCTCGTGGAACTCGGCCACGATCACGTCGGCCAGCTTCTGATCGGTGATCTCCTTGGCGACGCGGTTGACCGCCTCGACCGGGTCGCCGAACTCCAGCATGGAAACGCCCGAAGGAGTCACCAAGGTGGGGGCCTCTTGCGTGACGGCGCCGATGATGGCAACCTTCACGCCGTTGAGCGTGATGATCCTGTACTCGTCAAGCACCGGGGTGGTGGTGCCCTTCGCGTACACGTTGGCACCCAGGTAATCCCAGTCGGCCGCGTCGTTGACGCGGCCATCGAGATTGCCGTAGCCCTTGTCGAACTCGTGGTTCCCGACCGCTGAGGCCTGCAGTTCCAGCGCGTTGAGCACGTCGATGGTGGGCACGTCATCCTGGGAAGCCGAAGCGAACACGCTGGCGCCGATGTTGTCACCTGCGGAGAGGAACGCCGTGTTGGCGTCCCCGGACGCTGCGCGCAGCTGTTCCACGGTGCCGGCAAACTTCACGGTGTTGGCGTCAACGCGGCCATGGAAGTCGTTGATGTTCAAGAGGTTGATTTCCTTGGTGGCTGCCGGAGCCCCGCCCAGGTCCAGGCCGACGATGACGGGGTCGTGGTCGGATGCGGCAAACGCCGAAGAATCGTAGAAATCGGTGGCGTTGTACCTGTAGCGGCTGTATCCCATGGCGGGGGATTCGACGGAGTTGATGTTCCAGATATCCGCACCCGTGATCGCTGCCTCGGCGGCAGGCGAGGCCAGGATGTGGTCAAGCGAACCGACCATTCCGCCGAAGCTGTAGGAATGCTTGCCGGTTTTTGGATCCTGGTCCACGTAACCGGCATCGGTCATGACCTTGATGGGATCCTCAAACCCGTAGGCGTTGAAGTCGCCCATGAGCAGCACCTTGTCGGTGCCCTGCTCGGCCTGCAGCTTGGTGGAGAACTCCACGAGCGCCTTGGCGTGGGCGGTGCGGGCCAGGTTGGAGTTGCCCTGGCCCTGATCGGTGTCATTGCCGATCGCCGAACCCTTGGACTTGAAGTGGTTGGCGATCAGCAGCACCTTGGCGGAATCCTCGGCGCCGACGGGCTTGAACGACTGCGCCAGCGGCTGCCGGGCAATGCCGATGAACGCCTTGTCATCCAGGATCACGGAGTCGCCCACGGGCTCGGCGGCATGCTTCTTGTAGATGAAGGCGGTGCGAATCACGTCCTCATCCTCGACCGCAGGTCGCTGGTCCGCCGCGGGGGAGCGGACGTAGTCCCAGACTCCCGGAGCGGCGACATTGAGGGCATCAACCAACGTAGCAAGGGCGCTGTCGCGGTCCTTGCCAAACTTGGCGGAATTCTCGATTTCTTCCAGCGAGAGCACATCGGCGCCGGACGCATTGATGCCGGCCACGATCTTGTCCTGCTGGCGCTTCAGGTTCGCCGCATCGGCAGCACCGCGCTGGGGGCAGCCGCCTTTGACGGTGACCTTGTTGCCGTTGAAGTCGGTGTAGAACTCGCACGCGGGGTCCGTGTCACCGGTCTCGGTGAAGTAGTTCTGCACGTTGAAGGAGGCAACCTTGAGGTTGCCGCCCACGTCCTTCGGCGCGTCCACGCGGTTGTTGCCAAAGGTGATGGGCTGCACGGTGCCGGCATTCGCCGGGGTGAGGGTCTCCAACGGCTGGAATTTGTAGGCGTTGTTGCGGTTGTCAAAGATGACAGGGGCCATGAACTCGGAGGTCGAACCAACGCGCATCGGCGTTTCCCGGCTCAACCACGGCAGCGGAAGAACGGAGCCACCGGAGCTCAGGAAGTTGGTGCTGGCGCCGTCGTCGAGTTTGATGGCGCGGGCGGTGTTCTCGGCGACCGTGGCCGTGTACTCGGCGGAGCCGTAGGGCGCCACGGCAGTGGGCTGAACCAGAGGAGTCTTTCCCGTGGCCAAACCGAGTTCGCCGTAGTTGTTCAGCGAAGAATTGTCGGTGATCGTGAAGTCTCCCTGAGGGTCAACCAGCATGCCCTCCAAGGCTTCTCGCGGCGCGACTGAGGCGGGGACCGCGATGACAGCCGCCTTGACCTCTGCTGCAGGCTCGGCAAGTTGGGTCATTCCTCCGGCGGCGACGTCGATTTCCGTGGTCGTG